>NZ_VWWW01000004.1:0-431825 GCF_011752765.1 Enterobacter sp. Tr-810 | reverse complement strand
TAAACTTCGTAATGAATTACGTGTTCACTCGTTGAGACTTGGTATTCATTTATTGTCCGAAGACATTAAGAATCCATGTCACTTTGAGTGCCCACACAGATTGTCTGATAAATTGTTAAAGAGCAGTGCCGCTTCGTTTTCGCTGCGGCGCGGGGTGTGCATATTACGCTTTCCCGCTACAGAGTCAAGCATTTATTTTCGCTTTTCTCCGGGATTCTTCAGCGACTTTCGCCGGAGAACCCTGCTGACCCGGCGGCTTACTTGCCGTTGTTCCGTGTCAGTGGAGGCGCATTATAGGGAGTTATTCTGAAGCTGCAAGTGCAAAGTGAAAATTATTTACTGACTGCTCATTTTCCAGGCGAAACGCACTCCAGACATTCATTTTCGCCTGGTTTTTAAACAAAAACGAGCCGCAAGCGGCCCGTTTTTGATGTTTTGTGACTTACTGCACTGCCACAATTCGATCGTCATTCACTTCCAGACGAATCACTTTTCCTGGAATCAGCTCTCCGGAAAGGATTTGCTGAGCAAGTGGGTTTTCGATCTGCTGCTGGATAGCACGTTTCAGAGGACGTGCACCATAAACAGGATCGTAGCCATTCTCACTAAGCAGTTTCAGCGCGTCATCAGAGATGTGGATTTCATAACCACGCTCTTCAAGACGTTTATAAAGACGCTGGAGCTGAATCTGCGCAATAGAAGCAATGTGTTTTTCACCCAACGGGTGGAATACCACGACTTCATCGATACGGTTAATGAACTCAGGGCGGAAGCTGTGGCTCACAACCCCCAGCACCAGATCCTTCATATGACCATAATCCAGTTCACCAAAACGTTCCTGAATCAAATCGGAACCCAGGTTAGACGTCATGATCACCACGGTATTGCGGAAATCGACGGTTCTCCCCTGCCCATCGGTGAGTCGTCCATCATCCAGAACCTGCAACAGAATGTTGAACACATCCGGGTGCGCTTTCTCCACTTCATCCAGAAGAATGACGGAGTAAGGACGACGACGTACCGCTTCAGTCAGATAGCCACCTTCTTCATAGCCAACGTATCCCGGAGGCGCACCCACCAGACGTGAAACCGAGTGTTTTTCCATAAACTCAGACATATCGATACGGATCATCGCGTCATCGCTATCAAACATAAAGTTTGCCAGCGCTTTGCAGAGCTCTGTTTTACCTACACCCGTTGGGCCAAGGAACAGGAATGAGCCAATCGGACGATTTGGATCAGACAAGCCCGCACGGCTACGGCGAATGGCATTCGATACCGCCTCAACAGCTTCATTCTGGCCGATAACCCGGTGGTGCAAGTCCTGCTCCATCCGCAGCAGTTTTTCACGTTCACTTTCCATCATGCGAGCGACAGGGATACCCGTCCAGCGCGCCAGCACTTCAGCGATTTCCGCATCGGTCACTTTGTTACGCAGCAGACGCATGGTTTTGCCTTCTGCCTGCGTTGCAGCTTCCAGCTGTTTTTCCAGCTCCGGAATTTTACCGTACTGAAGTTCGGACATCCGCCCCAGGTCACCTACCCGGCGAGCCTGTTCAATGGCGATTTTTGCCTGCTCCAGTTCTGCCTTAATCGTCTGAGTCCCCGAAAGCGATGCTTTCTCCGCTTTCCACTCTTCTTCTAACTCAGAATACTGGCGCTCTTTGTCATCCAGTTCCTCATTAAGCATATCCAGGCGTTTCTTACTGGCTTCATCAGACTCTTTCTTCAGCGCCTGCTGTTCCAGTTTGAGCTGAATGATTCGGCGGTCGAGTCTGTCCAGCTCTTCTGGTTTCGAGTCAATCTGCATACGAATACTCGACGCAGCTTCATCAATAAGGTCGATGGCTTTATCCGGCAGCTGACGATCGGAGATATAACGGTGCGAAAGCGTTGCCGCGGCAACAATAGCCGGGTCGGTGATCTGCACATGGTGGTGCAACTCATAACGCTCTTTCAGGCCACGTAAAATCGCAATGGTGTCTTCAACCGTTGGCTCAGCAACGAATACTTTCTGGAAACGACGCTCAAGGGCAGCATCTTTTTCTATATACTGACGATACTCATCGAGCGTTGTCGCACCGACGCAGTGAAGTTCACCACGCGCCAGCGCAGGTTTCAGCATGTTCCCGGCATCCATTGCGCCATCCGCTTTACCGGCACCGACCATCGTGTGCAGCTCGTCGATAAACAGAATGACGTTACCTTCCTGTTTTGCCAGGTCATTAAGCACGCCTTTCAGACGTTCTTCGAATTCACCACGGTATTTCGCCCCGGCCACCAACGCGCCCATATCCAGAGCCAGCACGCGGCGACCTTTCAGGCCTTCCGGAACTTCTCCATTGACAATACGTTGCGCCAGCCCTTCAACGATGGCGGTTTTACCGACACCCGGCTCACCAATCAAAACAGGGTTGTTTTTAGTACGACGTTGCAGTACCTGAATGGTACGGCGAATCTCTTCATCACGGCCGATCACCGGGTCAAGCTTGCCCTGCTCGGCACGCTCGGTCAGATCGACGGTGAATTTTTTCAAAGCCTGACGTTGGTCTTCGGCTCCCTGATCGTTCACGCTTTCACCTCCGCGCATTTTTTCAATCGCCTGAGTCACGTTGGCGGTTGTTGCTCCGGCAGTTTTCAGCAGGTCGGTCAAAGTACCGCGTGATTCAAGCACCGCCAGAACAAACAGCTCCGACGATATAAAGTTGTCGCCACGTTTTTGCGCCAGCTTGTCGCAAAGATTCAGTACACGCACCAGATCCTGGGACGGCTGAACATCACCGCCCGTTCCTTCTACCTGCGGCAAACGGCTCAGTGCCTGATCGATGGCCGCGCGTAACTGGCCAGCATTAATACCGGCGGACGTTAATAATGGACGTACCGAACCCCCTTCCTGATTCAGCAAGGCGCTCATTAGATGAAGAGGTTCGATGAATTGGTTGTCGTGCCCCAGTGCGAGGGACTGGGCATCGGCGAGTGCAAGCTGGAATTTATTAGTAAGACGATCCAGACGCATAACTCCTCCCATAACAGGTCAAATTTGCTACTGGAGATTAAATGAGGTCATCCCTCAATTATTCAAGGTTAATGACCTGAATTATGTGAAAAGAAAACGGCACGTACCGGATCGTCTTGATTCTTTAGGTTATATCAGCCAAATAAAACTTGCCATACGACCCGTCGTCTTGTCGCGGCGATAAGAGAAAAAATCACCCTTTTCGGTGAACGTACAGCGATCGCCACCGAAGATTTGCGTAATACCCACGCGATTCAGACGCTGGCGCGCAAGCTGATAAATATCGGCCAGATATTTTTCACCCACCGGCTGAAACGCGGTGACAGCTTGCGGGTCTTTATCCATAAAGGCTTCGCGTACCTCAGGCCCGACTTCAAAGGCGCGAGGGCCAATTGCCGGGCCAAGCCAGGCAATAATGTTGGCAGGGTTATCGGCGAAACAGGCGACCGTCTCCTCCAGAACCCCTTCGCACAAACCACGCCAACCCGCGTGTGCGGCCGCGACTTCGGTTCCGGACTGATTACAAAAGAGAACCGGCAGGCAATCGGCGGTCATCACGGCACACACTGTCCCGGGAGTATTACTGTAAGAAGCATCGGCACGTTTAGAAACATAGGGTTCACCCGTCAGTTTCAGTACGTCCTTGCCGTGCACCTGTTCGAGCCAGACGGGTTTTGACGGTAAGTTTCCGGCCGCAAACATACGCTTGCGGTTTTCCTCAACATGTTCCAGAACATCACCGCAATGCGCGCCGAGATTTAATGACTCCCATGCGCCCTGGCTTACCCCGCCGACGCGGGTCGAACTACAGGCGGCCACGCCCTCAGGCAGTGGCCACTCCGGGACAATCAGTTTGGTCATAACCAGTCCACCTGGTCCTTATGCTCTTCAAAATCAGCGCGTAATGCTTCGATAAGCTCCACCATATCCTGTGGGATAGGCGCGTGCCATTCCATCTGGATGCCGGTAATCGGATGGTAAAGACGCAGCATTGTTGCGTGCAGTGCCTGGCGGTCAAACTTACGCAGGACGCTGATGAATTCATCAGATGCGCCTTTCGGCGGACGCGGACGGCCACCGTAAACCTGGTCACCCACCAGCGGATGAGTGATGTGCGCCATATGGACACGGATCTGGTGAGTACGACCCGTTTCAAGGCGCAGACGCAGGCGTGTATGGATGCGGAAATGTTCCATAATACGGTAGTGCGTTACCGCCGGTTTCCCCATTGGGTGCACCGACATATGCGTACGTTTGGTTGGGTGGCGGCTGATAGGTTCTTCTACCGTGCCGCCCGAGGTCATATGACCAATCGCGACCGCTTCATATTCACGGGTAATTTCACGCAGCTGCAACGATTCCACCAGACGCGTCTGGGCAGGAATCGTTTTCGCCACCACCATCAGACCCGTGGTGTCTTTATCCAGACGGTGAACGATACCGGCGCGCGGTACGTCAACAATCGGCGGGTAATAATGGAGGAGCGCGTTTAACACTGTACCATCAGGATTACCGGCACCAGGATGAACAACCAGATCGCGCGGTTTGTTGATAACCAGAATGTCATCATCTTCGTAGACGATCTCTAGTGGGATATCCTGCGGTTCAAAACGCACTTCTTCTTCGATTTCAGCATTGATGGCGACAGCTTCCCCACCTAACACTTTCTCTTTTGGTTTGTCCCAGACTTTGCCGTTTACCATCACGCGCTGGTCAAGGATCCATTCTTTTATGCGTGAACGCGAATAATCAGGGAACAATTCGGCCAAAGCCTGATCTAAGCGTTGACCGAGCTGATTTTCGGAGACTGTTGCGGTGAGTTCTACTCGTTGTGCCATAAACTGCTTCTTCGTTTAACGTTGGGTTTTACGGCTTTGCCGTTTAATATAGTGTGCTATTGTAGCTGGTCTTAATCGGGAGCAGGAACAGAGTTTCTCCCGGACAAACATTTGAGGAAAGTCAAAACGTCATGACGCGCATGAAATATCTGGTGGCAGCGGCCACGTTGAGCCTGGCTTTGGTGGGCTGCTCCGGTTCAAATGAACAGGTCCCTGACAATCCGCCGAATGAAATCTATGCGACTGCACAACAAAAGTTGCAGGACGGTAACTGGAAACAGGCGATAACGCAACTGGAAGCGCTGGATAATCGCTATCCATTTGGTCCATATTCGCAGCAGGTACAGTTAGATCTTATCTACGCTTACTATAAAAATGCCGATCTGCCGCTGGCTCAGGCGACTATCGATCGCTTCATGCGTCTGAACCCGACTCATCCTAACATCGATTATGTCATGTATATGCGCGGTCTGACCAACATGGCTCTGGATGATAGCGCTCTGCAAGGTTTCTTTGGTGTTGATCGTTCCGACCGCGATCCTCAGCATGCGCGTGACGCCTTTAACGACTTCTCCAAGCTGGTACGTGGTTATCCAAACAGCCAGTACATTACCGATGCCACTAAGCGTCTGGTATTCCTGAAAGATCGTCTGGCTAAGTATGAATACTCCGTTGCTGAATACTACACCCGCCGTGGCGCATGGGTTGCCGTAGTTAACCGTGTAGAAGGAATGCTGCGCGATTACCCTGATACGCAAGCCACGCGTGACGGTCTGAAGCTGATGGAAAACGCATACCGTCAGATGCAGATGAACGCACAGGCTGAAAAAGTCGCGAAAATCATCGCCGCAAACAGCAGCAATACCTGACTTTCCGCTTAAAGCAAAACGGCAGCCCAATGGCTGCCGTTTTTTTATTCGTTTCTGTCATAAGCTGAAGCGGTTTAGCTTCAACACATCCTATCAACTATGGCCTCAATTTCTGAGTTCGACAAGGTAAAAATCGCCTCTTCCTGTCCTGCCTCACAAAAAAGATTCCCTGACAAAAACCGACAAAATAACGTGATCTAAATCACACATTTTGACATTAGGACAGGTATGCTGGAATCACCAAGACGGAAAGACAAGAGGTAAAATTTATGACAATGAACATTACCAGTAAACAAATGGAAATTACTCCGGCAATTCGCCAGCACGTCGCAGACCGTCTCGCCAAACTGGATAAATGGCAAACTCATTTGATTAATCCACATATCATCCTGTCCAAGGAGCCACAGGGTTTCATCGCTGACGCAACTATCAATACTCCAAACGGCCATCTGGTCGCCAGCGCTAAACACGAGGATATGTACACCGCAATTAACGATTTGATCAACAAGCTGGAACGGCAGCTCAATAAAGTGCAACACAAAGGCGAAGCCCGTCGCGCCACAACATCGGTGAAAGACGCCAGCCTCGCGGAAGAAGTTGAAGAAGAGTAATCCTTTAAATTGAGTGTACCGCCAACGCGCCTTCGGGCGCGTTTTTTATTGACAGGGTGAAAACAGTGCAGGTACTTTAACGGTATCAACCACAGGATGACTCAATGAAACTAACGCCGTTTTTCTTCGCATTCTTTTTTACCTTCCCCTGAATGGGAGGCGTTTCGTCGTGTGATAAAGAATGCGAAGACGAACAACAAGGCCTCCCAAACCGGGGGGCCTTTTTTATTGATAACGATAAAATGAGACAGGCAACACTATGACACCGGAAAACCCGTTACTGGATCTGCGAGTAAAAATCAGCGCGCTGGATGAAAAATTACTGGCACTGCTGGCAGAACGCCGCTTACTCGCTGTCGAAGTGGGCAAAGCCAAGCTGGACTCCCACCGCCCCGTGCGTGATATCGACCGTGAGCGTGATCTGCTGGAGCGCCTGATTCAGCTTGGAAAAGCGCACCACCTGGATGCCCATTACATCACCCGTCTGTTCCAGCTTATCATCGAAGATTCCGTTCTGACCCAACAAGCGCTGTTACAGCAGCATCTGAATAAAACCAATCCGCACTCTGCCCGTATCGCGTTTCTGGGCCCGAAAGGTTCGTATTCGCACCTGGCGGCACGTCAGTATGCAGCCCGCCATTTCGAAGAGTTTATTGAAAGTGGATGCGCGAAGTTTGCCGATATTTTCAATCAGGTTGAAACCGGTCAGGCCGATTACGCCGTAGTCCCGATTGAAAATACCAGCTCCGGCGCCATCAATGATGTCTACGACCTGCTGCAACACACCAGCCTGTCGCTGGTTGGCGAGCTGACTATTCCAATTGACCACTGTGTTCTGGTTTCAGGCTCCACTGACCTGAGCAACATCGAGACGGTGTACAGCCATCCGCAGCCGTTCCAGCAATGCAGCCAGTTCCTGAACCGCTATCCGAACTGGAAAATTGAGTACACCGAAAGTACCTCTGCGGCGATGGAAAAAGTCGCGCAGGCAAATTCCCCGACCGTTGCCGCACTGGGTAGCGAAGCGGGGGGCGCGCTTTACGGATTGCAGGTGCTGGAACGTAACCTCGCCAACCAGACGCAAAACATCACGCGCTTTGTGGTGCTGGCGCGCAAAGCCATTAATGTGTCCGATCAGGTCCCAGCGAAAACCACGCTGTTGATGGCCACCGGCCAGCAGGCAGGTGCGCTGGTTGAAGCCCTGCTGGTGCTGCGTAATCACAATCTGATCATGACCAAGCTGGAATCGCGCCCGATCAACGGCAATCCGTGGGAAGAGATGTTCTATCTTGATGTTCAGGCCAATCTGGAATCTGCATCCATGCAGAAAGCTCTGCGTGAGCTGGGTGAAATCACCCGCTCAATGAAAGTGCTCGGCTGCTATCCGAGCGAAAACGTTGTTCCGGTCGACCCGGCTTAACGTTCGATAAAGCGGCTTTTCTTCATCCCTGCCACGCTGACGGGCAGGGTGAAGATAGCCCCGGAAAGCGGATATTTCGCTGTCTCAGCCTCGTCCATATTTTCCCGGGTGGTTGTGATAAACAACGTTTTCATGTCGTCCCCGCCAAAGCAGACCATCGTCGGGCAACGAACCGGAAGCCGGTATTCCTCAAGCTGTTCACCCTCTGGTGAAAATCTGGCGATGCGCCAGCCATCAAACAGCGCGCTCCAGTAACAGCCTTCCACGTCCATCGCGGCGCCGTCAGGTATCCCCTCACCTTCCTTAAACCGCCGGAATACATCTCGTTTGCCAGGCTCACCCTGTTCGTCCAGCGGCGTGCGATAGATAACACCATTCGGCGTGTCAGAGGTAAACATCCATTGCTGGTCATGACTGAATGCCAGGCCGTTATGCCCGTGGATATCGCACTGAAGTACCTTCGGGGTCAGGTCGTTGTCGATACGCATCAGCATTGCGCCGTTATAGTCCCCAGGCCCCCAGAATGTCCCCGCATAGAAGCGGCCACGGTGGTCGGTTCCACCATCATTAAACCTCGCCAACTGCGGGTTGGAAGGGTTGTCGCACACCTTGCGCTGAAGTAGCCCGTGCTTATCCGTCAACCAGATGGCAGTTCGCATTGCGACAATAAAACCGCCGCGCTCTCGCAGGGCAAAACACCCCACCTCCTCATGAAATGACAGGACAGTGTGCTCAGCCGTTGGCAGGTGGTAACGATGGATCTCACCTTCCAGAATATCAGCCCAGTAGAGCGCATTTTCATCTTCGCTCCACGTTGGGCATTCCGGTAAGTGCCCGGTGTAGTTCAATAACAGCTGCGGTTCCATCATGTCATTTCCCCAAAAGAAAAAAGCCAGCATACGCTGGCTTTTAGTATATACATCATCACATTACTGGCGACTGTCATTTGCCTGGCGCAACAACGTGCGACTTTCGCTCTGGAAGCGCTGTGCATAATCACCGAACCAGTGTTCAACCTTACGGAAACTGTCGATAAATGCTTGTTTATCACCATGCTCCAGCAAGGTGATGGCTTCGCCAAAGCGCTGATAGTAACGTTTAATCAGTGCCAGGTTGTTCTCTGACGACATAATAATGTCAGCATACAGCTGCGGATCCTGCGCAAACAGACGCCCAACCATAGCCAGCTCCAGGCGATAGATTGGCGAAGAGAGCGCCAGCAACTGCTCAAGCTGAACGTTTTCTTCCGCCAGATGTAGGCCATAAGCAAAGGTTGCAAAGTGGCGCAGCGCCTGGATGAATGCCATGTTCTGATCGTGTTCAACCGCGCTAATGCGGTGCAAACGTGCACCCCATACCTGAATCTGTTCCAGGAACCACTGATAAGCTTCCGGCTGACGGCCATCACAATAGACCACCACCTGCTTGGCAAGGCTACCGCTATCCGGGCCAAACATAGGATGCAGACCCAGTACCGGGCCAGTGTGAGCGGCCAGCATCGCCTGCAATGGACCGTTTTTCACCGACGCCAGATCCACCAGAATGCAATCCTCCGGCAGCGAAGGAAGTTTCTCGATAATCTGTTCCGTCACATGAATTGGCACGCTAACGATCACCATGCCGGCATCTTTCATCAGTTCCGGTGCACGAGCCCAGTCCTCTTTTTCCAGAATGCGCACCTGGTAGCCAGAAAGCGTCAGCATTTTTTCAAACAGACGCCCCATCTGGCCCGCACCACCCACTATCACTACCGGGCGCAGCGATGGACAAAGGGTTTTGAAGCCTTTGTCGTTCTCGCTGGAATAGGACTCACGCATCACGCGACGCAGTACATCTTCAATTAAGTCTGGAGAAACCCCCAACGCCTGCGCCTCTTTACGGCGGGACGCAAGCATGGAAGCTTCACGCTCTGGTACATAGATAGGCAGGCCATATTGACTCTTTACCTCGCCCACTTCAGCAACCAGAGACATACGGCGTGCCAGCAGGTCCAGCAACGCCTTATCCACTTCATCAATTTGATCGCGTAATGCGGTCAATTCAGCAACCATAACTACCCTCTTATGCCAGACGCGTCGCCAGCTGGCCGTTCAAATCTTTGTGGATCTCACGCAGCAGTGCATCTGTGGTTTCCCAACTGATGCAGGCATCAGTAACAGACACCCCGTGTTTCATTGCGCTACGCGGTTGTTCAGATGACTGATTGCCTTCATGAATGTTGCTTTCAATCATCAGGCCGATAATAGAACGATTGCCATCTTTGATTTGCGCGACAACGGATTCAGCCACCGCAGGCTGACGACGGTAATCTTTGTTCGAGTTACCATGGCTGCAATCTACCATCAGAGCCGGACGCAGTCCCGCCTGTTCCATCTCTTTTTCACACTGGGCGACATCTGCCGGGCTGTAGTTTGGCGCTTTACCACCGCGCAGGATCACATGGCCATCCGGGTTACCCTGCGTTTGCAGCAGACAAACTTGCCCCGCCTGGTTGATACCCACAAAACGGTGTGGCATTGCCGCAGCACGCATTGCGTTAATCGCGGTTGCCAGGCTGCCGTCAGTCCCGTTTTTGAAACCAACAGGCATAGACAAGCCAGACGCCATTTCGCGGTGGGTTTGCGACTCAGTGGTACGCGCACCAATTGCAGACCAGCTAAACAGGTCGCCCAGGTATTGCGGGCTATTCGGATCCAGAGCTTCGGTTGCCAGAGGCAGCCCCATGCTGACCAGCTCAACCAGCAGGCGACGAGCAATCTTCAGGCCTGCTTCCACATCAAACGAGCCATCCATGTGCGGATCGTTAATCAACCCTTTCCAGCCAACAGTGGTACGTGGCTTTTCAAAATAGACGCGCATCACCAGATAGAGGCTATCGCTGACCTCCTCCGCTAATGTTTTAAATCGACGGGCATATTCAATGGCGGTTTCAGGATCGTGAATGGAGCATGGACCACATACCACCAGCAGACGCGGATCGCGCCCGGCGATGATGTCGGAAATGGTCTGGCGAGAGTGCTCAATTTGCTCCTCTTGCGCAATGCTCAGCGGGAATTCCGCTTTCAGTTGATCCGGGGTAATTAAAATCTGTTCGTCAGTGATATGTACGTTGTTCAGCGCGTCTTTTTGCATGATTGCGATCCTGTAGAGCTCGTTTGCGATAGTTGTTTTCCTCTAAGAGGTGAGACAACGATACCACAACAAGTAAAGATTTCAATCCAAAATACGTACACATTACTTTACAGAAGCCAATTTATTGCAAAAATCAGCCGATAAAAACGTAAACTTAAAATTACACTCCACTTATCTTCCGCCAGGCTATGCTGAAGAAAAAGGAGAATGTCTATGCGTTCAATCGCGTTAGCGTTACTGGCCCTGTCTTTATCAGGCTGCCAGATCAATCCCTACACCTTCCAGCCCGACTGGACAAGCCCTGACTGGTTTGGTGCGGGAAAAGAAGACGCCATGAACGGCGTGCCGGTTAAAGATAATCAGGCGCTGGCCGATAATTTTAACGATCCGAAAGTCGATCGTAGTGAATATCTCCGCGGTTATGCGGATGGTCAGAAGAAAGTTTGTGAAGAAGGATTTATTCACGCATGGGGTTTAGCAGGCAAATCATTTCCAGCCAGTTGCGATACCGTAGAAAATGCAGCAAAACTTCACGATGCCTGGCAACAAGGGATGGATGAAAGCATGAAGGCCAGCAGGCTTAATTGATTTTTATCTTTTACCATCGGAATAAATGTAACTGTGAGATTTAACCTAAGTCAACGTAGTTGCATTTCTGACATAATGACGGCTTTGACAAACAATGGTATTCTGCCGACAACTCTTAAGGACATCTATTTCCAGAGCGGTATGGCGGTTTCTGGTGAGAATTTCATTCTTGATCTCTTTGTACCGACTGACTCTGGCATTGATGCTGTTTCTTACTGCGGGCGCAACGGTTGCCGGAACGCAAACGGAAACCGATAAATCGGTGCGTTCAATTGTTTCGGGTATTGTGAGTTATACCCGGTGGCCAGTGCTTTCCGGCCAGCCGAAACTCTGTATTTACGCCACATCGCGCTACGCGCAGACACTCAGCCGCGAAGATGGGCATAGTGAGTTACCCTACACTCCTGCTATCGTGCGTAACGATCAGGAAGCACTGGCAGCCATGTGCGACGCTATATATTTCGGGACCGAATCCCCAGCCCAACAACTTGATTTAATAAGTCAGTATCAGGGCCGAGCGTTGCTATTAATTTCAGAACAGAATCCGGAATGTGTTATTGGAAGCGCATTTTGTCTCATTATAGAAGACGACCGGGTTAGGTTTTCCGTAAATCTGGATGCACTGTCTCGTAGTGGTGTAAGAGTCAGTCCGGATGTATTAATGCTTGCACGGAATTCGAAGCATGAATAAGGATTTCACTTCACCTCCACGCCCTACGTTTAAAAGAACATTGAGGCGTATCAGCATGATAAGCGTCATAATAACAATGACGCTTATATGGTTGTTGCTTTGTTTTGCTTCCGTAGTGACGTTAAAACAATATGCGCAAAAAAATCTCGAATTAACCGGCGCAACCATGAGCCACAGCCTTGAAGCCTCGCTGGTTTTCAACGACTCACTGGCCGCGAATGAAACACTCGCCACCCTCGGTAAGCAGGGACAATTTGCGGAAGCAGAAGTCCTCAATATCCATGAAAAACGTTTTGCCTGGTGGTCATGGAACCCTGAAGATAATACCGATACGCTGGGTGCGCTGGTCAGCCGCTGGTTGTTCCCAACCCCCGTTGCGCAGCCGATTATGCATAACGGCAATAAGATTGGTGAGATTCGCCTTACGGCGCGCGACAGCCTTATCAGCCACTTTATCTGGATGTCGTTTGCCGTTCTTACCGGCTGCATTCTTTTCGCCTCTCTGGTGGCATTAACCATTACCCGCTCTCTGCACCAGGGCATGGTCACCGCGATGCAAAACATTACCGATGTCGTCCATGACGTGCGCACCAACCGTAATTTCTCACGCCGGGTCAAAGAAGGCAGGATCGAGGAGTTCCACCGTTTCGGCGAGGACTTCAACAGCCTGCTGGACGAAATGGAAGAGTGGCAATTGAAGCTCCAGGCCAAGAATGCACAGTTACTGCGTACCGCGATGCACGACCCATTAACCGGCCTGGCTAACCGGGCGGCGTTTCGCAACAGCATTGCGGCATTAATGAATGACTCTTCCGCAAAATTGAACTCTGCCCTGCTTTTCCTGGATGGTGATAACTTTAAATTTATCAATGACACATGGGGACATGCCGCAGGCGACTGCGTACTTATTGAGGTCGCCAGCAGAATGGTGGAGTTCGGCGAAAGCCGCCATCAGTCGTACCGTCTGGGCGGCGATGAATTTGCGATGATCCTGTATGGCGTACATTCAGAACCCGATGTCCAACACATTTGTGCTGCACTGTCGCAGCAGTTTATCCGCCCGTTCGATCTGCATAACGGACACACAGCATCGATGTCACTCAGCATTGGCTTTGCTCTGGCGTGGGAAAATGCTTCGGTGGAAGCATTACTGGAGCAAGCCGACCGCAATATGTACCTGGTTAAAAACCAGCGTTCAAAAACAATATCCTAGAAAGGAATACGATATGTTAAAGCGATACCTCGCGCCGCTCTTACTGGCATCAATGGTTCTGGCTGGATGTCAGACCCCGCCACAAGGAAAATTCACCGCAGAGCAAATCGCCGCCATGAAGTCATACGGATTTAACGAACTTAATGGCGACTGGTCACTGGGGCTTTCTGACACCATTCTGTTCGGCAAAAATGAAGCGCAGCTGCGTCCTGAGAGCGAAAAACAGATCCAGACTATGGCAACACGTCTGGCTGCGACCGGCTTAACTCATGCGCGCATGGACGGTCACACCGACAACTACGGCGAAGATAGCTATAACGAAGCGCTATCGTTAAAACGAGCCAATGCCGTTGCCGACACCTGGGCAAAAGGCGCCAGCATCCCGCGCAGCAATCTCACCACCCAGGGATTAGGTAAAAAATACCCGGTAGTGAGCAACAGCACATCGAAAGGACGTGCTGAAAACCGCCGCGTTGCAGTGGTCATCAGCACGCCATAGACGTTATTTAACGGATGATTCGGCGAGCGACACATCTATGGCCGCTCGCCAGCGCAGCCAGTCAAACAAAATAAACAGCACCAGACTGCCTCCCATCACCGGAAGCGCCAGCCCAAGCAGTACACTCAAAACCACAGTGACTAACCTTCCCGGAAGCGATAACGCCAGCCAGCTCTGACAGAGTGTCTGAACCGGGTTTGCGCTCGACTGCGCAGGACGACGCATCCACCACAGGCGATATCCCCAAAGGATCATCACGCAGAGCGCCAGACCAAAAGCGATAAGCAAAAGCTGGTTTGCCAGACCAAACAAAATCCCCATATGGAAATCCACACCCCAGCGCGTCAGTTTAGCCATGAGCGGGAAATCGTCGAACCGGGTTCTGTCCAGTACCTGCATAGAGTGAGGATCAACCGACACGCTATCTACCTGAGTCGGCCAGCTGCGATCGATTTCGGTGACCGTCCAGGCTTGATTAGCTGCTTTGGCCGGGCGGATCTCCAGCTTACTGGCATCGATTCCTGCCTTTCTGGCGACATGTAACACACCGTCAAACTGCGTCAGATCCATGTCCATCTCAGGCATCACCATTCCGCCATGATGACCGTGATGTTCAGCGTGCTCATCCATCTGCTGAGGCGCACCTGAAAGCTGGGTGTTAACCTGCGGAGTGAGCCAGTTCATTTCAGCACGCAGTTTATCGACATTCCCCCCCGCCCACTGCGACCAGGTCAGCCCGGTTGCCGAGAACAGCAACATCCCGCCCAGCAAGATCCAGCCGAGCGTAACATGCAGGCGCCGACGGTTCTGGAAACGATTATTGATGCGGCGCTTTGGCCGGGTATAAAACCACAGAGCAATCCCCCCCAGTGCGGCAACCCACATCCATGAAGCAGCCAGCTCGCTGTAAAGCCGCCCGGTATCTCCCAGCATCAGGGAGGTATGCAGATAATCAATGGTCTGACGAAGCGGCAAAATTCCGCTGGTGCCGTATACCGTCAGATCGCCACGCACTTCAAGGCTTACAGGATCGATAAAAATCGCCCGATTCTCTGATGGCCCAAGTGAAGGGTCGGCGAACATCACACGCGTCGTTTCACCTTCTGTCAGGCCAGGGCGAACGGCATGTAGCCTCAGTTCCGGTCCCACGTTTTTTTCTGCCACGGCAATTTGTTCTGCCAGGGGCTGCGGTTCCCCCACCGCATCCGTATGAAGCGCGTGCCGGTATAACGCATTTTCCAGCTGCGGCGTTGCCACATACAGCGTGCCGGTCAGGGCAGCGAAGAAGATAAACGGGCCGACAAACAGCCCAATATAGAAATGAAGTCGACGCAGCAGGTTTCCCCATGCCGCGCGCGGAGTGCAGGTGGTCATACTTTTCCTTTTTAAGGCAAAAAGTTATCGAATATTTTTTTAAAGGGAAAAAGCAGACCAGCGCGGCGGCGCGCGGGTATCAGGATAAAGCCAGGGGAAAAAGTGCCAGTGGCTGACCGCCTGACGAGGCGGCTTCACCCGCAGTCTTTGCAGTACCACGCTGAGCAGGACGATCAGCGCAAGCATCATGCCCGGGACATGGGCTAACAGTACGCAGTAACCGCACGCTTCAGCATGATCGACAGGCATGGAGTGCTGCATCTCGCCATGATGCTCATCCATCGACATCATGCTCATGTCATGATGCATTCCCGGCATCGCACTCATGGGATCTTTTTGCAGCGAGACGGAGATAAGCGGCGCTACCACGATCAGCAGGATCGCAAACAGCGCGGTCAATGCCGCTGCGCGTTTCCAGTTATGCTGATGCAGTACGTTATCCACTTAGCCTCCACGGAAGAGGCAAGCATTGTAAATGATTTATGACGAAAGGGTTAACGCGTGAGATGCGATGAGATAAAAAAAGGGCCAGCCTTTCGGCCAGCCCTTTTTAACAGGATGTCGCTTAAGCGAATCTTAGTTCAGACGCTCTTTAATACGAGCTGACTTACCAGTACGCTCACGCAGGTAGTACAGTTTAGCTTTACGTACAGCACCACGACGTTTAACAGCAATGCTGTCAACTACCGGAGAGTGAGTCTGGAAGACACGCTCAACGCCTTCGCCGTTGGAAATTTTACGAACAGTGAATGCAGAGTGCAGACCGCGGTTACGAATAGCGATAACCACGCCCTCGAATGCCTGCAGACGTTTTTTGGAACCTTCAACAACCCATACTTTCACTTCCACGGTATCACCCGGACGGAAGGAAGGTACGTCCTGCTTCATCTGCTCTTGTTCAAGTTGCTTAATAATGTTGCTCATAATTTAATCTCTTATCCTGGGTAAACTGATATTTGGGGGCCTCAGGCCATCCCATCATGTTCATGCTGCTGGTGCGCGTGTTCAGTTTTGAACTCGGCCAGCAACTTTGCTTGCTCTTCAGTCAGAGCCAGGTTTTCCAGAAGTTCAGGTCTTCTAAGCCAGGTTCGGCCCAGCGACTGCTTCAGACGCCAGCGACGTATCTCGGCATGGTTTCCGGACAGTAACACTGCCGGTACTTCCATCCCTTCTAACACTTCAGGACGAGTATAGTGTGGACAGTCCAGCAATCCATCAGCAAAGGAATCTTCCGTTGCTGAGGCTTCATGGCCCAGTACGCCCGGAATGAACCGGGAAACTGAGTCAATCAGCGTCATTGCTGGTAACTCACCACCGCTGAGTACGTAATCGCCGATAGACCATTCTTCGTCAATCTCGGTTTGAATTACGCGCTCATCTATCCCTTCGTAGCGACCGCACACCAGAATCAGCTTTTGATTCGTTGCCAGTTCGCTCACGCCCGCTTGATCAAGCTTGCGTCCCTGAGGTGACAGATAAATCACCTTTGCGCCTTCACCTGCCGCGGCTCTTGCTGCTGAGATGGCATCCCGCAAAGGTTGCACCATCATTAGCATCCCCGGTCCGCCGCCGTAAGGACGTTCGTCCACGGTACGGTGCCGGTCATGAGCGAAATCTCGTGGACTCCAGCTCTCGATGCTCAGCAGGCCATTTTTTACTGCCCGGCCAGTTACCCCATAATCGGTAATCGCGCGGAACATTTCAGGAAACAGGCTAATTATGCCAATCCACATAGCGCCGTCTTTTACCGTTTTCAGGAGAATTTAAAAACCAGGATCCCAATCTACTTCAATAGTCTGAGTAGCGAGATCGACTTTCTTGATAACCTGCCCATCGAGGAACGGAACCAACCGCTCCTTGATGCCAAACGCATCTTTCAGGTTTGCCTTGATGACGAGAACGTCATTTGATCCGGTTTCCATCATATCAATGACTTTACCAAGACCATAACCTTCAGTGGTCACTACCTGGCAACCAATAAGGTCTTTCCAGTAGTAGCCATCATCCAGTTTCGGCAACTGCGACGAATCAACGACAATTTCACAATTAGTCAGCAGATTCGCGGCATCGCGATCGTCAACGCCTTTCAGCTTGATAACGATGTCCTGATTGTGGTGACGCCAGCTTTCCAGCTCGACCTCTTCCCACTTACCGCCTTTCTGGATAAACCAGGGCTGGTAATCAAAAATGCTTTCGGCGTCTTCGGTGGAGGAAAACACTCTGAGCCAACCACGGATACCGTAAGTAGAACCCATTTTCCCCAATACGATCGGTTCAACAGGTACTGGTGCGGCGTGTTGCTTGCTCATCATGACCACCGTGACAGATTAAGCTGCTTTGTTTGCTGCTTTGATCAGCGTAGCAACGCGATCGGAAACAGTAGCGCCCTGGCCAACCCAGTGAGCGATACGATCCAGATCCAGACGAGTTTCTTCTTCTGCGCCAGCGGCCAGTGGGTTGAAGAAACCAACGCGCTCGATGAAGCGACCGTTGCGTGCATTACGGCTGTCAGTAACAACAACCTGGTAGAACGGACGCTTTTTAGCGCCGTGACGTGCTAAACGAATAGTTACCATAACATCCTCTTGTGTGAATAAAACAACCGGGCCCCATCGAGGAACGGAGCCCGGGTGTCATATTAAAAGCCCGAAAATTTTACTGATTTCTGGGGAAATTGCAATCAGCAGTTGCGAAGTCTGCCAGAAAAGGCCGTCGGCGGTGCAGTCAGTTCGGTGCCGGCGTGCGCGCAGCCACCGGAACGTACACGTAGTACGTGAGGATGGCGAGCACACCCCGGTGCCGAAATGGCAAACAAGCCAGGCCGCTTAGCGGCCAGGGAATCCTGGGGGCATCATCCCCTTCATCCCACGCATCATCTTCGCCATGCCGCCTTTCTTCATTTTCTTCATCATGCGCTGCATGTCGTCGAACTGTTTCAGAAGACGGTTAACGTCCTGTACCTGCATCCCACAACCGGCTGCGATGCGGCGTTTACGGGAACCTTTGATGATGTCCGGGTTAGCGCGCTCTTTGAGGGTCATCGAGTTGATGATGGCCTCCATACGCACCAGCACTTTGTCATCCATCTGCGCTTTTACGTTGTCAGGGATCTGGCCCATGCCCGGCAGTTTGCCCATCAGGCTCGCCATGCCGCCCATGTTTTTCATCTGACGCAGCTGCTCCAGGAAGTCGGTCAGATCGAAGCCGTCGCCTTTTTTCAGCTTGCTGGCCAGCTTCTCGGCCTGCGCGCGGTCAACTTTGCTTTCGATATCTTCGATAAGCGACAGCACGTCGCCCATCCCGAGGATACGAGAAGCAATACGGTCCGGGTGGAACGGCTCCAGGGCTTCGGTTTTCTCACCCACGCCGAGGAACTTAATTGGCTTACCGGTGATATGGCGAATCGAAAGCGCCGCACCACCACGCGCATCACCGTCCACTTTGGTCAGCACCACGCCGGTTAACGGCAGGGCTTCGTTAAAGGCTTTTGCGGTATTCGCCGCATCCTGGCCCGTCATGGCATCGACAACAAACAGGGTTTCTACCGGGTTGATAGAAGCATGAACCTGCTTGATTTCGTCCATCATCGCTTCGTCAACGTGCAGACGACCGGCGGTATCCACCAGCAGCACGTCGTAGAATTTCAGCTTCGCTTCTTTCAGCGCAGCGTTAACGATGTCGACAGGTTTCTGGGCAACGTCAGACGGGAAGAAATCCACGCCAACCTGCTCTGCCAGGGTTTCCAGCTGTTTGATTGCCGCCGGGCGGTAGACGTCCGCAGAAACAACCAGCACTTTTTTCTTGTGCTTCTCGCGCAGGAATTTACCCAGCTTACCTACGCTTGTGGTTTTACCCGCACCTTGCAGGCCGGCCATCAGCACCACTGCCGGTGGCTGAGCCGCCAGGTTAAGCACCTGGTTCTCTTCGCCCATCGCCGAAACCAGTTCGGTACGAACGATTTTGACGAATTCCTGACCCGGGGTCAGGCTCTTGTTAACTTCGTGGCCAACCGCTTTTTCTTTAACGCGGTTGATGAAATCACGCACGACAGGTAACGCAACGTCTGCTTCGAGCAGCGCCATACGCACTTCGCGCAGCGTTTCCTTAATATTTTCTTCGGTGAGGCGTCCACGGCCGCTGATGTTGCGCAGCGTGCGCGACAAACGATCGGTTAAATTATCAAACATTGTCTCTCGCCTGAGGTAGAAACGTTGGGTCGCATTAGCGACACATACACAGAATTTTGCCGGAGTATAACATGAAGGCGGCTTTGTTGTTATGCAACGGTTGGAGCACGCGTCACGTAACGTTATACTGCTTCTCTTTCTTATTAAGACAACTGTCGACGCCTATATGCCTGTTTTCGCACTGATCGCCCTTGTTGCCTACTCTGTCAGCCTCGCGCTGATCATTCCTGGCCTGCTGCAAAAAAACAGCGGCTGGCGGCGTATGGCTATTCTTTCGGCGGTCATCGCACTGATAAGCCACGCTTTTGCGCTGGAATCGCGCATAATTCCCGGCGACGGTAGCGTGCAAAACCTGAGCGTGCTTAACGTCGGCTCGCTGGTCAGCCTGATGATCTGTACGGTGATGACCATCGTAGCATCCAAAAACCGTGGCTGGCTGCTGCTGCCGATTGTCTATGCCTTTGCGCTGATCAATCTGGCTTTAGCCACCTTTATGCCAAACGAGTTCATTACCCATCTGGAAGCCACGCCGGGAATGCTGGTGCATATTGGCTTGTCGCTGTTCGCGTATGCCACGCTCATTATTGCCGCGTTGTACGCGATGCAGCTGGCCTGGATTGACTACCAACTGAAAAACAAAAAGCTGGCCTTTAACCATGAAATGCCACCGCTGATGGTCATCGAACGTAAAATGTTCCACATCACCCAGGTCGGGGTAGTGCTGTTAACGCTTACGCTCTGCACTGGCCTGTTTTATATGAAAAACCTGTTCAGCGTGGAGAATATCGATAAAGCCGTCCTCTCCATCATTGCGTGGTTTGTCTATATTGTCCTGTTATGGGGCCATTATCATGAAGGCTGGCGCGGTCGCCGCGTGGTCTGGTTCAACGTTGCGGGTGCTGGCATTCTTACTCTTGCCTATTTCGGTAGCCGCTTCATACAGCAATTTGCTGGCTAAGTAACAAAGGAGTTCCCCCTGGAACACATCTCTACCACCACGCTGATCGTCACGCTGATCATCATGGTGGTCATATCTGCCTATTTCTCGGGCTCGGAAACCGGCATGATGACGCTAAACCGCTATCGGCTGCGTCACCGCGCTAAACAAGGTAACCGCGCCGCACGTCGTGTAGAAAAGCTGCTGCGTAAGCCGGACCGCCTGATTAGCCTGGTCCTCATCGGTAACAACCTGGTCAATATCCTCGCCTCGGCACTGGGGACTATCGTCGGGATGCGCCTGTACGGTAATGCCGGTGTTGCCATTGCCACCGGTGTGCTGACGTTTGTGGTGCTGGTATTTGCCGAAGTGCTGCCAAAAACCATCGCCGCGCTTTACCCGGAGAAAGTCGCCTACCCGAGCAGCTTCCTGCTGGCCCCGTTACTGATCCTGATGATGCCGCTGGTCTGGCTGCTGAATATGGTGACGCGTGTTCTGATGCGCATGGTCGGCATCAAAGCAGACGTCACCATTAGCAGCGCACTCAGCAAAGATGAACTACGCACCATCGTGAACGAATCCCGTTCGCAAATTTCCCGCCGCAACCAGGACATGCTGCTGTCGGTGCTGGATCTGGAGAAGGTCAGCGTTGACGACATCATGGTGCCTCGCAACGAAATCGTTGGTATCGATATCAATGACGACTGGAAAGCGATCGTCCGTCAGCTCACGCACTCACCGCACGGGCGTATCGTGCTGTACCGCGATTCGCTGGACGATGCCATCAGTATGCTGCGTGTACGCGAAGCTTACCGCCTGATGACGGAGAAAAAAGAGTTCACCAAAGAGATACTGCTGCGCGCTGCTGACGAGATTTACTATGTGCCGGAAGGCACGCCGCTCAGCACTCAGCTGGTGAAGTTCCAGCGCAATAAGAAGAAAGTCGGGCTGGTTGTCGATGAATATGGCGATATTCAGGGGCTGGTGACGGTAGAGGATATTCTCGAAGAGATTGTCGGGGACTTTACCACCTCAATGTCGCCATCGCTGGCAGAGGAAGTGACTCCGCAGAACGACGGTTCAGTGCTGATTGACGGCAGCGCCAACATCCGTGAGCTGAATAAAGCCTTTAACTGGCATCTGCCAGAAGACGAAGCCCGCACGATGAACGGAATGATTCTGGAAGCACTGGAAGAGATCCCGGCGGCAGGCACGCGGGTACGCATTGAACAATACGATATTGATATCCTGGACGTGCAGGACAATATGATTAAGCAGGTGAAAATCCTGCCTGTGAAACCACTGCGCGAAAGTATCGCTGAGTAATGTTGTAGGCCGGGTGTAAGGCGAAGCCGCCACCCGGCACTACGGAGCGGAAAATTACGCTTTCGCTTTCGCCACGGTCACCATAGCGGCACGAATGGTACGGCCGTTCAGGGTGTAACCTTTCTGCATCACGCCCAGCACTTTACCGGCTTCAACGTCTTCAGATTCCACCATAGCAATCGCCTGATGAACGTTCGGATCCAGCGGCACGTTGGTATCAGCAATCACTTCAACACCAAACTTGCGTACCACATCCAGCATGGATTTCAGCGTCAACTCGATGCCTTCAATCATGGCGGCGTTATCCGGGTTTGCTTTATCAGCCACTTCCAGCGCGCGATCCAGGCTATCGATAACCGGCAGCAGTTCGTTGACGAACTTCTCCAGCGCAAACTTATGCGCCTTTTCCACGTCCAGCTCAGTACGACGACGCAGGTTTTCCATTTCCGCTTTGATGCGTAACACGCCATCGCGCTCGCGATTCTGTGCTTCTACGACCTGGGCTTCCAGATTCGCAATTTTCTCATCGCGCGGGTCCACCTGCTCAGCAGAAGCTTCTGACTCTACGGCCTCAACTTCATCGTGCTGTTCCGTGATAATTTCTTCCGGGGCTTGCCCCTCAGGCGTTTTCTGTTCTTTACTACTCATGAATTTCTCCGCGTTTTTCTGCATTCATCTCGCTAACTTCGCTTATTATGGGGATCAGTTTCCGGGATTCAAGGGAACAAGACAGATTGTCATCATTCATTAGGCACAAGGACCTCCAGAAAATGAATAATCATTTCAAGTGTATTGGGATCGTCGGGCATCCGCGTCACCCTACCGCATTGACGACACATGAAATGTTGTATCGCTGGCTGTGCGCCAAAGGCTATGACGTGATGGTCGAACAGCAAATCGCGCAGGAGCTACAGCTCAAGAGCGTCAGAACCGGTACGCTGGCAGAAATTGGCCAGCAGGCGGATCTCGCCGTCGTGGTCGGCGGCGACGGCAACATGCTGGGCGCAGCCCGCACCCTGGCGCGCTACGATATCAAAGTTATCGGCATTAACCGTGGCAACCTTGGTTTTCTGACCGATCTCGACCCGGACAACGCCCAGCAACAGCTTGCCGACGTTCTGGAAGGCCACTATATCAGTGAGAAACGCTTCCTGCTTGAGGCACAAGTGTGCCAACAGGACTGCCAGAAACGCATCAGCACCGCCATTAATGAAGTGGTTCTCCACCCTGGTAAAGTGGCGCATATGATTGAATTCGAGGTCTATATCGATGAGATCTTTGCGTTTTCGCAGCGTTCGGACGGGCTGATTATCTCAACGCCGACGGGTTCTACCGCCTACTCGCTTTCTGCGGGCGGCCCCATTTTAACGCCGTCGCTGGATGCGATCACGCTGGTGCCCATGTTCCCGCATACGCTTTCTGCGCGTCCGCTGGTCATCAACGGCAGCAGCACCATTCGCCTGCGCTTCTCGCACCGCCGCAATGACCTGGAGATCAGCTGTGACAGCCAAATCGCGCTGCCTATACAGGAAGGTGAAGACGTGTTAATTCGCCGCTGCGATTACCACCTGAATCTGATCCACCCGAAAGATTACAGCTATTTCAATACATTAAGTTCTAAACTCGGCTGGTCAAAAAAATTGTTCTGATTTTGCATCCAGCACTTTACTGTATATAAAACCAGTTTATACTGTATGAAAACACAGTTATGGTTTTTCATACAGGAAAACAATTATGCTGGCACAACTGACCATCAGCAACTTCGCCATTGTTCGTGAACTTGAAATCGACTTCCACAGTGGCATGACGGCTATCACCGGGGAAACCGGTGCAGGTAAATCCATTGCCATTGATGCTCTCGGCTTGTGCCTGGGCGGGCGTGCTGAAGGCGACATGGTGCGTACTGGCGCAAACCGCGCCGATCTCTGCGCCCGCTTTTCACTGAAAGATACCCCCGCCGCTCAGCGCTGGCTGGAACAGAACCAGCTTGAAGATGGGCGTGAGTGTTTACTTCGCCGTGTGATCAGCAGTGATGGCCGCTCTCGTGGCTTCATCAATGGCACGGCCGTACCACTTTCCCAGCTTCGCGAGCTTGGCCAGTTACTGATTCAGATCCACGGCCAGCACGCTCACCAACAGCTTGTTAAGCCCGAGCAGCAAAAAGCCCTGCTCGACGGCTACGCGGGTGAGTATGCACTTACTCAACTGATGGCAGAACACTACCGCCAGTGGCACCAGAGCTGCCGTGAGCTTGCTCAGCACCAGCAACTGAGTCAGGAGCGTGCCGCACGTGCTGAGCTGCTTGATTATCAGCTAAAAGAGCTGAACGAATTTAACCCGCAGCCAGGGGAATTCGAGCAAATCGACGAAGAGTACAAGCGTCTGGCCAACAGCGGCCATTTGCTCTCAACCAGCCAAAATGCCCTGAACCTGCTGGCGGATGGCGAAGACGTTAACCTGCAAAGCCAGCTGTATAACGTACGCCAGTTAGTCACCGAACTGGCAGGCATGGACAGCAAACTTTCTGGCGTACTGGATATGCTGGAAGAGGCCGCCATCCAGATTTCTGAGGCGGGCGATGAACTGCGCCACTATTGTGAGCGACTGGATCTCGACCCTAATCGCCTGTTTGAGCTTGAGCAACGCATCTCTCGCCAGATTTCTCTGGCGCGTAAACATCATGTATCACCGGAAGAGCTGCCAACCTTTTATCAGAGCCTGCTGGATGAACAGCAGCAGCTCGACGACCAGGCCGACTCGCAAGAAACCTTAACGCTGGCGGTGAATCTACATCATCAGCAGGCGCTGGCGACGGCAAAACAGCTGCACGACATCCGTCAGCACTATGCGCAGGAATTAAGCCAGCACATCACCGAGAGTATGCACACGCTGGCAATGCCGCACGGTGTGTTCACGATTGATGTTCGCTTTGAAGAAAACACCCTGACGGCTGAAGGTGCGGACCGTATCGAATTCCGGGTGACCACAAACCCTGGTCAGCCCTTACAGGCCATTTCTAAGGTGGCGTCTGGCGGTGAGCTGTCCCGTATCGCCCTCTCCATCCAGGTGATTACGGCACGTAAAATGGAAACCCCGGCGCTCATTTTCGATGAAGTGGATGTGGGGATCAGCGGCCCAACGGCGGCCGTGGTAGGCAAACTGCTGCGCCAGTTGGGTGAATCCACTCAGGTAATGTGTGTCACCCACCTGCCGCAGGTGGCTGGCTGTGGTCATCACCACTTTATCGTCAGCAAAGAAACTGATGGCGAAATGACCGAAACGCACATGAAGCCTTTAGATAAGCGCTCGCGTTTACAGGAGCTGGCGCGCCTGCTGGGGGGAAGTGAAGTGACGCGCAACACCCTCGCGAACGCGAAAGAACTGCTGGCTGCCTAAACTTTTTCGGGATCTCAGAGTCATAGAGAACAACAAAAACGCCGCCAGACCAGTTTCAAAGTGGGGCAAGGTCTATTATCATCGGCATATTACATATGAGCCGCGTACTGCTCGGGCCCGAAAAGGAATCAAATCACTATGCGCTGTAAAACGCTGACCGCTGCCGCAGCGGTTCTTCTGATGTTGACCGCAGGCTGTTCCACTCTGGAGAAAGTGGTTTACCGTCCTGACATCAACCAGGGGAACTACCTTACCCCTAACGATGTGTCCAAAATCCGTGTAGGGATGACACAACAGCAGGTCGCTTATGCACTGGGAACCCCGATGATGTCCGATCCGTTCGGCACAAACACCTGGTTCTATGTATTCCGTCAGCAGCCTGGTCATGAAGATGTGACCCAGCAGACCCTGACGCTGACCTTCAACAGCAGCGGCGTGTTGACTAACATCGACAACAAACCTGCGCTGACCAAATAATCAGGTCAGAAATGCAAAAAGGTGCTCAATGAGCACCTTTTTTGTTTTCTTTTATCCCCTCGCCCCTCTGGGGAGAGGGTTAGGGTGAGGGGAACAAAACTACTTACCCGATTTCTCCGCACGCTGGCGACGCAGCTCTTTCGGGTCGGCAATCAGCGGTCGATAAATCTCCACCCTGTCGCCCTCTTTCAGCACACCTCCCAGTTTTACCGGGCGGCTGTAGATACCGACTTTGTTTTTTGCCAGATCGATATCACTGCGAAGCTCAAGCAACCCCGAGGCACGAATGGCGTCCTCAACCGTTGCATTCTCTTCAAGCGTAACGCGTTGCAGATACTGTTTTTCCGGCAGCGCGTACACCACTTCTACAGCAATCTTATGCGACACTGTAGACCTCTTTGGCCCGCGAGGTGAACGCCTGAACCATGTTTGAGGCCAGCTCTTTGAAGATACGGCCAAACGCCAGCTCTATCAGCTTATTGGTAAATTCAAAATCGAGATGGAATTCAATGCGGCAGGCGTCAGCGCTCAGTGGCGTAAACTTCCAGCCCCCCATCAGGGTTTTGAACGGGCCATCGACCAGATGCATCAAAATACTCTGATTATCGGTCAGCGTATTGCGGGTCGTGAACGTCTTACTGATCCCCGCTTTCGAGACATCCACGGCCGCCGTCATCTGCGTCGGGCCAGATTCCAGTACCCGGCTACCGGTACATCCCGGAATAAACTGCGGATAAGACTGAACATCGTTCACTAACTGATACATTTGTTCCACGCTGAAGGGGACAAGCGCAGTACGGCTAATCTGAGGCATAGCATTTTCCATGGTCACACAACGGACAAATAATAACATTTATCACCTGTTAAAAAAACGCTAAGCCTCATCTCGTGCTAATATAGCGCGTTAGACCTCACAGGACGCAATGAGGTGACTTTTTGAAATCAGATTACCGACGGCTTTACGACACCTATGACGAAGAAAAAAGCACATAAACCAGGTTCGGCGACCATTGCACTTAACAAGCGTGCTCGCCATGAGTATTTCATCGAAGAAGAATTCGAAGCAGGCCTTGCATTGCAGGGCTGGGAAGTAAAATCGCTGCGCGCCGGCAAAGCCAATATTGGTGATAGCTATGTGATCTTCAAAGACGGCGAAGCCTTTTTGTTTGGCGCAAACTTTACGCCGCTGACGGTCGCCTCTTCGCACTACGTATGCGATCCAACCCGCACCCGTAAGTTGCTGCTGAACAAGCGCGAGCTGGATTCCCTTTTCGGGCGCATCAATCGCGAAGGTTATACCGTGCTGGCCCTGTCTCTGTACTGGAAGAACGCCTGGTGCAAAGTGAAAATCGGCGTCGCGAAAGGTAAGAAGCAGCACGACAAACGTAACGATGCTAAAGATCGCGAATGGCAGGTCGATAAAGCGCGTATCATGAAGCACGCAGGTCGTTAATTTCAGGATACTTATTGAGCGATTCAATAAGTTAGCGTTCCGGGCTGGTATCCAGGAAGTGAAATCTGGTATACTCAGTTCAACACTATTGGGGCTGATTCTGGATTCGACGGGATTTGCGAAACCCAAGGTGCATGCCGAGGGGCGGTTTGCCTCGTAAAAAGCCGCAAAAAAATAGTCGCAAACGACGAAAACTACGCTTTAGCAGCTTAATAACCTGCTAAGAGCCCTCTCTCCCTAGCTTCCGCTCTTAAGACGGGGATCAAGAGAGGTCAAACCCAAAAGAGATCGCGCGGATGCCCTGCCTGGGGTTGAAGTGCTAAAACTAATCAGGCTAGTTCGTTAGTGGCGTGTCTGTCCGCAGCTGGCGTGCGAATGTAAAGACAAACTAAGCATGTAGTACCGAGGATGTAGAAATTTCGGACGCGGGTTCAACTCCCGCCAGCTCCACCAAAATTCTCCATCGGTGATTACCAGAGTCATCCGATGAAGTCCTAAGAGTCCGCACGGCGCAAGCCCTGCGGGCTTTTTTGTGCCCTCAATTTGTCCCGCGAAGTCCGAAGAGAACTAATTAAATCCGAACATTTTAGGCCCATTGATAGGCCCAACGAAAAGCTCTATTGTTTTCGTTGGGCCTAAACGCATGGAGACTCCCATGGCAAGAAAAACCAAGCCGTTAACCGATACGGAAATCAAAGCCGCCAAACCTAAAGATGCCGATTACCAGCTGTATGATGGTGACGGGCTTACTCTGTTAATCAAGTCCAGCGGTAGTAAGCTCTGGCAGTTCCGTTACTATCGACCTCTGACAAAGCAGCGAACCAAGCAGAGCTTCGGTGCCTACCCTGCTGTCTCACTTTCTGATGCGCGTAAACTCAGAGCCGAATCTCGAGTTTTATTGGCAAAAGATATTGATCCTCAGGAACACCAGAAAGAACAGGTGAGGAATTCACAAGAGGCCAAAATCAACACCTTCTTGTTAGTTGCCGAGCGTTGGTGGAATGTGAAGAAAGCCAGCGTAACAGAGGACTATGCCGACGATATCTGGCGTTCGCTTGAGAGAGATGTTTTCCCAGCAATCGGTGATATCAGCGTCACTGAGATTAAGGCTCATACTCTGGTTAAAGCTGTTCAGCCGGTTCAGGCCAGAGGTGCATTAGAGACTGTTCGCCGCCTTTGTCAGCGTATTAACGAAGTCATGATTTATGCGCAGAACACAGGCCTGATTGATGCGGTTCCCAGCGTGAACATCGGGAAAGCATTCGAGAAACCGCAAAAGAAGAACATGCCAAGCATCCGCCCGGACCAACTTCCGCAGCTAATGCAGACCATGCGTACTGCAAGTATCAGTGTGTCCACGCGGTGTCTGTTCATGTGGCAGCTTCTCACCATTACCCGTCCTGCCGAAGCCGCGGAGGCTCGATGGGATGAGATCGATTTTGATGCTAACGAATGGAAAATTCCTGCTGCTCGAATGAAGATGAACCGGGACCATACGGTTCCACTATCCGATGAGGCTCTCTCTATTCTGGAAATGATGAAGTCACTCAGTGGTGGCCGAGAGTTTATCTTTCCCAGTCGCATCAAACCAACCCAGCCGATGAACAGCCAGACTGTGAATGCGGCACTCAAGCGCGCTGGTTTAGGAGGCGTACTCGTATCTCACGGTTTGCGTTCTATCGCCAGTACGGCACTCAATGAAGAAGGATTTCCTCCTGATGTTATTGAGGCAGCACTGGCTCATGTAGACAAAAATGAGGTACGTCGCGCTTATAACCGTAGTGATTATCTTGAGCAACGGCGACCGATGATGCAATGGTGGGCTGATTTGGTAAGCAAGGCCGACAGCGGAAGTAGTGTTGAAAACGGGAAGAGGGTGTTCAAACTCGTTGGCTAAGTTTCTAGTTGGACTGGTTTGAATGACTAGTTTCCCTGTAAAAAATAGCATTAGCCCTGACCGATTTAGTAGGTAGATTACAATCGAATCAGGGTGGTCAGCTTTGACTCAAAAGGTCTCTTCGCTTTGCAAGTATAGCCAGAGCCTTCTCTTGACAAAATCGGTGTATCCTGTAATTTGATCGCGCGCTCCCCGGCTCTCGCGCGCGATCATACCTACACGCGCTTCTCAGGTATGTGTTTGATCTCAAAGGCATTTATGTCTGCGAGTAGGACAGGATTGTGAAGAGGGGGGACGCGCCCTAATTCTTCGTTGTTTTCCTATAAATGCTTTCCAGCCTAAGCTCTTGAAAGACTTTCTGCCTAATCAAAGCTCTTTCCTTCCAGTTGTCTTCATAGATGATTTGCTCATCTAGTCTTACATATACTACGCAGTTGCCTTTATCTGAGAAATGCACGTTTCTATACACCGCCAGCACTTTTCTATTTACGAAGATCTTGTTTCCATTCTGCACTGTTGTTCCAGGCAGAGTTTGGATCTGGTGCGGAGTTTTTCCGAGTATTTGTTTGGCAAATGGCAAGACTGTCAAGCTATCTCGAATATGCGATTGGGCTCGTGTTATTCTTGTTAGATGTCGCCATGCATAATTGCTGATGGATATCGTTCCAAGGCAGCTGGATACAATTCCTCGGATTTTAGAAAATCTAGGACGAGACCATTCTCGTACTTGAGCAGTAGTGGTGAATACTGGAACGGTAAACCTTCCCATTCCACGTATAGGTTCGCGCTGTTTATGTATAAGTCGCTCGATTTCAAATCTGGAGGCTGGTGTCAGAATGTGATTTTCAGAAACTGATAAGGTCTCAATTGGCGTTTTTTTGTCGATGAGCTTCCAGTAAATCTTTGTTTCTGGATCAAGGCGTACCCAAATTAAAATTACGGGTTGATTGGTAGCTTTCCACTTTCTCAAGTGATCTTTATCAATATTCTGTAAGCGCCATCGATTTTTTGTCGGCGTCCACCGCCCGAAGCTTGATCCGGTTTTAACTTGCACTGCTACTTGTGCGTGGGTTGGGCTGGGAAAATTGACTGGATACTTCAACTGAAGATCAAGGGCCCCTATTCCTTCTCCACGCATGGTCTCACGTAGAGCTTCTCCATTGAAAATTAGAGATAACACACTTGCAGCCAAATTCTCACCAGCATTGCCTTGGTCGAAATCAAAGATGTTCATCAAATTTCCGTGTAATTATCATGCTGAACTTATCAGCACTTTTGAATACAGCGACAGTAGAATCTAATCGACTGTCTAACACATATTAGGATCAACTTAGGGATGCTAGGGAGTGACTGCTGTGTGTTACGACAGCAAACACATGGCAGTTTTCTGCTTGTCTTGACAGGCTGTAAACGACCAATTGCATCCGTTCAAGAATGGACCAGGAAAATCCTAAGCCCCCGGTAAATGGGTGCTTTCTCGCCGCTTCAGCTCTTCCAATCTCCCCACCAACGCATTTTTATACTTCCCTGCCTGGCACGCCTCCAGCGCGGCCTCCGTTTGCTCGATTGCAGCCTCTGTTGCCCCCAATGCTTCATGGCATTTACTAAGCAACTCATGATAACTAGCGATGCGCTCAAGCCCTTTTTTATCGTCTTTGGCAAGCACAAGAGCACGTTCAGCGGTCTTCAATCCATCGCCAAGTTTGCCAACTCCTAATTCTGCCTCTGCCTTGCGATACAATAGCCAATGGTCCATGTTGAGGACTTCAGGCGGAATCTTCAAGATTGTATCCAACGCCTCATCCGACATTCCGGCTAAAAGGTACATTTTGGCGATTGCGCGTGCGTCATAACTCCTGAATCCAGGTTTACTCCCTAGTGCCGTCGCAAATACAACCCCGGCCGCCGTGATTCTATCGCGTAAATCAGTCTTTCCTGCTTCGCCTGCTGCTACTGCAGTATTACCAAGCGACTCGCACGCACTAATCCATTGGCTCTTATCAACCAATTCGGGTGGCATGGAGAGAATCTCTGGGAATCCCTCAGCCAGCGCCACGCAAATCTCCGGATGCTGATAGGCAAAAATGGAGGTGAAAGACAGGTAGGCCTCATAAAATTGGTCTAGTCCTTCTAAAGCCGACAGAGCAATCACATCTGCAAGAGACTGCACCTGCTCAGTATTGCTCACCGCCTCGTTGGCAACTTTCCAATAGGAGCGAAGTCGCGCGACGGATGCTAATGAGACTCGTAATGGAACATCCCACGGAGCTGCGATAACTCGCTCGACGAGAGTTTGCATTGCATGCGCTCCCGCCATTTTAATTGATTCGTCGGCCTTGTTCTGTGTCCCCATATGCGCAATCTGCAGATAAGTTGCATGCCACTCGGGACGAATCTCTAGAAGCTTTTGAAAGCAGCTCAGAGCCTCTTCAAATCTACCGCAGCGGCGCAATGCCTTGCCCTGATGGTGCAAAAGCTCGAGATTCTCTTCAGATGCTGGATCTCCTTGCTGAGCCTTGCCATATTCTTCTGCACAAGCACTGAAGTACTGAAGTCGAGCGTCATGATCCAGTGAATAGGCAAATGCCTCTTGCGCATCGATGACACAAAGCAGCTCTTGCAATGGCGCTCCGCAGTGAATACTTCGGCGATGAAGTTCCTGATCTTTTACAAGGTTACGGCCACTATCCAGTTGCAACAAAGCGTAAGTCAGCCAATCTGGCTGCTGGGTCTGACGTCGCTTATAGCTTTCCGTAAGCTGAGATGTGCATAAGTGAATCTGTCGAATTACACTAGGGAGCATCTCCCCCGAGTGCTTTTCAACATACTGCGAAACGGCGGTGGCAATGAGTTCGACATCTGGTTTGTCACGAACGGCTTGGCAGATGAGGTCGTGCACAGACAGAAGCCCTGGCGCGACTGCAGGTTTTAGTATCGACAGACGCTGAAGGTGAAACTTTACGGCGTGCCCTAAGAAATGCCCGAGAAACTTGGCGTCATTCGAGAATGATCCAGAGTTTGCAATCTTTTGCAGACCAAGGAGATATCTTGAGTCCAATCTCTGCAAGATATTGCCCATAATTGCTGCGCCATTACTATCTGAAATGACCTGCGGTTCGGCGAGTATTTCTTCATAGACTTCTTCGCGCGGTACGTTTTCGGCTTCGACCAGCTTACGAACAGTTGCGAGAATAAGGGGGGAGAATCTACAAGCCTCGATAAATTTTGCTGCTGTTGCACTTAGCCTATTACTGTCCTCGCCCAAAATGGCGGCAGCCACCTCCGCCGAGGCTGTAGGCATATGAAGCACTGATTTGCTCGCTGGATTGAGCTGTGAAGTTACTATTACATGACCACCTCGCTCGAACCCCTTCGAGAGATCATCAAGTGAGTTCTCGACTAACTCACGCTCCAAGCTGTCGATAACAAGCAACGTCTTATAGTTATTGAAGATGCCCGCCACATTAACAGCGACGCCACCTCTAGCGCGTTGAACTGAACTTAGCGAGGAGTCCGGCTTCCAGTCCCCCCCAGAGATCCATAAGTAGTTTTCGTAACGCGAACCTTCCTGATGCAGGTAGTCGATAGTCGCCTGCGTCTTACCAGAGCCGCTGATGCCGGTTAGTAGACAAACACGGTTTCCCTGAGCGAAGTGGTCGCGTATTGCAACCACCACAGCAGCATCGGAGACGTGATTTTCACATGATGCAGGAGCCTTGCCATAATAGGCATAGTTGTCGAGGTCTTGGGAAAAACCAGGGAAAAAACCGGTATAGAAAGCAGCAGCCGTGTGATTCTGCGTGGAGAACTCGAAGATTAGCCTTGCCAACTCGCGTGCATCAAGAATGTTAAGACGCTCTCCATGCTCCTGAGCGATCGCCGTGCAATTGAATTTCGCGCGAAAAGATTCTGGCTCCTCCTGGCTACATATCAGATAGATTTTTTGGGGCAACTTACCTGCTGCATGGTCAAGGACATGCTGAACATCTTTCTCGATCTTAGCGTAAGTCGTAACGGGGGCTTCGGGATTGTCGCCCTCTGTATCTTGCCCGGCTGACGCTTTGCTAACCTTGCCATGGAAGTACTCTTTCTCTGCGCTGTATTCACCGGCGACCGTGAAACCTTGCGAAAAGGTGTCGACAGTGTATCCAACAGGCCTATATTCTTTATTAAGCCCGTGATGGATTAGGCGATTTTCCTCGAGCAATTCAATGAGACTATGTCCAACGATTTCGAGAGAAGAAGCATCCAGCTCGACGACCTCGCCGATTAGGTTACCAATGATTCTTTTTTTAATAAGATCTGACTGCATATGCTTTCTCTCTCTCGAGTTAGGACCAGCCAGCTAAACGCTGATAAGCTGGGTACGACAGGTGGAAGTGCGGCTTCACGATAGTAACCACTCACCTGCATGGTAGCTAGTGCATGTAATTATTGGAAGTCAAGACTGTAAAGATTAACTGGCCGATACCCTCATAAGCGTCCGCTTTAGATTCCCCCAATGTGAGAATGCATGCGCCGATTTGCAATTTACGTTACTACGTAAAATGTGTCAGTGTTTGGCAGCCCCGCAAATCTGGAATTTACGCAACAGCATAGTTTTCGTCCATATTTCCGATACTGATTTCCGATACTGCTGACGCTTAAAAATGTGTCTCCATAGCTCCAGTAAGAACCGGTCGTTCGTGAACGTCAACTCTTGACACAAAGAGACAGTTACTGCCTCGATGAGTTTAAACTTGTATCGATTCAGTGATGCTGAACGGCGTGGATTTGAGTATGGCTGTTGACCTGCCCCCAGTATTAGATACAACCGTCAGTTAGTAATGTCGGTTTGTTTACCTTCACATTTTTCATTTCACCACCGTGCTGCAAACTCTGATGACGTTTGATAATTCAGGGCTGTATGTGGACGACACTCGTTATAATCCTGCCGCCAGTCATTAATGATTTTCCTGCCGTGAACGATATCGCTGAACCAGTGCCCATTCAGACATTCATCGCGAAATCGTCGTTAAAGCTCTCAATAAATCCGCTCTGCGTTGGCTTGCCCGGCTGGATTAAGCGTAACTCAACACCATGCTCAAAGGCCCATTGATCCAGTGCGCGGCAGGTGAACTCCGGCCCCTGGTCCGTTCTTATCGTCGCCGGATACACGCGCTTGTGATTAACATGAAGGCCTTCACGGCACAGTAACTGCCAGATACGGCGGTAGCCAAAACACCTGCGCTCCAGTGCCAGCTTAGTGATGCGCTCTGATAAATGCACATCAGCCGCCGGACGCTGAGCCTCATAGCGGCAGTTCGACATGGACAAACCTGTAAGCCTGCAGGCACGACGTTGCGACAGACCGGTCGCATCACACATAAACTTAACGGCTTCCCGCTTCTGGTCTGTCATCAGTACTTTCGCCCCAGAGCCACCTGAAGTGCCTCACTATCCAGCATCGGCAAGCAGCTTCTTGAGTCTGGCGTTCTCTTCCTCAAGCGACTTCAGGCGCTTAACCTCGGGTATCTGCTTTCACTCATGAACAGGCCTGGGAAGTTTCAGGCCTTTTTTCAACATCTGCGCTAATAAACAGAAAACTATTAGCTTGGACGTATTAGCTCAGATTTAAGGTGCCAGTGTTAACCAAACTTTCATCAAAAATTTTTTAGAGCATTTACACAATGCTAATAACGCAGCAAGTTATTGCTGCTCTCTCCAGTCCTTATTGTATAACAATTCATTATCGCTCAATTTAAGCACAGTGTGAGTACGCAATAATCCCTCTGCCATCGCCCCAAATTTTGGTGCTTCATCAAACGCAAGGAATATCTGCTTACGCTTCACTGATGCTAATATTCGAATGATGTTTCTTGTCGCTGGCACCTCAATATTCTTGTAGAGCACCGAGTCATGGATGATGAATGGTAGATGAGTGAGTGAAAGCATAGCGAGATCAAAGCCAACTAAACCAGCGTAAGCCTTCCCGGTACCTGTGTCTTCAGGAGAGATAAAACTGAATGAACTTGCACTTTTTATTCTAAGTTGCGACGCATTTCGCTTCGGCCCATAAACAACTTGATTGAAGCCTTTCAGTTTTTTATTCAATGAAGTCTCAATATCAAGAAAAATACTGTCGTAGATATCTTCCAGACGTTTTTTTGATAAAGATACATCTATCTTAATAGCTTCTTTTTTATCATAAAACTTGTTCTCTTCAGAGGCTTTGTCCACAAACTCTTTTAGCTCAAAAACTCGAGCAAACAAGTCATCCGGTGTTCCTTTGGAAGCTAAACTGGTACGTATATTGTCCTCTAAATCGCTAATTTCAACATTGAGATTTGATATCTGCTCAGAATATGAAGCAAGATCCTTCCTAAGCTCTTTCTGGACCGTTTTACTAATATTTTGGTGAAAAGACTCAACCAGTTCAAGTCGTTTAGCATCAACATTGGGGAAAAACTCCTGAACAAGAGCAATATTAGCACTCAATTTCGGTGTTATCCCTAAGAGATCTCGTTCGATACGGTCTTTTTTTGTCAGTATTTCGTTTCGTTGGTTAGCCAGTTGATTTTTCTGCTGTTGCAGTTTACGTAGGCTCTCATCGAAAAGTGCTTCATAAGCACTAAGAGCTCCTGTAAACCCCTGCTTTAAAGCTTCAATAGTATTCATCTTACTTGTAATAATACTTTGATTGGCCTTGTATTGAGTTTTATTAATCTTAGGTATTATTCCCTCACTCATCGACTTAGAAATGATTTTTTTTCTTTCATTATGTGCATCCAGAATAGATTTCTCTTCAGCTATATCATCTGAACGTTCAAAAAGATCGATAAGTCGTCCAATAGCAACTCCTGCGGCCTCTCTAGCATCACTGAAAAATGGTTGTTCTGGGTCCAAAGCACCTTTATTCCAGATTCGACTAAAAGGACTCACCAGCGAGCGAAAGCTATTTCTTAAATATTCTAAATCATATAACTTTTTAAGTTTAGCCGTGTATTCTTCAATACTTATCTTACCTGTAACTTGATAGTCCTTAGTACAAACCAGGATAATACTCGGTTCATTAGTTGAACGACTGAAAAAAGACTTCACCCCATTAAAATCAAATTCAAAAATATAGGCATGATGCCCCAATGACTTGATAATACCAGCCTTATCCTCCAGCAGTGACGTTCCTCCCATAGCAAAATCAATTATCATTAATGCAGAAGATTTTCCAATGGAATTTTTGGCATCATCATCACCAAGAATAACATTCAACCCAGCATGAAAAGATATTTCACCACGATTTAATAATGAACAGATTATTTTAGTCAGCATAATTTATCGTTCCAGTCGAGATATCAAAATCAATCAAACCTAAAACATAAAGGATGTCTAAAGCATGTAGACACTCTGAAACATCCTGGAACCTCCCCGCAGTTCTAACTAACAAATCAGATAATATCTCGCTTTTTTCTTCATTCTCTAAAATTACATGCATTTTGAAAATAGTGGACTCTTCAAGTGTTGTAAACTTAGTTGGAATTAGCATCGAATACCTCACAATTTTGAACAAAAAAAGAAGCAAGGATTTGAGATGCTAAAAGAGATTTTCCTGTTCTTGAACATATCCATGTTGAGATATAGTTAAAAATAAGATCTTTGTTTTCGGGATGCAGCCTTTCCATAACTAGATAATATGAATTTATTTGATTCTGCAATATTCTTATCGCCGCCTGATCCCGCTGCTCGATTAGACGAATATGGTTTCTGATTGGTACGAAAAAATCGATAACGTTTTTCCGAATCTCTCTCTTTTGTAAAGGACTGATACCAGTCTTAAGCTTTTCATTTAGTGAACTAACATCTAGTTTAGTTTCAGACAGGTCCCCATAACTTTCATCACCAGTAGCTATAAGATCCAATATCTCTTTAACCTCATCCTGAAGGACATACTGGGATGCGGTAAGCCTTGCCTGCGTCTCGCTAAGAAAGCCATCTTTAATATCACGGAGCCTAGAGTATTCTTCAATCTTAAAATCTTTGTCATACTTTGTGTGACAAGTTGGACACAGTAGAATCACGTTATCAAGAGCATTAATATCATCTGGAGCTGAATATCGTTCCAAAGCTTTTGCTTGTGCAGGGTTCGGGTTTAAAGGATAAATGTGAGCAATCTCATAACCGATAGTTGGATGTTTAGAGTTTGCCTTTTTAAACATCATAGATAGTCTACAGAGCGGGCAACATCCCCCTGTTTCCCCATACAAAATGCTATGCTCGTTAGCATGGTACTTGATCCTTGCTTTGGCCATTTCCTAAACCCCGTCCGATTTATTTAGATGTCCTTACCGTCATCTACATTCAAATAAGTGCAACGAGAGAATGAATCTCGCGCCACTGAGGCTTACAACTCAGCGTTCCAGTAACAACACAAGCTATTGATAAGCCACTGTATTTACTCCTAATTTATTAACGATAAAGATCCCAGAATTTGTAAACAAGCGCAAGAACAAAATGAGAACAGCCCCCCCTCCAGAGAGAGGGGTTACAGCCGATATGAGCATTCCTGCATATGCTACATTTTCGTTTCTTTAAGTGCATAAGGTGATCTGTGGCGATTCAGTGCGATATCTTCCAACTAATATCAAATATGTCTGAAGCATTATGTGATTATTTGTATTTCATCTTCAGCAAACCATTGACTCTCCTTGATTCGAGCCATTGCTGCAGCTGGATCGGACGACCAAAGCACTAAGGCGAGCGATTCTTGCGCCCTGCTACAAGTCACGTACAGCAAACGTAAAGTCCGGTCAATTGTTGTCTCCTTACCAGCCTCTGCATTCTTTTTATCTGTTGGACTTAACTGCGTACCACCAAAAATTTTGTCGTACTTGATGAGAGTCCCACCAGCAAGAGCATCATCCATTACAACCATGACGTGATTGAACTCAGAGCCTTTAACTACCTGATGTGTTGCGAGCTCTGAAATCCCAGCAAGGTAATTCCGATAGCACTTAAGTTGTTTCCATGGAGAAGCAAACAGTGCACACCATCCGCGGCGCATTCTGGTTTGCTTTGACTCATCCTCACCACGTCCAGGAGCTTGCGGGGCTGGTGACTTGTCGACATAAGCCTCTAGGAGTCGATGATCAACCTCGAATAAGTTTGCACTCAAGACTGGCGCTAACACCTCAGCGATCGTTGACTCAGAGTTGGCGCAAGCCATTGCAAATATCGCTATCGCCTCGAGCATTTCATCAGTACGTTCAACTCTTGCTTCTGAGTCCTCAGGCATATTGCCTAAACCGCCATAACGTCGAAAAACCTCGGTGGCCTTAAACTCATTAACGATTCCTTCATCACTGACGCAGGCTTCTAAATGCGCCAGCTCATTAAGCAAAATTTGTACTGTTGAAGGCCCCTTATTGTCCCCACTGCCAGATGGTGCTGCAGCGTTGGGATCTAACAGAACCATTGCCTCATAGACATCAAGAAACGAGCCACGAGTGGCGACAAGCTTATGCTCAAGCGCAAGCAACTGATATTGCCCTTGATTCCAATCTGCTAAACCACTAATTTCAAACATTCGCTCAGCGCACCAGCGTTCACTAAGCACTTTATCTTCTGGACTTCGTGATGTATCCCCCAAGAAGAGCCGAACCGTTCCACCAGCTTTTTCCGTTCGGGGATGTTGTGCTGACCCCTTTGTTGGTTGTGTCCTGCCTTCAAATTCAGTTTCCCAGATTTTATTAATCAGTGTGACTATCCGTCGTTGACTGCGATGATTCATTTGTAACTCAGGCGTTGCCCAGCTTTCCGGAACAATGCTTGGAAGATCGGCATGACCATCCATATAAATTCGTTGTCGATGATCTCCCAGCAGACCAAGAGTCAAATCTCTCTCACTTTTTTTGGCAAGCTCCATCAAGGAGTCCAGTACACCTTTCATCGTGTCCTGCGACTCATCAATCAGTATGATTGGATGTCGATCTTTGAGAATGGATTGGAGTGTTGGCTTATTTTGAAGCAACCAAGCTGTAGCATCGAGTACGTAATTGTGTGGTAGTGCACCAGGTCCATATGTATTGCGATCGGGATGGTATTTGAATACTTCAGTTGTCCGAAGAGCCTCGATTTCATTCGTGATTTCGTCAAGGTCACGCTGTTTTGCTGCAGTAATACCCCTCGGTTTCGCTTGTGCCTCTGCAGTCTCTTTAGCGAGTTGAGCTTCTTTTACTGCTATAAGGGACTCCCGAATGTCATCGTTGAACCCATTAATTAACTCCCAGCAAAACGAATGGATGGTAGACACACTGACTAAATTATTGTCCCCAAGACGTCTGTTGATTACAGAGACAGCATTCTTGGTGTAGGTCACAACTCTAATCGAACGCCCATACATCTTCAGGGACCGTGCTAATTGTCCCCCCTTCTCATGCTCAGTCACACCAGTAAGGCGACGCAAAACTTCTACCAAAGTTCGTGTTTTACCAGAACCAGCCCCTGCAAAAAGGAAGTAGTTACGGGGTGGTATGTCTGTAAGGTAGCCGCAAATCTCTTCAACTACCCCTGCATCGCGATCATTGTCGTCAAGGGCTGATGAGTTAGTCATGGCATCACCTCCTTGCTTGGCTCAAGCTGTGTCTGGAGCCATTCCAATGCATCCTCGATATATTTAGGACAGACTATCGGCTCATCCGCAGCAACCATTTCAAAGATACTTGCGGCAAAGTCTCCTTTATTAAAAGATCCATGCATTAATTTATGCAGAGCTGCGAGCAGTTCTGGAATATTATCATTTTCAGCGACCTGTCTTGCTACTGAGCCCAGTGCTCCCTTCGGCGGTTTGATTTGCTTCCCATCGCCATCGACTTTTTCATCAATAAGTTGCTTAAACCAAGGGATATTTCTCAGAATTAGAGAGTCTTCAAAAGTACTTGGCCATTGACCATCAGCTTCAACTACAGGCAACTGCCATGCAAAACGTACAGAACACTCGGCAATTTCTTTCCAGACAAGATGCTCATTTTTCGGGTTCTTGTAATCCTCAAGCTGTTGCAACTTAGGGTGCCATCCGCGAAGAGTCGGGTTCCCACATTGCAGTCCGGGTTGTCCTGTATTAGCCACAGCAACTAAGGTTGTAGTCGGATCCCCATTTTTTTTAGGCTTACCTGGTCTTTCTTCAACTGGATCGATATCAGTAATAATTACAGTTGGAATACGGAGTCTTTCAACGAGAGCTCTTAGCCGATGAGCATGGCTGCCACCAATATCAAGGAAGGACAGATAGCGACTGTTGAGTGTTGCAAAATCTCTTTCAATGAAAAGAGGTAACAGCATTCGTTCAGCAACCCCCTCGACAAAGATTGCAGCATTGGCAAATAAAAGATCTGTGTGTTGAACGCGAAAATAACGTTCAGCGAATTGACGGGTTGTTTTATCATCACCAAAAACTTGCCCAAGATTAACCACCTCAGTGGTAGGCATGTTTTGTTCTTCACTCTTGGCAACGCGGCGAACATATCGTAGCCGGTCAAAATTCTCAGCATGAGCTAAATGGCTAGAATGAGTACTGATAATCAGTTGGCTTTTAAGACCTGACTCATCGCTACCGTTAGGACTGATGAGCTTATGTGCCTTACCCGAGAAAATACGTTGTACCTGTACGTGCAAATGAGCCTCGGGCTCCTCAATCATAACCAGATGAACAGGTGCGGGAGCGCCCTTTTCAGGATTTAGGCGAGCAGCTTTGAAAGAAACTAGTTGGTAACTAAGGGACTGTAAATTCTGATAACCGAGACCAATGGAATATTCCGGGAGAAGCTCTTCTAGTGAATCCTTCTGCATGCTGTATTGAACAGCTGTCCCATGGTCGAGTAATTCGGCTGTCTGTATGCGCGTTCGGAAACGAATCTCTTGGGGGTCATGCAAGCCGGGGTACCCAAGCTCTTTAACCTCTTCTACCGATGGACCAATAGCCTCATGAATCTTTTTATCTAGTTCCTGCTGGGCATCAGCAACAGCTTTTATGAGGTCAGCTCGGTGCCCATGACCTGTTGCTGCCACATTAAGATGCTGTCGAGCAAATTTGAGAAGCTGATTGGAGAATAAACCTATGCGATGGGTGCCAGAAGCAGACCGGGAATCAGCTTCCTCACTACCAAGGCCACGCTGTGCAGCCACAAAGTCTACTTTTATAAGTTTCTGAAGATGCTTACGATCAATTGGGCTTGAGTCAGCATCCAGTACCTGGCTAACGTAGGTCTTTATCCCGTCCAAAGGGTTGTTATCGGCATCTAACTTGTAGGCCCGAACTTGGCCGAGTTGAGAAGGTTCTCGCAGCCAAAAATCAAGAAGATCAATCGGCCACGCAAGCGAATCCTTTCCCATATCCTTCACAGGTATTCTCGTCAGGTGATACTTCCAAGCCAACTGCTTCAGATCCTCAATGTTCGTAGCAGGTTCCAGACGCAATCGGACACCTACCCCGCCCCCCTTCCAACTGAATTTTGACAAGAACGGGGAGACATAGTGGAACATGCCGGCCTTAGCATCGAACCATAGATCTAGCGTTGGCATCGCCGAAATTAAGGTTCCAAGTTGCTCTTCCCATTCACCTTCGGATGCGCCAGACGTAGACGGGTCTTCTTCTAATGCGTCCCAAACTCTTCCAAGTTCCCGCAATTTTGGCCATTGAGAAACACTGATGTCGAAAGCACCAAATGACGAGCCATCTGCGAGGAAGTGGCGCAGCGCTGCCAGAATTGATGTTTTGCCGCTATTATTAGCACCGACGAGAATAGTAGTCTTAGGATCAATCTCAAGCTGGACCTTACCAAGTCGGCGGAACTGGCAAAGCTCAACAAACCGAAGGGATATCTGTCCAGATAATGATGTAGTGGCGTCTGCTGCTGACATTGTGGCTCCTCTCAATCCGTATAGGGACGCGCCAACCTGTAGCAGCTTAGCGCCACGCCGTAAGCTCGAGTCCTTCCACCTTGATGCTGTTGAGGCACAATTAGAAAGAATTGACACGGCAAGTCATATTACCGCTTCGCTAAAAAATGCCAATCCTTAAATATACTCTAACTGATTCATGTCACAGTGTTTTTGGGCATCGGGTTAGCAATCGGCATGGCCTGTAGATTCGCGTAATGACGTAAACCCACTTGTTTAAGAACTATGTTCAAATATAAATCCTTCCTGAGAGTGATCCTCCCCCAGCGCCAGAAGGCGCTGATAAGTACCAGCAGACACATAAAACAGTTGTTCGACGGAACACTGATGTTGCATGACTACGACGGTAAGGCTGCAGAGGCTTTGGCCATGATGCGTGCGCCGAGCAAAATGACGAAGACGGGGATGCTTGAAGGCCTGTGTATCGCCTGAACGAGAATCTTTTACAGTGGACTCGCCTTAAATTTTATTTATCCAGCAAAGTCTTGATAACCATCAAACTCCAGAGCCATGTCGTAACAAATATTGTCATTAAGATACCAGGGGAAGATGCATGGCTGATTCAATAAAAGGACATAATAATATCGAATTTTAGAGTAACTATTTTTTCTTATCGTTTTATGCCGCAAATACAAGTTTCTAGCTGATACACTAAAACCAAACCCCATAAACTTAGATCTGATTTTTTCTGAAATTGTAAGACTATTATTACCCTCGTAATAAATCGCCAATTCTGGTTCTACCCAACGGCTAACCTCAATATCAAATGCTCCCAGTGTTCCCAGCCAGCTTCCCTGCGTACCATCAAACATTCGTTTATGAAAATAAAATCTGCTCATATTTTTAAGAAGTTTTTTAGCATCTAAACCCGAAACATCGTTTTTACACTGAAAAACCACAAAGGAACCAGGCTTATCTTCCAGCAACCAAACATCAACAAGTCTTTTATAGTAATCAGCTACGTTCTTTCGCTCTGTAAAGGACATTCGGAGATCTGCAGCGGGTAAAACAAGAGTACCATTTTTATTGAGGGAGGTTATCACCTGTACTGCTCTTTGCAGCATCTTAAACTCAAAAAGTAAGCCTGTACGAATGAACAAAAGTGATAATTCTGAATCAGACCTCTTCACAAATTGGTCACGATGACGTGAGTATTTTCCACATAAAACAATACCCTGACTCACCAACTCACGATAAAAAAAGAGAGGTGCATCAGGATATTCCAGCGCATAGCAACATTCGGTAAGACGATATCTGATAAAACGCGGCATGGTAGATAATATCTTATCATTAAATAACTCTTCCGTTGCCTGAAAAAAGAAATCCCTGTCGACACCATTAAAATCAGCAATATTGCAAAGTAAAGCGATACTATAATTTCGGTTGTGTTCAACCAATTGCTCGAGAAGTTCTCTGTTATAAGGTGCACCACCATCAACACCTTTATTATTGTGCTCAACTATATCCGAAAAATAGTTGCTATCAATAGACAAGTGGACTTCGAGTGCACTCAGTAAATAATGCTTGGCTATCTGGGCCTGTTTTGCAGTTATCCCTGCCTTCTGAAGGATACTATTGATTCTGCCAAAAATACGGCGATACCACTCTTCTGCAACGGGGTCTGCGCATATGAGACTCATCATCACCTGACTGAAGTGAAGACTGTCGATAGCATCAAACGCTGCTTTCTGTACGGATGTTGTGGCTGGCATAAGTTAGTGTCAAAAAAAGTAGTTAATAATTGCCAATTTTAGACACTATTCGACTTCATTACCATCCATCGTATACCAGCCAGTCGGCTCAGGTATTGAATAACGGAGAGCCGTTATTAAACCAATAACTTACATCCATATAGTTCAATGAGGTAGAAAGATGACCACCGACGCCCAGACGGTAAAAATCCTACGCATGCGAGCAGTTGCGGCCAAACTCGGCATCGCACGCTCCACCATCTACGACTGGCTTAATGCCAAATCACCACGCCATGACCCGGCGTTTCCTAAGCCCTACCCCTTAGGTAAGCAATCCGTTGGATGGCTAGAGTCCGAACTGGATGAATGGGTTCTCCAGCGCAGAGCTGCATAGACCCCACCTCTCGTTTCACAAGGCGAGGTGTTTTCACCGACGCCCCCATAATCCACCTCAACTGTATGCCCTTATCCTGCGGGATAAGGCGCATCAGTTGCGTTTCATGACATAAACTCAGGATAGGTAATATGACTTACAACCCAATTACGACTCTCTCTCAGCTGGTAAGCCAGTCAGAGGAATCGTCCCTTCCCATCACAGCCTTCCCGCAAATCTTACAAGATGTTATTCGCTATCTTCAGGATGGCAGTAAATATTCAGCCGTGTTAGCAGCCAGCACGGTATTAGCTGCCGTCTCAAACAGCTGCCAGTCACTGATTGAGGTTTTCAATAACAATCACGGCTCATCAGAGCCGACAGCACTTTACTTTATGACACTTGGTGAATCGGGTTCAGGAAAAACGACCCTCAGCAAACTGGTTATGAAACCCTATGATGCATTGAAGGCTGAACTGGCGCAGGAATACCTGGAAAGACTGGCCACCTATGGACGTGATTTTGCCGTCTGGAAACCAGAATTGCAGGCTCTGGAAAGCAAACTCCGCACCGCAATCAAAAAGGATGACAATCCTGAGGACATCCAGGCGAGGTTACAGCAACATATCGCTCGCAAACCCATTCAACCGATTATGCCAATCCTTGTATACAACGACACCTCGCTTGCGGCTCTGCTTGATGGGTTGAGCATATATCCGAGCGCTTTTTTACGGTCTGAAGAAGGAAGTCGCTTTTTCGAGCATTGCACTATCGCTCAGCAGGCATTCTATAACGAGGCCTGGGATGGAGGGGTTTATGATTATAAGCGCAGCAATCGCGAGCCCTGTAGTTTCAAACCAACACTGACGGTATCGCTCATGTTGCAGCCATCTCTTTTTCTCAGTTATATGAAAAAACATGGAGCTGAAGCATTAGACAGTGGTTTCTTATCTCGCTTCCTGTTTGCCAGCATTCCATCCAACAATAATTATCCTTCCGGAGGCATGAGCTATCGCTACCGCCAGGATACGTTTTCCCGTGATGAGGAAGCTTTATGCGCTTTTCATACCCGGATTACTGCATTGCTGGCAAAACAAAAAGAACTTATTTGGTCCGCGGAAGTAAAGAAGAAAACACTCAAACTCTCACCTGATGCGGTTGCATATTGGGAAGGTAAACACGATGAGTGGATTTCAAGAGCAATGACTGAATCGTCATGGTCATTCATTAAGTCGATGGTAATGAAAGCAAGTGGGAATACTTTGCGCATCGCTGCATCGCTTCACTACTTCGTTAATCAGGACGATGAGACTATTTCTCTGGATTCTCTTCATCGAGCAGCGGCTATTATGGAATGGTATCTCAGTCATACTGCAGAGTGGTTTTATCAGTTCACTCCACAATACAAATTCCAGCAAGACGTTCAGGAGCTCACCAAATGGATCCATAATAAATTCGCATCCAACAATGGTTTGCCGTTCAAAAAGAATTACGTCATCAAATATGGTCCGTACAGGTTTCGCCGGAGTGATATACTGGAGCCACTTTTGGACTACATTATGAGTACTGGTATATTTGCCTACATCCACAAAGCCCCTCCTCATTCGGCGGTGTATATTACCTGGCGTATGCCTAATGGATACTTCGCCCCTATTGCAGAACACAACGCAAATAAATACTCACCACCAAAACAAGATGATAACCCCATTAGCTAGCCGTTCTCAAATGTACTGCTGACACTAATTTTAATTTTTTCGCAATGATGCATAATTGTTATCAATAACCCGTATTCAAAGGCTCGTGATACTCAAGTATCAACGAGCCTTTTCTTTTGAAAAAGTTTCCGGTGTCTGTTTTAGCTCTGCTACCATCGCTACAGTAGCGAGCTGTAGCGGTATTTTGAAAGATATCCGCAGTGGAAATAGATCAAATTGCTCAATTATCATCCATCACTGGCTATGACATTTCAATCGCTACAGGCCTGCTACAACAGATTACAGCGTACGCATGTTAACGTTTTGCTAAGAATAAAACCGCTACAACGCTGCTACAGCCTCTTTAAAATCGCAATATATCCATACCAGTGAATAATCAGGACTGACTACAACCAAAATTACGCATGCCATCAGAACCGTCTTTGGTGGCGAGTTTAGTCAAATACGACAAACTGCGTCCCAGTTGACCGTAATAGTATTCAAACTTCTCACCATTTTTATCCAGTCTGAAATCTCCCTCCTTAACAAAATGCACAAGTTGATAATGCTTCTGATAGTCAGGCGTGACATTGAGACTCAGCGTTCTCATCCAGGCCTCCATAATCATTAATGCCAGGTTATGGATATAAAGTCCTTCTATGGGATAATAGGTACCCGCATTACAGTAAACATCATTATTCAGCATCAATGCCACATGGTAATGCTTCTTGCCTTTTTCCTCACCAAACTCTCTTGACCAGACATATCGAACATTACAGGAGCGAATACGTTTTCCCTGTGCGGCTTTACGTTTCTGTGTATGCTCAATCTGAGATTTTAAAGATTCAATAAATTTTGTTATTAATTTAGGATCTGCCTTGTAATACTCATAGTTCTCATCAGGTAATCTCAAGATGATATTTAACACAAACGTCCTTGGGTATTCCTGTAAAGACTTATCAAGTGTTTCACGAATACGATCCATATGATGCTGATTACTTATCCCGAAGGGACTGATGAATATTTTCACTTTTAACTCCTGATATTAATCATCTCAATATCATTTTCTGGATATGTAAATAACTACTATTTTTATATTCAAAATTATTGCCATAGGAGAGTGATATAGATTGTCATGATACTAAATACAGTACTTCTTTATTATTATAATACCAATCAGCCACAAATATTCTCCTGCATGTTAAAATTGCAATAGAAGAAGGAAACAACTAAAAACGTCAATTAACCTACATAATATATCCAGTAATTACTCCGAAGTTAGTACCTTTAAAACAACTAATACAAACCTGTATTAAAGTTGTTGATTCTTAATATCTTGATTAGAACGTATCCCAAAAAATTTCACACCTATATCACTCAAACGAACCGCAACAGACATTCGTTTCCGGCTTGTATCTTGTTGATCTGTGGCACCGATCGATACTCAAATCATGATAGTCAAAAACTATCAATTACATTCTATTGATCGTTTTTATAATAGATAATAGCGATCAATTTCAGAAAACCGATCTGTATTAACGATTATCCCATCCCCTGCCAAATGCATACGATTGGATAGCCTCAGACAAAGCTCAAAGGCCATTTTTATCTTATAAAACACTCAGTAAGGATTTTTTTATGTTGAAGATAACCTCTGCACTGTTCTTGAGTGCCACGCTGTTCAGCACCGCTTCGGACGCCATGGGCCGGGAGCAACATTGGGGTAGCTGGTTTGGCACTATCAATGTGATGGAGTTTGAACTTAACACCGACAACAGCGCAGGTGAACGCCTGACTCTGACCTGCCGAGACAATCAGCTGGTCGTGGGTTACAGCGCACCAGATAAAGCTCATGCGGAATTTCCCGACGACGGACAAAAAACGGTGGGACTGAATATCAACGCAGTGCATTACCAGCCTGGCGAGGCGGCCTTTATGGCGCTTAAAAATACAAATGATGATGGTCAAATTGAAGTCACCCAGATGAACGAGCCGTCATCTCACCCCTTTAAAGCAGTTGGGCTGCATGACGCGTTGCAGGACCTGACCTGGGAAGACTGCATTAGCCATTAATCCCCTCTCCAACTACAAATTCACCCGTATCGTTAACAATAATGAATAAGGATGTCTTTATGTCGACATTACTCTCACGCCTGGTTTTACTCCCGATCCTTTTGTTCCCGGCACTTAGCTTTGCCATCACTATCCAGGGGCATATTCACCCTGAGCGGTACACCTTCTTTCTGACGGAAAACGGCGGTGAAATGCTGCGTGATATGAACAATGAGGCAGTCAGCGTCAAACTCAACAATAAAGCCGGTTTCAACGCTGAGGCGCAAAATATGGCTGCGGCGGCAAATATATCTCCCTTGCTGTATGCCGCCTCACCGCTTGAACAGAACTTTATCCGCTACGACGGAAAGCCTGTAAAAGCCCTGACTTGCCTCATCACCACCCGCACCATGCCGGGCCAGAATAAAAATTATGCATGGGAGGAAACCTACTGCCTGGATGAAACCGGTGCGGCCTACATTAGCACTAAAGGCTGGCCGTCTCGCACTATTTTCAGTAAGAGCTGTGTCGTGGGCGCTGCTGATTGCCCTGTTTACCTGAGCATGAACAACGACCCGCCAACCTTGCGTAATGACTCGGTGCAATATGTTCCTTACAGCCGCGAGCGCGTAGGTGGGCAGAAAGAACGTTATCCTGAGCCAAAACCAACGCCTGCGGAAACCGTCGCAGAGCAGGACGGTTATGTGGTGAATTTTGTTAAATCCAGTAACTGCGCCGACAGCAAGCTCATTGTGAAAAACACAAGCTCAGGGAAAAGCGCTGTAATTGCAGGACTCAATGGGTGCACGTTTGATCCAAAGACCAATGCAGTCATCATCTTTACCCAAAATGAATACGTCGGCGTTTACAGTGGCCCCACTAACGCTTCTCAGGAAATAGCCTCCGCAGATCTTCCCTAATCACTCACCCTGTCCGGTATACGCTTCCTGCGATGCCGGACATCTTATGGACTTACCAATGAAAAACGCAAAATCGCCGGACGATACCGTGCCAGAAGAGCAACCGCTGGATCTGACCTGGCCCGTTGTTTTCAGTGTCACCGGACTCACGCTGCTGCGAAGCAAATCGGTTGTATGCCAGACGCTCGGGGCCACGCTGACCACACTCAGCCTGATACGCCTTATAAAAAAACTCGCCACCCTTGCCTGAAAAATTCGTTGTCAGGAAAGCGGTCTATATCTGCGCCTAAAACTCAATCGCTGAAGAAATATCGAGGCTGGCTGCAACGCGCTGCTATCAACGGACTCTGCGCCGTTGCAGAGGACACACTCAATGATGATGTCTTTGTGTTATCAGTATGCAGCAAAGTCTACCGGCACTTACCGCTGCCCATCCAGAGGATCGCTACGTGCGAATGGTGTCTTCGATACCTCCAGTACGGCAAGCCCATGATTCTGAGGCGAATACAGCGTCTTCGGGCCTACAGCGACAATTCGCCTGCGTTACCTGACGATAAAGCAGCAGGACAGCAGGAACAAACCCCGCCCCAGCACTGAATACTTTCCCTCAATCCAGAACCACTCTTCGGAGTGGTTTTTTATGCCCATTCAAAGGAGATACCCATGAGATTAGCCAGCCGCTTTGGCCGTATAAACCAGATACGCCGAGACCGACCTCTGACCCACGAAGAGCTGATGAGTCATGTCCCAAGCGTTTTCGGGAGTGACAAGCATGAATCTCGTTCAGACCGTTACACCTACATCCCGACCATCACCATCCTCGAAAGCCTGCAGCGGGAAGGCTTTGAGCCGTTCTTTGCCTGCCAGACGAAGGTTCGCGACCAGAGCAAGCGGGAGCACACCAAGCATATGTTGCGTCTGCGTCGAGCCGGACAACTTATCGGGCATCAGGTGCCGGAAATCATTCTTCTCAACAGCCATGACGGTTCGTCGAGCTACCAGATGCTACCGGGACTGTTTCGTGGCGTCTGTACTAATGGTCTGGTCTGTGGCCAGTCATTCGGGGAAGTGCGGGTACCGCATAAAGGTAATGTCGTCGAGAAGGTAATTGAAGGGGCTTACGAAGTGCTCGGGGTCTTTGACCGGGTGGATGAGAAACGCGATGCAATGCAGTCACTGGCGCTGCCTACACCAGCCCAACACGCAATGGCGAATGCCGCACTGAAGTATCGCTTTGGTGAGGACCACCAGCCGGTCACGGTATCGCAGTTGCTGACCCCGCGTCGTCGGGAGGACTACAGCGATGACCTGTGGACCGTTTATCAGCGCGTGCAGGAGAACCTGATGAAAGGTGGTCTGTCAGGGCGAACCGCACAGGGGAAAAGCAGCCGCACCCGGGCTGTTACCGGTATTGATGGCGATATGAAGCTCAACCGCGCCCTGTGGGTTATGGCAGAAAACATGCTCGAGTTTTTCGGGCGTTAAACAACCGTTCCGGCATAAGGAGAAAGTTTAATGAATACACAAAACATTCAGCTCGCTGAGCAGACAGCTATTGCGGCCTCAGTGGTCCCTGACGACTTACGTATAGGCTTCTGGCCGAAGCACTTTGGCTCCATCCCACAGTGGATAACCCTTGAGCCTCAAATCTTTGCCTGGATGGATCGACTATGTACCGATTATCACGGTGGTATCTGGAACTTCTCGACGCTCAGTAACGGTGGCGCTTTTATGGTTCCTGAGGCAGAGCACGATGAGAAGTGGACATTGTTCAACAGTATGAACGGCAACGGTGCGGAACTTACTGACGAAGCTGCGGGGATAGTCGCTTGCCTGATGGCATACAGCCATCACGCGTGCCGTACCGAATGCGATGCGATGACTGAGCATTATTATCGCTTACGAGACTTCGCGCTGAGCCATCCAGAGTGCACCGCCATTATGCATCTCATTGACTGAGGAAAGCCGAACATGAGTACCGCAATATCCCCACTGTTATCGCAGCCTGAACTCTTGCCGGTGTCGGTCATGGCTCAGCATGGCTGTTTACTCCCTACGACTTCCGGACTGACACCATACGCCCAGCGGACCATTCGCCGCGCTATCAACCTGCTGGATAAATATCTGCGTCAGCCCGGTATAGCCTTTACCTCAAGTACTGCAGCCCGTGACTGGCTCCGGTTACAACTGGCCAGACAGGAGCGGGAAGTGTTTATGGTGCTCTATCTCGATAATCAGCATCGTTTACTGGAGAGTGAAACGCTGTTTGCCGGTTCGGTAAACCATGTGCAGGTTCATTCCCGTGAGGTGGTGAAGTCGGCGCTTCGTTTCAATGCTGCAGCTGTCGTGCTGGCGCATAACCATCTCTCCGGCGATCCGGAGCCCAGCAAAGCCGATCGCCAGTTGACGGACAGGCTAAAGGAGGTGCTGGGACTAGTCGATGTGAAGACGCTCGATCACCTGGTTGTCGGCCAGGGTGGCATTGTGTCGTTTGCAGAACGAGGCTGGATATGAAAACCATCAGTAAACGCCAGGCCATGGCCTTGTACCGACAGCATCCAGACTCCCGGCTGTTTCGCTTCTGTACCGGCAAATATAAATGGACAGGCAGTATATGCCATTATGCTGGCCGGGAAGTTCAGGACATACGCGGCGTTCTGGCCGTGTTTGCTGAACGTCGTCAGGACCGCCATGGTCCCTATGTCATTCTTCGAAGTGTCACTCTCAATTAATCCTTCCCTTTAATCAGGAAAAATAATGAACAATCACTCAGAATCCGGTACTAAGCCGGAGAGTCCCGCCCGCCAGTTGTGGGGACTGAAGCGCGATATAACACCTTGTTTTGGGGCTCGTCTGGTTCAGGAAGGCAACCGACTGCACTATCTGGCTGACCGAGCAGAATTTAGCGGGGCGTTCACCGATGATGTTGCAATGCGCCTTGACCAGGCATTTCCGCTCATGATGAAACAACTTGAGCTGATGCTGACCAGTGGAGAACTTAACCCTCGCCACCAACACTGCGTTACGCTATACCACAACGGCCTCACCTGCGAAGCCGACACACTCGGCTCCTGTGGCTATGTCTACATTGCTATCTATCCTGAGCAGACTGAGCTGCAATAACCCCCTGCTTATTCCCTTAACATCACAGAGTAAACATAATGCAAACCATATCATCACACCCGACACGGGCGACTCAGCCCTGCCTGTCACCTGTTGAAATCTGGCAGCGGCTGCTAACTTATCTGTTGTTGCAGCACTATGGCCTGACACTGAATGACACACCGTTCAGCAATGACTCCACCATCCAGGAACATATTGATGCTGGAATATCGCTCAGTGATGCAGTGAACTTTCTGGTAGAAAAATACGGGCTTGTCCGTATCGATCGGAAAGGATTTTCGTGGCAAGAACAAACTCCGTATCTTTCCGTAGTGGATATTTTGCGAGCAAGACGCTCTACCGGCTTGTTAAAAACTGACGTGAAATAAACGCTTAAATACAGAGCAGACTAAAGGAAAGCAAAATGCTAATCTCGTAGACAAAGAGACCTCTGCTGTAACCTCCCCTCCCCTGCAAAAAACCTGACATTTTCTTTTAGGACCAACAATGGGACCAAAATGAAAATTGAATTGATTATTAGCACATATAAAACAAATAGTTATAAAACCAATTCAGACTCCGCCAGCCCACCAAAATTCTCCATCGATGATTACCAGAGTCATCCGATGAAGTCCTGAGAGCCCGCACGGCGCAAGCCCTGCGGGCTTTTTTGTGCCTGTCGTTTTCCGAGAACATCCGGCTAAATCCAGTGATTATTGGTATACGGTAGGATGTATACCTAAAAGCGTATACCAATTCATGAAGGAGCGGTCACAGTGGCATGGACAACACGCTCCCTAATTACCGAAGTTCTGTGCGCCAAAGCGTTAGAGAAGGTTCTAACGCTGCATGATGGCGATGGGCTTTTCCTGATAGTGAAAACCAGCGGAAAAAAGCTCTGGCGTTTCCGTTATCAACGTCCGGCAACAAAGCAGCGAAAAATGATGGGGCTACCCTTTCGCTTGCTGATGCCCTAGGGTTACGAACTGATTACCTTGCCTTATTAGCCAAAGGAATCGACCCGCAAGTTCAAGCTGAAGTTGCAGAGGAACAGCAGCAAGATGTGCTCGAAGTGATGAAACCTATCAGTGCTCATCGAGAGCATGTTTTTCCTAGCAGAAATGACCCAAAGCAACCGATGAATAGTCAGACCGCTAATGCTGCAATAAAGCGGATTGGCTATGGCGGCAAACTAGTTGCCCACGGGCTACGCCCTATCGCAAGTACTGCAATGAATGAAGCAGGTTTCAATGCGGATGTAATTGAAGCGGCTTTAGCTCATACTGATAAAAATGAAGTTCGAAGAGCTTATAATAGATCTACATATATAGAGAAAAGAATAACACTTATGGATTGGTGGGGAACGGAAGTAAAGAACCTATAACTAAAGGCGCGTTTTTACACGCCCTTTATTTTAACGTAAACAGCATTTTTTATACTTTTTGCCACTCCCACAGAAACATGGTTCATTTCTCCCAGGACGCTTTGCTTGAGTCATAACACCACCAATTTTGACAAGAGTGTTTTGAAGTCGGCCAGGCTCAATAACGCTTTCAATCTCGGATGAATACTTCCATTCAAAATCCAGCATAACCCCATAATTTACATTATATGTTTTAGGTGTAACATGTATGCCAATCCATTTTTTTACTTTAGTTATGTATTTTCGTTTTAAACAATGCCCGTACAATTGTTTTTCTGCAGCGCCTTTATTATAGTAATTACAATGAACAGTAAAACCAGCATCTCCAATTACAGTAGAAAAATCATGGTGTTTTTCATCTATTGAAGATAAGAAAATTGTTTTTCTGGCAATTTGATTAATATCCTCAATAGAGTCACTATCCAAAGAAAGCAAGAGCAAACCTAGTTCCACTGCCAACTTATGATTTTCAGACTCCAATGATTTAATTATTTTTCTAATAAATCCATCTTGGTGCATTGTTAAAATACCATCAGGAGTCTGTTTACCTGCTATCCCCCTCCTACGGGCTAACATAGCGATATCGAGATCAGCACATATATCGTCATGTAACATGACAAGACCGTATTCTTCATCAATCCATAAATTTTGTTTTAAATGCAAAGAAAAAACTGTTAATTCATGAGAAGAAAACACTCTCATATTATAATTCGACCGACGGTCAATGTAAGATAAAAAATGCAGAGGTGTATCCAAAAACTCCGTCAGAACATCTAAAAGAAAAACATCCATTATGAATGGTGGGTAAATTCCATCGGTAACTGTTGTATTTAAGTACTGACGGGTCTGAAAACTTAAAGCCGGATAATGTTCAGATATAATTGGAACAATATAACATCTTGAAACAGCAGAAATGAGGTTAAACCGTTTGAAACTTTGATCAGCTAAGCTTGCGCCAGATAAAATGAGTTGTGCACAGGATACACCTTGATCATAAGCATCCTGTATCGCACATTTAAAATCTTTTTGAATTGCGTTGTCATTCCCTTTCCGAGCCTCAATAGTCAATTTTTTGGACTTTGCTTGATAAATTATTACTGAATCAGAAAAGGATACAAGCACGTCTATTTCGCCCAGTGTTTCATTGTTATCATTAACAATAAACACATTCTTAAAGACATTCCCCGCACCAAAAACCGAGATCATTTTCCTAAATACATAATCCTCTACAAACTGACCTCGATGCTCTGCAGATATTGACTTGTATTTTTTGTCGTTATTCATCCAAAAAAATGGTGTTTCATATATAGACTGAGCCAAGGAATAAGCGGAAAAACAGAAGTATGTGTTATTCACACATATGATTGGCCTGGCATTATAAACATTAAAACTGCTCATATCACAAAAATTCTCATTAGAGAGTTTTTGTGATGAAAACAAATCAACAATAGCTTTCACCTTACTGCTAATCAAGCCGGTTTCGGTAGCTATTAAATCAATTGAAAGTTCGTAAACCTTCAACAACCCTTCATTAAACACTCCTAAACCACGCCTTAAAAAATTACTAACTTGCCTTCCTATTATTGACTCTATACATCGCCCAACAGAAACCATTTCACTACATGAAAACCCGATACACTCTAGGAACCATGAATTATCCTGAGCATATTTTTCCTCTGCCATATCTAGGTATTGAAAATCGTATGCAGATTCTCCTGAGTAAAAAACACTCTCTTTTATCATCTTATTGTCGTATTCACCATCCCTATCACCAGAATACATGGCACTATGCAAAACAGCCAAAGATGAGTTTACATCTTCGGTCAATTGAGACAATACAGCCTCACCAGGATATGCCATATTAACTTCGGACTTTAATAATAACCCTGCAATAGTAGAAATTTCAGTTCTTATCAATCTTTCTTTTTCGTACAAATGCTGCATATCCGTGGAGGAAAGCTCCTCCTCATAGAAAGTTGTATTATTCATACAACTCAATAACGCTAACACATGAATAAATCCGTCAGAAGAACACAATGATTCCAGTTTGGAAAAAATCTCAGACTCTGATTTTTGTATCATGAATACCCTCTCATATCCTTAATATTATTTATTCAACATAGTTAGTTTTTAAAGCCCCAGTATCATACGCCATTTTAAATTTTAATAAATTGATTCAACGTGCGCGCGCAATGCTCTCCCCGCCCCGCCTGCCCGCTTAATGGGTCGCTTTTAATGCAGGTGCATGGGTGGCCTCAGACCGCGCTGGCGCTGGCGGGGAAGTCAGGGACGTGAGAACGGATGCATGGCTTAATTCGGGAAAAAGAGCGGGATTTACGGTTTTTTTGACGGGCTACAGCGCTGCCAGTTCAGCGCGTTTTCGGACGTAATTCTGGTTTTGCGCAGGTGTGAATTTTTCACGATTATCATCCCGCGAAGCCACGTCAAGTCTGAATCCGATGGCTGTTAAAATGTCATTATCCTGCGCAGAAAAATTAATTTTTTCACCGGCGGCCAGCCAGACATTAAGTGCCTCGCGCAGATAGTCGACCGAGTGCTGCATGGCGCAGTTTCTGACAGCGGGATGCTGGCTGTTATAACCCATTAATTCAGGCGCGAGCGCTGCGGCCAGCCCACCCCCTCTATTGGCAATCACCAGAGTCGACCGATGAAGTCCTGAAAGCCCGCACGGCGCAAGCCCTGCGGGCTTTTTTGTGCCTTCAATTTGTCCCGCAAAGTCTGATGCCAACGAATTAAACCCGAACCTTTCAGCCATTCATAGGAAATTTTCTTTGCCGAAATAGATCGATTAACCTGACATTTAGCATGACATCAAGTAACGAAATTACTACGCGGTAGTCCTACAGGATTATGTAATGATCAGAATGGTATCAGAACGAAACTTCTTCCAATGTGAATCAGCAGGTTATCTTCCTTCTGAATCGAGGGGGAGCTATGCGGGGGAATCGGCGCGTTTAGAAGACAACATAATTTTATGCCCAATAAGCATAGTGCTGAGAGCATTTTCTAAAAATTTCATCTAAAGCTCCACTGTACAGTAATAACAAACACCGAGGGTATTATCAAACCAACATCCATACCAAAATATGATGTGAAATTATACTGAAGCCCATGGTAAATATAAGGTGAGAAACCAACCCCAGTCACTTTTTTAAAGTCATGATAAGAACCATGGTCACCACAATCGCTAAAGGCATCAAAGAAGAACTCACCTACATACCCATATATCCCTTTGAAAACCAGTCCATCGCCAAGATTCGCCCAATCTTTTCTGACTCCAGCAGCTAAGCATCTGTCATTAAAGCTATTATTCATAGTGCCAAGAATATAACTATATTCTGATTGTTCTGAAAATTTTCGCTCTACTGATATAAATTTGTTGTCAAAATGTTCTGTATATTGCCCATGATTATGCGTCAAATGGTAAACATAAGATCCTGTGTTTATCGAATAAAGATTTATGTCATCTGCCTGACAAGTGAATGTCGCTAACCATACCGCCCCGCATAAGTAATGACGTATATCTGGTTTGATTTTATTCTCATGCTTAGTGTTCATGGTTAGGCTCTTAAAGAGTAAATGTTTTACATTTCAAAGAACTTTAAAGTCGTTTGTGATAGCAGGTGGATGTAATGTTTTACATCCACCTGCGTGGTGATATTTGTTTTAGCGTTCCACAACTCTCCATCGCTTCGTTAATTGTTTTTCCACTTCAACAATCAAGAACATAATGAATCCAATACTGAACGTTATAACCCAATACCGGAACGGCAGCGCTTCGGTGCCAAACAGCATCTGCATGAACGGTGCGTAAATGATAAGAATTTGTAGCGCTAACAGTACGCCGCTCACGATCCAAATCCCTTTATTCGCCAGCAGGCCTTTGCTCAGTGAGAAGCCGTCATTCACGCGGCAGTTAAGCATGTAGAACCACTGTGCGGTCACCAGGGTTTGCAGCAGCACGGTACGGATAAATTCAGCTGAGTAACCGCGCGGCTGTAGCCAGGCTTCCAGCACGAAGGCGCTGATGGCAATCATCAGACCGACAAACACCACGCGCCAGATGGCGTAGCCGTCCATAACATGGAGATTCGCCTTACGCGGTGGGCGGTTCATGATGTCCTTCTCGCCTGCTTCAAACGCCAGGCCAAACGACAGCGTTGCCGATGTCGCCATGTTCATCCACAGGATCAGGACCGGCGTCAACGGGATCAGGTTCCCCGCCAGCAGTGCAATGATGATCAACAGAGCCTGTGCGATGTTGCTGGGGATAACGAACAGAATGGTCTTTTTCAGGTTATCGTAAACCCGCCGTCCCTCATGTACCGCACGGGCAATGGTGGCAAAGTTGTCATCCGTTAACACCATGTCGGCGGCTTCCTTGGTGACTTCCGTCCCTTTAATCCCCATGGCGATCCCCACGTCCGCCCGCTTGAGCGCCGGGGCATCATTGACGCCATCCCCGGTCATGCCCACCACTTCCTGTTTACTTTGCAGGGCCTGCACAAGGCGGAATTTATCTTCCGGGCTGGTTCGCGCGAAAATATCGTATTGCTGCGCGGCGTCGCTCAGTTGACGATCGTCCATCGCCTCCAGCTCGCGTCCGGTGATGGCGCTTGCGGCGTTACCAATACCCAACATTTGCCCAATGCTCATTGCCGTTTGCGGGTGGTCGCCGGTGATCATTTTCACGCGGATCCCCGCTTGCAGGCAGTCGGCAATGGCGGTAATGGCCTCCGGACGCGGCGGATCCATCATTCCGGCAATCCCAAGCAGGATCACGCCATCCTGTAGATCTGGATGATCCAGCTCTCGTTGCCCGTCGCGAGCGGGTTTCCAGGCCGCAGCCACCATGCGCAGCCCCTCACGGGCATACTCTTCAATCTTCCCTTCCCAGTAAGGCTGATCGAACGGCTGTAGTCCGTCATTCGTCTGCTGGAACTGACAGAGGCGGAACAGGACGTCCGGCGCGCCGGTAATCAGAATCACCTCTTCATCGCCAAGACGGTACAACGTGGACATGTATTTATACTGCGAATCAAACGGGATTTTACTGCGCATTTCGGTATCGAGCGGTGGAATCGGGATTTTCGCCGCCAGCACCTTCAGCGCGCCCTCGGTCGGCCCCCCGGTGATTTTCCACAGTCCCTGCTCGTCTTTGATCAACTGACTGTCGTTACAGAGGTCAATGGTGCGCAGATAGCGTTCCAGCAACGACCCCTGCGTTACGCTGACGGGCGTCGGGTCATCAACGGGGTGAATATTCCCCACCGGTTCGTAACTATCGCCCTCCACACGATAAGTCGTGTCAGCGGTAATCACCGCTTTGACCGTCATTTCGTTCATGGTCAGGGTGCCGGTTTTATCCGAACAGATCACCGTCATCGCACCCAGCGTTTCCACCGTAGGCAGCTTACGGATTATGGCCTTGCGACGCGCCATAGCCTGTACGCCAAGCGAAAGGATGATGGAAATAATGGCCGGCAGACCTTCCGGCACCGCGGCAACAGCGAGGCTGATGAGCGACAACACCAGCTCGGAAACCGGCATATCCCGGAACAGAAGACTAAAGACAAACAGCACCACCATCATCACCAGGATAGTGATGAAGATGGTCTTACCGAGCTTATCCATCTGCACCATCAGTGGCGTACGGTGTTTTTCGATATCGGACATCATCTGGTTGATATGGCCAAGCTCGGTTTCGCCCCCGGTCGCCACCACCACGCCTTTCCCGCCGCCGGAGCTGACGGTGGTGCCGGAATAGAGCAAGTTATACCGGTCGCCCAGAGGCAATTCCCCGCTTAACGCATCGCTGTTTTTCTCAACAACGGTGGATTCACCAGTCAGAATGGCCTCCTCCACGCGCAGGTTATGCGCTTCAATCACACGCAAATCCGCAGGAATACGATCCCCGGCACGGATCACGACGATGTCCCCCGGGACCAACGTCGTGGTGGGGATCGTTTCATGATTACCTTGTCGAACCACCACGGCTTCGCTGGAGAGCATATTGCGAATACTTTGCAGCGATTTTTCTGCATTGCTCTCCTGGATATGGCCAATCAGCGCGTTAACGATGGCCACCCCGAGGATGACAAACATATCTACCCACTGGCCCATAAAGAGCTTGAGTAGCGCAGCCACCAGCAGAACATAAATCAGCACATCGTTAAAATGGGCCAGGAAGCGCAGCCAGGCGGGCTTGCCCTTTTTCTGCGGTAAAGCATTCTCACCATACTGCTGGAGGCGGGCCGATGCCTCAGTGCTGCTCAGCCCCTCCACGGCGGAGCTGATATTCGCCAGGGTGTCGTCAACAGTTTGTTGATAATAAGGACGTTCAGGTTTTCCTGTTTTCATCGTTCCTTCCTCAGGTTCTTTTCAGAAATCACCTTGCTTTCATGTAATTAACGAATAACAAAAACAGGAACATGTGCGTAACGCACAATACTTGCCGCCTCTGACCCTAACAGATGGGTTTGAATATTGGGATTTCGGGAACCGATAATAATTGCCCCGGCAGCAAGTTCATCCGCAAGCTTAATAACCTCATCGCGAACATTCCCGCTACGGACATGGAGATGAACACGTTCTGCTGGCAGATTCAGTTTTTTGACCAGGTCAGCCAGTTTTTCTTTCGAATTATTAATCATATATTCATCCATCTTGCGCGCATCTGAAATAAAACCACGCGTCAGTTCGGCTGAAAACCTGGGCATGACATGCAGCAAATGAATGTCACCCGATGCGCTTTGCGCCAGAAACTGTGCATGGTGCAACGCTTTATCCGCCAGGCCCGTCTCGTAAACATCCACAGGAACCAGAATATTTTTATACATATCGAGCACCCTTTTTATAACCAACACGGTAGTGAGAGAAGCAATAAAACGCATTAAATGCAGGGGGTTACCCTTAATGCCAGTTACGGAAAAAAGAGATGAGTGATATTAAACGTAGCACAGGAATATCAGGTTTAATGCTTACCCACTGATATTGGTTATTTAACATTTATCTTTTCTCCAACTATGCTCATAGAAAGATGCTCCTTACGGCGCATGGAGGAATGAATGTACGGTTTAAGCCTTTTCCGTCTTGGTTTGTTTATCGCGCTTGCCATTATTGCCAGCACGGCAATTGGCCTATTTACCTATATGGTTGTCACTGTTCTGGCTGAATAGTGTCACTCCCTGCCCTTGCTACGGAATAAATAAAACAGTTATTTATTAGGGGAATACAGTGAACCGCTACCTCTCTCTTTTACCCTTCGTTATGTTAACGCTCACGGCGTGCGACCCGAAACACGAGCAAGCTTCTCCCCTGCCGCGAATGGTAAAAGTGGCGGAGGTGACTGTCCCCGGTCATGCCCAGCAGCGTGTTTTCCCCGCCCGCATAGAGTCGGGTGATGCAACAGATCTTTCCTTCAAGCGCGCAGGTCAAATTGAAGCGCTCGATGTACGTCAGGGTGCCGCCATCAAACAGGGGCAACAGCTTGCCAGACTGAACGCCCGTGAAGCCCAGCAGCGTGTTAACGACAGACAAACGGCAGCGACGCTGGCCCAGCGGCAATTCGATCGCTTCCAGACGCTGGCTGGTCGCCAGGCGATTTCGAAGGCCGAAATGGACGTGCAGCGCGCGAACCGCGATTCGGCGAATGCGGCGTTGCAGATTGCCCGAGAAGAGCTGAATCAGATGACGCTCGTCGCCCCCTTCAGCGGAACGGCGGCCAGCGTGCATGTGCGAAACCATCAGGTGGTGTCTGCCGGTCAACCCATTGCGACCCTGACCCGCACCGACCTGCTGGACGTGGTGTTTAGTATTCCTGAGAACCTGTTCAAAACCTTTGATATCCGTAACGCGCAGTATCGTCCCGTGGTGCGAATTAACGCCTTCCCGGATCGGGAGTTTACCGCTGTCTACAAAGAGCACTCGGGCAGCAGCGACAGCAACACCCTGACCTGGCAGGTCATCCTCACCATGCCGCGCCCTGATGATTTTCCCGCCGTGGGAGGCGTAAGCGGTACGGTGACGATCAATTTAACCAACCTCCCGGCTGGCGCTGGCGCTCAGGCGCTGGTCGTACCGGTTGAGGCAGTCTTTAACCCGGACAACAGCCCACGTAATGAACCGCACGTCTGGGTCGTGGCCGGGGAAGGTGACGCACTCCATCTTGAAGACCGCAAGGTCAGCGTGGGGCAAGTGACCGCAGAGGGTGCGGTGATCACCAGCGGGCTTAAGGCCGGTGAGCGCGTGGTGGCGGCAGGTGTGGGTGAGCTTCATGCTAAGCAGCCGGTGCGTATCTGGACGCGTGAACGGGGACTGTAATGGATATCTCTCGTCAGTTTATCAATAACCCCATTCGCGTCTGGCTGACAATCCTGCTGCTGGGTGTGGGGGGCATTTTCGCCCTGCTCAACATCGGCAGACTGGAAGATCCCGCCTTTACCATCAAAACTGCCGTGGTCATCACCCACTATCCCGGCGCCTCTGCTGAGCAGGTTGAAGAGGAGGTTACGCTGCCGCTGGAGAATGCCCTTCAACAGTTGCCTTATCTGGATAATGTCAGCTCTATCTCTTCAAACGGCCTGTCGCAAATCACCGTGAACATTGCCTCACGCTATCATTCGAACGAACTGCCGCAGATCTGGGACGAACTGCGCCGTCGCGTGGGCGATGCTTCGCGCCAGTTCCCGCCCGGCGTCGTTACGCCCTTTGTAAATGACGATTTCGGCGACGTGTTCGGCTTTTTCTTCGCAATTTCTGGTGATGAATTCAGCAATCCAGAACTGGTGAGATATGCCGAACAGCTGCGTCGCGAACTGATTCTGGTCCCCGGCGTCGGTAAGGTTGCCATCGGTGGGGCCATCAGCCAGCAGGTCAACATCGATATATCACTGACCAAAATGGCCGCGCGCGGCATTACGCTGAACCAGCTTTCCGCCCTGCTCAGCAGGCTTAACGTCGTTTCCAGCGCCGGAGAAATCAGCTCCGGAACAGAATCCATTCGCCTGCATCCGACCGGTGAGTTCGAAAATCTTGACGAGCTGGCAGATCTCATCATCACCCCTTCCGGCACCGGGGCGGCAACGCGGCTGCGGGATATCGCCACGCTATCGCGCGGGCTGAACGAATCGCCGGCCAGTATCTATCATGCCAACGGCAGAAAAGCCGTCACCATGGGCGTCTCGTTTATTCCCGGCGTGAACGTGATTGATGTGGGTCACGCGCTGGAGGCGAAGCTAAACCAGATGTCGGCGGAAAAACCGGCAGGGATACACATCGACCTGTTCTACGATCAGGCCGCCGAAGTGGGCCACTCTGTTAACGGTTTTATTATTAACTTCCTGATGGCGCTGGCGATTGTCATCGGCGTGCTGCTGATCTTTATGGGCGTGCGCAGCGGGATCATCATCGCCTTTTCCCTCGCGCTTAACGTGCTCGGCACGCTGCTGATCATGTATCTGTGGGGCATTGAACTACAGCGCATCTCGCTCGGCGCCCTGATTATCGCCCTCAGTATGCTGGTGGATAATGCCATCGTGATTGTTGAAGGGGTGCTAATTGCGCGTCAGCAGGGCTCCCCGCTGTTGACCGCCATTAACTACATCATCCGTCGCTCCGCCCTGCCGCTGCTGGGGGCGACGGTGATCGCCATCCTGGCGTTTGCGCCTATCGGGCTGTCGCAGGATTCGACCGGGGAATACTGTAAATCCCTGTTCCAGGTACTGCTGATTTCCCTGATGCTGAGTTGGTTTTCGGCGCTCACCATCACGCCGGTGATGATCAAGTGGTGGTTGTTTAAAAACGACAGCGCACCCGAAAAAAGTGACGAGTCAGACCCTTACGACAAACGCCTCTACCGCCTTTACCAGCGCCTGCTGAATACGTTGCTGCACTGGAAAGCACCGACGCTCATCGTGATGGCGGCGTTGCTGGCCGCGTCAGTCTGGGGTTTCGGCGCCGTGCGGCAAAACTTTTTCCCGTCGTCAAATACGCCGATTTTCTTTGTCGACCTCTGGTTACCCTACGGCACCGATATCAAATGGACCGAGAAAATGACCAGTGATATCGAGAAAACCATTAACGGCCAGCCGGGCGTAGAAACCACCGTTTCAACCATTGGCCAGGGCAGTATGCGGTTTATTTTGACCTACAGCGGACAGCGGCAGTACAGCAACTACGCGCAGATCATGGTGCGCATGGATGACCAGCGCAACATCTCCGCACTGACGCGCCACGTCGATGAGTACATCGCCCGAAACTACCCGCAGGTCAATGCCAGTACCAAACGTGTGATGTTTGGCCCCTCCGGCGACAGCGCCATTGAAGTGCGCATCAAGGGCCCCGACCCTGACAGACTCCGTCTGATTGCCAGCCAGGTGGACGATATTCTGGCGCGCGACCCGGCCACCGCAAGCGTAAGAAATGACTGGCAAAACCGCAGCAAGGTGATCCGTCCGCAGTATGTCGCCGCACTGGGACGCGAGCTTGGCGTAGATAAGCAGGACGTCGACAACGCGCTGGAGATGAATTTCTCCGGCAGTCGTGCGGGGCTGTATCGGGAAGGCAGCGACCTGCTCCCGGTCGTGGTACGCCCGCCGGAAAGCGAGCGACTGGACGCAAATCACCTGAACAACGTGCTGGTCTGGAGCCAGGCCCGACAGCAGTATATCCCGCTGAGTAACGTCGTCAGCCGCTTCTCGCTGGAGTGGGAAGATCCACTTATTCTGCGCCGCGACCGCTCGCGGGTGCTGACGGTTCAGACCGACCCCGATTCGCTTAGCCAGCAAACGTCAGGTGACATTCTCGCCCGGGTGAAACCACAGATTGACGCCCTCGCCCTGCCCCACGGCTACAGCATTGAGTGGGGAGGCGATGCAGAAAACTCCAGCGAAGCACAGCAGGGGCTCTTCACCACGCTGCCGATCGGGTTCCTGGTGATGTTTGTCATCACCGTTTTGATGTTCAGCTCGGTGAAAAACGCCGTCGCCATCTGGCTGACCGTGCCTCTGGCGCTGATTGGCGTCACGCCGGGATTCCTGGTAACCGGTATTCCGTTCGGCTTTATGGCGTTGATTGGTCTGCTGAGCCTGAGCGGGATGCTGATCCGCAACGGCATTGTACTGGTGGAAGAGATCGAGCAGCAGAAAGCGCATAAAGACCAGCATGAGGCGATCGTGTATGCCGCCACCTCGCGCCTGCGTCCTATCTTGCTCACCGCATTTACCACCGTTCTGGGGCTGGCGCCGCTGCTGCTGGATGTTTTCTTCCAGAGCATGGCCGTTGTGATTATGTTCGGACTTGGGTTTGCTACAATCCTGACGCTGCTGGTACTTCCCGTGATTTATGCGTGCTTCCATCGTAAGGACAAAGCGGAACAACAATGAATGCGACAGGCCTGAACATTATCAAGACGCTGGGCTGTATGACGGCGGTCACCTTCTTCACCATCTACAATACCTGGGATCATTATGATTATGACTATCACTGGATCCTGGGATTTTTAACCTTTATCTCGACCATTGCCACGCCGCTGTTTTTTGTGGTCTCGGGCTATCTCGACGGCCAGTCCCGGCACGGCACCCGCTGGCAGTTGGGCAAGATTAAAAGCCTGGTGATAGTCTTTCTGTTCTGGATAACGATCTACTACCTGTGGGAACCGTATCAGCGCGGGTATTTAATCCAGCCGTGGTTCGTATTTGCGTTTGTCGTGATTTACACTTTCCATCCGGCGGTGGAGTGGCTCAGCCAGCGGCGCACGCTGTTCTGCGGCGTGATTGCCTGCCTGCTTCTCTTCTCCTACGGGTATGATTTGCTTTCAGCGCTCTATCCGAACGTCCACGTCTTTTCCCTTTCGCCACAGTACCGCCTGTGGACGTGGTTACTGTTTTACCTGACAGGGCAGCTTTTCTGCGATCCCAACATCGCCGAGTGGATAAGCCGCAGGAATGTGGTCAGGGCCGCGGTTATCGCCATCCCGTTTATTTATCTCTTCACCTGGTTTTACGAGCGCCACTTCTTTTTTGCCCTGTTCAAAGCTGACAGAAACGCTTTTATTCTCACGGGCTCGCAAATCTACATTCTGATCATTGCGCTGGTGATCGCGGCGAACGGCGTGCGCTTTCGCCGCAATGCAGAATTCAAAGAATCCATTCTGGCCGCCATCAGCAAAACGATGACCGGCGTGTACATTGTGCACTACTCGGTGTTTCACCTGCTGACGGCGCTATTCCCGGTGACATCCCTCGGTATGAAGTTGACCCTGATCGTGCTCACTTTCATCACCTCGGTACTGTTCTCCATGCTGGTGCTTTCTAACGCCGTAGCAAAAAAGGTAATCACCCTTTAAAAGCCTAAGCGCAACCAGGCAAAGAGCACGTTACCGTTGTTATAGGTTCCGGGAATATAGGTGAACTGGACGGTAACGCGCTTATACCCGGCAGAGAACAGCGGGAAGATAAACGGCAAGGGCACATAGTTTGCAAAATCATCGCGCGCCGTGATCCCCGCAGCGGCACCGAGCCCAAGCCGGAAGTCTTTGGCATTATCCAGATACCAGCCCTTCTCCCAGCCATAGCCCATCGCGGGCTGCCATTCATTGTGCGAGTCTTTGAACATCATCGCGAAAAGCGCGCTCCAGTTGCCCTCTTCGTTATAGCGGGAGACACCCAGCCCGCCGCCCCACGGCATTTCGTTGTATTTGTCCGTTTTTTCTTTGTCGTACATAAAGCGGGCGTGCCAGCTCAAAAATGGCAGGTAGAGATCGTAACGTTGAGGCTGCTCCCAGGTTTGCGAAATATCATCCGTCAGCGCATTCCACCAGCCGCTGATGCGCTGTTCACCATAGACGCCAGGCTCCGCATGAAGCGGCGCGACGAATAAAAACAGGACCATCCAGAATACCGAAAAGGTGCGTTGCATCATTATTCCCTCAGCTTAATTCACGCAGCGGTCACTATTACTGTAAACCATTCAACACTAATTATATCGCCGCTGGTGTAGATGAAATTTATCTCTTCAGCATCTTTGCAGACATTCCGCGCACCAGCCCCCACGTCTTTAAATTTCTGCCAACCCTCCGCCATTTATGGCAAACAGCCAAAGGCGGCACGACGACCATCTCTATATAGTTGTCCTTAACACAACACTAACACCCGCCCGGGTGCAGTAGAGGTAGTCATGCGTAACGTTGAATTGAACGCGGCCGTTCGTGCTGAAATAGAAAAAGTGATCGAAGTCTCCGCCTACCTGTGGCAACGCGAATGGGCAGAGCGTAATGGTGGCAACATCTCGGTAGATTTGACGGATATCTTCGGTGAAGTCCCCTTCAATCTTGACCAGTTCCCGCACTGCCCGCTGTCGATGGTGGGTGGTAGCAGCGCCTTCCCGGCCGACAGCGCTGGTCATATTTTCTTTGTGAAAGGTACCGGGGAACGCATTCGCGAACTGCGCGACCCGACACTCGCAGGTTGTGTGCTGCGTATTGACGACAAAGCACAAGGTTATCACCTGCTGTGGGGCGGTCGCGGTCAGTCTGATTACAAACCCACCAGCGAATTTATCTCTCATGTCGAAATCATCATGGATAAACAGCGCGCTGGCCGTCCTGACCGCTGTGTGGTGCACACGCATCCACTTGAGCTTATCGCCCTTTCCCACCATCCAAAATATGCCCATGACAGCAAAGCCTACACCCAGGCCTGCTGGCAGATGCTCCCGGAAGTGCGCGCCTTCGTTCCGCGCGGTATTGGCATCGTTCCTTACTGTATGCCAGGCAGTCAGGTAATGGCGGATGGCACAACCACACAGCTGCGTCATCACGATGTGGCCATCTGGGAAAAACACGGCGCCGTCGCCACCGGTATTGATGCGTTGCAGGCCTTTGATTTTGTCGATGTCGCCAACAAAGGTGCCAAGCTGCATTTGATGTGTCTTGCAAGCGGCTTTGAGCCTGAAGGCGTAAGCATGAACGATATGCGCGAGCTGGAAGAGACGTTCGGGCTTTAATCCTCCAGCAAGCAACAATGCTGTTCCCCGCAGGCAGTGTAAGAAATACACTGCCTGCGTCGTATTGCCCCCTCCCCTCTATCCGCGTCGCGGTACAAATTACCCGAAGAAATAATCACACAGGTAAATAACAACGCGCCTGAATTACCAAATAATAATAATCTAAAATACTAAATTGATTTATATCAAGGCTCTTTAAAGCAGCAGGTGGAAAATCATCAGCACTAGGAAAATTCTTATCTGATAAATAATGGAACTGGATAGAGAATAATATGGACATTACCCTCCAACACCTTGATTTTTGTGCGCAATCGCTGGCAATTATGGATGAGATTACGCACGATACGCATCTCGCTACTGACCACGGTAAAGAGGCAAAAACGATGCTGAAAACCTACGCAGTATCAACCTCTGCGGCCATGAAACGGCTGAACAAAGTGTTCCTCAAAAAGGGGCAGAAAGTTCACAAAATACGGGATAAACGCGCCCAGGACGTACTGGGTAAATATTGCATAAAAGATATCATGACCGGCGATATTATTTCATTCTCCAGCCAGCTGACCGACTGGTTAAAAGAGGAGTGGCTGCTGGGGTATGAGGAGTTCGTCACCGACGAAATTACCAACATGGATGGATATCAACAATGTACAGGCCAATAGTGGTTGTTCTGTTCATTCTCCTGACGCTCGCGGCCCTGGTCGAAATAGGTTATTTAACACTCGGGTGATCAGGTACTGAAATATCATGCGCGGGAAGTCGCTGACCATTTACAGTTTTTTCCTAAAGCCTTCCCGACATTCATTATGCCATTCTTAATCACGCTCATAATACGAAAACGTTAATTGAGGATGAATGATGAAAAAAACAATTATTGCATTATCTGCCGTTCTGCTGGCTTCTCCTGTTTTTGCCGCGACCACACATGCAACCGACGATACCGTTGCTGCCGCTGCGGCTAATGCCAACGATGCGAAGCAAAAGCTGCACGAAGAGCAGAACAAAGGCGAAGAGCTTAAGCTGAAAAAGCAACATGCCGCTGAAGGTAAGAGCGATAGCTTTTCCAGCAAGGTGAGTGAAGACTCCCAGAAAGCCTGGCATAAAACCAAAGAAGGCACCGAGAAAGGTTGGGATGCAACCAAAGAAGGGGCTGAAAAAGGCTGGAACAAAACCAAAGACGGTGCAGCCGAGCTGGAAAAGAAAGTCACTGAATAATGTCCGGAAAGGTCGCGAAAGCGGCCTTTTTTATTTCCCCGCCCTTTTCCCTTTATCCCGCCAGAAACCGCTACTATTGAAGCGTAAAGACCGCACGTTCTTCATCCCCTGAAGAGAGGTACACGCCGCCTGAAAGTAGACCCGGCTTTTTATGCCAGGTTTGCTGCTGCGGGCTGAATAAAATCTCTGCTCCAGGCGTTAACACTATGCCGGATTGATGGAGAGCCTTGTATGACGCGTTTTGCCACCCTGTTGATTGTCATTTTATTCAGCCCGATGCTGCTTGCGGCACCCGTTCACTATGACATCGACCAGCAGAAAACAGGCATTGTGCTGTCGTGGCGTGCATTTGGCGGGATCCTTTCCCAGGCGTGGCTGAAGGACGTCACCGGAAAAGTCACCCTCGATCCTGATAACGAATTTAATGACCAGATCCAGGTGACGATCCCGGTGGCGACGCTGGTGGCGTCCAACAGCCTTCTCACCTGGCAGCTCAAAAGTAATATGTTTTTCGACGCCGCGCGCTACCCGACAATCGCCTTTATCAGCGACCGGGTCGTTTCCCTTCAGAAGGGGCATTTTCGGGTGTTTGGCGTGCTGGACGTGAGGGAGATACGTCGTCCGGTCATTCTGGACGTCGCGCTTGAAGAGCAATCTCCGTCGTCTTTGACGCTGAATGCCACCACCGCCATCTCGCGTTCGGCATTTGGTCTGGACCGCTTTGCGCTGGTTGTGGACGACCGCATTGCTATCGATATCAATATTGGCGCGCATCCGCAACCCGGGTCAGCCAATCACCCGCAGTAGCGCCTGCGCCGTTGCCTGGAGTTCGGAGGCCGGGTTTCGGCCAATCAGGACATACTGATACCCGCGATGATTCCACCAGGCAAGGTTCATGCTGTGCCGTTTTTCCTGTTTAACCGGCGTTGTATCCCCTATTTCCGTGGCGGAAATACACAGCGCCATCGGGCCATAATCGTGATGGAGCCAGGCAATCTGCGCAATCGAGGTGCTTTCGTAACGTAAAATACGCACCATCTTCAGTTCTGCCCCCGGCAGCATCAGCTGCTGTTCATTCAGTTGCAGCCCCAGATCCTGCGCGGTGCGGGCCAAACCACGTTTAAGCACCGGCGCGGCGCTGTCGGCGTCCACCAGCGTTTCGGTACTGTAAAGCGACATGTATTGCGCCTCCAGATCGCGGATCTGCGCACTCTCGTCACCCTCTCCCGACGTTGTTCGCACCAGATATCCCACGCCGGTTCCCAGCACCAAAAAGCTCAGCGATGCCGCAATCAACGCACGGCGGCTGACGCGTGCCTGCGGCGGTGGATTGGCGACCAGATGTGCCTCCAGCCGTTCCTGCATTCGGGCCAGCGGCGCTTCATCAAGTAACGGGGCAAACGCACGTTGATAATCCTGATGGCTTTTGCGTAATTCTTCCGTACGCCCGGCAAGCTGCTCATCATGTTGCAGATACTGTTCAAACTGACGCGCATCCTCGCTTTCCATCTCGCCATCCAGCCAGGTGACAATGGCATCGTCGTGATACGGGGGAGTAAAACGGGTCGCTTTCAAGAGCGTTTCTCCTTTGCAGTGGGCGGCAGGTCAAACGACTTCACCAGCGTCGCGCGCGCGGTGGCTAAACGGCTCATGATCGTGCCAACCGGCACCGCTAACGTCTCCGCGGCCTCCTGATAGGTAAAACCTTCGACATACACTAAAAACACGGTATTGCGCTGCGCCTCGGGAAGCGCATTCACCCGCTGCATAATTTGCCGGTAACGCAGGCTGTCATCGTTGCTTTCGCGGGTATCTGGCGCTTCCAGTTCATCGCTTTCCACAAACCCCTGTCCCTGACGGACACGGCGCGCGCGCAAATCGGACACCCATATCGAATGCAGAATAGAAAACAGCCACCTGTCGATGCGCGTACCCGGCGTAAACTGCGCGCTCTTTTCGAGCGCGCGCACGCAAGTGGACTGAACCAGCTCTTCGGCAATATCACGATTTCGCGACAACACCAGCCCGTAGCGCCACAGGCGCGTCAGGTGTGCTGCAAGCTGCTGGCGAACGTCACTGGTTGTGATTTTCTGCTCCTCCCACGGGACTCAGGACTCAGGGTGCCCGTTAATGGCGGCCTGCAAATCGCGATACTCTTCGCAGCTTTGGCCGCATATACCGGCAATAACTTTCAGCTGTTCTTTTGCGAGGTCAGGGCGACCTTTTACCATCCAGGCTTCGCCCAGGTATTCCCGGGCTTTGGCGTAGTTAGGCTCCAGGGCAAGCGAACGCTGGTAATAGCCAATCCCCTCATCCGTACGGCCAAGCTTACGTGTGGCGTAGCCCCGGTAGTTCCAGGCTTCTGCCGTATTGCTGTTTTTCAGGGTATCGAGCAGGTTCAGCGCCGCCTGATACTCGCCTTTTTTCGCCAGATGATAGGCATAGTTGGTTTTGTCCTGATCGCTCAGACTGCTGGTTTTATCAGGTACACATTTCTGGCTTACGCTGTCGTAGACCTGCCCGGACGGGCAATCAGGCGTTTTACTCTCAGTACTATTATTACCCATCGCCAGCGCAAGTGGGGATTGCAGGAAAAGCACCAGTGCTGAAACGGCCAGGTAACGAGTCGTGGTCAACGTGTTCATGTTCTGCTCCATGATGAATGCACAGTGGATGTTCATGCCGTTAACGCGCAGACTGGATTTTTTATTCATCATCGGGTGCATTTTTTTCAGCGGAAAAACGAAGCGGTACCCACAACAGGCAATGTGTATTTTTAATACATATTCATGCTAATTATGATTTAAAAAAATGTGCTAGCAGATTATATTTATCACGCCACTATACGATTAAATAATTTAAAACATAATATATCATATTCTCCCATTAATATAATGAGGCTTAAACATCTGTTAAGCTGCCGTTAAGTACTATATAAATAAAATAAGCCAGCATCACAAAAACAAGGCTCCCTATCGCAAATTCATCACTTTACCTCTAGAGCTATAACGGCATAAAACAAACATAACCAACTGATAGTTAATGATAAACATGTCACCATCATTATCCCCCTCATTCGACACTTATTCGCTGGCGCTAAATTTGCGCAATCGTCTTTTTATAGCTATATCCTTTTTACAGGCAATTAAATAATAACAACATTCATGAAAGGGCTTTACCGAAAAATAAATACTGAGAATATCGCCATCGACACCAAATAATATGTTTTACGCGCATAGCCACTCTTCAAACTGGCGGGCCTCGCTCGCTCTGAAGAAACCAAAAGAGAGTTGCTAATCCAAATAGCATCGCTGCCGGGAGCCGTTACCCTATGAGCAAAATATCTGTCATCTCAAAACTGACTGGCGTGGAGTCAACCACAGAAGGCGCTCAGGTCACTCTGACCCACTCTTCTGTCATTAAGCTTCACCTTGAGCGCTCCGATATTGATCACTTTGCCCGCAGTAGCAACGATCTGGTTATCACCCTGCACTCCGGTGAAACCATCACCATTAAAAACTTCTACGTTGCGGATGCGCAGGGACTTAGCCAGCTGGTACTTGAAGAAGATGGCGGCCTGCTGTGGTGGGTTGATGATCCTGCGGTGGTGCATTTCGAATCCATCGCCTCCACGGATGCGCTGCTTGCCGCGGCGGGTACTGAGTCCGCAACCGGTGGTGCCGTGTGGCCCTGGGTACTTGGCGGTGTGGCCGCGGCAGGGGGCATTGCCCTTGCCGCAGGTGGTGGTGGCGGCGGCGGTGGTGGCGGTCACAGTAGTGGCGGCAATGGCGGAAACCCTGGCACCGATCCAACAGATCCCACTACGCCTGTAGACCCGACCGATCCTGATACCACCGCCCCTGCGGCCCCGACGATCACCGGTGCCAGTGATAATGTTGGCTCAATTCAGGGGGCACTCTCTCGCGGTCAAAGCACCGATGATACGCGCCCTACCTTCAGCGGTGTGGCGGAAGCCGGCGCGAAGGTGACGATTTATGATAACGGTAAGGCCATCGGCACCGTGACTGCGGGCAGCGACGGTAAATGGCAATTCACCCCCTCTTCAGATTTGGGCGAAGGCGCGCACAGCATTACCTCAAAAGCCACCGATAGCGCGGGTAACACGGGTCCTGCGTCTCCGCCATTTACCGTGATAATAGATACCACACCACCCGCCACACCCGGCGTGCTGAGCGCCAGCGATCACACAACTTCCAGCGCCATCCCGATCCTGAGCGGCCAGTACACCCATGCTGGCAAGCCCGTGTTGAGCGGAAAAGGTGACCCGGGCGATACCATCACCCTGTATGACAAAGGGGTGAAAATTGGCGAAACCACGGTAGATGCGAAAGGTAACTGGAGCTTTACCCCAGGTAAGGCGCTTTCAGAAGGCGCGCACTCCTTGACGCTCACTGAAACCGATCCCGCCGGGAACACCAGCGGCATGTCCAAACCCCTGAGCTTTATTATCGACACTCAGCCACCTGCCACCCCGGTTGCGCAGATTAACGGCACGGGGGATCAGGTCACCGGCACGGCCGAAGCGGGCAGCATTGTGACCATCAAAAACAGCGCCGGAACGGTGATTGGGACTACCACCGCAGACGGGACTGGCCACTTCACGATTACGCTCTCTCCTGCCCTCACCAACGGTGAAAAGATATCGGTAATCGCCACTGACGAAGCCGGTAACCCGAGCGCCCCGGCAAGCCTGAATGCCCCGGACACCACACCACCGGCTATTCCTGATGGCGTCGCAGTATCTCAGGATGGTGCTCACGTTACCGGTACAGCCGAACCGGGCAGCACCATTATCGTGAAAGGGGAAAATGGCCAGCAAATTGGCACAGGAACCACCGACAATAACGGTCACTTCGACGTGACCATTTCCCCGCCGCAAAAAAACGGCGAGCTGCTGGACGTCACGGCAACTGACGGCGCAAACAACACCAGCCAGCCTGCCCATGCCACCGCGCCCGATACCACCCCACCGGCCGCGCCAACCGACCTGGATGTCTCATCAGATGGCACAGTGCTAACCGGTAAAGCGGAAGCGGGCAGCACCGTCACCGTGACCAACAGCACGGGCACCGTGGGAACCGCGCTGGTGGACGATCAGGGTAACTTTACAATCACGCTCAACCCGGCGCAAAACAACGGTGAAACCTTAACCGCGCGGGCAACCGACCCGGCAGGCAATACCGGCGATCCGGCCAGCACCGTTGCGCCCGACACGACACCGGCGCAAACGCCAGAGATCATCGGCGTGACCGATAACGTCGCTGACTTCACCGGCAGCGTGGCGAACGGCGGCATCACAAACGACAACCACCCTACCATCTACGGTAAAGGCGAAGCAGGCACCACGCTGGATCTGTACACCAACGGCAATAAAATTGGCTCGACGGTTATTTTGCCTGACGGGACCTGGAGCTTCCCGGCGGATGTGCATCTGGTGGAAGGCGGGAACGTCATTACGGCAAAAGCGGTAGACAGCAAAGGCCAGGAGAGCGGCTGGTCCGCCACCTGGAGCATCACCGTTGATACCCAGGCACCAAACACCCCTGTGATCAGTCAGGTGATTGACGATGCCGCGGCCAATACAGGGAACATTACCAGCGGGCAGCTCACCAACGACACCACCCCAACCTTTAACGGCACCGGGGAGGCCGGTGCAACCATTAACATAATGGAAAACGGCAATATCATTGGCACTGCGCTGGTTGCGCCAAACGGGTCATGGACATGGACACCGTCCGGTGCCTCTGCCTTCACCACCGGAACACACAACCTGAGTTTTGTGGCCGTGGATGCCGCGGGTAACCACAGCACCACCGCCGCCAGTTTTGTGCTTAACCTCTCAACGGTGGCCCCTGGCACACCGACAATTGATAACGTCACCGATGACGTGGGCAGCGTGAAAGGCCCGGTCACCAGCGGTAAGCCGACCGATGACACCCAGCCCCTTTTCGAAGGGAAAACGGATGTGGGTAGCACTGTTGCTATTTACGATGGCAACAAGTTCCTGGGTAACGCCACGGTCGACGCCTCCGGCAACTGGAGTTTTACGCCGTCTCTGCCGCTTGGCGAAGGGTCGCACAGCATTACGGCGGTCGCCACTAATGCCGCCGGGAACACAACCACCTCCAGCGCGTTTAACGTGGTGGTCGATACCATTGCGCCAGATGCCCCGTCCACCCCGGTGGTCACCGTAAACCCGGACGGCACGGACGTCATACTCCCGCCGGGGCAGCCAACCCGTGATACCACGCCGACCCTGAGCGGAACAGGCGAGAAAGGCGATGTGATCACCATCTACAACGGCAGCACACCGCTGGGTACTGCCGTGGTTGATGATAATGGCCACTGGAGCTGGACGCCTGCCACGCCGTTACCGAACGGAACCTACAACATTACCCTGACCGCCACCGACAAAGACGGCGCGGGCAACGAGAGCGCCGCCTCGCACGGGGCGACCATTATTATTGATACCGATCCGCCGGCCACGCCGTCGGCCCCGACCATTACCGATAACGTGGATGCCTTTACCGGGGTGATCGCCAACAACGGCACCACCAACGATCCGCGCCCGGTACTGAGCGGCACGGGTACAGCGGGCGATGTCATCACGATTTACGACGACTATAACGGCACCAAAAGTCCGATTGGCACGGCAACGGTCGATACCAACGGCAACTGGAGCTTCCAGCCATCAACGCTGGGCCAGGGGGATCACACCTTTAGCACCACCGCCAAAGACGAAGCCGGAAACGTCAGCGCGAGCGGCGCGCCGATTACCGTGACGGTCGATACCTTAGCGCCCGCACAGCCTTCCGATATCAGCATTAACGTGCAGGGCACGACGCTTTCCGGTACGGCCGAAGCAGGCTCTACGGTGGAAATCCGCGATGCCAACAACAACCTGATTGGCACCGGCACTGCCGATTCCAACAACCACTTCAGTATCACCCTGACCAGCCCACAGACGTCAGGGAATAACCTGACCGTGACCGCCGAAGACAAGGCCGGGAACACCAGCGATCCTGCCAGCTACCAGGTCACGGGCACCGTTCAGCCACCCACCATCGACACCATTATCGATGACGTTGGCACCCTGGTCGGTAACGTGAAAGGCAGTACTTCGGACGATACGCTGCCGGTACTGAACGGTACGGCTGCCGCAGGCAGCACCGTAAACCTGTACCAGGACGGGGTTCTCCTGACCAGCTTCACGTTGGGCGCCAGCCAGACGAGCTGGAGCTTCCAGCTGACCACGCCGCTTTCTAATGGCACACACAACTTTACCGCCACGGCCACGGTGGGTTCTGCCACCAGCGATCTCTCCGCCACCGCCAGCGTCACTATCGATCCGATTTCTGTGGGCATTCCGGTTATCGATGCCGTCACTGACAATGTTCCGCCTTACACCGGGCCGCTGACCAACGGGCAGTCCACTAACGACAACACCCCAACCCTGAGCGGTACCGCAGGCGTGGGTGATACCATCACCGTCTATGATAACGGGCTGCCGATCGGCATCGCGTTAGCCTTGGCAAATGGGGCATGGTCCTTCACCCCGGGTACGCAACTGGATGGGCTTCACACCTATACCATTACCGTGACTCACCTGGGCATTACCAGCCTGCCTTCCGATCCGTTTGCGGTGGTGATCGACACCACAGCACCGGCTAAACCGACGATTGATACCATCACCGACGACGTCCCGCTGAACGTGGGTGGCATCGACAAAAACGCGTCTACCAACGACACCACGCCAACCCTGAGCGGTAAAGCCGAAGCAGGCAGCACGGTGACCATCAGCGACAACGGCACGGTGCTGGGTACGGCGCTGGCCGACGTCAGCGGCAACTGGACCTTTACACCGTCGAAAGCGCTGGGAGACGGCCAGCACAGCTTCACGGTGGTGGCAACCGATCCGCTGGGCAACCAGAGTACGGCGTCGGACAACTACGACATTACCATCTCAACCACCGCGCCCGCGCAGCCAACGCTGGATGCAGTCTATGACGATGTGCCGGGAAGCGTGGGTAATCTCACTAACGGCCAGTTGACCAACGACAACCTGCCGACCCTGAGTGGTACGGGCAGCGAAGGCAATGTCATTCACATTCTGGATAACGGCGTGCAGATAGGCACAGCGATCGTGACCGGTGGCGTCTGGAGCTTTACCCCAACCACAGCGCTGGGTGATGGCGTGCATAACCTGCGTATTTATGCCAGTGACGACGCGGGTAACGTGTCCACCACCACGCCTGTTTTCGCCATCACCGTCGATGCCACAGCACCGGCCACACCTGCCGTCACCGGCGTGCTGGATGATGTCGGTTCGATTACCGGACAGATAGCGGCCAGCGGTCGCACCGATGACAACCGTCCGACCCTGAGCGGCACCGGGGATGCAGGCAGCACAATTCATATCAAGGATGGCGCAAACGAAATCGGCACCGCTGTGGTCACGGCGGGGGGCACATGGACCTTTACTCCGACCGCCAATCTGGCCGACGGGCTGCATAACCTGGTCATCACCGCCACCGACCCGGCCGGGAATACCAGCACCGGCAGCACAACCGTGACCTTCACGGTAGATACCAGCGCGCCTGTAGCTCCGATAATCTCAAGCGTCATCGACAACGTGGGCACGACGGTGACCCTGGGCAATGGCGATTCCACCAACGACACCACACCATCCTTTAGCGGCACCACGGAAGGCAACGCCCTGATCACCGTTTACGACAATGGCAAGCAGATTGGCCAGATCGCGGCAGACGGTACAGGGAGCTGGAATTACACCCCCGCCGCACTGGCAGAGGGCAGCCACAGCTTCACCTTCACCGCCACCGATGCGGTCGGAAACGTTGGCCCGGCTTCCCCACCGTATGTGCTGGTGGTTGACCTGACGCCACCTGCCGCACCGGCCATCACCCAGGCAGTGGATGATTTCGGCACCATTCAGGGGCCACTGGGCACCGGGCAGCTCACAGATGACGCGCAGCCTCTTCTGAAAGGCACCAGCGAGCCGCTCGCCACGGTCAACATCTATGACGGAGCCACGCTCATCGGTACGGCTAACGCCGATATCAACGGCAACTGGTCGTTGCAGCTGAGCAGCAACCTGAGCGAAACCACCCACAGCTTCACGGCACGGGCGGTCGATGCTGCCGGTAACATCAGCAACCCGTCTGCTCCGTTCCTGCTGACCGTCGATACCACGCCGCCCGCTCCGCCGGTTATCGTCACCGTGGCTGATGACGTAGGCCCGAACATTGGCAATCTCACCAACGGCCAACTGACAGATGACAACAAACCGACCCTGAGCGGCACGGCGGTGGCAGGCTCGGTGATCCGAATTTACGATGGCAGCACCCTGCTGGGCAGCGTAGTCGCCACCAACGGCAGCTGGAGCTTTACCCCAACCAGCCCGCTTACGGATGGTTCGCACACGCTCAGGGCCACCGCCAGCGATCCGGCAGGCAACGCCAGCGGTGATTCAAATACCTTCACCCTGGTGGTGGATGCGACCGCACCGAACGCGCCAGCCATTACCTCCATCGTGGACGATGTGGGCAGCATCACCGGGCCAGTGACCAGTACAACCCCGACCAACGACACGCAACCTACGCTGAACGGCACCGCAGAAGCCAACAGCGTGGTGAGAATTTACGATGGCACCACGCTTGTCGGCCAGGTTACCGCAGATGCAAACGGCAACTGGAGCCTGCCGCAAACTACCACCATCCTCAACGACGGGCAGCATAACTTTACGGTTACCGCCACGGATGCAGCGGGCAACACCAGTGCCGCATCCCCTGTCGCCTCTATTGTGGTGGATACCGTTGCGCCATTGGTGCCGGGCGGGCTGGCGGTGGTTAATGTCGGGACTCGCGTAACGGGTACAGCGGAAGCAGGCAGCACCGTGACCATTACCACCAGCGGCGGCACGGTGCTCGGCACCGCCACGGCGGACGGTAACGGCAACTTTACCGCCACCATCAACCCACCGCAGACCAATGGTGAAACGCTGCTGGCCTTTGCCACCGATAAAGCAGGCAACGTCGGGCTGTCTTCCCCGGTCATCGCACCGTTTACCACTCTGCCGGGCGCACCGGTCATCAACACCGTGACCGATGATTTCGGTACGGTGAAAGGCACGCTGAGTAACGGGCAGAGTACCGACGACACCACCCCAACGCTTGCGGGGACCGCGCAGCCAGGCTCAACGGTGACCCTGTTTAACAACGGGGTGTCGATGGGCACGGTGGTTGCGGACGTAAACGGTAGCTGGAGCTTTACCGCGCCCGCCCTGAGCGAAGGCACGCATACGTTCACGGCAACCGCCTCCAACGGCACCGGCACCGGCCCGGTTTCGGGCAGCATTGCTGTGGTCGTGGATACCACCGCACCAGGCATCCCGACCGGCACCTTTAACGCCGATGGCAGCGTGCTGACCGGCCAGGCCGAAGCGGGCAGCACGGTCACCATACGCCTGCCGGATGGCACCACCTACACGACGACCGCCAACGCCAGCGGTGTCTTCACTCTAACCTTTGCCAACAAGCAAACCGAAGGGGGAACACTGACGCTGAACGCGACCGATGCCGCAGGTAACACTTCACTGTCGGGGCAGGCCATCGCCCCTAACCTGCCGCTGTCTGCCGCGAATAACCTCGACGAGCTGAACTTCACCACCACGGCGACGGTGACCGATGCCCAGTACAGCGATTACGGGCTGCTGCTGGTGGGCGCAGTCGGCAACGTGCTCTCGCTGCTGGGGAACAACAGCGCGCAGGTCACCTTCAACATTGATCCGGGGGCGTCGGCCAATATCAGCATTAACGCCTACGGGACGGGCGCGGTGCTCAGCCTGCTTAACACCATGCAGATTGTGGTGCAGCACTGGGATGCCACCAACAACGTCTGGACCACGGTGGTGGACTCCGGGAATGGCAGCACGCTGAATCTGTTAACCCTCGGGGCAAACGGGGTTTCCCTGAACCTGACCGGGCTTTCTGAGGGGCAGTATCGGGTGCTGACCTACAATACCAGCCTGCTGGCAACCGGTGCTTACAGCAGCCTTGATGTTGACGTCACGCAAACCAGCGCGGGCACTATTGTCGGCACCAACCTGAACGTTGCGGGTAACGTGATCACCGACAACGATGCCGTCTCCGGCAGCGACAATGCACCATCCGGCACGCTGGTTACCCAGGTGACGAACGCGCAGGGCCAGACCATTGCGATCAATGCCACCGGCACCACCGTGGTTCACGGTCTGTACGGTGATTTGACCATCAGCGCCAACGGGACTTACACCTACACGCTGACCACCACCAGTGCCAGCGCCAACGGCCGCACGGAAAACTTCACCTACACCATCGCGCACAACGGATCTACCGCCAGCGCCCAGCTGGTGATTTCGCTCGGCACCAGCTCTGGCGCGACGGTCGCCCACGCCACGGCGGTGGATGACGCGGCAAGCTTCACCTTCGATACCAGCGTTCATGCCATCGACAACGGAACATCATCCCAGGGCGGGTTCACGGTGGTGGGTGTCGGGCTGGGGAATGTGCTCACCCTCGACGTGCTGAGCAACCTTAGCAACCCGATTATCTATAACGTCGATCAGGGCACCACCCGCACCATGACCTTGCAGGCAAGCGTTGGTGGGGTCGCCATCGGCTCGGTGTTTGACCTTTACGTCTATAAGTTCAACGCCGCGACCCAGACCTACCAGCAGTATCGTTACGATAAAAGCTGGCTGACCGCGCCGCTGCTGGGCGGCACATCCGGCAAGCTGACGCTGGATCTCCCGGCCGGGCAGTATCTGTTCCTGCTGAATACCGCATCGGGGATCACCGCCCTGACTGGCTACACCCTGAACGTGCTTGAGGATCACGTTTACACGGTGTCCAGCACCGACGGTTCCACCACCGGCAACGTGATGGCGGACGACATCCTGCCAACCGGCGTGACCGCCACGGTCACCGAGGTGAACGGCGTTCAGGTTAGCGCAACGGGCACCACAACCATTCAGGGGCTGTACGGCACGCTGACCATTGATTCGCAAGGTAACTACAGCTACACCCTGAAAGCCGGCACCGGGGCAGACAAAATCCGCACTCCGGATACCTTTGTCTACACCATTACCGACTCGACCGGGCACAAGGACAGCGCGTCGCTCAACATCACCCCAACGCCGCACGCGCTGGATGCCATCAATGATGTCAGCAAACTGGTGACCGTTGATGCCACACAGCACATCGCGGCCTGGAGCGATACCTCCGTCGGCAGCGCAAGCTGGACGGCGGCCCTGCTGAGTACCACCCGCGCCTCCGGCAGCGGCTCCTTTACCGTCGACCCGAATACCGCGCTGCACAACGTGGTGCTGCATTTTGACATCGCATCCTTGCTGCCGCTGGGCGGGTTAGGTGTCACCTGGTCGATTACCCTGCAAGGGGCTTCTACGCCGATTGCTTCCAACTCGTTTACCGGTGGCTCCACCACCATTAACCTGAGCGGGCTGGATCTGGATGCCGGGACATACATCCTGAACTTTACCGGTACGGCGGGGCCACTGGGTATAGGGGGGATCACTATCACGCCATACGTGACGGGCACCTCGGTGTTCCTCAATAACTTCGAAACCACCGCCGGGCACCTGGTGACGGGCAATATCTACGATGGTACGGATTCGCAAGGGGCGCTGGATCAGCTGGCATCGGTGAACACCCGTCTGAGCATCACCGGCTATGACGGTCATGTCACCACGCTTGATCCGTACACCACCAGCAACGCCAGCGCGTCGATTGTCGGGCATTACGGCACGCTCTCTATTGGCGTGGACGGCAGCTATACCTACACGCTGAACAGCGGGATCTCACTTGCCACCATGACCAGCAAGGAGGTCTTCAATTACACCCTGACCGCCGCCAACGGCCAGACCGATACCGCCTCGCTGACCATTAACCTGTCTCCGCAGATGACCAGCACCAACCACAACGACATCATGACCGGCAGTGCCTATGGCGACACGCTGATTTATCACGTGCTCGATACCACCACGGGCGCCGGAACCGGGGGCAACGGTACCGGCGATCACTGGACCAATTTCTCGGTATCGCAGGGGGATAAGATCGATATCGGCGATTTGCTGGTGGGCTGGAACGGCCAGACATCTACGCTCGGTAACTATGTGTCCGTCACCACCAGCGGAAGCAACACCGTGATTTCCATCGACCGCGACGGCACAGGAAGCGCCTACGCCAAAACCACACTGGTCACCCTGGATAATGTTCAGACCACCTTCGACGAGCTTGTGAATCAGCACCACAACATCATTACCTGACAGCAGCGAATAATGACCCGGGCGCTCGCCGCCCGGGCATAGACAACATAAAGCGGTACTTTTTTATTAGGGACAAGACATGAGAAAAAGATGGCCTCGCTGGTGGCTCTCGTGCTGCCTGTTTTCTGTACCCGTGTTGCCTGCTCAGGCGGTGGTGATCAACGCCGAACAGCTGAGTGCTGAGCAGGAACTTCCCTCTCTTGAAGGCCGTGTTGCGCTTCCGGCCAGCAAAACGCCGCCGGGCGTATTGAACCTGGATGATGCCGTCGTTCGTGCCGTAAGCTGGCATCCGGCCATCAGCGAAGCGGTGGGAAAACTCTTCCAGCAATCAGAACAGGTCGATGTCGCCAAATCGAAATACTATCCGCAGGTTAACGCCGGGATGGATAACGGCTACACGCATAATGGCAGTGATTCCGGTTTTACCCCTTCTCTGGTGCTCTCTCTTTCGCAAATGCTGTATGACTTCGGCAAAGTGGCAAGTCAGGTGCGTGCCGAAAACGCCGGAGTCGCACAGCAGCAGGCCAATGTGCTGGTCAGTATCGATACCATTGCCCACGACACGGCTACTGCAATGGTGCAGGTTCAGACCTGGCAACAGATGGTTGAAACCGCCAGAGAGCAGCTGGATGCCCTGAATGCAATCGGCAAGCTCACCCGCCAGCGTAACGACGAAGGGGCGACGTCGCTCTCAGACGTGGTGCAAACCGATGCCCGTGTTGAAGGCGCACGCGCACAGCTGATGCAATATCAGGCCAACCTGGACAGCTCGCGCGCCACGCTGATGAGCAACCTCGGCTGGAATAGCCTGGGCGCCATCAGCAACGATTTCCCGGACAAAATGAAACGCAGCTGCGACATCGCCGAGCCTGACGACCGGCTGGTGCCTGCGGTGCTGGCGGCCTGGGCGCAGGCGAATATCGCGCAGGCCAACCTGGACTACGCCAACGCCCAGATGACCCCGACCGTCTCGCTGGAGCCGGAAGTTCGCCACTATCTGAATGACAACTATGCGGGACACGGTTCGCTGGATCGTACTCAGTATTCCGCGTGGGTCAAAGTCGAGATGCCGCTCTATCAGGGCGGCGGGTTAACCGCGCGGCGCAATGCAGCCGGACACGCGGTCGAAGCGGCGCAGTCCACCATTCAGCGCACGCGGCTGGACGTCAGACAAAAACTGCTGGAGTCTCGCAGCCAGGTAATGAGCCTGCTGAGCACATTGCAGATCCAGTCTCGTCAGGAAACGCTCAGCGTGCGCACCCGCGAGCTCTACCAGCAACAGTATCTTGAGCTTGGCTCACGCCCGCTGCTGGACGTGCTAAACGCCGAACAAGAGGTCTATCAGGCGCGTTTTACCCAGCAGCAAACGCTCGGCCAGTTGCATCAGCTCCAGCTGAACTGCCTGTACAACACGGGCCGTATGCGCCATGCCTTCAGCCTGGATAACCGCACGATCCAGTCCGTGGAGATCCAGCCATGAAACACATCGACCCATCGCAAAACGAACCGATTACGGATCAGGCCCTGACGCACTGGGCCCAGGCATTTAGCCATGTTGCCGATCACTACCGGGTAGCTTGTTCTCCCGGCGCGCTGGTAGCGGACGCTCCGTGGCTCAGCGGCAAACCGATGATCAATGCCCTCACCCTGCTGGCGCGCGAAGCCGGGCTTTCGTTCCAGCTTTTGCACTCCACGCAGGACGCCATCAACAGCTGGCGTTTGCCGCTGGTGGTTGAGCTAAAAGAGGGCAAGATTGGCGTGATTGAATATTTTGACGGCGAAGACACGCTGGAGATCTGTTTTATCGACAGCACGGCGCAAACTAACCGCCTTTCCCTTCAGGCGCTGCTGCCTGCCATTCACCATGTTGCCGCCCTGCGCCCGCTGGCGGCCTTAAAAGACAGCCGCGTGGATGCCTATATTTCGAAGTATCGCCCCGACTGGCTCTACCGGCTGGTGATGCGCGACCTGCGCCCCTACACCTGGGTGATGCTGGCGGCTCTCTTTATCAACCTGTTATCGCTTTCTGGCGTGGTCTTTTCGATGCAGGTGTATGACCGGGTGATCCCCGCCCAGTCGTACCCCACTCTGTATGTGCTGACGATTGGCGTGCTGATTGCCACCCTGTTTGGCTTTGTGCTGCGTATCGCCCGGGGGCACATTATGGATCTGCTGGGCAAACGTGCCGATTTACGCGTTTCAGACCGGGTCTTCGGCCACGCCCTGCGCCTGCGTAACAGCGCAGTTCCTCGCTCCACCGGCAGTTTTATTTCGCAGTTGCGCGAGCTGGAGCAGATCCGCGAAATGGTCACCTCGTCGACCATCTCCACCATTGTCGACCTGCCCTTCTTCCTGCTGTTTGTGGTGGTGCTGGCGATCATCGCCCCGCCGCTGGCGTGGATTGCCCCGGTCGCCGCCGTGCTGATGGTATTGCCCGGCATTTTGTTGCAGAAAAAGTTAGCGGCACTGGCAAAACAATCGGCCCATGAATCCACCCTGCGCAATGCGGTACTGGTCGAGAGCGTTCAGGGGCTGGAGGACATCAAGCTGATGCAGGCGGAAAACCGCTTCCTGCAACAGTGGAACAGCTACATCCAGATCACCGCAGAATCAGGTCTGCGCACCCGCGAGCTGAGCCAGGGGCTGATCAACTGGGGGATGACGATCCAGAGCCTGGTCTACGCCGGGGTGATCGTCTTTGGCGCACCGATGGTTATCGAAGGCTCCTTAACCACAGGTTCCGTGGTTGCCGCCTCGATGCTGGCCTCGCGCATGATTGCGCCGATGGCAACGCTGTGCGGCGTGCTGGCGCGCTGGCAGCAGGTGAAAGCTGCCAAAGAGGGCCTGGACAGCATCATGCAGTTGCCCACCGAAAACCTGCGAGAAGACACCCCAATTCGCCAGGATGTTCTGCGCGGGCACTATCTATTCGATCAGGCGCAGTTTCGCTACCACCCGGAAGATCCGCGCATGGCGCTGCGCATCAACCGGCTGGAGATCAAACCCGGGGAGAGCATCGCAATCCTCGGGCGCAATGGCGCGGGTAAATCGACGCTGCTACAGGCGCTGGCAGGCGGTATGGAACTGGCCAGTGGCGAGCTGCGGCTGGACAACCTCAGCCTGCCGCATCTGGACGTGGCCGACCTGCGGCGTAACGTGGGCTTTATGACCCAGAATGCGCGGTTATTCCACGGTACGCTGCGCGAGAACATCACGCTGGGGATGCCACGCGCCACCGATGAAGAGATTATTAATGTGCTGGAGATGTGCGGTGCGGCAAGCTTTGTGCAGAAGCTGCCAAAAGGGCTGGACTACCCGATCATGGAAAATGGCGTGGGACTATCTGGCGGTCAGCGGCAGTCCATTTTGCTGGCGCGAATGCTCCTGCGCGATCCCAATATCGTCCTGCTTGATGAACCCACCGCCTCCCTCGATGAACATACCGAACGCGAGTTTATTCAGCACCTGAGCCAGTGGCTGGGCAACCGCACGCTGGTTGTTGCCACGCACCGTGTGCCCGTACTGGAACTGGTTGAGCGCGTGGTGGTGCTGAAAGAAGGGATGCTGGTCATGGATGCGCCGAAAGCGCAGGCCCTCAACAACAGCCGAATGCAGCAACAGGCGAACGGACGGGAGTGGAAAAATGAAAACCAGTCAGCATGATGCCGCAACGATGGATGATCTGGACAATACGCTTGATTCGGAAAGCGGCTATTCCGGTGCGCGGCGCATTGTACTGTGGACACTCCTGCTGTTTATCGTCACCGGCGTGTGGGCATGGTTCGGGATGCTGGATGAAGTCTCTACCGGAACCGGCAAAGTGATCCCAAGCTCTCGCGAGCAGGTGTTACAGTCGCTCGATGGCGGGATCCTGGCCGGTCTGAGCGTGCATGAAGGGGATCAGGTTCAGGCGGGCCAGGTACTGGCAAGGCTCGACCCGACCCGTTCTGAGTCCAACGTGGGGGAAAGCGCTGCCCGCTACCGCGCCTCGCTGGCGTCCAGCGTGCGGTTAACCGCAGAAGTTAACGATCTGCCGCTGGTTTTTCCTGAATCATTAAAAGCCTGGCCCGACCTTCTCGCCACCGAAACCCATCTCTACAAATCCCGCCGCGCACAGCTTGAAGACACCGTGCGCGAACTGAACTCGGCGCTGAGTCTGGCGAATAAAGAGCTGGCGATAACGGAGCGTCTGGTAAAAACCGGCGCCGCCAGCCACGTTGAAGTGCTGCGCCTTCAGCGGCAGAAAAGCGACCTGGAACTGAAGCTGACAGACGTACGCTCGCAGTATTACGTGCAGGCGCGCGAGGCGCTGTCAAAAGCCAATGCCGAAGTGGACATGCTCTCCGCCATTCTTAAAGGGCGTGAGGATTCCGTTACCCGTCTGACGGTACGCTCCCCGGTTCGCGGCATTGTGAAAAACATCAAAGTCACGACCATCGGCGGCGTGATCCCGCCAAACGGCGAGCTGATGGAGATTGTCCCGGTGGACGATCATCTGCTGATTGAAACCCGACTCTCGCCGCGTGACATCGCCTTTATTCACCCCGGGCAAAAAGCACTGGTGAAGATAACCGCCTATGACTACGCCATTTACGGTGGTTTGCACGGGGTGGTGGAAACCATCTCCCCGGACACCATTCAGGACGAAGCCAAACCGGAAGTGTTTTATTACCGGGTGTTTATCCGCACCAGCCAGGATTTTCTGGTCAATAAAGCGGGAAGGCATTTTTCGATTGTGCCAGGGATGATCGCCACGGTGGATATCAAAACCGGCGAAAAAACCGTGCTGGATTATATGATTAAGCCGTTTAACCGGGCGAAAGAGGCGTTGAGAGAGCGGTGATTTTGGTTTTCTCCCTCTCCCTGTGAGGAGAAGTCATACGAGCACGGACGGCTCCCTCTCCTCTTTGGGGAGAGGGCTGGGGTGAGGGGGAACATACAGCTCAGGTGGTCATTCCGTTCACTTTACGTTCCTTGCTACTCTGTCAGCACTTTACACGTGAACGTGCCAGGGTAGCTCACCGCCGCTACCCTGGCGACCCGGGCTCCCGGCAAGAAAATCGCCGCTTCGCGGTGACCCTCAGCGTTTGCTCCAGGCTAATCGGGGACGGGCGGATGAAACGTCCCTGTAAAGCCGCCCTCGCCGCGCATCCATGCGCGTCGCCCCGGCCTTCCGTAAACGCTTCGGCGATTTTCAGCCGGACCATGGCATCGCGGTAATCCTTTTATTTCAATGGCGTAATATCATCGCTGGGTAAAGACAAAAATGACTGAGGAACCCTCAGCCCTGTGGTTGAGGGCAACAGACCGCAGGTATTTGCAACGTCATACATCTTTTCTGAAGCCGCCTCGCAGGTTTCAACTTCTCCTGTCTCACCCTCTTTTTCGTAAGGTTATTCGAGCGTATGTTTCTTCCACGCCAGCAAAATCTGGCGTCGGGATTGGCATCCTGGTTAAACTTAATGGTGGCGCGGACTTTTTTGCGCCATGCGTCTGGTTACATCTCAATGGTGGGCTGGACGGGGGCGTCGCAAGACGCGCCGGTATCCATTAAGGCCGGTAATGCCAACTCCGTTCAGTCCTGCCACCCTGGAAATTGGCATTTCCGGTGGCGGTAAAACATCACTTAATGGATTAAACATCATGAATACCAGTAACGCGCTTTTCACTACCCCATTCGATCACAACACCAACTTCATCGACCTTGCCGACAACTGCGAACGGTTTTGCGAGGCTCTGGTAGAAGAAACCGATCCCGCAAGAAAAATGGCTCTTTGTGGCCGTCTTGCCACCAGCCTCGCCCTGCTCCGCCCCATGCTGCTGGAGCCGGTTCCTGAATATTTACAGGAACGTCTTACCGTGGATGCTTTTCCCTTCATTCGCCCCCAATTTGCCCCTGAGCCAGATCAGCACTGCCGTTACTGCGAAGAGATCACTCAATTGCTCATTAGCGGCGTACTTGCACCCGAAGCCGCGCGCGTCATGGGGGATTTACTGTTTGAACTGACCGGATATTTTGCCGATCAACTGAAAGAACCTCGCTGGCTGAGAACGGACGCTGGCGTGGCATTGCTGGGTTAAATGTAAAAGCCGGGTGGCGGCTGCGCCTTACCCGGCCTACTCGATAAGCGATTAAATAACTTCATTAAAATAAAACGCTTACAGCGACTCCATGGTCCGGCCAAAAATCGCCGAAGCCGTTTGTTCCCCCTCACCCTAACCCTCTCCCAAAAGGAGAGGGGACAGTCCGTGATCGCATTCCCTCTTCCACAGGAAGCGAGCATCAGACCACACTATTTTTCACATATATAAACAAGGTATTAATCATGGATCTACGTATACCCACCGGACCAGGCGCTGATCGCCAATAAAATCCCCCTTACCGCTGATATGGCTTCCCGTCTCGCAAAGACATTCAACACCAGTGTCGAATTCTGGCTGAACCTACAGAAAAATTCTGATAACCCGCGGTAATAATCCGCCACCAGTAACACACCAACCACCACGTACCTGCTACGATAAACCACACTCATTTTTCAGGAAGAAACCATGCGTCAACGTACGATTGTCTGTCCGATCATTCAGAACAACGGGGCTTATCTGCTGTGCAAAATGGCCGATGACCGTGGGGTATTCCCCGGCCAGTGGGCGCTTTCCGGTGGCGGGATGGAGCCAGGAGAAACCATGGAGCAGGCGCTGCGCCGTGAAATTTGCGAAGAGCTGGGCGACGCACTGGAAATAACCGACGTGAAGCCCTGGGCGTTTCGCGATGATATCCGCGTGAAAACTTACGCCGACGGCAGCACGGAAGAGATTTATATGATTTACCTCATCTTCGACTGCTACAGCGCCAACCGTGAAGTGACGTTTAACGAAGAGTTTCAGGAGATAGCCTGGGTACAGCCGGAGTCGCTTAAAACCCTGGATCTGAACGAAGCCACGCGCATCACCTTCGCCCAGAAAGGGTTGCTGTAATCCTCACGCGGGTACGCGGGCGAGAAAAACGCTCGTGTACCGGATAAATTTACCAATAAACACCCCGGCAAACACCCCACCGGAGGCAATTGCAAAGGCGCTCATGGCGGGCTGTTGCAGTGTTTGCGGCGAAATGGCGCTCATCACACCCAGCACATATTTCACCAGAAACGCCAGCATCATAAACGGCAGCGCGGTATAGTCGGCCGCTCGGGAAATACTGCGCGGTGCGGCAGCTCGGGCAATGGCTGTAGACCGAATCAAAACGTACCCCAGCGCGGCCCCCGCCAGAATACCTGCAACCCACAACGCAAGCGTTGTCACGGTAATCTGGCGGTAGATAACCAGATCATAAATATCCCATACCAGAAAAATGGCGGGAACAATCGCGAGTTTTTCCAGGGTGACCGTGGCAGGCTTGCGCGCCCGGATCCCGCGAGAGATAAGAAACACAAACAGCACCCATACCCAAACGGGCGTATGAGTCAGAATACCATTCAGGAAATCGAACATGGCGCTCACCGCGTGTTATAGCGACCGTTATCGCATCGGATAATTATTGCGCAAATTAATCCGGACGCAATCCCGATCAGGTTATTTGAACGTCACGGTAAATGTGGCTGTCGCGCTGTAATCACCAGGAAGCGGTGCATTCGTCGTCCAGACAAATCCTGCATAGTAATCGTGCGTAAGCTGCTCCCCACTAATCACACCAATGGACTGCGGTGTGTTCAACGCAATACGCGGCTCCATCAGACTATTGGCGGAAATAATGAAACCAAAACCACTGCTAGCCGTTGGCATAATAATTACGCCATCTTTTACCGGATTCGTTGAACTTAGCGTCATCAGCAGCGTCTCACCGGTGCAAGTTTTGCCGCTGGATTCGCGGGTTAAATCCACCTGAAGGGTAAAAGGCTTGGTTTTTTCTAGCTTACCCGGCGTGGCCCAGCTTCCGTTGATCGTCCCGAAATCGAGCGTGTCCGGCACCAGCAACACTTTCGGTGTGCAGGCCAGAAACGTGATTTTATCCAGCCCGGTGATGGTCAGGTTAAAGTTGCCATCTTCAGTTACCGTTCCGCCCCGTAAGCCACCTACGCCATCCACCTGGAACAGCGACAGGCTGACATCCCCCATCACTTTGCCATTTGCCGCCGCGGGACGCCCTGTGGTTTTAATGTAAACCTGATAGGTAAGTGAGAAGGTCTGCGACGTGGCAGGTGAAGAGCATCCCCCTTTCCCGTCAGACTTGCACACCGTGCCGGGGCCGATTTCAATTCTTTCGCCTTTTTTCAACTTATAATCGACATTTCTGAAAGTAATGCCAATCTCTAGCGAATCGTGCACATTCTTCACCGCATCCTTCGGATCCAGCCATAGATAGGCACTTTCGCCTTGTGGGTATTTGTCCGTGTCAGAGCAGGTAAACATCGCAGTAATAGGCGATGAAACCCATATTTTGGTGTTGGTGCCAAAATCACCTACGGATGCCTTTATCACGCTATCAATAGCGACATATTGGCTAACCGAGCCTTGCGCCTTGCAGGTTAGCGCCATCACGGTGGAAGAAAATAACCCGAAGCAAAAGACCACGACGGCGTAGACCAGGTATCGTCCCTGAATTTGCATTGCGCTCTCCTTTATCGACAAATTGCGTTCATTTCGTGATAACCCGCTTTTGCCTGATTATCCGGATGTTCATCCGGAAGCTTAATGCGGCACTGTTCGTCAGCACCTGCGCCCCAGCGAATCGTGATCTCTTCACCTGCCGTTACGCCGGAAACAAAAATATCCCCGTCAGTCCCGACGATGCCATTGTTACGCTCGCCACGGCTATAGGCTTGCGCCCCAACCGGGGGAACGCTGTTATCCGGGAGCTTGCTGTGGATCAGCACGCTGTCCCCTCGCCAGGTTTCAAAGGTGACCCGCGTGATAGCACCCCGGGTAGGTACGTTATTCTGCGTCGCCACGGGCACGTCAAGATCGTCCGGGAAATCACGGGTATTTAACGACCAGGCATTGTTGCGGTACGGGATCGCATTCGGCGCAATCGCATAGCCCGAATCGTTAATCCGCACGCCTGTCTGATGCTCAACGCCCACACCTTGCGCATTTTGCGCTTCAATTAAGGTAAACGTGGTTCCCGGCGGCTGCGACAGCGTCACCCCACCGCGGTGAGCAACAATGCCTCCCGCCAGGTTCATACTCGTTTGCTGCACATTTTCCGCCGTGGAGTAGCCCAGCCACAGATTCCCGGCTCCGCCCCGATACCCCATGCTCAGATCGCCTGCCGTTCGTTCCGAATCATTCTGCTCAACCTGCATGGCATAGCTGAGACGGTTATCTTCCAGCATTGATCCGCTTAAACCAGCTGATGACGACACGTTACCAGCACGATCGGCATGAAGATCGGTGGTCACCGTCGCCGGATGGCTGCCAAAGTTCAACGGTAGCGACAACCGCAGATTGACGCTGCTGTCATTTGAGAAGTAGTGGTTTCGGGTGTTCTGGTAATAAAGGCTCCAGCTCACATTACCCAGTCGTGAGGCAAAACCGGACTGAACCGTGGTGTCTTTTCCCGCCTCTTTCCAGTAACTTTGCTGGCTGAATGTCAGATAAAACTGGCTTATGTCGCCAATCTGCTGGCTCATCGAGATATCCAGCCGCGCTTTTTTGGTCGCATAGTCGGTTTCATAACCAACCTCAGGCTTCGAAATGACCCACTCAGAATCGTTCATACTGGTGTCGTCCCAGTAATACGTTTTGTACCGACCATTATCCCAGCGACGACGCTCCTGAACGGATTCCTGAAAGTCGTAATAGCCAGAAGAAGAGTAACGGTAACCCGCTACCTGAAAATCCGTTCGGGAGTCCATAAATGACTTGGCGTAGAGGAAACGCGCACTGCCCCCCTGCTCAGCATCACCGCGTGCCAGGCGCGTATCCGATAAAGAGAGATCGACCGACACTGCGCCAAAATGCCCCATATTTTTGCCGACACCCAGCGCCGCACTCCGATAATGCTCGGCTGAAAGCAGGCCACCAGAAAGAGTGATCGAGTCGCTTGCCCCATAGGAAAGCTGGCCTTCCGCAAATGCCGGGGCATAACCATCAGCACCGTCGTGATACTTCCCGGCAGCGATATCATAGTTCCACTGACCGTTTCGTATCAGGCCTGGCAGAACGGTATAAGGGATCACCATGTTCGTTCTGCGCCCGTCGGTTTCGATAATCGTGATGTACAGATCGCCACTCTGGCTAACCGGAACGACGTCATCAAAAGCAAACGGCCCTGGCGGAACGTTAGTGGAGTAGATCAGGTATTTATTCTGACGCACCTCCACACGGGCGTTGCTTTCCGCCACGCCTCTGACGACCGGCGCATAGCGTGACTGACTCTCTGCGCGCATCATGGGCTCCGACGCCAGTTGGGCTCCACGAAACGGAATGCTGTCGAAGAGCGCCGTTCCGGTGCTCGCCTGCCCAAGCAGCAGGCGGCTCTTGAGCGAAGGGATCGCCCTTTCTGCCCATGAAGAGACATTTTGCCAGTAACTCGACTCCCCGCTTCGCTTAGTCAGATTCGCCATATGACGCAATCGCCATGCGCCAATGTTGATGCCATTATTCAGATAAAGATAAGCGTATTGACTCTCCTGACCACCGCTCTTGTTGTTGCTTGCCACGAGGTTGTAGTTCACAAAAGCGGCGTTAATACCGTCGTCGTAACGCGTCGAGGAGACAGCCCCTTTCGGCTGAGTGAGCATATTCAACTGAGGGACCTGAATATCCAGCCGATGCTCCGCCATCGTGAACCCTATCGACGCCCCGTTAATTCGCTGTTCGAGAGGGTAGCAACTCTCTTTATCGTCGGCAGGTATCGCGACTGACCAGGCACGAAGCTGCTCCGCGCTAATGCAGGGGTGGAGCATGTTGTCGGCTTTATCCTGCAAAATCTCGACGTCACGCTGTTCGACCAGTTTCTGGTTTACATATATATCGAGTGAATAGGTTCCGGGAATAATACCGGAGTCAGGATCAATCAAATTGATGAAAGATTGATCCCCATTACCGTGGAAAAAAGAGGTGTTGTACTCGCTCTGAGCCGCACACTCGGTGCCAGAAACCAGCAAAGAGGTGAGAGCACACAGGGGAATCCATGCTCGTTGCATAATGGTTCATCCATGACATTATTAAATAACCCGCAACGGTGGCTTAATTTATATTGACGTCAACAATGCCGCCATAGTCATTAATATAGGTTAAGCCAACAATCCGCGATCCTTTTGGAAAAGAGATGGTTTCACTACTAAAAGGTAAAACCATAGGTGCACTCATTTTTAATTGCTTTGATTTAGGAGGCTGAATAATTAATTGACTCAGGCTGATATGCAATGGCCCGTCATTTTTAACGTTCAAAGAATCCGTTTTCTTTATAAATTTTAAATGACTTACCTGCTCCTCAAGCGTGGTTTTTAAACCCACTGGACGATAAAAAAGTTTGAGACGTGTCCGGATAGCCAGTTGCATTACATTTGGCTCGCTGGCGCGAGGAGGAATTTCTTGTACGTTAATCCAGTACAGACTTTCTCGATCGCTCGGCAATCCCTTACCGGAGTAAATAAAACGCAACACGGCAGATTGATCGGATTTTACTTTCAGGACCGGTGGAGTCACCACCATCTCTTTCCCGGGTTTATCAGAATCTTCATCAAGCCATGTCTGAACGATATAGTTCTTCTCCGACGCATTATGCAGCGTCAGGGAAGCGGATTTGTACTCACTCGAATAAATAACCCGCGAACTCTCAATCTGGATAGCTGAAAAGGCCGATACGGAATACAACACCAGTAAACCAATAATGAGCGACTTCATAATACCACCCTAAAAAGCAGGCCCGAAGGCCTGCTCCTGCTATTGCTGAACAATGGTGAAATTAGCCGTTGCGTTTGCTTCCCCGGTGGTAAGCGCAGCCTGGTTGTAGGCGTAATAGTTGGCTTTCAGGAAGAATGTTCCACCGCCCTGATCGTTTTCAGTAATCGTAATGCTGGCATCATCTTTATCCAGCGTCTTGGATAAGGTGATATTATTATCTGAAATATCCTTGATCTGAATCCCCACCCCTTTCGCCGTAGTGCTGGCGCTGGTGTTTTCTAAATCAAGAATGTTCGGTTGACCAGACGGGCTCGTTCCATCGAGCACGAGATAGTAAGTTCCTGGCTGGCAGTTCGTCAGGTTGATGGCAAAACCGACTTCAGGACCATTGGCATCTTTTAACAGCGTTTCCTTCGGTATTGTACCCATAGGTACGGTAATCTCGGCCTTTTCCGCGCCAGAAATCTGGCATGTTGAGGAACCAATTTTACCAATGAACTTCAATTTACCGTCCGCTGCATGAGCGAAAGAGGTAGCGAGTCCCAACACAACCATGGCCGCGCAAAGTGATTTTAATTTCATATACAGCTCCTTCTGTTTTTTACAATAAATAACGGGCGAACACCGGGTTATCATCCTTTCCTGGCTGAAACACGATTTTCAGAATGCCTTTACATCCGTAGTGAGATAATTATAAAGCCCTGTCAGGCTATCAACATGTAACTTGGTATAAATATTCCGGCGGTGAATGCTGACCATCTTCTCGCTAATATCGACCTGCCGGGAGATCTCTTTATTTCCCTTCCCAGTGATAATAAAAGGCATAAGATCAATTTCTCTGTGCGTGAGAGTTGCTTTTTTCTTAATCATCGCCCAGGTTTTATTGGTTACGGATTTTGAAATAATCTGCCCGGCGTTATCTTTAATCATGAAACTACTTATTTTTTCACGAGACTCACTATTATCAATCAAAAAATCCGCAACAGAATCAAGTACAATATTCTCAGTAACGTCAACAATTCGTTCATTGGCTGTAATGATAAGAATATTATTTAATACGTTTTTGCGCTTTAATTTCAATAGCAGAAACAACAAATCATGACTGGCGAAAGCGTAATCAACTATAATCGTTACTGGAGATGCCATTGCGATATCAGGCAACATACCTTTCGCTTTTTTAAAGCTCAAAAAAAAGAGTTCGCGTTTCTCTTTAGAACAGGTTTGTATGATTTCTTTAAGCCCAATCCTGAACCAGGAATTATCAGATACACAAATAATCATCGTCCATAGCCTTATAATGATCCATGTATAACATTCCGCGAATAGAGCCTGTGAATAGATTTACCCCTGTGCTACTGCAAAAAAATCACCCAGCCACTGTGCTTATTCCATATGACATTATTCAGATCAAAATGAATGAGATGCAAATAAGAATATGGGCACCAAGTGTAAGAGCAATCCTAAAAATGATGCTACAAAAAGTGCGATCCTTAGAAAAAAATTACGACAAATTAGTTAGTTAGAATATGTTAATTTAAGTATAACCATTTTAATACAATCCAAAAACATGGTTGAGGCATGATCCTGCGCAAATTAATGTGAAGTTTTTTAAAACACTACTTTGCCTTCACAGATTAAATTACATGCAGAATCATGCCTCCACGCTGAATTACAGCGATATTTTCAGTCGTCTTACGGCCTCTTTCAGCTGCTCATCCGTTGGCGTAACGAATGACATACGCAGCGTGGTGTGATCCGGTTCGTTGCAGTAGAAGAATTCACCCGGCACAAATACGACACCGTTGCTGAGCGTTTTTTCCAGCCAGCGGGTGGTATTGATGCCGTTATTCATCTTCGCCCAAAGGAACATACCGCCTTTTGGCTTATGGAATGACATCACATCGCCCAGTTCCGCTTCCAGCTCACTGGCGAAGGTCTGATATTTCTGGCGATAGGCTTCGCGAATCATTTTAATTTGATCTGCCAGACGGCCGGTTTTCAGATATTCATAGGTCATCAGCTGCGACAAGGTGCTGGTATGCAAATCGGTCGTCTGTTTCAGATTCACCACCGCGCGTTTCAGCCACTCAGGTACAAGCACCCAGCCCACGCGAGTTCCCGGAGCGAGGATTTTAGAGAAAGTGGAGGTATAAACCACGTTCTCTTCGTTGCCAATATCTTTGGCATGGGCAATCAACGGGCGGAAGACTTCGTCGGTGTAATTAATTTCGCTGTACGGATCGTCTTCAATAATCACGAAGTCATAACGCAGGGATAATTCCACCAGCTGCTTACGACGAGCTTCAGACAGCGTTACACCGCCAGGATTACCAAAGGTCGGGACAATATAAACCGCTTTGATGGTCTTTTTAGCCACCAGTGCTTCAAGCTCATCAACAATCATGCCGTCGCCGTCGGTACCCACCGATTCAAACTGCGCCTGCGCCAGTCCAAATACCTGCAAAGCAGCCAGATACGTAGGACGTTCCACCACGACGATATCGCCTGGGTTAATTAATGCGCGGGCCAGCACATCAAGGGATTGTTGCGAACCGGACGTAATAACCACGTCATCAGCATTACAGGTAATTCCACGGCCAATACAAATCTGTTGAATCGCCTCGCGCAGACCCGGAACACCCTCTGTCAGACCATACTGAAAGGCCTCACCAAAATGCTGTGATAAAACAGCATCTGCGGCAATTTTAAGGCCTTCGTGATCGAAAAGCGCCGGATTAGGAATACCACCGCCCAGCGAAATCACTCCCGCCATTTTGCTATGTTTTAATAATTCACGGATGGCAGATGATTGCAGGCCTTGTGCACTGCTGGCGAGTTTATTAACAGACATTCTCTTGTAACCTTATTTTTTATGATGTGCTCAATCTTAGTATCACATGCAAATCGCTTTGATAACCCTTTTCAGCGCTGGCCGCACGAATGTTCTGCCTGCAAGTGCGTCAACCCCCACCACAAGGCAGAATAACCCACCAGAAAAGTAAAAATAAACCACATTAAAACCTACTCACCCCTTCCCTGCCCACAATCAGGAAATGGGCGGGGAAATAACATCATCAATCGTGGTGAGGATATATTTTCCCTCAGCGCACCAAACGCAAATATATTCCCCGATTTCACCTGACCTACCAGATTTAAGGATATTCAGGCTCGGAATCTTCCGAGCTTTAGGATTAATCCCCCTTTTATTACCTCGCCAATATTTAAACAATCTTACACAAATTCACATTGCATCCTTTTTTCTTACATTGCGCGGAACGTTTGATGATAGCCCGACAAAATATAGCGATAATAATATCCACAGCCACTGGCCTGTCTTTAATGCTCTCTGCCCATGCTGCCGAGCCGAATGATCAGTTTATTATTCAGCAGCAACGTCAGAAAGCACTTGAGCAGCAACTGACGCCGCCCGTCCCGGATGTGCGTCTTTCGGAGCCATCATCAAGCTTTGGCAGGATTGATTTCCCCACCGAAACGCCCTGCTTCCCCATTCAGCGTGTCGCGCTGAGCGGCCAGGATGCCCTTCCCCACTGGCTACCCTTGCAGCGTATTGCCGATCAGGCTCAGGGGCGCTGTCTTGGCGGCAAAGGCATTAACTTGCTGATGAGTACGATGCAAAACCGCATTGTCGATCACGGCTGGATCACCACCCGCGTTCTGGCGCCCTCGCAGGATTTAAAAAGCGGCACGCTGAAGCTGGCGATCGTCCCGGGCTATGTCCGCCACGTGACGCTCACCAAAGAGAGCGACGATTACATCCAGCTATACAGCGCCTTCCCGGCCCACGAGGGCAATCTGCTGGATCTGCGTGACATTGAGCAGGGGCTGGAGAATTTACAGCGCCTGCCCACCGTGGAAGCCAGCATGGAGATCCTGCCCGGCGAAAAACCCGGCGAGAGCGACGTGGTGATCACCCGTAAGCAGAGCAAGATGTGGCGTCTCGGGCTGTCGCTGGACGACGCAGGAACCGAAACCACCGGGCGCTACCAGGGCGGCGTCACCTTGTCCCTGGATAACCCCTTCTCCCTGAGCGATCTGCTGTATGTCTCCGCCAGCCACGACCTTAACGACAAGAGCGGCAAGGGCAGCAAAAACTACACAGCGCACTACTCGGTGCCGTTTGGCTACTGGATGCTGGGGGTGACCGGCAGTGATTACGACTATCACCAGACCATCGCCGGGCTGAACGGGGATTACCGCTACAGCGGTAAAAGCAAAAACCTCGACGTGCAACTCAGCCGCGTTCTGCATCGTAGCGGCTCGCAAAAAACCACCTTCACGTACGACGTGCTGGCACGCGAGACGCGCAATTACATCGACGACACCGAAGTGGGCGTGCAGCGACGTCAGACGGCGGGCTGGCGCGTGGGGCTGGAACATCGCCACTACATCGGCCAGGCCACGCTGGACGCGGGCATCAGCTACCAGCGTGGTACGCGCTGGTTTGGTGCCCAGCCAGCCCCGGAAGAATTTACTGGCGATGCCACCGCCCTGAGCAAAATTACCCAGCTCAGCGCCCAGCTCGATCTGCCGTTTGACATCGGCTCGCAGAACTTCCGCTACAACGTGCAGTACCAGCGCCAAATCAGCAACACACCGCTGACGCCGCAGGATCAGTTTGCCATCGGTAACCGCTGGACGGTGCGCGGCTTTGACGGGGAACGCACCCTGAATGCCAGCCACGGCTGGTACGTGCGTAACGACCTGGCCTGGAGCACGCCGCTGCCAAACCAGGAGCTTTATCTTGGCGCGGATTACGGTGAAGTGGGCGGTTACAGCTCGGACTACCTGATTGGCAAACATCTGGCAGGCGGCGTGGTGGGGCTGCGCGGCAGCGCCTTCAACACCGGGTATGACCTGTTTGCCGGCACGCCGTTCTCGAAGCCGGATGGGTTCACCACCAGCAATCTTACCCTCGGCTTTAACCTCAACTGGAGCTGGTGATGCGCATCGGAAATCTGGATATCAAAGCCCCGCTGATCCTCGGCGGTGAAGAGAGCGAAGCGGAAGTGCTGGGTGCTACCGTCTGGCTGTGGATGCACTCGCCCATGCACCGGGATGCGCCCCTGCACGCGCTGCCAACGCTGCTGCTGCCCATTATCAAACGCCGCCAGTACGTCCTGATCAGCGAAAACGAACGCCCGGTGTTTTTCCTGAGCTGGGCCTGGCTTAACGAAGAATCGGAAGCGCGCTACCTCACCCGCCCGTCGATTGAGATGAAAGAAGAGGACTGGGACAGCGGAGACCGGATGTGGTTTTGCGACTGGATCGCCCCCTTTGGCCACACCAGCGCCATCAAAAAACTGATCCGCGATGACATCTTCCCTGACCACTGTTGGCGCGCGCTCTATCACCGTGGGGCAGAGCGCGGCAAACGTGTCGTGATGTTCCACGGCGGACACATCAGCCGTACCACCGCACGCGAATGGCAACTGAAACACCCGCTCACCGTCAATCTGCCGGAAGCGCTGAAAGGAACGAACCATGAATAAGAACCTGTACCGGATTGTCTTTAACAAAGCGCGCGGCATGTTAATGGTCGTGGCGGATATCGCCCGCTCTGGCCGCGCCGGTTCGTCCCGCTCATCCGGCATCGGTCACACCCATAGTCGTCTTGTCGGCAAGGTGAGTGCCCTGAGCTTTAGCCTGTGGATGGCAATGGGAGCCATACACAGCGCCGAAGCGGCCATTGTCGCTAACAGCGGTGCACCAAAAAACCAGCAACCAACGGTCATCAAAAGCGCCAACGGCACGCCACAGGTGAACATTCAGACCCCGTCCAAAGCCGGGGTATCACGCAACAACTACACCCAGTTCGACGTGGATAAAAACGGCGCGATCCTCAATAACTCCCACAAGAATGTGCAGACCAACCTTGGCGGCATGGTGGCGGGTAACCCCTGGCTTGCCAAAGGGGAAGCCAAAGTGATTCTGAACGAAGTGAGCTCACGCGACCCGAGCAAACTCAACGGCATGATCGAAGTGGCCGGGAAAAAAGCGCAGGTGGTGATCGCCAACCCGGCGGGTATCACCTGTAGCGGCTGCGGTTTTATCAATGCCAACCGCGCCACGCTCACCACCGGCCAGGCGCAGATGAAAGACGGCAACCTCACCGGTTTTAACGTCGAGCGCGGTGAAGTAGTGGTGGACGGCAACGGGATGGATACCTCCGGCGCAGATTATACCGATATCATCGCCCGCTCGGTGAAGGTCAACGCCGGGCTGTGGGCGAAGGATCTGAAAATCACAACCGGGCGCAACAAGGTCGATGCCGCCCATGAGAAAATCGAAAAAGGCAGCGATGATGACGCCACGCGTCCACAGCTGGCGGTGGATGTTTCCAGTCTTGGCGGCATGTACGCCGGTAAAATCCGCATGGTCGGCACCGAGCGTGGCGTGGGCGTGCGCAATGCCGGCGCCATTGGCGCGCAGGCTGGCAACGTAACCCTCACCGCCGATGGCCGAATCGAAAACAGTGGAACCCTTCGCGCCAGCGACAGCGCAGCCCTGCGTACCGCTGGCGAGGTATCCAACACCGGTGTGCTGACGGCGGCAAACAACGTGCAGGTCAATGCAGCAAGCCTGACCAGCAGCAAAGAGAGCGTTCTGGCCGCCGGGGTGAACACCGACGGCAAGCTTGCGGATGCCGGTGATTTGCAGCTGACGACCAGCGGGCAGCTCAGCGCCCACGGCCAGACACTGGCCGGGGGTAACCTCAGCGCCAGTGGTCAGGGCGTGGATGTGAGCGGCAGCCAGACTCAGGGTAAACGTGTCACCCTGAACGGTGGCGCGCAGGATGTAACAACCGCCAGCGCCAACGTCAGCGCCAGCGAGCTAACGGTCCGTACCGGTAAAATGCTCAATAACACCGGCGGTACGCTGAGCGCTGAGACGGTGAACGTCAGCGCTCACGATCTCGTGAACCAGAAAGGCAAGCTGCTCCAGAGCGGCAGCGGCGCGCTTGCGGTGACACTGCCGGGCAATATTGATAACCAGCAGGGGCAGATTGGCGCGGCGAATGGCGTGCAGCTCGGCGCGGGTACGCTTAACAACACCGAAGGCCAAATCGTTGCCGTGGCGGGGAAAACCGGGCTTGATACCGGCAGCCTGAATAACGAGCAGGGGCTGATTTCCGCCGCCGCAGGCGACGGCGAAATTCGCAGCCAGCAAAGCGTAAACAACACCAAAGGGCGTATCGAGGCGGCAAAAACCCAGCACATCAGCGCGGGCGACGTGAACAACCAGCAAGGGGTGATTGTCGCCAGCGGCACTACCCTCGCGCTGGGCAGCGGCACGCTTGATAACCGCTCCGGCTCCCTGCTTTCTCAGGGCGCACTCAATGTTGACAGCGGCGCTATCAATAACCAGGACGGCTTCCTTGCCAGCGACGGTAATTTTGCGCTTAACAGCGGGGATGTGGATAACACCCGCGGCCAGATTGGTGCGAACCAGAGCCTGAATGCCACCTTTGCCGCGCTGCACAATAGCGGCGGTGCCGTGAAATCGGTCGGCGCGATGACGCTGACTGGCGGCGATCTTGATAACACCGGCGGCACCACCTTCTCGGGTGCCAGCCTCGCGTTCACAGGCGATACGCTGAACAACACCAGCGGGCAGCTGGCGGCAGCCGATGGCCTGTCGCTGAACGCGGCGAGCCAGCTGTTTAACACCTCGGGCGTGCTTCAGGGCAACGGCATTAACCTGACCACTGGCGCACTCGATAACAGCGCCGGGACGCTCAACAGCCTGGATGCACTAAACCTCTCGGCAGGCAGCCTGAACAACCAGGCGGGCACACTTGCCGCCACGGGTGCGGCCGATATCGCGGCAAACAACGTAGATAACCGCAGTGGTGGGCGCATTATCGGCAAGTCGGATGCCGCACTGCACACCGACAGCCTGCAAAATGGCGGCGGGCAGATCCAGACCGTTGGCGACCTGTTGCTCGACAGCGCCAGAGGCCTGGTCGATAACGCGTCCGGGCTAATCCGCAGTGGTAAACAGCTGACGGTCACGGCGCTTAACGTTATCAATCAGAACACCCAGGGCGAAAATCAGGGGCTGGAGGCGCAGAATGTTGCCCTCAATTCAGAGACGCTCGACAACCAGAGCGGCAGCATTCTGGCGAACAACGCGCTGGCGATCCGCAACAACGGCGTGCTGAACAACACCGCCGGTGTCCTGTCATCAGCGGGTACGTTTGATGCCAGCGGCAGCGGGCTGAACCTCATCAATGGCGGCGGTACGCTAAAAGCCGGTGAAAACCTGAACGTGCAGGCCGATACTCTCGATGGCAGCGGACAGCTGTTATCGCTCGGGAATATGACCCTGAGCAGCGCAAACAGCGTCGCCCTCAGCGGCAGCACCCTTGCCAACGGCAATCTCACCTTCACCACGCCAGGGGACATCACCAACAGCGGTAAGCTGATGGCAGGCAGTGCGCTGAATGTGCAAAGCGCCAATCTCACCAACGTTGCCAGCGGTGAAATTAATGCCGGAAGCACCACCCTGAATGCCTCCGGTACGGTGCTGAACTACGGCCTGATCGACGGCATTGCCACGCGAATCAACGCCGACACTCTGACCAACATCGGCACCGGACGTCTTTATGGCGACACAGTGGGCGTCAACGCCATCACCTTCAACAACCTGGCGGAAAACGGCACGGCGGCCACGCTTGCCGGTCGCGAGCGCGTGGATCTGGGCGTGCAGACCCTGAACAACAGCGGCCACGGGCTGATTTACAGTGCCGGGTCGATGCGCATTGGCGGCGCGCTGGATGAGAACGGTACGCCTGTTGGCCGCGCGGTGGCCATCAACAACCACAGCTCAACCATTGAATCTGCTGGGGATATGGCCATCGCCGCCTCGCAGATCAACAACATCAACGATAACTTCTCAACCGAAGTGGCGCTGGTTTCACAGGAACAGCTGACCGAATACCAGCACACCGGCTCGACCAGCCGCTGGAAAGCGGGTGATGAAGGCGTCTGGGTTGACGGTAACTCTTCCGATGGCCTGCGTAACCTCAACACCCCGGAAAAGAGCGGCCACGGTAACGATAACTTCAACCAGTACGACTACACCCGTACCGTTGAAGAGACACGCATCAAAGAGAGCGACCCGGCGAAGATCCTCGCGGGCGGCAATATGACCCTGACGGGCGACCGCCTGTTTAACGATAAGAGTCAGGTTGTCGCAGGCGGTACGCTGCTGATTGACCAACTGGGCAGCGTGCAAAACGACGATGTACCCGGCGTGCGCTATACCACCGATAACGGCAGCGTGACCCATTACTACCGTATTCGCCACAAAGGTGATGACGAACAGGGGCGCAGCAGCACCGCGTACACTCCACCGACGGCGATCCAGAGCATTGCGCTGAAGCCAGGCCAGCTTGTGAGCAACGGCAGCGTAGAGGGCAGCAATCTCAGCATTACCCCGCTGGTGTTGCAGGGAACCAATGTGGCGATTGGTCAGGCGGCAGGCGTCAACGCCACGCCTGAGCAGACCGTCTCCCCGGGCGAACCGGTGACGCCGCCTGCCGGGCAGCAGTTTGAAGTGACGCCTGCCGACGGTGCAATCCGCATTATCGGCCCGAACACCACCCTGCCGGACAACAGCCTGTTCAAGGTCAACCCGAACGCCGACGTGCCGTATCTGGTGGAAACCGATCCGCGCTTTACCAACGAACGGCAGTGGCTTGGCAGCGACTACATGCAAAATGCCTTCACGGACGATGGCGATAACACCCTGAAACGCCTGGGTGATGGTTATTACGAGCAGCGTCTGGTGCGCGAACAGGTGATTGGCATTACCGGGCAGCGTTATCTGGATGGCTTCAGCAATGACGAAGATCAGTATAAATCGCTGATGGACAAAGGGATCACCTTTGGCAAGCAGTACTCACTGAAGCTGGGCGTGGCGCTCACGCCAGAGCAGATGGCGCTGCTGACCGGCGATATCGTCTGGCTGGTCAATACTCGGGTCAAAATGCCGGACGGCTCAATGCAGACCGTGCTGGTACCGCAGGTTTACGCCAAAGTGAAACAGGGGGATATCGACGGCTCCGGGGCGCTGATTGCCGGGAATAACGTGTCGATGAAGCTCAACGGCGATCTGTTTAACAGCGGAACCATTGCCGGACGTAAAGTGCTGCAACTGGATGCGGACACCATCACCAACCAGTCCGGCACTATTCAGGCCACAGACGTGAACCTGAACGCACGTACCGACATCAACAACATCGGCGCAGCCATTGTGGGCGACAACAGCGTGCTGGCTAATGCCGGGCGCGATATTAACGTCACGACCACCACTACCAGCGGGCAGAGCGTTAACGGCGAAAACAGCTTTACCCGCACCACCATCGACAGCGTTTCCGGCATTTACGTGCAGGGCGACGACGGTAAGCTGGCGCTCCAGTCCGGGCGCGATATTACGCTCACCGGGGCGCAGGTGATCGCCAGCGGCGAAAACGGTAAAGCACAACTGGTGGCCGGGCGTGACCTGAACCTGAACACCGTCACCACCGCCAGCAGCGACAATCTGGTCTGGGATGCGGATAACACCCTCAAACAGAGCAGCACAGACCACAACGCCAGCACCGTACAGGGCGTGGGCGGCGTCGCGCTGGCAGCCAATAACGACATCAACGTGCGCGGGGCGCAAATCACCTCAGACGGCGCGCTGACCGCTGCCGCGAAGCATGACGTGAACATCGAAGGCGTGCTCAACGACAGCCAGCTTGATGAGAAACATAAAGTGGTGGGCGGTAACGGCTTCTTATCTAAAACCACCACCAAAACCCGCGACACGGTAGACCGACAAACCGTTCAGGGCAGCGAACTGAGCGCAGACTCGGTGAACATCGCTGCCGGAAACGATCTCACTGTGGCGGGCAGCAGCGTGGTCGGCTCGGGCGACGTGGCGCTGCGGGCAGGCAACGATTTAACCCTCACCAGCATGGGCGGACGCAATAACGAAACCCATCTGAAAGAGGAGAAAAAATCGGGGCTGATGTCCTCCGGCGGCATTGGCTTTACCGTGGGCTCACGTAAAGAGACAACCGACCAGGCAAGCCAGGCGCTGGCGGGACAAGGTTCGACGATCGGCAGTCTGAATGGCGATACCGTCCTGCTGGCGGGTAACAACTACCGCCAGACCGGCAGTACGGTGGCCTCACCGAACGGCAACGTAGCGATCCAGGGTAAAAACGTCACCATCGAGGCGGCGCAAAATACCTATGCCTCACAGTACAAACGCACCGTTGAGCAGAAAGGCTTTACCCTCGCGGTGAACGTACCTGTGGTGCAGGCGCTACAGAGCGTGATTGCCTCCACGGAGAAGGTCGGGCAAAGCAAAGACGATCGCATCAACATGATGGCCGCCGCTAACGCCGCGTGGGACAGCGCCCGCGCTGCCAACACCATGATGAATGCCGCTCAGGGCGTGATGGCAAACGGTGCACAGGCGGCGGCGCAGAACGTCAGCGTCTCGTTGACCTACGGCGAGAGCAAGCAGACCCACACCCAGACCAACGACAGCACCACGGCGCTGGCCAGTAAAGTGAATGCCGGGAAGCAGGCTGTGGTGGTCGCCACCGGCGGCGAGCAGTCTGACATCAATATCATCGGCTCGGACGTCAGCGGCAAACAGGGCACCACGCTGTTTGCGGATAACGACATCAATATTCTGGCGGCGCAGCAGGAGAGCCACGACCGCAGCACCGACAACTCCAGCGGCTGGAACGCCGGGATAGCGGTGAGCTATGGTCAGGGCGGCGCATCCTTTGGCGTCACCGCAGGCGCCAACAAAGGCAAAGGTTACGGCAACGGGGATGAAGTCTCCTGGCGCAACAGCCACGTGGGCGATATGGACAGCCAGACCCGCATCATCAGCGGCGGCGACACCACCCTGCGCGGCGGGCAGTTGCTTGGCAAGGGCGTAGATATCACCGCCGATAACCTGTACATCGAAAGCCTTCAGGACACCATGACCTACAAAGGCGAGCAGAAAAGCATGGGCGGCCAGGTCACGGTGGGCTACGGCTTTGCGGCATCGGGCAACTACGGCCAGTCGAAAGTGAACGCGAACTACGCCTCGGTACAGGAGCAGTCCGGCGTCTTCGCGGGTAATGATGGCTATAACATCAACGTGAAAGGCAATACCGACCTGACAGGCGGGCTGATTACCTCCAGTGAAAGCGCCGAGCTTGCCGGGAAAAACCAGTTCAGCACCGGCACGCTGAGCTGGCGTGACGTTCACAACACCTCGGAATTCGAAGGCAACGGCTTTGGCATTGGTGCCTCGGTCAGCAACAACCCTGACACCGGAAAAGATAAAAATGTCACCTTCGGTATCGGTCACGACAGCGGGAACGACAGCGGCACCACCCGCAGCGGGATTAACACCGGTAATATCACCATCACCAATCCGGACTCGCAGCAGCAGGCTGTCGATGGCGTGAAAACAGATATCACCACCGAAACCGCCGCGGCGAACTCAGGGGCGATTAAGAACAACTTCGACAGAGACGAGGTGTTTAAAGAGCTGAACCTGCAAGTCAGCGTGACGCGTGATTTCAAAGAGAATGCGAATCGCCAGATTGGCGAGTATCTCGATGACAAGCAGGCCGCTGCGCGTAAAGATCTTCAGGACGCCATCGATAAAGGCGATAAAGCGAAGCAAGATGCTGCGATCGAAGATATATACAAACTGCAATATCAGCGCCGCTTCCTGCAAACACTGGTTGGTATCGTTGCCGGGTCGCCGGATGCTGCGATAACCCAGGGCACGCTGTCGCTGGCGGCGACGAAAATGCGCGAAGAGACGCTGAAAAACTCCCTGCTCTTCCCGGGGGTTGTCGATAAAGACGGCAACGTGATCAGTAATGTTTCCGGCCCAAGCGACGGACTGTACGACGGCGTTAAGCTCGGGGGCGTCCGCGTTGGCCTCGACTTCATCTGCGGCGATAAAAACATCCGCTGCGTAAATGATGAGAATAACAATAACGCCCTTGTTCTCGACGACAAAGGCCGGGTTCAGTACAAAGGGGATGAACGTCATAAGACATTCGACGCCCTGCTGGAAGACCAGACGTTATCTGCCGGGCTGTACGGCCCGACCGGCGGGTTCCAGGGCGGCGTGGGGATGATGAACTCGTGGACCTATTCGCCTGGCTCCTTCCTCGACGATCTGGTGGAAAGCTATGCCGGTACCCATGATTTGGTGGGCGGCCAGCTGCCCGGTTTTTATGATGGTGAAGGGAATACCGCCCGGGGTCGCAGCCCGCTGGCTGACGTAGCGGCCAATACCTGGACCATCGCAGCGATTCCGATTGCCACACCGTTTGCCATGAGCGAACTGGTGTCGCCTGAGCTGCTGCAATTTATTTTCTCAACCTCTCAGTAAGTGAGCGAAACATGAAAAAAAGTCTGCTGGTTCTGTTGCCCCTCCTGCTCACCGGCTGCGTGGTGGGCAATATGGACTCAACCGATTATCAGTACGTGAAATACGCCCAGACCTTCCAGAAGCTGGATAAAACCGGGCGTACCGACACCGCTCAGCGCAAAGAAGATCTTTACAGCTGCGGGGTGCCCAGAAGAGCCAATCTGGATGACGGCAGCTGGAACGGCGGCAGCGCCCGGCCTGGGCAAACGCTTCAGGAAGTGGTTGCCAGAGAAGAGAAAATCTCAAGCTGTATGAAAGCGAAAGGCTACAAGGTCTACGGCTACGATGAGTGCGGCCCGCTGAAAGCCCCGACCGGGCTGTGCCCGAATTAACTTTATCACCTTATTTGGCGTGGATTACCCCGCCTGTATTGCCGGAGCTTTCCGGCAATCATTTAAAAAAACAACGAAAGGATGACGGTAAATGAAAAAGATATCTCTGGCGGTATTGATTGCGGCAAGCCTGGCAAGCGGCGCTGCTCTGGCGGATAACCAGACTGTTTCTGTTGGTTATGCGCAGAGCAAAATCGAAGACTTCAAAAATATCCGCGGCGTGAACGCGCAGTATCGCTACGAGTGGGATTCCCCGTGGAGTGCAGTAGGCTCATTCACCTATATGAGCGGCGATCAGGATGACCATTATTATGTAGATTCCGACTCGGTGAAAAATCACATTGAAGCGAAATATTACTCCCTGCTGGTTGGCCCGGCGTACCGTATTAATGAGTACGTTTCCCTGTATGCGCTGGGTGGCTTTGCACACACCAAAGCCGACGTTGACACCAAGTGGGTGAACGCTGGCGATGGCTTTACCCAGAAAGAGAGCCGCTCCGAGAAATCGACCTCTTTCGCTTACGGCGCGGGCGTGCAGTTTAATCCAACCCCGGAGCTGGCGATTAACGTCGGCTACGAAGGCACGAATGCGGATCTGGACGGCAATTACGCTATCAACGGCTTTAACGTGGGCGTGGGTTATCGTTTCTGACAGGTGCGGCCGGGTGGCGGCTACGCCTTACCCGGCCTACGGTCCAGATATTATGCAGGCACGGCAACAGGCAATGCCTGCATAATATGCGCAATAAACTGCGAAAGTTTTGGTAACGGGCGTAAATCCTGTCGCCAAAGCAGATGCACCGGCCTCGGTTCCGGGGTGTAATCCTCAAGCACCCGCACCAGCCTGCCGCTCGCCAGCTCTTCCGCCACCAGCACCTCCGGTTGCAGGAGTAACCCCGCCCCCGCTCTTGCCGCCATGCGCAGCCCGTAGCCGTCGTTACATCTCAAGATAGCATCGCGCTTCCAGCGCACCTCCCCTTCCACGCCCGGCAGCCGCCACTCGTTGCGCGCGGTCCAGACCGTGTGCGACAAACACAGGTGATCCACCAGGTCGGCGGGCGTTTGCGGTGTGCCGTAACGGGCCAGATACTCCGGTGCGGCGCAAATCACCATCCGGTACGGGCAGAGGTATTTTGCCACCAGGTCATCGTGATGGATGTCGCCAATACGAATGGCCAAATCAACACCTTCGTCCACCAGATCCACCATCCGGTTAGTCAGATCCAGCTCGACCCGCACTTCCGGGAAACGCTGTAAAAACGTGGCGGTAAGCGGGGCTACCACGCAGCCACCGAACGACGTGGGCGCGGATACCCGCAAGGTTCCGGCGGGTGTCGCACGCAGACGCTCAACGGCGCGTTCTGCCGCCGATACCTGCTCCAGCACCCGCTTTGCTTCGTCAAAATAGACACGTCCGGCGTCAGTCAGGCTCTGGCGGCGGGTGTTTCGCTCGAGCAGGCGCGTACCCAGTTGAGACTCCAGCAACGCAATGTACTTTCCGACCATCACCGCCGACATCTCAAGGCGCGATGCGGCAAGGGTGAAACTGCCGCATTCCACCACCGCGATAAAGGTCTCCATGCCGCGAAGCTTATCCATATTGCAAACCTCTGGTTAGTAATCATCTAACTTTAGCCCAGTTTATCTGACTTTTTATTTATTAAAGAATGAAGGCTCACAACATAAGGAGTCTGCTATGAAAATCGTCATTATTGGCGCCAGCGGTACGGTCGGTCGCGCAGTAACGGAAGCGTTAAGTCTTCGCCATGAGGTTATCCGCGTGGGGCGTACGCAGGGTGATTATCAGGTGGATATCACCTCGCAGGAGAGCGTGCAGGCGCTGTTTGAAAAAATCGGCCCGGTGGATGCCATTGTCTCTGCCAGCGGGGGTTTACACTTCGGCCCGCTCGCCACGATGAAAGACAGCGATTTCAACCAGGGCTTGCAGGACAAGCTTCTGGGGCAGGTGCGCCTGGCGCTGACCGGCCAGCACTACCTGAACGAGGGCGGCTCTATTACCCTGATTAGTGGCATTGTGGCGCACGAACCCATTGCTCAGGGGGTAAATGCCACCACGGTAAATGCCGCACTGGAAGGGTTTGTCCGTGCGGCGGCCTGTGAACTGCCGCGCGGTATTCGTATCAACCTGATTAGCCCGACGGTGCTTACCGAATCCGCCGAAGCGTACGACGGTTTCTTCCCCGGTTTTGAAAGTGTACCAGCGGCGACCGTGGCCCAGGCCTATCGCCGCAGCGTGGAAGGCGTGCAGAGCGGGCGGGTGTATAAGGTGGGTTATTAAGCCTTACGGGCAGCGACTCATACCCGCATCGGGAATGCCGGGTGTCGCTGCGCTTACCCGGCCTACATAAGGATCGTGCGGCCTGATGCCCTCACCCCAACCCTCTCCCACAGGGAGAGGGAGAAATGCACATCAGCCCACCGCCCCCCAAACAAGGTTGCCGTTATGGAAGGTCGCAGTGCGTGGGGAAATGCGCGCTACGGCTTCGGCGGAACAGGAAGCATCCACCAGCACAAAACTGGCATCGTCCTGCGCTTTTGGCCACACGCGCTCACCTTTGTCGTTGAGCGGCAGCACATCACCGGTGGCGATACCCAGTGCGCGGGAAAGGGTTTGCTCGTTCGGGCGAATATATAGCTGGGCGTAAAGGTTCGCTTTTTCCAGCATGTCGCCCAGGCCGTACGGCGACCAGTGGTCGATCACGCTGTCGGTGCCCGTCATCACAAACACGCCTTTATCACGCAACTGCTTCAGCGGCATGTGCAGAGTGCCAATCGGCACGGTGGAGGCAATTGTCACCTGCTGCGCCGCCATGCGGGTGGCAATTTCATCCACCTGCTGCTCGTTGAGCGTGGCCAGCGCGAAAGCATGGCTGATGGTCAGCTTGCCCTTCAGCTCAGGCGTTTTCTCCACCGTTTCGACCATGTAATTCACCGCCGCAACGCCCGCTGGGCTGGTTTCGTGCAGGTGAATATCCACCCCTTTGTTGTAGTCCAGTGCAATCTGGAACATGGTGTCGAGGGATTTTTCCATCGCGCCATCGACGTTGGTAGGATCAAGCCCGCCAACATAGTGCGCCCCGGCCTGCATCGCTTCGCGCATCAGCTTCTCGGAATGGGATAACAGCAGCCCATGCTGCGGGAAAGCGACAATTTCACAGTCAAAACCGGGCTTGCGCCGGGATAATACGGCTTGCAGGTTTTCCAGATTTTTCAGGCCGGACACCGGTTCAATATTGCAGTGGCTGCGGGCAATGGTGGAGCCTTTCGACTGGATCAGGTCGATCAGTTTTTCCGCTCGCTCCTGGGTATAAGGTTGCAGCTCTGGCAACAGTTTCTGCTCCAGGCGGATCATGTCCTGGATGGTGGTCCCGGCCGGGCGATTCAGCGAACGCCACGGGCCGCCGTAAAACGTTTTATCCAGGTGAATGTGCATGTCACGCATCGCCGGAAGCATCAGTTTGCTGCCCGCATCGTAGTGCGGCAGCGTGGCATCGGCGTGGCTTTTGTTATCCCGCAGGGCGACTATTTTCCCGTCTTTGATTTCCAGCGTTTTCAGCTCGGTGCGGGTGCTGGTCGCGACGCTGCCGTCGAAATTGAACCCGGCTTCCAGCAGGACGTTATCCAGATAGTAGTGTTTTGCGGTGATGCTCATGGGTTTGCCTGTCTCACAGATTTGCTTCGCGGGATCCGCAGCATACGCGACAGAGCCGGTAGCACCAAACAGAGCGCAGGCAGTGACCATTTTGCCGCTCTGGCTGATAAATTCACGGCGGCTTTTATTCTCACTCATCTTTTCTTCCTTTTGCTTATGCATTCACAATGTGGGTGCCGGTTTCACCGCGCAACGCCGCGGGCAGGCAGTCCGGCGAGGTGATCACCACCCGTTTGCCGCCATGGTGCAGGAATTCCAGTGAGGCGACGATTTTCGGCAGCATACTGCCCGCCGGGAAATGCCCCTCTTCCATATAGCGTGTCATCTGCGCCACGTTTACCGTATCCAGTGCCTGCTGAGTCGGCTTACCGAAGTTCACGCACACTTTTTCCACACCAGTGGTGATAACCAGCACATCCGCGCCGATCTCGCGCGCCAGCAGCGCGGTGGAGAGATCTTTATCGATCACCGCATCCACGCTCTGGTAATCCCCCTGCTCGGTGCGAACGACCGGAATACCGCCGCCACCGGCGCCGATCACCACAAATCCCTTTTGCGTCAGCGTTTTGATCGCATCGGCCTCAACGATACGTAACGGCTGCGGTGAGGCCACCACGCGGCGATAGCCCCGGCCAGAATCCTCTACAAAATGCCAGTCCGGGTGTGCCAGCTGTAATTCGTCGCGTTGTGCTTCACTGAAGAACGCGCCGATGGGCTTGGTAGGATGGGTAAAGCCGGCATCGTTTTTATCCACCTCTACCTGTGTGACCACCGTTACCGCCTTTTTCTCGCCACGCGCGGCAAGGCGGTTGTTTAACGCCTGCTGGATCAGATAGCCGATCCCGCCCTGAGTATCTGCCACGCAGTTCGCCAGCGGAGTCAGCGGCAACCCTTCACGCTCGTGGGCGATTTCCGCCCGGCGCAGATCCAGCCCCACCTGTGGGCCATTGCCGTGGGTGAGCACAATGTCGTAATCGGATGCCAGCATCTCCAGCACCGACTCCGCAACGGCTTTAACCGCCTGCGCCTGATGTTCAATCGACTGGCTGGCGTTATCTTTGATAATGCTGTTGCCGCCGATGGCAACGACCATGAGCTCTTTCATACGTTTTCCTTCATCACGGTGCGGTATGTTTCCCCTCACCCCAGCCCTCTCCCCAAAGGGGCGAGGGAGTTAACGTCCCCTCTCCCCTTTGGGGAGAGGGTTAGGGTGAGGGGCAAAGTTTTAGGACTCAGAAACCGGTGCACTTGTGCTCGCCACTTCGCGGCTATCAAGCACATGCTTCACGATGAACATGCCACCCATCATCAGATACGCGGTGACGAACATCAGCGAACTGCCTTCGGCAAAGCCCACTACCGGCGCGTGGATCACGCCAAACAGTGCCAGCAGCGCACCAACAGCGGCAGCAATGGCGCCACGCAGCGGTTTATTGATGATGGAGAAGATGGCGATACAGCCCCAGAGCATACTGGCGAGCGGAGCACCGTTGCCCAGATGGACCAGTCCTTCGTAGTAGATGCCTTTGCTGTGCAGCACGTCGGTACCGATTTTCGCCGCATTGGTTCCCGCTGCCCCCATCACGCTGTTCATCATGGTCAGCGCCCAGTTGGCTATCCACGGGAACAAGCAGATGAAGATAACGGGCACCTCCACTTTGGGCGTTTCCCTCACCACCTGGTTGGCGGTCACCACGCCGATAAACACCAGAATCGGCACGATGGCGGTCATCGGAATAATGGCGAGCATAAACGCCCCCAGCCCGAACAGCGGTACGATGAACATGGTCACACCGGATGCCAGCGTATAGCCGATGCTCGCCCCCATGGCTTTCCAGCCTGCGTGACCCACGTAGACCGTCACCGGGAACGGGTTACCCATCAGACAACCCAGCATCGACGCCAGACCGTTCGCCAGCATCACCTTGCGGGTCGGGTATTCATCCCCTGCCGCGTGGGCGCTTTCGATGTTTTCCAGGTCAAAGATGTAGTTTGCCAGCCCCAGTGGAACCGCTGATGCCAGGTACGGCAGCGCGTGCGGCAGCCCTTGCAGGAAGCCTTCCACATGCACTTGCGGCGGGTTAAAACCAAACGACGACATAGACGCTTTAATCGCTTCCGGGCTTTGCAGGCCGGAGATCCACGCCAGAGCCGTACCGGCAATTAACAGCAGAAGGCCGGTCGGGATTTTGGCGAAGATCGGCTTTTTGCCAAACCAGTTAATGAAGATCAGCAGCAGTACGATGAACGACACGGTCGGCGCTTCGAACGCCTGGAGCATCGGGTTCATCGCCAGCAGCAACAGACCCAGCCCGGACAGACACGACAGCAGCACGGTGCGTGGGATCATCTTGCGGATGGTTTCCCCTAAAAACGAACCGCCCGCCAGGATCATCGCTTCCACGAAGCACCACACCAGACCAATCTGGATGGCAAAATCCGCATCGCCGGTTTGCTGATAGACCGGCATCAGCACCAGGAAGGTCACGGTAAAAATCGACGGAGCACTCGGACCGGACGGCAGCGCGGTAACGTCGTTACGCCCGGTCTGGCGCGCCATTTGCAGGCCAAACCACGCATAGCAAATGCTCGCGACCAGTACCGCCAGCCCGAAGGCTGGCGCGATGCGTCCATAAACAATCTCTTTCGGGATGCCGACGACAAAAATGAGCAACCCCATCATGGTCAGCAAATTGGTCAGGTTGTTGGTCATCAACCCGAAATATGCCGCCCAGTCACCTCTTTTCCACTCCAGTTTCATGTTTTTCATGGATGCTTGCCTTATAAAAAGTAGCGATCGCGGAAGGTCAACAGCGCCTTTTCAAAACAGCTAAATGGCGGGTGAACGATGCCCGCCCCAATCATGCCGATACCCGCATCTTTGTGGGCAATCGCGGTGTTGATCACCGGTAAAATGCCACTGCCTGCCACTCTGGTGATGTCGATGGCGGTCGGGATGCCCATAAACGAGAGCAGCGGAATGGTGACGTTCGGGTTTTCGCCGAGGGTGATTTCCCGCATCTGGCGGGAGAAGTCGATAGCTTCATCCACCGTGCCGCCCACCAGCGCCACAATCGCCGGGGCCGTTGCCATTGCAAAACCGCCGATACCGTAAGTTTCCGTGATGGCGCTGTCGCCGATATCCAGACCGGAGTCTTCCGGTTTGTAACCCGCAAACATCGGGCCAATCACCTGCTGCGCCGGGCCGGTGAACCACTGCCCCGGCAGGCCGGAAATACGCAGGCCGAATTCATAGCCGTTACGCGCCATGGTGGTGACCACGGTGCTGTACTCAATGCCGTGGGCGGCATCCAGGGCAGCTTTACACATCGCCATCCACGTTGGGCCAGAGAAGTAATCGCTGCTGGCGACAAACTCGAACACTTCACGCTGTTGTTCCACCGTATAACCCGCCTGAATAAGGCCCGGCGTCAGCGCCTGGATCAGCAGCGTGGTGCCCGCGTTGTTACGGTTGTGGCACTCATCGCCCATGTGCAGGGCCTGCGCCAGCATTAAGCGCAGATCGATTTCGCCGATGATTTTCATGGCATCGCGCAGCATCGGGCCGAGCACGTCACGCATCCAGTTCAGACGGTCGATCACGCTCTGGTCATTGGCGCCCATACGCAGAATTTTTGCCATCTGCTCGCTTAAGTTAGTGAATGCGCGGTTACCGTAGGTTTTGTTTTCGACGATATGCATGAACATCGAGGCTGAGGTAACACCCGCCATGGAGCCTACGCAGTCGTGTTCGTGGCACGGCGAGAAGGTGATCTCACCGGATGCCGCCAGCCTGGCCGCGTCTTCCAGGTTTTTCGCCAGCCCTTCAAACACCAGCGCGCCGGTGACCGCCCCTTTCATCGCCCCACACATGTTCTCCCAGGAGACAGGCGGGCCCGCGTGCAGAATGGTGGTACGGGTCATGCCCGGCACCACGTTTATCGCCTGGTCGTAGCCCACCAGCACCGGATGTGACTGAATAATGCGCTCAAGGGCAATCTTATTGGCGGCAGCAATTTTGTCGGCCAGCGGTTTGCCCGCCAGTTGATCCAGCGCTTCCACGACCTGCATATTGCCTTGCCCCGGCGGCGTCCAGTCCAGCTGAGTCACGGGGACATGCTGCTTTTTGAGGTCGTCACTGAACATCGCAATGCCGACGTTAATCACGTTCAGCGGCTGATTAAATAAAGTCGTCATTATGCTTTCTCCCCTTTGCAGACAAATTCGCGTGCCAGTAATCCGGTGTTGGTGCTGCTGCTGGCCCAGATAACGCCGGCATCGGTCAGAAGCTGGCACTGCTGAGCCAGTGACGGTGTGTCCTGGTCTGTACCGAGCACGTAGCCGAGGATCTCCAGCGGACGGTTATCGGCCTTCGCAATGGCCTGCGCCTCTTTAATGGCGTCGATCATCACCCCCACCGGATCTTCATGCGCGCCAAAGCCCAGCACGAAGTCCATCACAATCACCCCCACTTCCGGGTCGCGAGCTTCCTGTAACAGGCGGCTGATGCGGTTGGTCGGGTCGATCATCGGGTGCGGTTTACCGTTGGTGAAGTCGTCGTCGCCAAAGTCGAGGAAGGTATGGGCCTTACTGACGTTAATGTCGCTGAGACGTTTCGTCGGGTCCGGCTGAATGTTGCTGTAGACGTCGTCGAATTTATCGAGCGCGGCGAACATCGCTTCATCGCACAGCGTGCCGCCGCAGAACAGGCCGCGAATGTATTTTTGCTGTGGGGTCAGACGGGCGCGCACCTCTTCAATCAGCGGCCAGTTGAGCGGATGCAGATCAAGGGACTCTTTTTTGATACCGGTCAGCAGCACCGCTTTCAGCGCGGCTTCCTTGGTGCCACGGGCAAACTGTAATCCGTCTTCATCAGCAGGAGGGGCATTACGGCCGAGGAAGCACGCGATCACAGGTTTGCGGCAGGCGCGCGCACGTGCCAGCACTTTTTCTGCCACCGCAGGCGCAGGCGGCTTGGAGATGAGCGCAATCACCTGCGTGGCGTCGTCGGCTTCCAGCATGTCGATGGCATCGAGCATCATCAACCCGCCAATTTTTTCACTCAGATCGCGGCCACCGGTCCCAATCAGCTGTGACACGCCGCCGCCGAACTCATGAATTCGCACGCTCAACTCCTGGCTGCCGGTGCCGGACGCCCCGACGATACCAATCGGCCCACGGCGCACCGCGTTGCCAAAGCACAGCGCCGCGCCGTTAATAATGGCGGTGCCGCAGTCAGGCCCCATCATTAACAGCCCTTTCTGGTGGGCCAATTGCTTAAGCGCCAGCTCGTCGTCGAGGCTCACGTTGTCAGAAAACAGCATCACGTTGAGATCGTTTTCCAGCGCCTGACGCGCTTCGCGGGCGGCAAAGGTGCCGTTCACCGAAATCACCGCAAGGTTTGCATCGGGGCGATGGGTTTTAGCACTGGCAAGGGTGGCATAGCGTGCTTCATGGCTGCCGCCGCTCTCTTTGCGGGTGAACAGCGCTTCAATGGCGGCCAGCGTTTCGTCATTCGCCGCAGCGCCTTTAATGACAATCATCAGGTCGCCGTTTTTGGCTTCAGCTAATTCAGGCGTTAACAGCCCAAGATTTTTCAGTACGCCTTTATTCATTTCCGTCGCCATCGCCACAAATGCCTGTTCAACGCCCGGCAATTTATTGGCTTTGGTGGAAACCGACATTAATGAGACGGAATCAAAATAAGTATTCTTTTTTATCACGATTTTCGTTGGCATTATTTTTACCTGTATGAGGATAAAAGGGGGCCGCCACCGTGCAAAAGGCACGACGGTAAAATGCTGTGCTTATTCATGGCCAGCCCGGTCAGGCTGGCCGGTTTATTTATGCGCCAGCTGCCAGCAGCAATTCAGCGATTTCATGGAAGCCTTTTTCCCGCGCCAGTTCGAGCGGGGCTTTACCGTATTTGTCGGTCATGTGCGGATTAGCGCCGTTATCCAGCAGCAGCTTTACAATTTCCTGCTGCTTTGCGCCGCCATCGTTGAGAACAATGGCCTCCAGCAGCGGCGTCCAGCCCACGAAATTCGTGTGGTTAACGTTGATATCGGTCAGCGCCAGCAGTTCACGTACAATTTCAACGTGGCCTTTTTCGCTGGCAGGCGTGATGCCCACACCGCCAAAGCGCGTCAGCCTTTCCAGGTCAGGGCCAGCCGGAAGAACAATGCGTAACAGGGTTAAATCGTTGGTCAGGCAGCTAATCAGGAAGGGGTTAAAACAGGTATTATCCTGTTTATCAATATCCGCCCCGGCAGCAATTAAATGCTCCACACAGGCGTATTGTTTATTCAGGCTGGCAATAATAATGGCGGTTCTTTTCTGGCGGTTAGTGGCATTGATATCCACGCCTTTATCCAGACACGCTTTTAGCGCGTTGATATTCCCTTGTTCTGCCGCCAGCAGAAATTCAGTAACGAGTTCATTTGCAGACATATTCAGACTCCCGACGTTTTCATTTCTGATGACCTGAGAATAGCAACAGCCCCTTCAGAAAAGAATCCGCTTAAATATCATTCACCGGAACATGACAGATTGTTGAATAAAAATTAATAATTGAGCCAAAACGTGCGCCGGTACAATGTTTTTCTTATGTTTGCCTGCTTTTGATGGCGGAAAACAGCATTCTGCTTATGTCTCTCAATCCCTTGCTGTGCGCGGCTCACAATAAATTTCAGGAAGTGTGATGCTGCTCAAATCAGTTGTAACGTCAGTGTTAAAATCTGTTCAAAACTGGTTGCTCCTGGGGGAGATTACAAATAGATTCAACAATGCCGCGCTGGCCTGTTAGCCTGGAGCCTGATGATGAATTCCATTTTTACCGAAGAGAACCTGCTGGCCTTCACCATGGCGGCACGCTACAGCAGCTTTAGCAAGGCAGCAGAAGAACTGGGCCTGACGACATCGGCCATCAGCTACACCATCAAACGTATGGAAACCGGGCTGGACGTGGTGCTGTTTGTGCGTAACACGCGAAGCATTGAGCTTACCGAATCCGGATTTTATTTTTACCGGAAAGCCACCGACCTGCTGAACGACTTTCACGCCATTAAGCGCGGGATAGATACCATTTCCCAGGGTATCGAAGCGCGGGTGCGCATCTGCATCAATCAGCTTTTATATACACCGCGCCACACCGCCAGGCTGTTACAGGTACTGAAAAAGCAGTTCCCGACCTGCCAGATAACCGTCACCACCGAGGTATACAACGGCGTCTGGGATTCCATCATTAATAACCAGGCCAATATCGCGATTGGCGCACCGGATACCCTGCTCGACGGTGGCGGGATTGATTACACCGAAATCGGCGCTATCCGCTGGGTGTTTGCCATTGCCCCGGAGCACCCGCTGGCGTTCACGCCTGAGCCGATAGCCGAAAGTCAGCTGCGCCTGTATCCGAATATCATGGTAGAAGACACCGCGCACACCATTAACAAGAAAGTAGGCTGGCTGCTGCACGGGCAGGAAGCGATTCTGGTGCCGGACTTCAACACCAAATGTCAGTGTCAGATCCTCGGAGAAGGGATTGGTTTTTTACCGGAGTATATGGCGCGGGATGCGGTGGAAGACGGGCTGCTGGTGACGCGGCGTATTAATAACCCACGCCAGGATTCGCGCATGTTGCTTGCCACACAACATGCAGCGACCGGCCAGGTCACACGCTGGATCAAACAAGAGTTTGGCCCTCAGGGTGTGCTGACCGGAATATACAGTGATTTGCTCTGGCGCGCTTAATCGCGGGTTTGTACCCAGAACGCGTGAATAAGACCCGGAATATAGCCAAGTAGCGTCAGAATGATGTTCAGAATAAACGCCCAGCCAAAACCTTTACCTAACAGCACGCCCAGCGGCGGCAGGATGATCGTGAAAACGATACGCCAAAAACCCATACAGACTCCGTGCAAGCTCATTCATTAAAGATAAAAGAGGATACCCTCTAAGCGTAGTCAGTTTAGCGGGTGGTACTTCTCTGCGTTGGCCTTTTACCCTCTTTTACGCTTTTGACACTGGCTTAATCCACGCCTTTAGTTTAGCATTTACTTAATTAAGAAAAAGCTAAACTAACATGACTGAACTCGAACAACTCCAGGCCAGCGCTGAGCAGGCCGCTGCACTCCTGAAAGCGATGAGCAACGCCCGCCGGTTGCTGATCCTGTGCACGCTGTGCGGTGCGCCGGGCACCAGCGCGGGCGAACTGGCGCGTGCCACGGGGCTTAGCGCATCAGCCACCTCGCAACATCTGGCGCGAATGCGTGAAGAGGGGCTTATCGACAGCACCCGCGATGCCCAGCGCATTCTCTATTTCATTAAAAACGATGCGGTGAATCAGCTCATCAGCACCCTGAAAACCCTTTATTGCCCGTAAGGAGCCGCAAATGTCACTCCCGCTTATCTCCCCGCAGCAGGCGAATGCGCTGATTGCTGAAGGCGCAACGCTGATTGATATTCGTGATACCGATGAATATGCTCGGGAGCATATTCCGCTTGCCCGTTCCGTTCCGCTGGATACGCTCCCTGCCGGGCTTCAGACCCAGCCGGGTGAAACGGTTATCTTCCACTGCCAGTCGGGGGCGCGTACCTCGGGCAATGCAGCGCGTCTTGCGCAGGCGGCATCATCCGCACAGGCGTATGTGGTTGAAGGCGGAATTCAGGGCTGGAAACAGGCCGGGTTGCTGACCGTTGAAGACACATCACAGCCGCTCCCGCTGATGCGCCAGGTGCAAATTGCTGCCGGGCTGTTGATTTTGTGCGGAGTGGTGCTGGGATATAGCGTCTCCAGCGGCTTTTTCCTGCTCAGCGGTTTTGTCGGTGCCGGGCTGCTGCTTGCCGGGCTGAGCGGCTTTTGCGGAATGGCGCGTCTGCTGAAAGTGATGCCGTGGAACAGACGTACCTCATAAGCAGTAATTCATTGAATACACTGTACCCTGCGCCAGACGTGGGCTAAGGTGAAGAACACCACAATGATGAGGAGGTACTATGTTTTCAGTCGGCGATTTTGTGCAACCACGTATGGGCGGCCCAAAACTAAAAGTGATCGAAGTGAATGGCGAGAGCATCGTGGCAGTACAGGCCAGCAATGAGCAAGGCGAGAAATTTACGCTGAAGGCGGCGGATGTCACCCTTTATACCGAAGACGGTGATTTCGGCGTCTGCTAAAGAACGCAGCCGGGCGGAACCTTCCGCCCGGCACACGAATTAAATCAGGAAATCATCCAGTGATTTACCGTTTGCCAGTGCGCTCGCAATAGGTTTTGGCGTGCGGCCCTGACCGGTCCAGGTTTTTTCTTCACCGTTAACGTCGATGAAGCGATATTTTGCTTCACGCGCTTTACGTTTTTTCGCCTGTTGACCCGCGTTGCTCGCTTCAGAGCCCAGCAGATCGGCTGGAGAAATACCGTCAGCTTTCATTCGTTCCAGCAGAGCATTAATTTTATCCTGCTGTTCAGCACGTTGCTGTTCGAATTCAGCCAGCTCGTTACGTTTTTCTTCAGTAACGATCCTGACTTTTTCCAGCATCTCTTCAAGCGCTTCAATAGAGAATTCACGCGCCATTGCACGAAGTGTGCGGATATTATTAAGATTCTGTAACGTCAAAGACATATTAATGGAAAACCTTTTATTTGTGATAAATCGAAAAATCAACTGACAGAATAATTCATTTCCCCTGCAATATCCACCCATCGAAACTTAAAGCCATTATTGTAAATGTTTTAAAATATAATTTTGGATGCCGGTTATGTTTCCAGGAGGAAGCTTTATTTCTCTGGAGGATAATGGCTCGCGTAACAGTATAAATCGCATCGCGTTGCTCCCCCTGCAAACAAACTGAATATTAATGCATTTATAATGAATAAAACAAAGTCTTTTTTGGCAGGATTTTTATCTGCAAAAACGAATAATGAAGAACAATCATCATGGAATGGTCGGTTTTCACACAAACCAAAGAATGCCATGCTGAACACCGCACCCGGTGCAAAAACCGACTCATGCAAAAACAACTTAACACGCTGATTTAAAAACAAATAAAATAGCATGAGAGAGAAAATAGCGAGGCGATTAACAAATACACAATTTCAGAGAATATTGTGGACAAAAAGGCAATAAATAAAAATTAATCACTAATTGTTAGTTTCAAACCAGAGATATACTCTATACACGTCAAACAAACCAACCTAAAGCACTAAAGGCTGAACGGTAAAGCCCCATTATTATGTTCTTCTCAAGGAGTTCAGACATGTTCTCACCGCAGTCTCGCCTGCGCCATGCGGTAGCGGATACCTTCGCGATGGTTGTCTACTGTTCCGTCGTGAACATGCTGATCGAAATATTCCTCTCCGGAATGTCCTTCGAGCAATCACTTTCTTCTCGCCTGGTGGCTATCCCGGTGAACATTATTATTGCATGGCCTTACGGATTATACCGCGATGCAGTCATGCGTCTTGCACGCCGTATCAGCCCGGCAGGTTGGGTGAAAAACCTGGCCGACGTGCTGGCCTATGTCACTTTCCAGTCACCGGTTTATGTCGCGATTTTGCTGACCGTGGGCGCAGACTGGCATCAAATCGCCGCTGCGGTAAGCTCGAATATCGTGGTGTCGATGTTGATGGGTGTGGTGTACGGCTATTTTCTCGACTACTGCCGTCGACTGTTTAAAGTCAGCCAGTACAACCAGGCTAAAGCGTGATGTATCGCGACTGGCGCATTGCCAGTCGCACGCTTACTGCTGTTCGCCGAACAGTCCCTTCAGAAAACGCTCCAGCGCCATGCGAGAGCTGAAACCATGCGGAATACCATAATGTTCATGCGTTTCACCGCCTAAATAGAGCGGGAATTGCTGGTAGTGATCGCAGGTTTTTATATCCGAGGCAGGCTCAGCAAATGAGAGACTTCTGTCTTTCAGCGTCGGGTGAATAATGAGAGCAGTGCGCCCCATTCTGGCTTCACGGTTGACGTAAACATAATTCTCGCCGCGGCGATATCCATAGGCTTTTGATGTCACTTCGTCCATGGTAAATCCCGCTTTTTCAAGAACGCGCGCCACCTCATCGGGTCGTAAATACATATTTAATCCTCGTTATCTTTTCCTGCCCGGCAACCTTACAGTATTCAGCATTAGCAACGCTTTCAGAATATTCCATAAACCGCCTGATTAGTCGTGACTCGCTTCAGATAATAAAATCCTGGGCTAAACTCAATGAGAATGCAAAATGACGGAGGATCGCATGTTTAACAGACCGAACCGAAACGATATAAACGACGACGCTCAGGATATTCGTAATGATGTCAGCCAATTAGCGGACACGCTGGAGGAAGTGCTGAAATCCTGGGGGTCAGATGCGAAGGACGAAGCAGATGCCGCAAAACGTAAGGCTCAGTCTCTGCTGCGTGAGACCCGCGCCAGAATGCATGGCCGCTCTCGTACCACGCAGGCCGCCTGTGACGCAGTCAGTTGCGCCAATACCTTCGTCCGTGAAAAACCGCTCTGCGCGCTTGGCACGGTGGCGGCAGTCGGGATTTTTGTCGGCGCCCTGCTCAGCCTGCGTAAATAACCCACAATGAGATGTGCGTCAGCCCCGGTTTGCCCCTGGCTCCGGGGTTTTTCTTTACCTACCGGCTGAAAATACCGTACAGCCTGCCCTGCCCCGCTGTGCTCATCATCGTGGCGATATTCATCTAAATTTCCCATATCTTGTATGGTTGAAACTTATCACAACTACATCTAGTATTCCCTTTAGCAAGATACACACAACCTGACGCGACAATTCGCGCCACTCCTTTATTCTAAATGGAAATACGAATCATGAGCATTATTATTTACACTCGTAACGATTGTGTTCAGTGCCACGCCACAAAACGCGCAATGGAAAGCCGCGGCGTCCAGTTTGAGATGGTAAATGTCGACCTGGTCCCGGATGCTGCCGACACCCTGCGTGCGCAGGGCTTCCGTCAGCTGCCGGTGGTGGTCGCCGGAGAAACCAGCTGGTCTGGCTTCCGCCCGGACATGATTAACCGAATCGCCGCTCAGGCCGCCAGTGCATGAGCGGGCTGGTCTACTTCTCCAGCAGCTCGGAAAACACGCTCAGATTTATTGAGCGCGTCGGGCTGCCTGCGATACGTATTCCGCTCAATGAGCGTGAGCGTATTCAGGTAGACGAACCTTACATCCTGGTGGTACCGAGCTATGGCGGTGGCGGGACGGCAGGGGCCGTTCCCCGCCAGGTAATCCGCTTTCTAAATGATCCACAGAACCGGCAGCTTATTCGCGGCGTAATTGCCGCAGGCAATCGTAATTTTGGCGATGCGTTTGGCCGTGCCGGTGATGTCATCTCTCAAAAATGCGGCGTGCCGTATCTCTATCGTTTCGAACTGATGGGGACACAGCAGGACGTAGAGAACGTGCGTAAAGGAGTGAACGAATTTTGGCAACGACAACCGCAGAACGTGTAATTCAGACCGCGCCGGATTACCACGCATTAAACGCCATGCTTAACCTCTACGACAGCGAGGGGCGCATTCAGTTTGCTAAGGACCATGAAGCGGTAGATGCTTTTTTTAGCGCCCACGTTCGCCCGAACAGCGTCCATTTTTCCAGCCAGCATGAACGCCTCGACTATCTGGTTAAAGAGGGTTACTACGAAGAACGCGTGCTCACCCGTTATTCCCGGGACTTTGTCGTGACGCTATTTGAACGCGCCCATGCCAGCGGCTTTCGTTTCCAGACATTCCTCGGCGCGTGGAAGTACTACACCAGCTATACCCTGAAAACATTCGACGGCAAACGCTACCTGGAAAGTTTTGAAGATCGCACCGTGATGGTGGCGCTGTCGCTGGCGCAGGGGGATGAAAAACTGGCAGAACAGCTGACGGATGAAATCCTGTCGGGCCGTTTCCAGCCAGCTACCCCGACATTCCTGAACTGCGGCAAAGCCCAGCGCGGTGAGCTGGTGTCATGTTTCCTGCTGCGCATTGAAGACAATATGGAGTCGATTGGCCGCGCGGTGAACTCGGCGTTACAGCTTTCAAAGCGCGGTGGCGGCGTGGCGTTTCTGCTCTCTAACCTGCGTGAAGCAGGAGCACCTATTAAACGCATTGAAAACCAGTCCTCCGGTGTGATCCCGGTAATGAAAATGCTGGAAGATGCCTTCTCTTACGCAAACCAGCTTGGCGCGCGTCAGGGTGCCGGTGCGGTTTATCTGCACGCGCACCACCCGGACATTCTGCGATTCCTGGATACCAAACGCGAAAACGCCGACGAAAAAATCCGTATCAAAACCCTGTCGTTAGGGGTTGTTATCCCGGATATCACCTTTACGCTTGCGAAAGAAAATGCAGAGATGGCGCTGTTCTCGCCCTACGATGTTGAGCGTATTTACGGAAAGCCTTTTGGCGATGTGGCCATCAGCGAGCTTTATCACGAGCTGGTCGCCGACGATCGCATTCGTAAAAAATACATTAATGCCCGCGACTTCTTCCAGACGCTTGCTGAGATCCAGTTTGAGTCTGGTTATCCGTACATCATGTACGAGGACACGGTGAACCGCGCGAACCCGATTGCCGGGCGCATTAACATGAGCAACCTGTGTTCCGAGATTTTGCAGGTTAACAGCGCCTCCACCTATGACGAAAATCTGGACTACGACCAGACCGGAAAAGATATTTCCTGCAACCTGGGCTCGCTGAATATCGCCCACACGATGGATTCCCCGGACTTTGGCCGTACGGTGGCGACCGCCATCCGCGGCCTGACGGCGGTGTCTGACATGAGCCATATCCGCAGCGTGCCGTCCATTGAGGTGGGGAATGCCGCATCGCACGCCATTGGCCTCGGGCAGATGAACCTGCACGGTTATCTGGCGCGCGAAGGAATTGCCTATGGCAGCCCGGAAGGACTGGATTTCACCAACCTCTATTTCTGTACCATCACCTGGCACGCGCTGCATACCTCGATGCTGCTGGCCCGCGAGCGTAACCAGCGTTTTGCAGGCTTTGAGCAGTCCCGCTATGCCAGCGGCGAGTATTTCCATCAGTATCTGGAAGGCGACTGGCAACCCAAAACAGAGAAAGTCCGTGCGCTGTTTGACCGTGCCGGTATCGTCCTGCCCACACGTGAAATGTGGCTCCAGCTGCGCGATGAGGTCATGCGTCATGGCATCTATAACCAGAATTTGCAGGCCGTGCCGCCAACCGGGTCTATCTCGTACATCAACCACGCCACCTCGAGCATCCACCCGATTGTGTCGAAAATTGAGATCCGCAAAGAAGGGAAAACCGGGCGCGTTTACTACCCTGCCCCGTTTATGACCAACGAAAACCTGGCGCTGTATCAGGATGCCTATGAAATCGGCCCGGAAAAGATTATCGATACCTACGCCGAGGCGACAAAACATGTGGATCAGGGGCTGTCACTCACGCTGTTCTTCCCGGATACCGCCACCACGCGCGATATCAACAAGGCACAAATCTACGCCTGGAAGAAAGGTATCAAGACACTGTACTACATTCGCCTGCGCCAGCTGGCGCTGGAAGGTACCGAAATCGAAGGCTGCGTGTCCTGCGCGCTGTAAGGAGAAAGGATGAAACTGTCACGAGTTAGCGCCGTTAACTGGAATAAAATCCAGGACGACAAAGACCTGGAGGTATGGAACCGCCTGACCAGCAACTTCTGGCTGCCGGAGAAAGTGCCTCTTTCTAACGATATTCCTGCCTGGCAGACGCTAAGCCACGCCGAGCAGCAACTGACGATCCGCGTCTTTACCGGCCTGACGCTGCTGGATACTATTCAGAACACAACAGGCGCACCCGCGCTGATGGCCGATGCGCTGACGCCGCATGAAGAGGCGGTGATGTCGAACATCAGCTTTATGGAGGCGGTTCATGCCCGCTCCTACAGCTCTATTTTTTCAACATTGTGTCAGACCAAAGATGTGGATGAGGCCTACAGCTGGAGTGAAGCGAGTGAGTCACTCCAGCATAAAGCCCGGCTGGTGCTGGAGTATTACCGTGCCGATGAACCGCTGAAGAAGAAAATTGCCAGCGTATTTCTGGAATCGTTCCTGTTTTATTCCGGTTTCTGGCTACCAATGTACTGGTCAAGCCGGGGCAAACTCACCAACACGGCAGATTTGATTCGCCTGATCATTCGCGACGAAGCCGTTCATGGATATTACATTGGCTATAAATATCAGAAAGGGCTTGAGAGTATTAGCGAGGCTAAGCGCGAGGAATTAAAAGGATTCGCGCTGGATTTGCTGATGGATCTCTATGATAACGAGCTACGTTATACCGAAGAGCTGTACGCCGGAACCGGCTGGGAAGAGGATGTCAAAGCCTTCCTCTGTTACAACGCCAATAAAGCGCTAATGAACCTCGGCTATGAAGCGCTGTTCCCGCCAGAAATGGCCGCGGTGAACCCGGCAATTCTGGCAGCGCTTTCACCCAATGCCGATGAAAACCACGATTTCTTCTCCGGGTCAGGCTCGTCATATGTGATGGGCAAAGCGGTGGAAACCGAAGACGAGGATTGGGATTTTTAACGGTTATTGCCCTCCCCCCAAAGGTTGAGGGTTGCCCGCAAAACAATACGAGCACGTACAGCTCCCTCTCCTCTTTGGGGAGAGGGTTGGGGTGAGGGGGAACATACGGCTGTGGTGGTCATTCCGTTCACTTTATGTTCCTTGCTACTCTGTCGCCACAATACCCGTGTACGTGCCAGGGTAGCTCACCGCCGCTACCCTGGCGACCCGGGCTTCCGGCAAGAAAATAACGATCATTAATTAAATATAAATCCCATAATTCTCCCCGCAATATTTCCCTGACATCTATACTGTAATTCCACCGTCATATTCGTCTGAATCATTGCGATTCAGACGAAATTTCCCGACCGCGCGACAAAAATCTCAGAAAAATTCAACACCCGCTCAGCCCTTTACTCATGGGAAATTCAGCGATTTGGTCTTCGGCAAAATTCGTGCCATAAGCGGACTGAGGGTTGTCTCAGATTCTGAGTATGTTAGGGTATTGTCAGGTAATTATTCCAACTGGAAACCATATCGACACAATAAATAACGGGAAATACTCTATTGCATGGCAATTAAATTAGAAGTTAAAAATCTCTATAAAGTATTTGGCGAGCATCCACAGCGTGCGTTCAAATATATTGAAAAAGGACTTTCAAAAGAGCAAATTCTGGAAAAAACAGGGCTATCGCTTGGCGTTAAAGACGCCAGTCTGGCCATTGAAGAAGGCGAGATTTTCGTCATCATGGGGTTATCTGGTTCGGGTAAATCCACTATGGTTCGCCTTCTCAATCGCCTGATTGAACCCACCCGTGGGCAGGTACTGATTGATGGTGAAGATATTGCCAAAATATCAGATGCTGAGCTCCGCGAGGTGCGCAGAAAAAAGATTGCGATGGTGTTTCAGTCATTCGCCTTAATGCCACATATGACGGTGTTAGATAATACCGCATTCGGCATGGAATTAGCGGGAATTCCAGCCCAGGAACGGCAGGAAAAAGCGCTGGATGCATTACGCCAGGTTGGGCTGGAAAATTATGCTCATGGCTATCCTGATGAACTATCGGGCGGGATGCGACAACGCGTTGGATTAGCCCGCGCATTAGCGATAAATCCCGATATATTATTAATGGATGAAGCCTTCTCGGCACTCGATCCATTAATTCGTACCGAGATGCAGGATGAACTGGTAAAACTGCAAGCTAAACACCAGCGTACGATCGTATTTATTTCCCACGATCTTGATGAAGCGATGCGTATTGGCGACCGTATTGCCATTATGCAAAACGGCGAAGTGGTGCAGGTGGGAACACCGGATGAAATCCTTAATAATCCGGCCAACGACTATGTGCGCACTTTCTTCCGTGGCGTGGACATCAGCCAGGTATTTAGCGCAAAAGATATTGCCCGCAGATCGCCAAACGGCATTATTCGCAAAACGCCAGGTTTCGGCCCGCGTTCTGCGCTGAAGGTCTTACAGGATGAAGATCGTGAATTTGGCTATGTGATTGAACGTGGTAATAAATTTGTAGGCATTGTCTCCATCGACTCCCTGAAAAAAGCGCTTAGCGAAAATCAGGGACTCGATGCGGCGCTTATCGCGTCTCCGCTTGCGGTCGACGCCGAAACACCGCTCAGCGAGTTGCTCTCCCATGTCGGTCAGGCACCCTGCGCCGTGCCGGTTATAGGGGAAGAACAACAGTATGTCGGCATCATCTCCAAAGGGATGTTGCTTCAGGCTTTAGATCGCGAGGGGGCAAACAATGGCTGATCAATCAAACCCGTGGGGAACCACAGAAGCCGCAGACAGCGCAGCACAATCTGCCGATGCCTGGGGCTCATCAACGCCTGCGCCAACTGATGGCGGCTCGGCAGACTGGCTCAACAGTGCGCCTGCACCTGCGCCAGAACACTTTAATATTATGGACCCGTTCCATAAGACGCTGATCCCGCTGGATAGCTGGGTCACGGAAGGGATTGACTGGGTGGTGACTCACTTCCGCCCGGTGTTCCAGGGGATCCGTGTCCCTGTGGATTACATCCTGAATGGTTTCCAGCAGTTGCTGTTGGGGATGCCGGCACCTGTCGCCATCGTGATATTTGCCCTGATTGCCTGGCAGTTTGGTAGCGCAGGCATGGGGATCGCCACGCTGGTCTCCCTGATTGCCATCGGCGCGATTGGTGCATGGTCACAGGCCATGATCACCCTGGCACTGGTGCTGACCGCCCTGCTTTTCTGCGTGGTGATTGGGTTACCGCTGGGGATCTGGCTGGCGCGCAGCCCGCGGGCAGCGAAGGTCATCCGCCCGCTGCTGGATGCGATGCAAACCACCCCGGCGTTTGTCTACCTGGTGCCTATCGTGATGCTGTTCGGGATCGGGAATGTGCCGGGCGTGGTGGTCACCATTATTTTTGCCCTGCCGCCGATTGTTCGTCTGACGATACTTGGGATCAACCAGGTGCCAGCCGATCTTATTGAGGCTTCACGCTCGTTCGGTGCCAGCCCGCGCCAGATGCTGTTTAAAGTTCAGCTCCCACTGGCGATGCCAACCATTATGGCAGGCGTTAACCAGACGCTGATGCTGGCGCTCTCCATGGTGGTTATCGCCTCGATGATCGCCGTTGGCGGTCTTGGTCAGATGGTACTGCGAGGCATTGGCCGCCTCGATATGGGGCTTGCCACCGTAGGCGGCGTGGGCATTGTGATCCTCGCTATTATTCTTGACCGCCTGACGCAGGCTGTCGGTCGCGATTCACGCAGTCGCGGCAACCGTCGCTGGTATACCACCGGCCCTGTCGGGTTAATCACCCGCCCATTCGTAAAATAAGGAACAACGATGCGACATAGCGTACTTTTTGCCACAGCGTTTGCCACCCTTGTCTCCACCAGCACATTTGCGGCTGACCTGCCTGGCAAAGGCATTACCGTGCAACCGGTTCAGAGCACCATTTCTGAAGAGACCTTCCAGACCCTGATTGTCAGCCGCGCGCTGGAAAAACTGGGTTATACGGTCAAGACGCCAAGTGAAGTGGATTACAACGTGGGCTACACCTCTATTGCCTCCGGTGACGCCACCTTTACCGCCGTAAACTGGCAGCCGCTGCATGACGATATGTATGCCGCTGCGGGCGGTGATAAGAAATTCTACCGTGAAGGCACCTTCGTGACCGGTGCAGCGCAGGGTTATCTGATCGACAAAAAAACCGCTGACCAGTACCACATCACCAACATTGAGCAGCTTAAAGACCCGAAAATCGCCAAACTGTTCGATACCAACGGTGATGGCAAAGCCGACATGATGGGCTGTTCACCGGGCTGGGGTTGCGAAGCGGTAATTAACCACCAGAACAAAGCGTTCGACCTGGCTAAAACCGTCGACGTGAGCCACGGTAACTACTCCGCGATGATGGCCGACACCATTGCTCGCTTTAAAGAAGGCAAACCGGTTATCTATTATACCTGGACGCCGTACTGGGTCAGCGACGTGCTGAAGCCGGGTAAAGACGTGGTGTGGTTGCAGGTTCCGTTCTCTTCTCTGCCGGGTGAGCAGAAAGATATCGACACCAAACTGCCAAACGGCATGAACTACGGCTTCCCGGTGAACACCATGCATATTGTGGCTAACAAAGCCTGGGCTGAGAAAAACCCGGCGGCCGCGAAGTTGTTCTCGGTGATGAAACTGCCGCTGGCGGACATTAACGCGCAGAACGCCATGATGCATGAAGGTAAATCCTCTGAAGCAGACATCAACGGCCACGTTGACGGCTGGATCAAAGCCCACCAGCAGCAGTTTGATGGCTGGGTGAAAGAAGCACTGGACGCGCAGAAGTAAAAACGATCCCCTCACCCCTCTCCCAAAAGGGTGAGGGGTTAACCGCACAAACCCACACATAACAATCCCCCAACATTCACAATCATTGGTTATCATGGTTTCTGGAAAAATAATCACTTAACTTACGATCCCAGAATCTGATGACAAAAAATCCACAAGGGCTTAGCCCGGCACTGATCCTGTTAATGTCCGTGGCGACCGGTCTTGCCGTCGCCAGTAACTACTACGCGCAACCTCTGCTCGACACCATCGCCCGCGCTTTCAGCCTGTCTGCCAGCTCCGCAGGTTTTATTGTGACGGCGGCTCAGCTCGGCTATGCCGCGGGCCTGCTGTTCCTGGTGCCACTGGGCGATATGTTTGAGCGCCGGATGCTGATTGTCTCCATGACGTTACTCGCCGCAGGCGGGATGCTGATCACCGCCAGTAGCCAGTCCTTAGCCATGATGATTGTCGGCACTGCCCTGACCGGGCTGTTCTCCGTTGTGGCGCAGATCCTGGTGCCGCTGGCGGCAACGCTCGCCTCGCCGGAAAAACGCGGCAAAGTGGTGGGTACCATTATGAGCGGCCTGCTGCTCGGGATTTTGCTGGCGCGTACCGTGGCCGGTCTACTGGCAAGCCTTGGGGGCTGGCGTACCGTTTACTGGGTGGCCAGTGTGCTGATGGTTATCATGGCGCTCGCGCTGTGGCGTGGACTGCCGAAAGTGAAGCAGGAAAACCACCTGAATTACCCGCAACTGCTGGGCTCCGTGTTCACGCTTTTCACACAAGATAAACTGCTACGAACCCGCGCACTTCTTGGTTGTTTCACCTTTGCCAACTTTAGCATTCTGTGGACGTCGATGGCTTTCCTGCTGGCCTCGCCGCCCTTTAACTATTCTGAAGGCGTGATTGGCCTGTTTGGTCTGGCGGGCGCAGCCGGTGCGCTGGGTGCGCGTCCGGCTGGCGGCATGGCGGATAAAGGTAAATCTCACCTGACGACAACTTCCGGGCTGATTTTACTGCTGCTCTCCTGGGCGGCTATCTGGTTTGGGCATTCCTCCGTGCTGGCGTTGATCGTCGGTATCCTGGTGCTCGACCTCACCGTGCAGGGCGTGCATATCACCAACCAGACCGTGATTTATCGCGTCAAGCCGGAGGCACGTAACCGCCTGACCGCAGGTTACATGACCAGCTATTTCATCGGCGGCGCGGCAGGTTCATTAATTTCAGCGTCGGCATGGCAACACGCTGGCTGGGCGGGTGTTTGCAGCATCGGGGCAATTGTTGCGGCACTCAATCTGCTGGTGTGGTGGCGCGGATTCCATCGCCAGGAGGCGATTTCTTAAGCTTTACATTGCATTGGGACGTCTTAGGGTGTTAAGGCGTCCCTATGTCTGTTAAGGTTAGCGTAATCATTTATCCCAGAAATTTTAATGTGGCTGACATATTAACAAGCAGCATGAATAGCTCATACCTGTTGGCTTATCCCGGTCCTCACATCCCGTCTTCCAGGGGCTCACGCCCACTCTTTTTTGTGCTCACCGGGTCATGGATTTACCCGGCGCTTTCTGATGGTGACATACGTTTGGCGGATATAACCGCACAAATAATTCATTTACATTATTTGTCACTATCGTTACTATATCGGCTGTAATTAATGAGGTTATGCCCAAATGGATAGTTCGTTTACGCCCATTGAACAAATGCTTAAATTCCGCGCCAGTCGTCATGAGGAGTTTCCGTATCAGGAAATTCTGCTGACCCGCCTGTGTATGCACATGCAGGGGAAACTGCTGGATAACCGTAATAAGATGCTGAAAGCTCAGGGGATTAACGAGACGTTATTTATGGCGTTGATTACGCTGGAGTCTCAGGAAAACCACAGCATTCAGCCGTCTGAGCTGAGCTGCGCGCTGGGTTCGTCCCGTACTAATGCCACCCGTATCGCTGATGAGCTGGAAAAACGCGGCTGGATTGAGCGCCGTGAAAGCGACAACGACCGCCGTTGCCTGCATCTGCAACTGACCGACAAAGGTCACGAATTCCTGCGTGAGGTGCTGCCACCTCAGCACAACTGTCTGCATCAACTCTGGTCTGCCCTCAGCACTGCCGAGCGCGATCAGCTTGAGCACATCACTCGCAAACTGCTCACCCGTCTGGATCAGATGGATGAAGACGGTGCCATCCTTGAGGCGCTGCGCTAACGCGACGACACGCTCGAACATCCAGATTTAAAAAAGAAAACTGACAGGCCAGCACGTAACACTGCTGGCCTTTCTGACAACAGGTCGGCTCAGCCGATGTGAAAATAAGAAGATCGTGGAGAACAACAATGAGCGCAAATGCGGAGAACACAACCCCGCAGCAACCGGCCAACAAGAAAGGCAAACGTAAGAGCGCCCTTCTTCTGCTGACCTTGCTCTTTATCATTATTGCTGTGGCATATGGGATCTATTGGTTTTTAGTATTGCGTCATGCTGAAGAAACAGACGATGCATACGTGGCAGGAAACCAGGTACAAATTATGGCGCAGGTGTCGGGCAGCGTGACGAAAGTCTGGGCTGACAATACCGACTTTGTGCAACAAGGGGATGTGCTGGTCACACTTGACCCGACTGATGCCCAACAGGCATTTGAAAAAGCACAGACAGAGCTGGCATCCAGCGTCCGTCAAACCCGCCAGTTGATGATCAACAGTAAGCAACTTCAGGCCAGCATCGATGTGCAGAAAACCGCACTGGCGCAGGCACAAAGCGACCTGAATCGTCGTGTTCCTCTCGGTACTGCCAACCTGATTGGCCGTGAAGAGCTGCAACACGCGCGTGATGCCGTTGCCAGCGCCCAGGCGCAGCTGGATGTTGCTATTCAGCAGTACAACGCCAATCAGGCGATGGTTCTGGGGACTAACCTGGAAAACCAGCCTGCGGTAAAACAAGCTGCTACCGAAGTGCGTAACGCCTGGCTTGCGCTGGAACGTACCAAGATTGTCAGCCCGATGACTGGCTACGTCTCCCGTCGTTCCGTACAGCCTGGCGCGCAGATTAGCCCAACCACTCCGCTGATGGCGGTAGTACCGGCTAACAATCTGTGGGTGGATGCTAACTTCAAAGAGACGCAGCTTGCGCATATGCGTATCGGCCAGACGGCAACCGTCATCAGCGACATCTACGGTGACGACGTGAAGTACACCGGTAAAGTGGTCGGTCTTGATATGGGTACAGGTAGCGCGTTCTCCCTGCTGCCTGCGCAGAACGCCACCGGCAACTGGATCAAAGTGGTTCAGCGCTTGCCTGTACGTATCGAGCTGGATCCAAAGCAGCTGGCAGATCACCCGTTGCGTATCGGCCTGTCTACGCTGGTCACGGTTGATACCGCGAACCGCGAAGGTCAGATCCTGGCAAGCCAGGTGCGAAGCAGTCCGGCTTATGAAAGTAACGCCCGTGAAATTAGCCTCGATCCGGTCAACAAGCTGATCGATGACATCGTGAAAGCAAACGCCGGTTAATCCGAGGTGAGCGTTATGCAACGGCAACAACCGCAAAAACCGCTGGAAGGTGCGCAACTGGTCATTATGACCATTGCGCTATCACTGGCGACATTCATGCAGGTGCTGGACTCCACCATCGCGAACGTGGCAATTCCAACAATTGCCGGGAACCTGGGCTCGTCACTGAGCCAGGGGACGTGGGTGATTACCTCATTCGGGGTGGCAAACGCCATCTCGATCCCCATTACCGGCTGGCTGGCGAAGCGTGTTGGTGAGGTGAAGCTGTTCCTCTGGTCGACAGTCGCCTTTGTTCTCGCGTCCTGGGCGTGCGGCATGTCCACCAGCCTGACGATGCTGATTTTCTTCCGCGTTATTCAGGGGATTGTGGCCGGGCCGTTAATTCCGCTGTCACAGAGTTTACTGCTGAACAACTACCCGCCCGCTAAACGCTCTATCGCGCTGGCACTGTGGTCGATGACGGTGATCGTCGCGCCGATTTGCGGCCCTATCCTGGGTGGCTATATCAGCGATAACTATCACTGGGGCTGGATCTTCTTTATCAACGTACCGATTGGCGCCATCGTGGTTATGATGACGTTACAGTCGCTGCGTGGCAGAGAAACGCGAACCGAGCAGCGGCGAATTGATGCCGTGGGGCTGGCTTTGCTGATCCTCGGTATCGGCAGCCTTCAGGTTATGCTCGACCAGGGTAAAGAGCTGGACTGGTTCAACTCGCAGGAGATCATCATCCTGACGATTGTCGCGGTGGTGTCGCTAAGCTTCCTGATTGTCTGGGAGTTGACCGACGATAACCCGATAGTCGACCTGTCGCTGTTTAAGTCGCGAAACTTCACCATAGGCTGTCTGTGTATTAGCCTTGCCTACATGCTCTACTTCGGCGCCATTGTTCTGCTGCCGCAGCTGTTGCAGGAGGTATATGGCTACACCGCAACCTGGGCGGGTCTGGCCTCTGCGCCGGTAGGGTTGATTCCGGTTCTGCTGTCGCCGATTATCGGCCGTTTTGCCCATAAGCTCGACATGCGTAGGCTGGTGACGTTCAGCTTTATCATGTACGCCGTGTGCTTCTACTGGCGCGCGTATACGTTCGAACCGGGAATGGACTTTGGCGCCTCTGCGTGGCCGCAGTTTATTCAGGGCTTTGCGGTGGCGTGCTTCTTTATGCCACTGACCACCATCACGCTTTCCGGCTTACCACCTGAGCGCATGGCGGCGGCATCGAGCCTGTCGAACTTTACCCGAACGCTGGCGGGCTCCATCGGGACATCGATCACCACGACGCTGTGGACTAACCGTGAATCAATGCACCACGCCCAGCTAACGGAAGCGGTGAACCCGTTCAACCCAAACGCTCAGCAGATGTATACCCAGCTGCAGGGAATGGGGATGACGGAGCAGCAGGCGTCAGGCTGGATAGCCCAGCAGATCACCAACCAGGGCCTGATCATCTCAGCGAACGAGATTTTCTGGATATCGGCTGGGATCTTCCTCGTCCTGCTGGGGCTGGTGTGGTTTGCCAAACCCCCGTTTGGTGCCGGTAGCGGCGGCGGTGGGGCGCACTAGTCCTGTGCGCTGGCCGCCTTACCCGGCCTACAAAACCCGTAGGCCCGGTAAGCGTAGCGCCACCGGGCAACTTCCGCGGTTGTCCAAAACGCGACAGCGATTGTCCGTTCCGATAAAGCAGCGCTCCTGAAATCGATTCACGATAGTGAAAAGACAACAGGAGCGCATCATGCTGAACACACCCGCCGACAAATACCAGCCTTACCCTGCGATTTCCCTTCCCGACCGTCGCTGGCCGGAGCAACGCATCACCCATGCCCCACGCTGGCTTTCCACCGATTTACGTGATGGTAATCAGGCGCTTGCCGAGCCAATGGACAGCGCGCGAAAGCTGCAGTTCTGGGATCTGCTGCTGAGCTGCGGATTTAAAGAGATTGAAGTGGCCTTCCCGTCAGCCTCGCTGACCGACTTTAACTTTGTCCGCCAGCTGATTGACGAAAACCGTATCCCGGATGACGTTACCATTCAGGTGTTAACCCAGGCGCGGGAAGATTTAATCCTTCGCACCTTCGAGTCCCTGAAAGGCGCGCGTCAGGCAACAGTGCATCTCTATAACGCTACCGCCCCGCTGTTCCGCCGCCTGGTGTTTGGCATGGAAAAAGCGCAAATCGTTGAGCTGGCAACACGCTCCACGCGGCTTATCCGTAAGCTGTGTGAAGATAACCCTGAAACCCGCTGGCAGTATGAATACTCCCCGGAAACTTTCTGCTTTACCGAGCCGGAGTTTGCGCTGGAGATTTGTGAAGCCGTGGCGGAGATCTGGCAGCCGTGCGCCGAACGCCCGATGGTTATCAACTTACCGGCCACCGTCGAAGTCAGTACCCCGAACGTGTATGCCGACCAGATTGAGTATTTCTGCCGTCACTTTAGCCGACGCGGTGACGTCTGTATCAGCGTTCACCCGCATAACGATCGCGGTACCGGTGTCGCCAGTGCGGAGCTGGCGGTCATGGCAGGTGCCGACCGCGTGGAAGGCTGCCTGTTTGGCAACGGCGAGCGCACAGGAAATGTCTGCCTGGTCACGCTGGCAATGAACCTCTATAGCCAGGGGATAAGCCCAAATCTGGACTTCAGCGATATGAATCGCGTGGTCGAAGTGGTGGAGAGCTGTAACCAGTTGCCGGTACATCCGCGGCATCCGTGGGCGGGGCGTTTGGCCTACACTGCGTTTTCCGGCTCACATCAGGATGCCATCAAGAAAGGGTTTGATGCCCGTAAACCTGACGAGCGCTGGGAGATGCCCTACCTGCCTGTCGATCCGCAGGACATCGGCTGTACGTATGAGGCGGTTATCCGCGTGAACAGCCAGTCGGGTAAAAGCGGCAGCGCATGGCTTATCGAACAGAATCACGGCCTGAAACTGCCCCGCGCGTTACAGCAGGATTTTAGCCAGCACGTTCAGCAAGAAACCGACAATCACGGCAAAGAGATGACGCAGAACGCGCTGTGGCAGCTTTTCCGCAGCCGTTACGGGCTGGTTGCAACCCCACGCTTCGCGCTGCAAACTTATCGCAGTGAAAGTCAGCAGGATGGGCAGTTACGCTTAACCGCCACGGTGGCTACCGGCGGTGGGACACGTCAGTTGGAGGGGCAAGGTAACGGGCAGTTATCGGCAGCCGCCAATGGGCTCAGCCGCTGGCTCAACACCCCGTTTGTGATTAAGGATTATCACGAGCATTCGCTGGGGGAGCGCAGCGATAGCCGCTCGGTGGCGTATATCCGCTGCCTGTTCCAGGACGGCAGCAGCCGCTGGGGCGTGGGAATAGACAGTGACGTGGCGCGCGCATCCATTCAGGCGCTGTTCAATGCCGTGGGTTAGTCGTTCCTGAAATAATCGCTGGGTGACATTCCCATCACCCGGCGAAACATCGCCGTAAACGCGCTGTGGCTGCCGTATCCCAGGTCCAGCGCAACGCGCAACACCGGCTGACCTTGTGCCAGACGTAGTAACGCCTCCATGAGACGTGCCCTTCTCACCCATTCGCTATAGCTTAACCCGCTCTGCTGCTGGAAATGGCGATTCAGGGTACGCTCACTCATCCCCAGGATGCTCGCAGCCTGAGTGCTGTTCCAGCTCTCTCCCGGCGTTTGCCGGATTTTCTGGCACAGGTTGCGTAAAGCCTCACTTTCCGGCTCCGGCAGGTGAAACGGCAGCACCGGCATAATGCGGATTTCATCCAGAATCAGCTCATACACCCGTTCATCCCGGCTGCCGGGTGCGTAGGTTTCAGGAAGCGTAAGGGAGGTGAGGATCAGCTCGCGTAACAACGCAGAGATCTGCACGATCTGACACGACGCAGGGAGATCGGCTCGCGCCAGCGGATCGATAAACAGCGTTCGCGCCGCGACATTGCCCGTAATGCGAATCGCGTGCGGTGTGCCGGCCGGTAGCCAGACGCCACGCCCGGGGGGGACAACCCAACAACCTGAAGCGGTATCTACCCTCACCACGCCGCTCAGGCTGTGCAACAGCTGGGCGCAGTCGTGCTGATGCCACGGCTCGCTGGCACCATGAACATAGTCATGCGCAAAAGGAACAAGTGGGCGATGGGTAAATGAGAAGGTTGTGGCTGTGGTCATGGAGTCAAACACCCCTCACCCTACCCTCTCCCTCAGGGAGAGGGAAAAGGCGCACTAAATGTGCAGCTCCTGCAATTTGTCTTTCGGCAGGGCCAGCTCTTCATTGCTGTTTACGCGAACGTCACGTTCGATAATATGACGCGCGATCTCCTGTGCTTCTTCCAGAGAGTGCATCTGGTAAGTACCGCACTGATACACGTTCAGCTCAGGGATCTGGTTCTGCTCTTTAACTTTCAGCACGTCCTGCATTGCCGCTTTCCACGCATCTGCGACGCGGGTTTCTTCCGGCACACCAATCAGGCTCATGTAGAAACCGGTACGGCAGCCCATTGGGGAGATGTCGATAATCTCAACACCGTTGCCATTCAGGTGATCACGCATAAAACCAGCGAACAGGTGCTCCAGAGTGTGAATACCTTTTTCTGGCATCACTTCTTTGTTTGGCACGCAGAAGCGCAGATCGAATACGGTGATCGTGTCGCCGTGCGGGGTATGCATGGTCTTTGCCACACGTACAGCAGGTGCTTCCATACGGGTATGGTCGACAGTAAAGCTATCTAATAACGGCATACGCCACCTCCGATAGTGATTTTTTTTAAAATAAACTGAACTCTTCTACAGAATGCGCGTCTGAGTATATGAAAGACGCGCATTTGTTATCATCATCCCTGAATTCAGAGATGTATATTTTGGCCACAGCGATGTGGCCTTTTTCTTTTGTCTCAGGCGTTCTTCGCCAGAAATGCGTCAAACGACTCCGTATCTGCCGCTTCCACCTCTTTCTGACGCACCAGTGATGCTTCCCGCTCGGCAACAAATTCCGCTTCGCTCAGGATCTCTAACGGTTCCTGCCGCAACATTTCACGGTATTCTGCGCCCAGCGCGCGCCCTGTACCACCAATGCCCTGATCAATCATAGAACGCAGAATACGCGCAGAGAACGTCAGTTCAGGGTTATCAAAGCTTTCAACCAGCTGGTCGCACACTTTCTGATACTCATCACCGCCATAGACACTATCCATCGTCTGCGCGACGCGCTTCAGGTCACGGAACAGATCTTTACCCACTTTAGCCAGCGGGAATTGTGCCGTTTCACAGCCGATACCCAGCGTCAGGCCCGGCTTGCGCCCTTCCAGAATCACACGATTCCAGTTAGTGCGGGTACAAAGCAGTTCGTCAGAACTCATTTCCGGCGCATCCGCCAGCACGCACCAGACCATAAACAGATCGAGGAAGCGAACCTGCTGCTCATCCACGCCGATTGGCGAGAACGGGTTGATATCCAGTGAACGCACTTCGATGTATTCGATTCCGCCACGCTGCAATGCATCAGACGGCGTTTCTCCGCTTCGCGTCACGCGCTTAGGACGAATTGGCGCATACAGTTCGTTCTCAATCTGGAGAACATTACTGTTGATTTGCAGGCGTTTACCGTCTTTCTCGAGGCCGATTTTTTCGTACTCTTCCGACGGCGTTTTGATCGCCCGCTTCAATCCTGCCACATATTCATGCAATTCGTTAAACGTAATACCGAGATTGCTTTGCGATTTATTGGTATAGCCAAGATCGCTCAGGCGCAGAGACGTCGCGTACGGTAAATAGTACATACCGCATTCGGTCTTCTCGAACGGCAATGTGGTCGGTTTCCCTTGCAGGAACGACGAGCAAATAGCCGGCGAAGCACCAAACAGATAAGGAATGACCCAGCCAAAACGGTAATAGTTGCGGATCAGGCGGAAATAGCCCGCTGAAATCGCTTCTTTATCCGTTTCACCACACTTTGCCTGCCAGAAAGCCATCGGCAGAGAGAAATTGTAGTGCACGCCAGAGATAGTCTGCATCAGAGCACCGTAACGGTTTTTCAGCCCTTCACGATACAGCGTTTTCAGACGGCCAATATTTGAGGTGCCGTACTGAGCAAGCTCAATCTCCTGCCCCTGCTCGATATAGCACGGCATACTGAGCGGCCACATACGCTCATCACCCAGGTTACGGGCGGTATAACGATGAACGTCACGCAACAGCTTCAGCATATGATCGATATCGTCATCTACTGGGGTAATAAACTCCAGCAGCGCTTCGGCGAAATCAGTTGTGATCCATTTATGTGTCAGCGCCGAGCCCAACACCTGTGGGTGGCCCGTTGTCGCTAAGCTACCATCTGCGTTTACACGCAGCGTTTCTCGCTCAAGACCACGCTGAATACCCTTCAGAGCCTGAGGGTGGTTTTCCAGCCAGGCCAGCGCCTGTGATACGTCCGGGATCAAATTGACCTCCCGCCTGTCAAAGTAATGTTACTCAGCATAATTGTAATGGTTGACGATTGAAGGTCGCGTATTCATTCCACCAATTAGTGCCACCACGTCATACCCTGTAGTGTTACCCATGCCACGAGAACATAGCGCAACGCCTTGCCAAGGCACAAAAAAAAGAGCACCGGCCCCCAGGAGATGCGCATCCATCCCGCCAGCAGGCACAGCAAATCACCTATTACAGGCATCCAGCTTAATAACAGCGTGGCAGCGCCATAGCGTTTTAGCCAGCCAACTGCCTTTTCCTGCCAGCGCGATTTTTCACGCAGCGGAAAGAAACGCCCAAGAATAACGTTAGTCAGCCCTCCAAGGCTATTACCCATTGTTGCTATTAATACCAGCAACCACGGCTGACTCACTCCCGATAACAGCATGGCGACCAGCACAACCTCGGAATTACCCGGTAGAAGTGTGGCGCTTAAAAAACTGCTGGCGAATAGTGACGAAAGTGACAGCAGGTCACTCACAGAAGACGGACATCCACTGCATCCATGCCAGCATCGCGTGCGGCTTGCAGACCAAAATCTGCATCTTCAAAAACAACGCATTTAGCCGCAGGCACACCCATTAGCTCTGCACAAAGCAGAAAGGTGTCCGGTGCGGGTTTGTGGTTTTTAACATGATCGGCGGCAACCACAGCAGAAAAATAGTGACGCAAGCCAAGATGGCTGAGTAGCGCCTCTGCGATTGCACTTTCACTGCCCGTCCCGACCGACATAGGGCGACGCCCATGCCACTCTTTCACCACATCAATTAAGGGCAAAGGACGAACCGTGTCTAAAAGCATGGCTTTTACTGCATCTGTTTTTTCGCGCGCGAGCTGGTGCGGGTCGAGATCGGCCTGATTCAGTTCAATCACCGCCTCGGCAATGCGCCAGGTGGGGGAACCGTTGAGGGCAACCATAGACTTCAAGTCGAAACGCATCCCGTATCGGCCCAGGACTTCAGTCCAGGCTTTGCGGTGTGTGGGTTCGGTATCCAGGATGGTGCCATCCATATCGAAGATCAAACCGTCATACTGTGCGTACATCGTGCTCTCGCTAAACGATTAACAAGACATTACTTTATCGTAAACGGTGGTTTTTGTCGCTGACAGAGAGAATGATTACTGACGGAACGTCGAAGGAATAAACAAAGAGGGGATAATGGTGCATCCGGGAGGATTCGAACCTCCGACCGCTCGGTTCGTAGCCGAGTACTCTATCCAGCTGAGCTACGGATGCATCGGGATTTACTACTGTACTACTCGATACTCATATCACTTCGAAGCAATATGAAGTAATAGATGGTGCATCCGGGAGGATTCGAACCTCCGACCGCTCGGTTCGTAGCCGAGTACTCTATCCAGCTGAGCTACGGATGCATCAGGATTTACTGCTGTACTGCTCGATACTCATATCACTTCTAAGCAATATGAAGTAATAGATGGTGCATCCGGGAGGATTCGAACCTCCGACCGCTCGGTTCGTAGCCGAGTACTCTATCCAGCTGAGCTACGGATGCATCAGGATTTACTACTGTACTACTCGATACTCATATCACTTCGAAAGCAATATGAAGTAATAGATGGTGCATCCGGGAGGATTCGAACCTCCGACCGCTCGGTTCGTAGCCGAGTACTCTATCCAGCTGAGCTACGGATGCAAAATGGCGGTGAGGCGGGGATTCGAACCCCGGATGCAGCTTTTGACCGCATACTCCCTTAGCAGGGGAGCGCCTTCAGCCTCTCGGCCACCTCACCACACAACGCCTCTTTCGAGTGCTTCAAGTAACTCGTTAAGAGCTTCTCGTCGCTGCGTGGCGCATATATTACTTTCTGGGACTTATAAGTCAAACAATTTTCCACATGCTTTTATCGTTTGCACAAATCACACGCAATTCGCATGTAAAAGCCGCAAAGAGGGTGTTTTATAAGCGGATTTTGCAGGGTTCTTCGCAGTATTCATGAGGCATAGCGCCGCTATTGGTAAGAGATAAGGCAAAGAGAAAGGCGAAAAAGCGAGCAGTTGAAATCGAATGGTAACTTTAGGCAGGAAGAATGTCTGGAAGGTTGCGTCTCGCCAGACAGCGAGACGCGATAATATCAGTAACTGGACTGCTGGGATTTTTCAGCCTGGATACGCTGGTAGATCTCTTCACGGTGGACAGATACTTCTTTAGGGGCGTTTACGCCGATGCGTACCTGGTTGCCCTTCACCCCTAAAACTGTCACGGTGACCTCATCCCCAATCATGAGGGTCTCACCAACTCGACGAGTCAGAATCAGCATTCTTTGCTCCTTGAAAGATTAAAAGAGTCGGGTCTCTTGTATCCCGGCATTATCCATCATATAACGCCAAAAAGTAAGCGATGACAAACACGTAAAGTGTAAGCAGTCACGGCATCACATTCTGTTAAACGTAAGTTTAGCCGATATACACAAACTCAACCTGACTTTATCGTTATCGATAGCGTAGTGAACAAGACGCCATAACGTTGCCGCTATGACGTCTGCTTACGCTTTGTAGTTATTACAGTTTTGCGCTTACCCAGCTTTCAACGCTGGCCAATGCCGCAGGAAGTGCCGCTGCATCCGTACCACCGGCTTGCGCCATGTCCGGACGACCACCACCCTTGCCACCCACCTGCTGGGCGACCATACCAACCAGTTCCCCTGCTTTAACGCGGTCAGTCACATCCTTAGAGACGCCCGCAATCAGAGAAACCTTACCTTCTGCCACTGTCGCCAGAACGATAACCGTTGAACCGAGCTGGTTCTTCAGATCGTCGACCATAGTGCGAAGCATCTTAGGCTCAACGCCTGCCAGGTCACTGACCAGCAGTTTGACGCCTTTAATCTCTACCGCTTTGCTGGAGAGGTTTGCACTTTCCTGCGCAGCTGCTTGTTCTTTCAGCTGTTGCAGTTCTTTTTCCAGTTGACGCGTGCGATCCAGCGCAACACGCACTTTCTCGCCCAGGTTCTGGCTATCGCCTTTCAGCAACTGTGCAATATCATGCAGCTGGTCGCTCTGCGCGTGCAGGCTGGCAATTGCACCTTCGCCGGTAACCGCTTCGATACGACGAACACCCGCCGCAGTACCAGACTCAGACACGATACGGAACAGACCGATATCACCGGTGCGCGCTGCGTGAGTACCACCGCACAGTTCGGTAGAGAAATCGCCCATGCTCAGTACGCGAACACGTTCGTCATATTTCTCGCCAAACAGCGCCATAGCGCCTTTCTTCTTCGCCGCATCGAGATCCATGATATTGGTTTCGATGGCCAGGTTACGACGGATCTGCGCGTTCACCAGATCTTCAACCGCGCGGATTTCAGACGGTTTCATCGCTTCAAAATGCGAGAAGTCGAAACGCAGCACTTTATCGTTAACCAGTGAACCTTTCTGCGCAACGTGCGTACCCAGAACATCACGCAGTGCGGCGTGCATCAGGTGCGTAGCGGAGTGGTTCAGACGAATGCGCGCACGGCGTGCTTCGTCAACGTTCGCCTGAACGCCCTCGCCTACTTTCAGTGAACCGGAAACCAGTTTGCCCTGGTGTCCAATTGCCTGACCGTATTTCTGGGTGTCAGTCACGCTGAAGCTAAAGCCGTCGCCTTTCAGTTCGCCTTTATCGCCAACCTGACCGCCGGATTCCGCATAGAACGGCGTTTTGTCCAGAATAACCACGGCGTCCTGACCCGCGCTGATGCTGTCTACGGATTTACCGTCAACAAACAGGGCAGTCACTTTGCCGGTCAGTTCCAGATTGTCGTAGCCTTTGAACTCGGACGCACCATCAACGCGGATCATCGCGTTGTAGTCAGCGCCAAAACCGCTGGACTCGCGCGCACGACGGCGTTGCTCTTCCATGGCGGCTTCGAAGCCCGCTTCGTCAACTTTGATGTTGCGCTCGCGGCAAACGTCAGCCGTCAGGTCAACCGGGAAGCCGTAGGTGTCGTACAGACGGAAAGCAGTTTCGCCATCCAGTGTGTCGCCCTTAAGTTTCGCCAGCTCTTCGTCCAGCAGCGCCAGGCCGCGTTCCAGAGTACGTGCAAACTGCTCTTCTTCGGTTTTCAGAACATGCTCAACCTGCGACTGCTGGCGTTTCAGTTCGTCACCTGCCGCACCCATCACGCTTACCAGAGGGCCAACAAGTTTATAGAAGAAGGTGTCCTTCGCGCCCAGCATGTTGCCGTGACGAATCGCACGACGAATGATACGGCGCAGCACGTAGCCACGGTTTTCATTCGACGGGATCACGCCGTCAGCAATCAGGAACGCACAGGAACGAATGTGGTCGGCAATTACGCGCAGCGATTTATTGCTCAGATCGGTCGCACCGGTCACTTCCGCCACGGACTTAATCAGCGTGTGGAACAGGTCGATGTCATAGTTGGAGTTAACGTGTTGCAGAACCGCTGCAATACGCTCCAGACCCATACCGGTATCAACGGACGGTTTCGGCAGAGGTTCCATCGTGCCATCGGCCTGACGGTTGAACTGCATGAAGACGATGTTCCAGATCTCAATGTAGCGATCGCCATCTTCTTCCGGGCTTCCTGGAGGGCCGCCCCAGATGTGGTCGCCGTGATCGTAGAAGATTTCGGTGCATGGGCCGCAAGGACCGGTATCACCCATCTGCCAGAAGTTGTCAGACGCGTATGGCGCGCCCTTGTTATCACCGATGCGAATAATACGTTCGCGCGGGATACCCACTTCTTTTTCCCAGATTTCGTAGGCTTCGTCATCGGTTTCATAGACGGTAACCCACAGACGCTCTTTCGGCAGCTTGAACCAGTTTTCACCGGTCAGCAGTTCCCACGCGTACTGGATAGCATCGTGTTTGAAGTAGTCGCCGAAGCTGAAGTTACCCAGCATTTCGAAGAAGGTGTGGTGACGTGCAGTGTAACCGACGTTTTCCAGGTCATTATGTTTACCGCCCGCACGCACACAACGCTGTGAGGTTGTCGCACGGGAATAATTACGCTTGTCGAGACCAAGGAACACATCCTTGAACTGGTTCATCCCGGCGTTGGTAAACAGTAAAGTCGGGTCGTTATTCGGTACCAGGGAGCTGCTGGCAACAACCTGGTGTCCTTTACTATGGAAAAAATCGAGAAACGCCTGACGGATCTCAGCGGTGCTCTTGCTCATAATTATCCTGAAATCAAGCTAACGAAATGTCGCAGCCAGTCTGTACCTGTAATCAGTTGGACAGACCAGCTACTGGAAAAAGTGGGAATAAGATAAGTTTTCTTGGGAGGGAAGTAAAATCCCTCATGCGTTCAATCGGCAAAATTACGCCATATATCCTGAATATCTTCCATCAGGAAGCCGCGATAGAGCAAAAAGCGCTGGATTTTAACTTTTTCTGCAAACTCACGCGGCAGTGGCTCGCCGTATTTGCGAATTGCCTGATCTCTCGCGAGTTCTCCCCACGCGATATCGCATTCGCGCATGGCCTTTTCGCTTGATTCACGCGCGATCCCTTTTTGGTTAAGCTCCTGGCGAATACGCGCAGGGCCGTAGCCTTTACGGCTGCGGCTGGCGATAAACCGTGCGACAAAGCGGTCATCATCCAGATATTGATGCTCATAGCACCAGGCTATAACCCGGTCGTAATCTTCCGCTGTGGCATCAATCTCTTCAGGGCCATTTTTGCCCATCACCGGGGCTGCGAGTTTACGCCGTAACTCTTGCTCGCTGTGGTCGCGCACGGCCAGAATACGCACCGCGCGATCCAGTAACCGCGCATAGGCAGGGCGACGAGTTGTGGGTTCGGTCATACAAAACCTGCTGGTTCAGAAATGCAAAAAGGGCCGCATTCGCAGCCCTTCATTTTTAAACGAGAGAATTAAAAGTCTTCGTTAGTTTCTTCAACGTCCGCGCCATCAACCGCGAAATCAGGCGTTGAATCCTGGTTATTCAGCAGCAGCTCACGAACTTTCTTCTCAATTTCTTTCGCCGCAGCCGGGTTATCTTTCAGCCAGGAGATAGCATTCGCTTTACCCTGACCAATCTTGTCACCGTTGTAGCTGTACCAGGCGCCCGCTTTTTCAATCAGCTTCTCTTTCACGCCCAGGTCAACCAGTTCGCCGAAGAAGTTGATACCTTCACCGTAGAGGATCTGGAATTCAGCTTGTTTGAACGGTGCAGCGATTTTGTTCTTCACAACCTTCACGCGGGTTTCGCTACCGACCACGTTCTCGCCCTCTTTCACCGCGCCGATACGACGGATATCAAGACGGACAGATGCGTAGAATTTCAGCGCGTTACCACCGGTGGTGGTTTCCGGGTTACCGAACATCACACCAATTTTCATACGGATCTGGTTGATGAAGATAAGCAGCGTGTTGGATTGCTTCAGGTTACCCGCCAGCTTACGCATTGCCTGGCTCATCATACGTGCCGCGAGGCCCATGTGAGAGTCACCGATTTCGCCTTCGATTTCCGCTTTTGGCGTCAGTGCAGCAACGGAGTCAACCACGATAACGTCAACAGCACCGGAACGAGCCAGCGCGTCACAAATTTCCAGCGCCTGCTCACCTGTGTCTGGCTGAGAACACAGCAGGTTGTCGATATCAACACCCAGCTTACGGGCATAGACCGGGTCCAGCGCGTGCTCGGCATCGATAAACGCACAGGTTTTACCTTCGCGCTGTGCAGCTGCAATAACCTGTAAGGTCAGGGTCGTTTTACCGGAGGATTCTGGCCCGTAGATTTCTACGATACGGCCCATTGGCAAACCGCCAGCGCCCAGTGCGATATCCAGAGAAAGCGAACCGGTGGAGATGGTTTCCACGTCCATGGAACGGTCTTCACCCAGGCGCATGATGGAGCCTTTACCGAATTGCTTTTCGATCTGGCCCAGTGCTGCCGCCAACGCTTTCTGTTTGTTCTCGTCGATAGCCATTATTACTCCTGTCATACAGTAAATACGTTTACGTATTTACCGGGGTGAATTCTGTTCTGTTGGTGCAATTATACTGTATGGTCATACAGTATCAAGTATTTTGTAGAAATTGTTGCCAGAGCGTTTTTAACGCATATTCCGTTGCCTGACGACGCACGCTTTCGCGATCGCCGCTAAAGCATTCACGGCGGGTGATCCCCTCGCCTTTCGAGGTTGCAAAACCAAACCACACGGTGCCAACGGGTTTTACATCGCTGCCGCCGTCCGGCCCGGCAATGCCGCTGATCGAAATGGCATAATCTGCCCGTGCTGCTTTAAGGGCACCAATGGCCATTTCGATCACCACCGGCTCACTGACTGCGCCATGCTGTTCGAGTGTGGATTCACGCACACCAATCATCTGTGCCTTCGCTTCATTACTGTAGGTCACAAAGCTACGCTCAAACCAGGCGGAACTGCCCGCAATATCCGTAATCACTTTCGCTACCCAGCCGCCAGTACAGGACTCTGCCGTTGTTACTGTCGCACCGCGCTGCTTTAACGCCAGCCCTACCACTTCGCTAAGCTGCATCAATTCATGGTCAGTCATTATCGCTCCAGGCCTTTGAAAAACGTGCAGCACAAGATAACACTTTCTCGTCGGATATGGGGATGAGGTTCAGGTTTTACGAGGGGGCTTCAGAAAAAAGCCGATGCGGACGCACCGGCTTCGGGGGTTCTTATTTCATGCTGTCGGCGATGGTATCAACATTGTGGCGAAACGCCTTAACGTAGGTATCCGCTACACCACCTTTTGCCGACAGCGCTTCAGGGTAGAGTTCGCCTCCTGGTTGCGCGCCTGTCGCACTGGCAATCTGTTTCACCAGCCGTGGATCGAGCTGGTTTTCCATGAACCAGGTTTTCACGCCATCGGCTTTTATCTGGTTGATAATCTCAGCCACCTGCGCCGCGCTGGCTTCGCTCTCAGACGACAGTCCTTGCGGAGCCATAAACGTCACACCGTAGGCTCGGCTGAAATAGCCAAAGGCATCATGGCTGGTCAGCACTTTGCGCTTTTCCTGCGGGATCTGGCTAAAGCGTGATTTAGCCCAGCTATCCAGTTGGGTCAGTTGTGCGATATACGGCTTGCCGGTGCCTTCCAGCGCAGCTTTATCTTCCGGGTCGGCCTTCACCAGCCCATTCAGAATATTTTGCGCATACAAAGCACCGTTCGCCGCGCTGTTCCACGCATGTGGATCCGTCACGGTTTTCCCGTCTTCTTCCAGCGTGTGTGTTTTCACACCGGCCGATGCCACTACCAGTTGGCCTTTAAAACCAGAGGCCTTCACCAGACGGTCAAGCCATCCCTCCAGCCCCAGGCCGTTCACCACGACTACATCAGCCTTGCTCAGCGCGGCGCTGTCTTTGGGTGACGGCTCGAAGGTATGCGGGTCACCATCCGGCCCCACCAGCGTTGTCACGTTTACGTTTTTGCCGCCGACTTCCTGGGTGATATCTCCCAGGATCGAAAAGCTGGTCACCACATTGAGCGTTTTCGCCATCGCAGTGTGCGACATCATTCCGAGCGCGAGCGCCACGACTAATCCTGTACGTTTCATTTTTTCCCCTTGCGTTAAAAAAGCGCGCGCAGACTGCCAGCCAGCCTGCTGCGCGTGCCAAATAAAACCGAAATAAAGAACAGCGCACTGGCGGTCAGTACGATGGACGGCCCGGCGGGTAAACTCACCGCCCAGGAGAGGCTTAACCCCAGCCATGCACAAAAAATACCGCTAATACCGGCCATCAGGAGCAACCCTGGCAACGTACGTACCCAGCAGCGCGCCGCTACCGCAGGCAGCATCATCAGCCCGACCGCCATCAGCGTGCCGAGCACCTGAAAACCAGCCACCAGATTGAGTACCAGAAGAGCGAGAAACAGGCCGTGCAACAGGCCAGGCAGCCAGCGGACGTTAACCTGCAACCAGGCGGTGTCGAAGGCTTCCGTCACCAGGCCACGATAAAAAACAGCCAGCGTAATCAGGGTGAAGATGCACACGCCCGCCACGAACATCGCTGCGTCGTTATCCACCGCCAGAATGGAGCCAAACAGCAAATGCAGCAGGTCAACGTTTGAACCGCGCAGCGACACCAGCGTGACGCCCAGCGCCAGCGAGCCAAGATAAAAACCGGCAAAACTGGCATCTTCTTTCAGCGGTGTGCGGCGGCTGACCAGGCCAGCCACCAGCGCCACCACGATCCCGGCGATAAAGCCGCCGAGACTCATCGCCAGCAGTGACATCCCGCTCAGTAAGTACCCCACCGCCACACCGGGCAAAATCGCGTGCGACAAGGCATCGCCCATCAGGCTCATGCGGCGTAACAAAAGAAAGACCCCGAGCGCCGTGGTGCTGACAGACAGCGCAAGGCACACCACCAGCGCGCGGCGCATAAAGCCGTACTCAATGAACGGCTGGAAAAAGAGATGCCAGATCATGCCACCCTCACCCGTTCGGTTTGAAATAAAGGGATCTCAGAATCCAGCCGTAACGTTTGCGGGAAGTGGCGCGCCACGCGCTCGCTGTCGTGCAGCACCGCCAGTAGAGTTTGCCCCCGCTGGTACATCTCCAGCATTAGCGACATCAGCACGTTGCAGGTTGCTTCATCAACGCCGGTAAAGGGTTCATCGAGCATCACCAGCGGGGCCTGCTGTACTAAAACGCGGGCAAATAACATGCGCTGAAACTGGCCTCCAGAAAGTTCATCAATAGTGGAAAGCGCCATCGACTCCAGCCCCACCCGCTCAAGCGCGCTGGCGACACGTAGCCGCGCACCTAGTCGTAATCCGGCCAGCAGCGAGATCCCCGGCCAGCAGCCCATGCTGACAACGTCCTGCACGGTGAGCGGAAATTGGGCTTCAAGGGCATGACGCTGCGCAAGCCAGCCGATCACCGGGCGTTTTCCCTGCCAGTGAAAGCGGCCACTCACCGGCGGGATAAACCCGGCGAGCGTTTTCAGTAACGTCGATTTCCCGCAGCCGTTGGCACCGACAATAGCGGTCATGCTCCCGCGTTCAATGACGCCGGTAATGGCCCGCGTGACAGGCTGGCGTTCATAGCCCGCAGTCAGTTGATTCATAACGATCATGGCAAGGCCACCGCCCAGCGCACGGCCAGCCCGATAAAGACGATAAGCACCAACGCCAGCAGAAATCGCGTCAGTGCAGAAAGGGAGAAAAAGGACGTTGACATCTCAGCACCACATCAAATGTTATAACATAACAATAATGAAAGATAATTAAGATGTAAATGAGAGAGATAAAAGGGAGTGTGGCGAAATGTTTCTGCGGGAAATAGATGCGCGCGGATGCCCTCACCCCAGCCCTCTCCCACAGGGAGAGGGTGAATAAGATGACTTACTGGCTAAACGGAGACGCCGCTGGCGTACGCGCCTGTGATACCGCCAGCCCCAGCTGCCACACCGCCATTGCATAATGGGTGCTGTGGTTATAACGGGTAATGGTGTAGAAGTTCGGCAGCCCGTACCAGTACTGATAACCCGTACCAATATCCAGACGCAGCAGGCTCGCCTGTTGTGCATTACCCAGCGATTGCGTTGGCGTTAAGCCCGCCGCGGCCAGCTGCGAGATGCTGTAGTTGGTTTTGAAGCCATTTTCCAGACCCGGAGCCTGACCATTCGCCTGCACGGCAACCTGGCCGCCCTGTACCCAACCGTGCGCTTTGAAGTAGTTTGCCACGCTGCCGATGGCGTCCACCGGATCCCACAGGTTGATGTGACCATCACCGTTAAAGTCGACGGCGTACTGTTTATAGGAAGACGGCATAAACTGGCCATAACCCATTGCCCCGGCAAACGACCCTTTCAGATCCAGCGGATCGTCCTGCTCGTTACGCGCCATCAACAGGAAGGTTTCCAGCTCAGATGAGAAGTATTCGGCACGACGCGGATAGTTAAAGGAGAGCGTTGCCAGCGCATCCAGGATGCGGGTTTTACCCATCACGCGACCCCAGCGGGTTTCAACGCCAATGATCCCGACGATAATTTCAGGCGGCACGCCGTACACCTGCCACGCGCGGTTCAGGGCATCTTCATACTGGTTCCAGAACACTACGCCATTTTGCACGTTGTCCGGGGTAATAAACTGTTTGCGATAGCGCAGCCATGCGCCATTCGGCCCGGTCGGCACCTGTGCGGTTGGGGCTTGTCTGTCCATCAGACGCAGCACGTAATCCAGACGTTTTGCCTGGGAGAGGATCTCATGCAGCTGCTGTCTGTCAAAACCGTGTTTGCTCACCATTTTATCGATGAACTGCTCGGCCGCCGGGTTATTCGCGAAGTCGCCGCCCATCTGCATCGTGTTGTGCTGAGGCTCCAGCAAGAATCCCCCTGAAGGCGCACCAGCTGTGGGCTGAGCGGTTTCAGTTTTAGGTTTGCTACTACAGGCAGAAAGCAGAATAAGCGCAGGTAACAGCGCTGCATAACGACGCTTGAACATGGGACATCCATTTAACGAGTTCGACAAGATGCCAGTATGGTAAAGCATCCCCGACTCCTCAAGGAAGCGGTACTCGCGCCCACCGCCAAATCTTTACGCTCCCCAACGCAAATCTGCGCTTTTTTCAACCAAAACAGCTTTCACCTGCCCATTAACTTTCAAAATAATACATTTTTCTTTCATTGTGAGATCTGATTAACACTTTAAAACCTTTCAAAGTGATTATTATTAGCCGCAGTTATACAAAAACAAGAAGCCCCACAGGAGAGAAGAATGATAGATACCATCACCCACGGCGCCGAGTGGTTCATCGGGCTATTTCAGAAAGGCGGAGAAGTGTTTACCGGCATGGTGACCGGGATCCTGCCGCTGCTGATAAGCCTGCTGGTTATCATGAACGCGCTGATTAACTTTATCGGCCAGAAACGCATTGAACGCTTTGCCCAGCGCTGCGCCGGGAATCCGTTATCCCGTTACCTTGTCCTGCCCTTCATTGGCACCTTCGTGTTCTGCAACCCAATGACCTTAAGCCTCGGCCGCTTTATGCCAGAGAAATACAAGCCGAGTTATTACGCCGCCGCATCCTATAGCTGCCACTCGATGAACGGCCTGTTCCCGCACATCAACCCCGGCGAACTGTTTGTTTACCTCGGTATTGCCAGCGGCCTGACGACGCTTGGCCTGCCGCTTGGCCCGCTGGCGGTGAGCTATTTGCTGGTTGGCCTGGTCACTAACTTCTTCCGTGGCTGGGTGACCGACCTCACCACCGCAATTTTCGAGAAAAAAATGGGCATTCAGCTTGAACAAAACGTCCAGCTTTCAGGAGCCACAGCATGAGCCGTATTCGTATTGAAAAAGGAACGGGCGGCTGGGGCGGCCCACTGGAACTCGACGCCACGCCGGGTAAAAAAATTGTTTACATCACCGCGGGTACACGCCCGGCCATTGTCGACAGACTGCGTGAATTGACCGGCTGGGAAGCGGTAGACGGTTTCAAAGAGGGCGAGCCGCCAGAGTCCGAAATCGGCGTTGCCGTTATCGACTGCGGCGGCACCTTGCGCTGCGGCATTTACCCAAAGCGCCGTATCCCGACCGTAAATATCCACTCTACCGGGAAATCCGGCCCGCTGGCGCAATACATCGTTGAAGACATTTATGTTTCCGGCGTGAAAGAAGACAACATTCGTCTGGCTGATGGTGCTGCCCCGCAGAAAACAGAGGCGAAAGCGGCGCCGCGCGATTACGACACCAGCAAGAAAATCACCGAGCAGAGCGACGGCCTGCTGGCAAAAGTCGGGATGGGGATGGGCTCGGCAGTAGCGGTGCTGTTCCAGTCCGGGCGCGACACCATCGACACCGTGCTGAAAACCATCCTGCCGTTTATGGCATTCGTTTCAGCGCTTATCGGCATCATCATGGCATCAGGTCTGGGCGACTGGATTGCCCATGGTCTTGCCCCGCTTGCCAGCCATCCGCTTGGGCTGGTGACGCTGGCGCTGATCTGCTCCTTCCCGCTGCTGTCGCCGTTCCTCGGCCCGGGCGCGGTGATTGCGCAGGTGATCGGCGTGCTGATTGGCGTGCAAATTGGTCTGGGCAATATTCCCCCACACCTTGCCCTGCCCGCCCTGTTTGCCATTAACGCCCAGGCGGCGTGTGACTTTATCCCGGTTGGACTTTCGCTTGCCGAAGCGCGCCAGGACACCGTGCGCGTTGGCGTGCCATCGGTTCTGGTGAGCCGCTTCCTGACGGGTGCACCGACGGTGCTGATTGCCTGGTTTGTCTCTGGATTTATTTATCAATAAGAGGTTCCTGTGATGACCGTGATTTACCAAACCACCATTACCCGCATCGGCCAGAGCGCGGCCGATGCGCTCAGCGACCAGATGCTGATTACCTTTCGCGAAGGCGCACCGGCGGATATCGAAGAGTTCTGTTTTATTCACTGTCACGGCGAGCTGAACGGTGAACTTAAGCCCGGCAGCCAGCTGGAGCTAGGTGAAACACGTTATGCAGTGACCGCCGTTGGCGATGTGGCGGAACAAAATCTGCGTGAACTGGGGCATATCACCCTGCGGTTCGACGGCCAGCCGCAGGCGGAATATCCCGGCACTGTTCATGTGGATGGCCCTGTTCCGCAGGCTGTTACCCCGGGCTGCACATTAAAATTTGTTGCGTAATTAAAGGAGAGAAATATGAGTCAGGTTGCCGTTGTCATTGGTGGGGGACAAACCTTAGGAGAGTTCCTCTGCCGTGGGCTTGCCGCAGAAGGTTACCGCGTGGCGGTTGTCGATATTCAGAGTGAAAAAGCCGCCCGCGTGGCGGACACCATTAATACCGAATTTGGTGAAGGGATGGCGTACGGGTTTGGCGCCGATGCCACCAGCGAGCAGAGCGTAATGGCGCTTGCCCGCGGCGTGGACGAAATTTTTGGCCGGACTGACCTACTGGTTTACAGCGCCGGGATAGCCAAAGCGGCGTTTATCAGCGACTTCGCGCTGGGCGATTTCGACCGCTCCTTGCAGGTGAATCTGGTGGGCTATTTCCTTTGTGCTCGCGAGTTTTCTCGCCTGATGATCCGCGACGGTATTCAGGGGCGCATCATCCAAATCAACTCAAAATCCGGCAAAGTGGGCAGTAAACACAACTCGGGTTACAGTGCAGCCAAATTTGGTGGTGTAGGGCTGACGCAATCTCTGGCGCTGGATCTCGCCGAGTACGGGATCACCGTGCACTCACTGATGCTGGGCAACCTGCTGAAATCACCGATGTTCCAGTCCCTGTTGCCACAATATGCCACCAAGCTTGGGATTAACGCTGATGAAGTCGAGCAGTATTACATCGATAAAGTGCCGCTGAAGCGCGGCTGCGATTATCAGGACGTGCTGAATATGCTGCTGTTTTACGCAAGCCCGAAAGCCTCTTATTGCACCGGACAGTCGATTAATGTGACCGGTGGGCAAGTGATGTTCTGATCGAGCGGCCTGATGCCCTCACCCTAACCCTCTCCCACAGGGAGAGGGAACACAACAAGGAGCCAACATGGTAACCGCACTCATCACCGTCGCCGCTATCGCCTGGGTCTGCCAGATGGCGTTTGGCGGCTGGCAAATTCATCGGTTCAACCGCGCGTTTGATGCATTGTGTCAGAAAGGCCGCGTGGGTGTCGGGCGCTCTGGCGGGCGCTTCAAACCGCGCGTGGTCGTGGCGATAGCGCTGGATGAACACGACAATGTCTGCGATTCGCTCATTATGCGCGGGATAACGGTTTTTGCCCGACCGGCGAAAATCCAGGCAATTAACGGCAAATCGTTGCAGGAATTGCAGCCTGATGTGATCTTTCCCCATGATTCACTCTGTCAGAATGCACTATCATTAGCGCTTAATCTGAAACATGGATAATTTCGTTGTGAACGCTATAAGCTTGCGAAATTATCATTTTGCAACTTAAGGAACAGAGCGCCTATGAAACCACGTCAGCGGCAGGCGGCCATTCTGGAGCATCTGCAAAAGCAGGGAAAATGCTCGGTAGAGGAACTGGCGCACTACTTTGACACCACCGGCACAACGATACGCAAAGACCTGGTGTTGCTCGAAAACTCCGGTGCCGTCATCCGCACCTACGGCGGAGTGATGCTCAATAAAGACGAAGCCGATCCTCCTATAGATCACAAAACGCTGATCAATACCCACCAGAAAGCGCTGATTGCAGAAGCTGCCGTGAAATTTATCCACGATGGCGACTCTATCATCCTTGATGCTGGCAGCACGGTGCTGCAGATGATCCCGATGCTCAGCCGCTTTAACAACATCACCGTGATGACCAACAGCCTGCATATCGTCAACGCCCTGTCGGAGAACGACTGCGAGCAAACCATCCTGATGCCAGGCGGGACGTTCCGTAAAAAATCGGCCTCATTTCACGGCCAGCTGGCAGAGAATGCCTTCGACCACTTCAGCTTTGATAAACTGTTTATGGGGACGGATGGCATCGACCTGAACGCCGGGGTGACCACGTTTAATGAGGTTTTCAGCGTCAGTAAAGCCATGTGTAACGCCGCACGGGAAGTCATTTTGATGGCAGACTCGTCGAAGTTTGGCCGTAAAAGCCCCAATATTGTGTGCAGCCTTGAAAGTGTCGATAAGCTGATTACCGATGCGGGCATCGATCCGGCGTTTAAGAAAGCGCTGGAAGAGAAAGGAATCGACGTTATCGTAACCGGAGACAAAGATGAGTGATTTTCTGTTAAACGCTGGCCGCCAGACCTTGCTACTCGAATTACAGGAAGCGAGCCGCCTGCCAGATCGCCTGGGCGATGATTTTGTCCGTGCGGCGAACACCATCATTCAGTGTGAAGGCAAAGTGATCGTCTCCGGTATGGGCAAATCCGGCCATATCGGTAAGAAGATTGCCGCCACGCTTGCGAGTACCGGAACACCTGCGTTCTTTGTTCATCCGGCAGAAGCGCTGCACGGCGATCTGGGGATGATTGAAAGCCGCGACGTGATGCTGTTTATCTCCTACTCCGGCTCGGCAAAAGAGCTGGATCTCATCATTCCGCGCTTGCAGGAAAAAGCCGTTGCCCTGCTGGCAATGACCGGAAAATCCCGCTCGCCACTGGCGCTGGCGGCAAAAGCGGTACTGGATGTTTCCGTAGAGCGTGAAGCCTGCCCGATGCACCTTGCCCCTACTTCCAGCACCGTAAATACCCTGATGATGGGCGATGCGCTGGCGATGGCGGTTATGCAGGCGCGCGGCTTTAATGAAGAAGATTTTGCCCGCTCTCACCCGGCAGGCGCACTGGGCGCACGGCTGCTCAATAAAGTGCACCATCTGATGCGCACCGACGATGCCATTCCACAGGTCACACTGGATACCAGCGTAATGGACGCGATGCTGGAGCTGAGCCGTACCGGGCTTGGGCTGGTTGCCGTCTGCGATAACGGCGGTTTTGTGAAAGGCGTCTTTACCGACGGCGACCTGCGTCGCTGGCTGGTCGGCGGCGGCAAGCTGGAATCGCAGGTTTCTGAAGCGATGACCCAGGGCGGGCTAACGCTGAACGCAGAAAGCCGCGCCATCGAAGCCAAAGAGGTGCTGATGAAGCGCAAAATCACTGCCGCCCCGGTGGTGGATGAGAGCGGCAAGCTGTGCGGTGCAATCAACCTGCAAGATTTCTATCAGGCCGGGATCATCTAGCCTTTCAGACCCAGACGTTTCGCCAGCCGGTGCAGGTTGGCGACGTCCGTTTCCAGTGCCCGCGCGCACGCCGCCCAGCTGCGGTTATTTTGCTCCAGCGCGCGGGTGATCATCTGCCGTTGAAACTCTTCCGTTGCTTCACGCAGGTTCTCGTGACTGATTTCCGGGATGTCCTGCGTCACAACAGGCGTGGTTTCATCATGCAGCGCAAAGTGACGAGCGTGGATCACCACTTCATCTCCTGAACGCGTAGCCCGCGCCAGCACGACCGCACGGTGGATGGCATGTTCCAGCTCGCGCACATTGCCCGGCCAGCCGTAACTCAACAGATGTGTTCTCGCCCCGGGGCTTAACACCACGCGGGAAAGTCCCATTCGCAGGCGGCACTGTTCACAGAAGTAACCTGCCAGCAGAACCACATCCTCACCACGCTCGCGCAGCGCCGGTACGGAAAGCGGGAAGACGCTCAGACGGTGGAACAGATCGGCGCGGAAATTCCCGGCCAGCACCTCTTCACGCAGGTCGCGGTTGGTCGCTGCCAGCACGCGCACGTCCACTCTTAAGCTGCGATCGTCCCCCACGCGCTGAATATCGCCATACTGCAGCACGCGCAGCAGTTTGGCCTGTAACGACAAAGACAGCTCGCCAATCTCGTCGAGGAACAACGTGCCGTTATCCGCCATTTCGAACTTACCGCTGCGGTTGCTGATGGCTCCGGTAAACGCCCCTTTGACGTGACCAAACAGCTCACTTTCCGCCACGCTTTCCGGTAGTGCAGCGCAGTTGAGGTACACCAGCGGGTTCACCGCGCGCGGAGAGGCTTCGTGAATCGACTTTGCCACCAGCTCTTTACCGGTGCCGGTTTCACCGAAAATCAGCACGTTCAAATCAGATGCCGCCACAATGTCGATCTCTTTTTTGAGCTGCATCATACCCGGTGAAAGGCCGATCATCTCGGTGTGGGTCACCTGTTCAAACGCCGCCGGGCTTCCCGGCAGAATGTTCTGGCTCTCCAGCTGTTCAATCAACAGTGCATTGTTCAGCGCGCCGGACGCCAGGGCCGCAATCAGCCGCAGCTCTTCGTCGCTAAAGGTATCGAACTGATCCGGTGACATACCATCGAGCGTCAGGGCGCCAATCAGGTTCTGCCCGGCAAACAGCGGCAGGCCGATACAGGCGTGTACTTTGAGACTCTCCTGCCCCGGGATCAGCCCATCATAGGGATCAGGCAAGTCACTGTCGGCAGGGAAACGCACCACATCCCCCGCACGGGCGATGGTTTCCAGGCGCGGGTGGCCTTCCAGCGTAAAGCGCCGCCCCAGCACATCCTGGGCCAGGCCGTCGATAGCCAGCGGAATAAACTGCCGCCCTTCGTAACGCAGCAGCGCCGAGGCATCACATTCCAGCACATCGCGCAGCGTGGAAATCAGCCGCTGAAATCGGTCCTGATGACCAATACCGGTTTGCAGTTCAATGGCGATCTTCGCCAGTACGTTCACAGAAAAGCTCATTCCGACCTCGCTGTCATTTTGACAATGCATAGTGTCATATTGACAGCTTTTAAGATAGTCATAATGACTACCCATTACGGATGATAAATAATTAAATTAATACAAATCAATAACATAAAAAGTTGGCACGCAACTTGATATAGCTAAAACAGCTTATTTGAAAACGCCGTATTAATTGAGGTTGCTATGTCTATTCTGGTTAAAAATAACATTCATTGGGTTGGCCAACGTGACTGGGAAGTGCGTGATTTCCACGGGACTGAATACAAAACGCTGCGCGGCAGCAGCTACAACAGCTATCTCATCCGTGAAGGTAAAAACGTTCTGATCGATACCGTCGATCACAAATTCAGCCGCGAGTTCGTGCAGAACCTGCGTAGCGAAATCGATCTGGATGCTATCGACTACATCGTCATCAACCATGCAGAAGAAGACCACGCCGGTGCGCTGACCGAGCTGATGTCTTACATCCCGAATACCCCGATTTACTGCACCACCAATGCTATCGACTCTATCAACGGTCACCACCACCACCCGGAGTGGAACTTCCACACCGTGAAAACGGGTGACTCACTGGATATCGGTAACGGCAAGCAGCTGATTTTCGTTGAAACGCCCATGCTGCACTGGCCGGACAGCATGATGACCTACATGACCGGCGACGCGGTATTGTTCAGCAACGATGCCTTCGGCCAACACTACTGTGATGAACGCCTGTTCAACGACGAAGTGGATCAGGCCGAGCTGTTCGAGCAGTGCCAGCGCTACTACGCCAACATCCTGACCCCATTCAGCCGTTTGGTGACGCCAAAAATCACCGAGATCCTCGGCTTCAATCTGCCAGTAGACATGATTGCCACCTCTCATGGCGTGGTCTGGCGTGAAAACCCAACCCAGATCGTTGAGCTGTATCTAAAATGGGCGGCGGATTATCAGGAAGATCGCATCACGATTTTCTACGACACCATGTCCAACAACACCCGCATGATGGCGGATGCGATTGCCCAGGGCATCAACGAAGTTGACCCGAACGTGGCGGTGAAAATCTTTAACGTGGCCCGCAGCGATAAAAACGACATCCTCACCAACGTGTTCCGTTCCAAAGGCGTGCTGGTGGGGACTTCCACCATGAACAACGTGATGATGCCGAAAATCGCCGGTCTGGTGGAAGAGATGACAGGCCTGCGTTTCCGTAACAAACGCGCCAGCGCTTTTGGTTCACACGGCTGGAGCGGCGGCGCGGTTGACCGCCTGTCTACCCGCTTGCAGGACGCCGGTTTTGAGATGTCCATGAGCCTGAAAGCCAAATGGCGTCCGGATATCGATGCACTGGAAATCTGCCGCCAGCATGGTCGCGAGATTGCACGTCAGTGGGCGCTTGCTCCACTGCCAGACGCCACGGTCAAAACCCCCGAACAGCAGGAAGCCTGCGCCTGTGCGGCTGCCGCGGCGGCAAATCTCGGCCCGCGGATGCAGTGCAGCGTTTGCCAGTGGATTTACGACCCGGAACTGGGCGAACCGTTGCAGGACGTCGCACCTGGAACACCGTGGAGCGATGTCCCGGACAACTTCCTGTGCCCTGAATGTTCACTGGGTAAAGACGTCTTTGACGAACTGGGTACGGAGGCAAAATGAACAACGGGATCGTGATCATCGGCTCAGGCTTTGCCGCCCGCCAGCTGGTGAAAAATATCCGCAAACAAGACGCGAACGTGCCGCTGACGCTTATCGCTGCCGACAGCATGGACGAGTACAACAAGCCAGATTTAAGCCATGTTATTAGCCAGAATCAGCGTGCAGAAGATCTCACCCGCCAGACAGCGGGAGAGTTCGCGGAGCAATTTAACCTGCGCCTGCTTCCCTATACCTGGGTGACGGATATCGATGCCGCCGCGCATGTCGTGAAGAGCCAGGATAAAACCTGGCAGTACGACAAGCTGGTGCTGGCATCAGGTGCGGCTGCTTTTGTCCCACCGGTTGAAGGTCGCGAGCTGATGGTGACGCTGAACAGCCAGCAGGAATATCAGGCGAACGAAACCCGGCTGCGGGACGCACTGCGGGTGATGATTGTCGGCGGTGGCCTGATTGGCACCGAGCTGGCGATGGATTTTTGCCGCGCCGGGAAAGCGGTCACCCTGGTTGACCATGCCGCGAGCATCCTTTCCGCACTGATGCCAGCAGAAGTGAGCAGCCGCTTACAACACCGGTTGACCGATATGGGCGTGCATCTGCTACTGAAATCTCAGCTGCAAGGCCTGAGCAAAACCGAAAGCGGAATCCGCGCCACGCTTGACAGTCAGCGCAGCGTAGAGGTCGACGTGGTGATTGCCGCAACCGGCCTGCGCCCGGAAACCGCGCTTGCCCACCGTGCGGGCGCAGAAACAAATCGCGGCGTGAAGGTCGACAGCTACCTGCAAACCACACAGCCGGATATTTATGCCCTGGGTGACTGCGCAGAGATCAACGGACAGGTATTGCCTTTCCTGCAACCTATTCAGCTCAGCGCCATGTATCTGGCAAAAAATCTGCTCGGGACCAGTGCACCGCTGAAATTACCCGCCATGCTGGTGAAGGTAAAAACGCCTGAATTGCCGCTGCATCTGGCTGGCGAAACCCAGCGACAGGATTTGAACTGGCAGCTGACCATTGAGCCGCAGGGCATGGTGGCCCGCGGCGCTGACAATGACGGGCAGCTACGTGCCTTTGTGGTTAGTGAAGATCGGATGAAGGAGGCTTTCGCACTGTTGAAATCGCTGCCCGCTTAGTTTTCAGCCTGTTACCACGCTTACTTAACCTTAGGATTTTATTATCCGCAGCCCCGATGTCCCGGGGCTTTTTTTTGCGCATCCTATTCACCATATAAATACAAAAAAGATAAATCATGGTTTACAGTCCTTTGTTTATTACACTCATCAATATATAAATGCGGAACACCTGAAAAACAGCACCCTGTTTTATTCCCTGTTCCCGGCATAGTCTACTCCTGTATTCACTTACCGGAGACATCACATGGCTGCTTTTACAAAAGAACTCAACTATCTTGCCACCTATTTTAAACAGGCAAAGCAAAAAGAACGCATATTATTTCGCTGGCTTTATCTTAGCCCGGAAGCGCGCATTGAACGCCTGCGGGAACTGATGATGCCGGTGAGCAATAATAAACGGTGATGCCCTGCAGCGCAACGTATACCCGACCTGCTAACCCCGCAAGCGTGTTCTGGCACTGAGGTACCGGGGAAGCAGGTAGGCTCGCCGTCCATATTTTATGGCAGTAAAACCGGAACTAATTATTTATCACTTCATTGTTTATATAGAAAAATACTCACAACAAAAATCAACCAAAAATTAATTTACCTCACATCACATTTTTATTTCTTACGCTTTCACATTAAAATAAAAGCTGTTATTTTTCGACGTGAATTAAGTCATCTTTTCGGAACACACTCTATGAACGCATTTAGCTATTTACAGCGTCTGGGCAAAGCCCTGATGCTGCCTATCGCAACCTTGCCCGTTGCGGCAATATTATTACGACTGGGTCAGCCCGATGTCTTTAATATTCCGTTTATCGCCAGCGCGGGCGGCGGCATTTTTGACAGCCTGCCGCTGCTGTTTGCTCTGGGGATTGCCATCGGTCTGGCAAAAGACAACGCGGGCGCGGCGGCACTGGCGGGGGCCGTGGGTTTCCTGGTTCTGACCAAAGCCACAGCAGTGATTAACTCGTCAATTAACATGTCGTTTTTTGCCGGGATTATCGCAGGCGTTGTCGCGGGCCACTGCTACAACCGCTTCAGCGACACTAAACTGCCTGACTTCCTCGCCTTCTTTGCCGGTAAACGCCTGGTGCCGATCATGACCGGGCTTATCTGCCTCCTTATCGCCTGGGTTTGCGGTTACGTGTGGCCTTCCGTTCAACACGGAATTGATACCTTTAGTCTGCTGGTTTCCCGCAGCGGTGAGCCTGGCTGGTTTATCTACGGCGTGCTTAACCGCGCGTTAATTCCCTTCGGCCTGCACTACATTCTGCACTCGGTCTTCTGGTTCAGCCTGGGCGACTGCCTGAAGGTGACCTATGACGCGGCAAGCGCAGTACATAACATCTGCCTGGCGCCGGACGTGGTGAAAGGCCTGGTGGTTGGCGGCGCAGTACCAGGGATCGATGGCTCCAGCATTACGCAGATTGCCACCGACCTGACCCGTGGCGACCTTAACCGTTTCTTCGCTGGCGACCCACACGCAGGCGTATACATGGCATGGGCATACCCCATCTTTATGGGCGGCCTGCCTGGTGCCGCGCTGGCAATGTACTTCGCTGCGCCAAAAGCACGTCGCTCCGCCGTAGGTGGGATGTTGCTCTCGGTGGCCCTGACGGCATTCCTGACCGGGATAACCGAGCCTATCGAATTCTCCTTCCTGTTCCTCGCCCCTGCGCTGTATGCCCTTCACGCGGTGCTGGCGGGTGTGAGCATGGTCATTGCCAACAGTCTGGGGGTATTGCACGGCTTTGGTTTCTCAGCAGGACTTATCGACTTTGTGCTGAACTGGGGGCTCGCGACTAAACCATGGATCCTGATCCCACTGATTGCCCTGTTCTTTGTTATCTACTTTGTGGTGTTCAGCTTTGCCATTCGTTTCTTTAAGCTGAAAACGCCAGGCCGTGAAGAAGATGAAACCGTGACGGGTGAATCGGACGATCAGCGTGAAGCTATCGCGCGGTACATCACCGCACTCGGCGGCAAAGATAACCTGAAACTGGTTGATGCCTGCATCACCCGCCTGCGTTTAACCCTGGGTGATAACAGCGTGCTTGATGAGCCTGCGCTGAAAGCGCTGGGGGCTAAAGGCATTCTGAAAATGGGGACTCAGAACGCACAGGTGATACTGGGGCCACAGGCTGAAAGTATTGCGCTAAAAATTAGGGCACAGCTCGACAGCTAAGCAACACTCGCTTTCCCTCTCCTCTTTGGGGAGAGGGAAAGCGAGGATATAAAACCGGAACACTTTACTTAACCAGACCTTATTTATTCCGTAAAACACCCTACACTCTCAGCATCCCTTTTTGTCAGCGGAATGCCCTCATGCGCCAGCTTCAGAAAATCCGTCAGTATCAACGGCTTTATCAGCACTACGGAGCAAATCCGAAGCCAACAACCATTGCAGAGGTTGCCGAAACGGCCCTGTGCAGCGAGCGCCATGCGCGCACCCTGTTGCGCCAACTCACGCAGAGCGGATGGTTAAGCTGGAGCGCACAGCCAGGGCGCGGGCATCGCGCCATCCTGCACTGCCTGGCAACCACCAGCGAACTCAGCGCACCGCTGATGCACGCCTGCCTGGAAAAGGGAGACTATCAAAGCGCGTTGCAACTGGCAGACGGTGATCCGGCCAGCCTGCATCACATCATCACCCCTTTTCTGGGGGGAAAATGGCTTAAGCACCAGCCGACCCTGCGTATTCCCTGGTATCGCCCACTCACCTCGCTTTATCCGGCGTTGCAGCGCCGCCGCGCGGAGCAACACATTATCTGTGCGGTACATGCGGGACTGACACGCTACACACCCGGCCAGCCACACCCCGTGCCAGACCTGGCGCACCACTGGGAAACCCGTGATAACGACCTCTGCTGGCGGTTTTACCTGCGCAGCGGTGCGCACTGGCATAACGGTCAGGCCATCAGTGACGAAGATATTCTTGCAGGAGTGCAACAGCTGCTGGCCGATCCGGCGCGCAACGCGGGGCTTAAGCATGTTCATCAGGTTTCGCTTGCTGCCCCGTGGTGTCTTGATATTACCCTGCACGCGCCGGATGCCATGCTCGCGCATCGTCTGGCACACCACGTCTGTCGATTGCCTCATCCGCAACAGCCGGAAATCGGTGCCGGGCCGTTTGCCATCGCCCGCCATCACTCCCACTATTTACGCCTGGAGCGTCAGCCCTGGTACTTTGCCGCCCACCCGCTTTTGCACGCAATAGAGTTCTGGCGAACCAGCGCCGGGGCGCAGAAACCGGCCTGGATAACCGTCGGAAAAGGGAAAAGCGCTCAGGAAGCCGCCTCTTCCACCAGCGGTGGCTTCGCATGGTTAATGGTAAATACCGCGCTGGCGCGGCCGCTTGCCGACTGGCTGCGTCAGGAAATTGTCTTTATGAGCCAGCGCAACTTCGCACAGCGTGACGATCTGCAAACCCGTACCGAAGTCCTTCCCGGCCTGCAAACACCGTTGCTCCCGACAGCCCCAGACGTCCCGTTACCCCCCGCGTTAAGCCTGGTTTGCTATCACACACCGGAGCTTCGCGAGCTGGCCGATACGCTTCATGCGGCGCTGAAAAAACGCCATTGCACGCTGACTGTCGCCTGGAAAGACCGCGATGAGTGGCACACTCCCGGCGCGCTGGAGCAGGCCGACCTGGTGCTGGGGGATTATCTGGCGGGCGAGTTACCGGGCTTTGCCCTGGCGGAATGGTTTACCGATGAACCCGCGTGGGCCACCGCACTTGGCGACGCCCGCTGGCAGGAAGAGAAACAGCAGCTGATGGGATTTTGCGAAAGCGAAGAGCGCCTGAACACGCAGCTCGTCCCCTTTTTCCGGCGTCTGCTGGAGAGCGGCGCCTGTACGCCGCTGTTCCACTATCGCTATCGCATTAACACCATGGAAAACGTTCAGGATATTGTCCTGACCGCAGGCGGCTGGCTGGATTTCACCCGCGCCTGGCTGCCCCCGGCGATGACTCAGGAGCGCACAACCAGTGCATCGTAACCGCGCCAGCGGTAGTTGAGCATCGAGACAAGCCAGCAGACGACAAACAGCCCAACCACCACAAACCCGGCGTTACCGAGATTGTCATTAACCGCGCCAATGACATCCCAGATACCGCCGCTCAGGGCAAATTTATCCATCAGTAAACCGAGCGCTTCCAGCCCGCCAATAAACAGGGCAACCACCACGGAAGTGCCGGTGATGGTCATGTTGTAATAGAGCTTACGCTGCGGTTTGTTGAACGCCCAGCCGTAGGCTCCCACCATCAGCAGATTATCAAGAGTATCGACCAGTGCCATCCCGCTGGCGAACAGCGCCGGGAAGATCATAATAGACCAGACCGACATACCGTTAGAGGCGCTGGCGGCAGAGATCCCCAGCACGCCGATTTCGGTCGCGGTATCAAACCCAAGCCCAAACAGGAAACCGACCAGATACATCTGCCAGCTTTTGTTCACCAGGCGGAACGTGGTGCCAAACAGCCAGTTCATCACCCCACCCGTAGCCGGAAGCGTGACGTCGCCATCCATCGTCTGACCATTTTTCAACGCCTGAAAATTGCGCCAGACACCGCGCAAAATCACCATATTGACCAGCGCCATTGCCAGCAGAAATGTCGCAGATACCGCTGTCCCGATCAGGCTGCCCGTCTCATGAAACCAGGCCATGTTTTTCTGAAACGCCGTGGCGGTAGCCGCAATCGCCACCGAAGCCAGCACCACAATAGTGGAGTGGCCCAGCGAGAACCATGCGCCCACGCCAGAGGGCCGCTGACCCTGCTGCATCATCTTACGCGTCACGGTATCAATGGCCGCGATGTGGTCGGCATCAACTGCGTGACGCAACCCGTAACACCAGGCCAGCAGGCTTGCCGCCATCAGCGCCGTACTGCCACTGAAGGTGCGCCACGCCCAGCCCCAGGCGAGCAGATTGGCCATCACCAGAGCCAGCAGCAAAAACGCTGCGCGCGGTTCGTTGCGTAAGAGTCGTAACATTTTAAGTCCTTTGTGAACATGACCGGGCCGCAGCAACCACTGCCTGCCCGAAGGAGATAGCCCCGTCACCTGCGGGCAGGTGACACGGCAAAAGAAGAGTAAAGTCAGAAAGATAATGACGCAGGCGCACACGCAGCAGGCGGTTATGTAACACCCCGCCGCTACAGCACACCGTGGAGAGGGACGCGCGCCGGGCGTGGAAGGCGGCGAGTTCTGCCAGCCCTTTTGCCAGCGCATCGTGAAACGCCCACGCGCGTTCGCACGGTTCGGCCTGCCAGTCCAGCCACTGTTGCCAGAAGACGCTCAGCGCCAGGTTGCCGTTTATCACCGGCAGCGTGACCGGATGTGCAACAGCTGTGCAGCGGGCAGCCAGCGCTTCCAGCTGACATGCTGCTTCACCTTCATAGCCCTGCACATCTGGCGTGATATCCAGCGCGCAGGCGACGGCGTCAAACAGCCGTCCGCATGACGATGCCCGTGGTGTATTGATGCCGTGTGAAATCGCCGTTGCCAGCAACGGCCAGTTTTGCGCCTGTACCGCGTGAGTCTCCCTGCGCTGCTGCCAGCCCGGCACAAACGCCAGGCAGTGTGCGAGTAAATTGCGCCACGGCTGAACGGCCGCCAGATCGCCGCCAGGCAGTGCCACCGCAGGCAGCCCACCGAGATGCTCGCAGTCACGATAGTTCACCCGCAAACATTCCCCGCCCCACAAGGCACCGTTTTCACCCATGCCGATACCGTCCAGCGTCAGAGCGATAACATCACCGCCGTCGAGCGGCCAGCCGTTTTCCGCCAGGCAAGCGGCCGCGTGGGCGTGATGATGCAGTACCGTTTCGGTGGCCAGTGCCTGTTCATCTGCCCAGCGCCGGGCGCGGTATCCCAGGTGCGCGTCACACACCACGCGCACAGGTTGAAACGCATATATTTGCTGCATCACCGCCAGCGCGGTGCGCCACTGGTGCTCCACGCCGTCATCACTGAGATCGCCAAAATGCTGGCTCATCACCGCCTGATTGCCGCGCACCAGACAGAAGGTGTTTTTCATCTCAGCCCCCAGACACAACATGGCGGGAATACCATTGAATCCGGCAGGCAACGTGATGGCATCCGGCACAAAACCGCGGGCACGACGCAGCATAGCGCCATCCGCATCCACCACGGAATCATCCATCCGTTGCAGGATGTCACGGTTATGCAGCAGAAAACCGTCGGCAATATCCCTGAGCTCGTCCAGCGCTTGCGCATTGGTGATGGCCGGGGGTTTGCCGCTGAGATTCCCGGAGGTCATCACCAGCAGGCTCTGCACATCCGCCATCAGCAGATGCTGGAGCGGATTCGCCGGTAGCATGATGCCGACACAATCCAGACCCGGTGCTATCGCCTCAGGCAGTTCAGGCAGCCAGGCTTTTGGCGTAAGCACAATGGGTGCCGCGGGTGAACTCAGCAGGTGACTGACGGATTCAGGCAGGCCATCAGTATGGGGGATCATAACCGCCAGGGGTTTTGTCGGGCGCTGTTTTCGCGCCCGCAGCCGCGCCACGGCCCGCGGATTTTGTGCGTCACAGGCCAGGTGGAAACCGCCCAGACCTTTGACGGCCACAATCCCGCCGTCTCTCAGCATTGCAACGGCCGCCGCCAAAGCCTGCTCGCGCGTGGCGTGCGTGTTTTCGCCGCACCATTCAAGCTGTGGCCCGCACTCCGGGCAGGCGACAGGCTGCGCGTGGAAGCGCCGGTCGGCAGGATTGCGATACTCTGCTTCACACGGCGCACAGAGCGGAAACCCGGCCATCGCCGTGGCCGGACGGTCGTACGGCATGGCGCGGATAATGGTAAAACGCGGGCCACAGTGGGTGCAGTTAATAAACGGATAGCGGTTACGGCGCTCGCGCGGATCGCGCATTTCTGCCAGACACGCCGGGCAGGTGGCGGCATCCGGCACAATCTGCGTATCCATCGCCCCGCCCGCGCTGTGGCGGATGGTGAAACCGTCAGGGGCGTTCGACCACTCAAACGGCTGGGTCTGGATCGCATCGATACGAGCCAGCGGTGGGCACAGCTGGCGCAGCCTTGCGGTAAAGTCCCCCCCATTACCCGCAAGACGCACCAGCACGCCCTGTCCGTCATTGCTGACATCGCCCGCCAGCCCGAGCTGGTGCGCCAGCTGCCAGACGAAGGGACGAAACCCAACGCCCTGCACTTTTCCGCGCACCCGCACCTGTATGCCGTTACAGCTCATCGCGGATCAAAACAGCATGGACGAAGAGGTGTCGAACGCCGCACGACGACGTTTTTCGGCGCTCATCTGTTCGAGCTTGTTACGATCGACACACACCAGCGCGTGCGTCGGGCAAGCTTCCATGCAGGCCGGGCCCGTTTCACGGTGATGGCACAAATCGCATTTGTTGGCTTCGGCTTTATCTGCCCGAACGCTCAGCCCCATGCCGCTGTTGCGCACAACCGGGCGAACCACCACTTCCATCGCGCCGTAAGGGCACGCCACCACGCAGGTTTTGCAGCCAATGCAGCGCTCCTGCATCACATGGACAAAGCCTTTTTCACGTTTGATAGCCCTGTTAGGGCAGACATTGGCACAGGGTGCGTCTTCGCACTGGCGGCAAATAGCGGCCGTAGAAATATTTACGCCCTTGATAACGTGAATACGCGGCAGGAAGGATTCAGGGGTGAGTGATGCGCAATCCTGATCCGCCTGATGCGATACCACGCATGCCACTTCACAGGTACGGCAACCAATGCACTTACTGGCATCGGCCATAATAAAACGGTTCATCTGCTTCTCCAGCATAACAGTCATGCGCGGAAACATTCATAAACCGTGCCAGTTTTTAAATTACTGATTTGTATTGATTTAAAATTCAGGCGGGGACTGTCATCGTCACTTCTGACGATGACAGATGTCGATGTCAACGATGCGGGCCGTCGATGACAGAGTCGCGTAGCACCAGCTCCCCGGAGAAAGTTTGCTGACAGGTGAACTCACCGTCATCCAGCATAAAGATCAGGCGGCTAATGGTTTCTTTGATCATCTCCGTGACCGGCACGCGTACGCTGGAGAGCGACGGCACCATGTAAGGCGCAATGGCTACATCATCAAACCCAATCACCGACACTTTCTCAGGCGTAGCGATGCCGCTATCGTGCAGCTGCTTCATGGCGCCGATGGCCATATCGTCATTGCTTGCCACCAGCGCCGAAAATGTTTCGCCCCGGGACAGAAGCTCCGCCACTGCTGCCGCACCGCTCTCTGGGTTCCACCGTCCCTGGGCAATCAGCGTCGGGCGCAGCGGAATGTCGTGCCGGGCCAGCGCCTCTTTGTAGCCCGAAAGACGCTCAATCCCGGTAGGCGAATCCAGTGAGCCGGTGATAAACGCAATTTCCCGGTGCCCTTTCTCAATCAGCTGCCCGACCGCCGCCTGGCATGAGGCTTTATGATCGGACCAGACGCAATGACTGCTATTTTTTCGCAGACGACGGTTGAGCACCACGATGGGCTGCTCGCATTTTTCGATGATCTCGTCCATCTCATCCACGCTCAGGAAACGCGGATAAATAATGACCGCATCGCAGCGCATATCCAGCAGATACTGAATCGCCTCACGCTCTTCATCCGCGCTGTGCTTACCGTCCGCCAGGATCAGCTGTCGCCCCTTTTCTTCGGTCATCCGGGCAGCATGGAACAGTAACTCGCTGAAGTAAACGCCATGATACAGGGTGTTGGTCACCACCAGCCCCAGCGTTTGCGTGCGTTTGGTTGCCAGGTTGCGCGCCAGCAAATTGGGGCGATATCCACTCTCTTCAATCGCCTGGAACACCCGGTCTTTGGTCTCCTGGCTCACGTAGCCATTTCCCGACAACACCCGGGAAACCGTCGCTTTCGAAACGCCCGCCCGCTTCGCCACTTCCAGCATCGTGGTCATGTTTTTATTCCGTCTGAAACTGATGGGGCGCAGTGTACTGCACCGCAGGAAAATTGTCGCAGCGGCAATGTCACGCTTTCAACACCTCAAAGTGATCATCATCACGAATATAAAAAATGCACAAAATGTGATCTTGTTTCATTCAAAGAAACTCATGATGATTATGTGGAACCGGTTTCCTACATTTCTCACAACGATAACAGGTAACAATCCGATGGCCAAAAATTATGCCGCGCTGGCGAACGATGTTGTCAGCGCGCTTGGCGGCAAAGACAACATCGTCGCCGTCACCCACTGCATGACGCGTCTGCGTTTTGTCCTGAAAGAGGAAGCCCTCACCGACGCCGCTCGCCTGAAAAGCATCAGCGGCGTACTTGGCGTGGTGCGTAACGATAACCAGTGCCAGGTGATCATTGGCAACACCGTTTCCCAGGCATACCGTGAAGTCGTCAGCCTGCTGCCGACGGAGCTGCAACCTGCCGTGCCCGAAGGCCCGCAAAAGCTCACCTTCCGCCGTATTGGCGCGGGGATCCTCGATGCGCTGATCGGCACCATGTCCCCGCTGATCCCGGCGATCATCGGCGGCTCGATGGTCAAACTGCTGGCGATGATCCTGGAGATGACCGGGGTTTTGCCAAAAGGTGCGCCAACGCTCACCATTCTGACCGTGATCGGCGACGGGGCGTTCTTCTTCCTGCCGCTGATGGTGGCGGCCTCTGCGGCGGTGAAATTCAAAACCAACATGTCGCTGGCGATTGCCATTGCGGGCGTGCTGGTCCACCCGAGCTTTATCGAACTGATGGCGAAAGCGGCGCAGGGTGAACACGTCGAGTTCGCGTTTATCCCGGTCACGGCGGTGAAATACACCTACACCGTGATCCCGGCGCTGGTAATGACCTGGTGCCTGTCGTATATCGAACGCTGGGTTGACCGTATTACCCCTGCCGTCACCAAAAACTTCCTCAAACCGATGCTGATTGTGTTGATTGCCGCCCCGCTTGCCATCGTGCTGATTGGGCCGCTTGGGATCTGGATCGGCAGTGCTATCTCCGCGCTGGTTTACACCATTCACGGCTACCTCGGCTGGCTGTCCGTGGCGATTATGGGCGCGCTCTGGCCGCTGCTGGTGATGACCGGGATGCACCGTGTGTTTACGCCGACTATCATTCAAACCATTGCCGAAACGGGCAAAGAAGGGATGGTAATGCCGTCAGAAATTGGCGCCAACCTGTCGCTCGGCGGCTCGTCGCTGGCGGTGGCATGGAAAACCAAAAACCCGGAACTGCGTCAGACGGCGCTGGCGGCGGCGGCCTCTGCCATTATGGCGGGTATCTCTGAACCGGCCCTCTACGGCGTAGCGGTCCGCCTGAAACGTCCGTTGATTGCCAGTCTTATCAGCGGCTTTATCTGCGGCGCGGTGGCCGGGATTGCCGGTCTTGCCAGCCATTCGATGGCCGCACCGGGGCTGTTTACCAGCGTGCAGTTCTTCGACCCGGCGAATCCGATGACTATCGTTTGGGTATTTGGCGTAATGGCGCTGGCCGTGGTGCTGTCGTTTGTCCTGACGTTAATACTCGGCTTTGAAGACATCCCGGTTGAGGACGAAGCAGAAAAAGCGCGCGCCCTGCAAACCGCACCGGTTCAGGCCAAAGCAGCACAAGCATAATTTTATAGCGAGGTAAAAATGTCTGTTTTTCCACAAGGATTTTTATGGGGCGGCGCACTGGCTGCCAACCAGAGTGAAGGTGCTTACCGTGAAGGCGGTAAAGGGCTGACTACCGTCGATATGATCCCCCACGGCGCAAACCGTCTGGCGGTGAAGGTCGGTAAGGAAAAACGTTTTTCGTTACGTGACGACGAGTTTTACCCAAGCCACGAGGCGATTGATTTTTACCATCGCTATAAAGAAGACATCGCCCTGATGGCGGAAATGGGCTTTACGGTGTTCCGTACTTCGATTGCCTGGAGCCGCCTCTATCCGAATGGCGATGAGCCGCTGCCAAACAAAGAGGGTATTGCCTTTTACCGCGCAGTGTTTGAAGAGTGCAAAAAGTACAATATCGAGCCGCTGGTGACGCTGTGCCACTTCGACGTGCCCATGCATCTGGTAACGGAGTACGGCTCCTGGCGTAACCGCAAAATGGTCGATCTGTTCGCTCGTTACGCCCGCACCTGCTTCGAAGAATTTAACGGTCTGGTGAAGTACTGGCTGACCTTCAACGAAATCAACATCATGCTGCACAGCCCGTTCTCGGGTGCGGGGCTGGTGTTCGAAGAAGGTGAAAACGAAGATCAGGTGAAATATCAGGCTGCGCATCACGAACTGGTGGCAAGCGCACTGGCGACCAAAATCGCCCACGAGGTGAACCCGGAAAACCAGGTCGGCTGTATGCTGGCAGGCGGCAATTTCTACCCGTATTCCTGCAAGCCGGAAGACGTGTGGATGGCGCTGGAAAAAGACCGCGAGAACCTGTTCTTTATCGACGTGCAGGCGCGCGGTAGTTACCCGGCCTACTCTGCCCGCGTGTTCCGCGAAAAAGGGGTGGTGATTGTTAAAGAGCCTGGCGACGACCAGTTGCTGAAAAACACCGTCGATTTTGTGTCGTTCAGCTATTACGCCTCCCGCTGCGCCTCTGCGGATATGAATGCACAAAACACCAATGCAGCGAACATCGTGAAATCTCTGCGAAACCCGCACATCGAGGTGAGCGAATGGGGCTGGGGTATCGACCCGCTGGGTCTGCGCATCACCATGAACATGATGTACGACCGTTATCAGAAACCGCTGTTCCTGGTAGAAAACGGCCTCGGCGCGAAGGATGTGATTGAGGCAAACGGTGAGATTAACGACGACTACCGCATCAGCTACCTGCGCGAGCATATCCGCGCAATGGGCGATGCCATTGAAGACGGCGTACCGCTGATGGGCTACACCACCTGGGGCTGCATTGATCTGGTGGCGGCCTCTACGGGCGAAATGAGCAAGCGCTACGGGTTTGTGTACGTTGATCGCGATGATGCCGGGAACGGCACGCTGGACAGAAAGCGCAAAAAATCGTTCTGGTGGTATAAGAAGGTGATTGCGAGTAACGGGGGGGATCTGGCGTAGCCTGTTGCCCTCACCCCAACCCTCTCCCGCAGGGAGAGGGAGATGGGTTTTGTAGGCCGGGTAAGGCGAAGCCGCCACCCGGCACCTGCTCAGAGCCTGGCAACCCCCCCATCCCCAACCCACGCCCCCAGCCGGGAATAGACCACCTCCACCGCCTCTTTCACCGGTGGCGTCATGGGGTAATAAAAGCCCACGATATCCGGCTGAATGCCCAAAAACAGCACCTCGCCCACGTCGTCCTTAATCTGATCGACCAGGTAATTGAGCGGCATGTTGTGGGTCGTCATCATAAACATCTCTGCGATATCGTCGGGGTCGATAAGGCGAGTTTCACCGGGGTTGAGCCCCATATCGGTGGCATCGACAATCAACAACCTTTCCGGATGCAGTTTACGGATCGCCACCACGTCATTTTCCGGGGCGCTGCCGCCGTCGATAACCACCCAGTTGCCCTGCGGGTTCGCGGCACACATTTCCGCCAGCAGCGGGCCTGCGCCGTCATCTCCCATCATGCTGTTGCCAACACACAGTAAAACGTCAGTCACGTAATCTCCTCACCATCAGGTAGATGGCGCTTTCCTGATGAATATCATGCAGCATCCCAAGCAGGGTTTTGCTCCACGCCTGCTGTTCAGGGGTTTGTCGTCTGATGGCCGCGTCGAACGCATTGGCAAGCATCGCAATATGGTTAGCATCGATAACAATCTCGCCGTATTTCGGCACACCTTCCATTTTGCGCCGCGCCGTGCTGCCCTCTTCCAGCGTGGCTATCCATGCCAGATACTCGGGCCACGGGCAGCTTAACGCCGCCTCCAGGCAGTCGATCACCCCCAGGTGGTGACCAATCGCCAGGCTGTAATAGACCACCTGCTGCGCCGCATCTGGCGTGGCATCGTTCTCATCAATAAACTTACGGCTCAACTGACTGAACACCACCGTTTCACTCATCGGATACGCGCCTCATCGACAATGCTGTTCAGGTTCCCGACAATCTCATTCAGACGCGGATCGTTTTCCGCCTCCAGCCAGCGCGCCACCTGATGTTCGCCCTGACTGAGCAGACGCAGATAATCGTCGGCAATCTGGCGGCCATAGCGATAGCCCGCCAGTTTTCGCGCCATGCGGTCGACCTTCACGCGCAGCGGTTGCACCATATCCGGATGCAGAATGGTGGCAGGCTGGCTGTCGAGTTCACCTGGTGCACGAGCGTGGATCTTCTGCTCCAGCAGGCCGAGCGCCATCGCAAATCCGTACAACGTTGCGGCAGGCGTTGGCGGGCAACCCGGAATATAGACATCCACCGGGACAATTTTGTCAGTGCCGCCCCACACGCAGTAGAGATCGTGGAAGATACCGCCACTGTTGCCGCACGCGCCGTAAGAGATGCAGATTTTCGGGTCCGGCGCGGATTGCCAGGCACGCAGCGCAGGCGATCGCATCGCGCGGGTGACCGCCCCGGTAAACAACAGAATGTCGGCATGACGCGGGGACGGTACCACTTTGATGCCGAAGCGTTCTGCATCAAACAGCGGCGACAGCGTGGCGAAAATTTCAATTTCACAGCCGTTACAGCCGCCGCAGTCCACGCGATACACGTAGGCCGAGCGTTTGATTTTTTTCAGCAGCGACGCCTTCATGCTGGCGATGGATTCGTCCACCGTCATCGGCACCGGAATGCCGTTATCGTCGCGTGGGCCGAGTAAGTTTTCCATCAGCTGGCCTCTCTCATATGACGGGTTAAATCGATGCGGTCAGACGGCAGCAGGCATTTCTGACGTTTGCATTCCGGGCAGGTTTCAAAGCTTTCCCGGTGGTGCTCTGCGCGGACGTCACCGTTGTGTTTTAACAGCGCAATGGCGTAGTCGATCTCTTTTTGCACGGCAAACGGACGGTTGCAGACACGGCAGCTACACAGCGCAAAACGCGACTGTTGCAGGAAATCCTCTTTCTTCCATACCGCCAGCTCGTATTCCTGAGAAAGACGGATCGCCACCGTTGGGCACACCTCTTCGCAGCGGCCACAAAAAATGCAGCGCCCAAGGTTGAACTGCCAGGCAAGCTCGCCAGTTTTCAGGTCCGTCTCCACCGTCAGGGCGTTGGACGGGCAGGCATTCACGCAGGCGGCGCAGCCGATGCACTGCTGCGGATTGTGCTCTGGCTTACCGCGAAAGTTTTTATCCACCGGCATCGGCTCCAGCGGATAACTGCTGGTCTGGGTGCCGGTTTTGATGACTTTTTTGATAAAGGTAAACATGACGAGTCCTTATTTCAGCGGCGAGTTTTTACGCTCGATGCTGTAGCGCTCAAGCTCTTTGTACGGCACCACCTGGCTTTTCTTCTTACGCACATCCACCACCGTCATACGGTCGGTGCAGGAGTAGCACGGGTCGAGACTGCCGATGATCAGCGGCGCATCAGACACGGTGTTGCCGCGCAGCATATAGCGCAGGGTTGGCCAGTTGGCGTAGGTTGCCGCACGGCAGCGCCAGCGGTAGAGCTTCTGGTTGTCGCCGGTCATGCTCCAGTGGATGTCGTCACCGCGTGGCGCTTCGGCAAAACCAAGGGCAAAGCGGTTTGGAATATAGGTGAAGCCTTCCACCATCAGCGGGCCGCCAGGCAGGTTATCCAGGCCGAAGTCGATCATATTCAGCGCGGTGAACACCTCGTTGATACGCACCTTCAGGCGAGAAATCACGTCGCAGCCCTGTTCGCTGTGTACCGTCATCGGCAGCAGACCGTAGCCCACAAACGGGTGATCCGCGCGGGTGTCACGGGCGTGGCCGCTGGCGCGTACCATCGGGCCAACGTTACTGAAATCGCGGGCAATGTCAGGATCAAGACGGCCAATACCGACAGTACGCTGCTCGATGTTTGGCGTGCTGAGCAGCATATCCACCAGATCCTGCACATCGCGGCGCATCTGCTGCGCAAGCAGGCGGGTCTGGATCATGTCGTCTTTCAGCAGGTCACGGCGGATCCCGCCGATCAGGTTCAGGCCGTAGGTTTTACGCGCCCCGGTGAGGATCTCCGCCATCTTCATTGAGGCTTCACGCACGCGGAAGAACTGCATGAACCCGGAGTCGAAGCCGACAAAGTGACAGGCCAGGCCGAGGTTCAGCAGGTGCGAGTGCAGGCGTTCCACTTCAAGCAGAATGGCGCGGATCATCTGCGCGCGCTCTGGCACCACAATTCCCATGCCGTTTTCCACCGAGGTGGTGTAGGCGGTGCTGTGGGCAAAACCGCAAATACCGCACACGCGATCGGAGAGGAAGGTCACTTCGTTGTAACCCATGCGGGTTTCCGCCAGCTTTTCCATGCCGCGGTGGACATAGAACAGGCGGTAGTCGGCGTCGATAATGTTCTCGCCGTCAACGAACAGACGGAAGTGCCCCGGTTCATCAGAGGTGACGTGCAGCGGACCAATCGGCACCACGTTGTTCTTTTTACTGCCCAGCTCGTTGATGAATTCGTAAGTTTCGCTGTCGGTGGTCGGTGCCGGGCGCTGACGATAATCCATACTGTCTTTACGCAATGGATAGAGTTCGTCCGGCCAGTCGTCTGGCAGCACCAGACGGCGTTCATCCGGCAGACCGACAGGCACCAGGCCGTACATGTCGCGCACTTCACGTTCGCCCCAGACGGCGGCAGGCACGCGCGGCGTAACCGACGGATACTCCGGTTTGTTCGGGTCCACTTCGACGCGCACGGTAATCCAGCACTTCTCGAACTGTTCCATCGACATCACGTAGTAAACCGCATAGTTCCCGCACAGCTGACGTTCATCGTTCCCGAACAGCACGGAGAGCCAGCCGCCCTGCTGGTAATACAGAAACTCCACCACCTCTGGCAGGTAGTTCACCTTCACGGTGAGGGTTATCTGGTCTTTGGTCTGCCAGGACTCTTCCAGCACGACGCCGGGAAAAGCCTGATGCAATGCGGCGAGATACTGCTGACCTTTTTTCTCTTCAGACATAAAAATTCTCTTTAATCACGCCACCAGCAAGGAGACGAATGCTAAAAATGCAAAGCCAAAACCGGCCCAGGTGATACGGGACGTCGCCACAAAACGCAGACGCGCCATGCTGTTTTCAAACAGCGCAATCACCAGCACGCCAATCAGCAGCTTGAGGACGGCCACAACCACTGCCAGTACCAGGCCGCCAGCGGTAAAGTGCGTCATCTGCCCCCACGGAAAGAAAACGCCTACAAACATTTGCAGCACCACCAGCTGCTTGAGGCTGATGCCCCACTTCAGCACCGCAAAGCCGTAGCCGCTGTACTCGGTCAGTGGCCCTTCCTGCAATTCCTGCTCTGCTTCCGCGAGGTCAAATGGCAATTTGCCCATCTCAATAAAGGTGGCGAACGCGCAGGCGCACAGCGCCAGAACCAGCGGAATGGAACGTGCTACAGGCCAGTGGTAGACGGTATCGGTGATAAAACTGATATGAGTCGAACCCGCTACCTGCGCGGCAACCCACAGCCCCAGCAGCAGGATCGGCTCAACCAGCACGCCCAGCATCGCCTCGCGGCTGGCGCCAATACCGGTAAACGGGCTACCGGTGTCCAGGCCCGCAATGGCAAAGAAGAACCGCGCGATGGCAAACAGATAGATAAGGGTGATCAAATCGCCCAGCACCGGCAGCGGAGAGCCAACGGTCACCACCGGCAGCGCGGTGGCGATGGTCAGCATGACACCCACCATCACAAACGGCGTCAGGCGAAACACCCAGCCTGCGGCATCGGGTGCAACGCTCTGGCGGGTGAGCAATTTGAACAGGTCGCGATACTCCTGAAGGACACCCGGCCCGCGACGGTTATGCATCCGGGCGCGCAGCACGCGGCTCACCCCGGAAAGCAGTGGCGCAATGGCGAATAACACCAACGCCTGAAGTAATGCCAGTAACAGACTCATGTCAGGCTCCTCGTGAAATCACAATCACCACCAGCACTGCCAGCTCGATAACCGCCAGACGGCGGAACAGCGCAGGCACGGCAGCGCTCTGCCAGCCAGGGATCCACGCCACCGGGTTCAGCCAGTGACGCAGCTTCAGCACGGCGGCAAAGTTCTCTTTCACCGGCATGGCAAAGCCGTGGGCGGTGATCACCATGGATTGCTCGTGTTCATAACCGCAGGCCCACGCCGCACCGCGTGAGCGGGAAGAGAGACGGTCGCGTTTGAAGAACAGCATCAGAATGAATGGCAGTAGCGGAGTGGCAATGAGCAGCAGCGCAATCATCGGCTGAGAAACGGTGGTGTGCGCTGTCGTAAGCGGCAGCGGTATCGCACTACCCAGCAGCGGCAGCAGCCACGGCGCAGCTACACCACCGATAACGCAGCACAGCGCCAGAGCGACCACGCTTGCCGCCATCAGCACCGGTGCGCAGCAGGCCTGTTCTGCCTCTTTCGTGCGCGGTGCGCCGAGGAAGGTCACGCCATAGACTTTCGCCATACACATCACCGCCAGCGCGCCGGTGATAGCCAGCCCCACCGCCAGCAGCGGGCCGAGCAGACGCGCAATAAATGCATCACTCTGGCCGAGTGCGAAGAAGGACTGGTAAATAACCCACTCACCGGCAAAGCCGTTCAGCGGCGGCAGCGCGGCCATCGCCATCAACCCCACCAGCATGGCAAGGGAGATAACCGGCATCTTTTTGCCAATGCCGCCCAGTTTTTCGATATCGCGATGGCCGGTACGAAACCAGACGCTACCCGCGCCGAGGAACAGCGTGCTTTTAAACAGGCTATGGTTGACGAGGTGATACAGACCACCGATAAACCCGGCGGCAATCAGTGCAGGCTGGTTCAGCGCCAGGCCCGTTACGCCCGCGCCAAGACCGAGCAGGATGATGCCGATATTCTCCAGGGTGTGATACGCCAGCAGACGCTGAATGTTGTGTTCCATCAGCGCGTACAGCCCGCCGACAAATGCGGTCACCATACCCGCCAGCAGCAACACCACGCCCCACCACAGCGGCGGCTGCCCGCCCGCAAGCGACAGCGTAAGAATGCCGAACAGCCCAACCTTCATCACCACGGTGGAGAACAGCGCCGCCGCCGGAGCTGAGGCATTGGCATGGGCCTGCGGCACCCAGCCGTGCAGTGGGATAATCCCGGCCAGCAGACCAAAGCCCACCACGCCCGACAACCAGATGTCAGCGCCAAACGGTAACTGCTGTGCCCGCTCGTTCAGCAGGGCAAAATCCAGGGTGCCGTAGCGTTGCCACACCAGCCAGCAGGTTAGCGCCAGCAGCAGCGTGCCGAGTCGCCCCAGCGCAAACCACAGCTTGCCGGAACCACTGCACCCGGTCAGGAACACGCCGCACAGGGCCATGATTTCAGCCATCACCACCAGCGCGCCCAGGTTGCTGGCAGTCACGGTGCAGACCGCCGCTGCCATCAGCACATTCACCAGCAACCCGTTCGCTTTGGTGCTGTGATGGCGATGCCAGTCAATATTAAACAGGCTGATAAACAGCCCGCACAGGCCAAAGGTCACCAGCCAGATGGCATTCAGCGGGGTTACCTGAACCGCGTGATGCACCAGCGGAATGATGGCTTCAACGGATTGCCCGCCGAGCAGAACCACCCCACCCGCAGCCAGAGTCATCAGGCTGCCTGTCGCTCCGCCGATCCCTGCTATCCAGCCGCTCAGGGTTTTATGGAACGAAAAAATCAGCGCCAGAACGGCTGCGGCGGCAAACCAGGCCACAGCGCTGTTAATCATCGTCACTGCGTTCATTTCGCCCCCTCGTTGAATTCCTGAAGCAGCGAAAGATCGCCAAAATCGGTGTTAATCGTCAGCTCACGCTTACGCTTGCTGGTACGGGCGATATCGCGAATATTGACCAGAATGAGCGCTTTGGTCGGGCAGGTGCGCACGCAGGCCGGGCCTTGTTCATCAAAGCTGCACAGATCGCACTTCACCGCGATGGCACGTACGCCGGGAACCCAGTCCAGCAGCGTACTGACGCGTGCCGGAGCCGGTGGCGCTGGCGGCGCTTTCGGGGTATTGGCATTCGCCGGAATATGCAGCGGGCGGCTGCCGGAAAACTCAATTGCTCCAAACGGACAGGCAATACCGCACAGCTTGCAGCTTACGCACAGGCTTTCATTGAGCTGTACCGCACCATCAACACGGGTGATGGCATTAACAGGGCAGACACCCGCGCACGGGGCATCTTCACAGTGGTGGCAGAGCTGCGGCGCAGACTCTTTTTCATTTCGCATGACGCGCAGGCGCGGCATTGACTGCAATCCGTGCAGGCGGTGTGTTTCCGAACACGCCGCTTCACAGGTTCGACAGCCGATACAGACCGTCGAGTCGGCAATTACAAAACGGTTCACCGGGTAATCCTCTGGTGATGGTCATTTTTGACGAAAATCTGTCTTATCGACACTTCTCGACACGCAATACTCAGGCAACGTTTGCCGATGGATTTCCGTTCATCAGCTGTTGCAGGTTGACCGGTAAATCGTGCTCAACCGCGCTGTACAGGCCGTTGTAGACCGGCGCGATTTTTTCCAGGTAATGTTCCAGCACCTGCTGACGATCGCGGTTGCTGACGTGGCCATCAACCATGCCATCGGTCATCAGCTGCGCCTGCGCAATGCGTTGTTTATCCCCGTCTTTTGTCTCGACGTAATACTCGATGGTGTGGCTGTTGAAGCTGTCCGCCAGGGTGACGTAAATCGTGAAGTGTCCGAACAACACAAAGCGCATATCGCCCTGTGCCGCACAGCTCATGGCATGGTGTAGCCGGGCTTTCGACAGGGTGATCCCCTGAACCAGAGAATTGCAGTAAAGATGCCACTGCTCCTGTAACTGCTGATGCCGCTGCGCGATGTAATCCGCTTTTTCGCTGATTTCCCAAATAGTCATGTCAGATATCCGGTTAATGGAGATTGCGGCTATTAAGCAGATTCCATGCCAGTTTTTAATGCATTGATTTTTAATACATTAAATACAAAACACACGACTGAAATGGCAGTGTCGACGTGTCATTTCGACAGGGTTGACATCGTCACGCCTTAACAAAAATCAAGATGGCATCGTTATTGCATTAAAGGCGCAATTCACTGAGGAGGCGTCATGCACGAAATCACCCTCTGCCAACGGGCTCTGGAATTAATCGAACAACAGGCAGCACAACACCACGCAAAACGCGTGACCGGTGTCTGGCTGAAACTCGGCGCGTTTTCCTGCGTCGAAACCAGCGCCCTCACCTTTTGCTTTGAGCTGGTGTGCCGCGACACGCTGGCGGAAGGCTGCCAGCTTCATATTGAAGAACAGCAGGCGGAGTGCTGGTGCGAACAGTGCCAGCAGTACGTCACGCTGCTGTCGTCGAAAGTACGAAGCTGCCCGCAGTGTCAGAGCACCGGGCTGCGCATCGTGGCCGATGACGGAATGCAGATCCAACGCCTCGAAATCGAGAGGGAATAATTATGTGTAGTACCTGCGGTTGCGCCGAAGGCAACCTCTATATAGAAGGGGATGAGCATCATCCTCACTCTGCGTTTCGCTCCGCGCCCTTCTCTCCTGCTCCCCGTCCATCAGGAGCCTTTACCGGTCTGGCCTTTACGCCCACGCAATCCGCTGACGGCGACCTGCATTACGGCCACGGCGAAGCCGGCACGCACGCGCCAGGCATCAGCCAGCGGCAGATGCTGGACGTCGAAATCAACGTGCTTGATAAAAATAACCAACTGGCTGCGCGCAACCGCGCCCGTTTTGCCGCCCGCAAGCTGCTGGTGCTAAACCTGGTCTCCAGCCCGGGTTCTGGCAAAACGACGCTGCTCACCGAAACGCTTAAACGCCTGAACGGACGCGTTTCTTGCGCGGTTATCGAAGGCGATCAGCAGACGGTTAACGATGCCGCGCGTATTCGTGAAACCGGCACGCCGGCCATTCAGGTGAACACCGGCAAGGGCTGCCATCTTGATGCCCAGATGATTGCCGATGCCGCGCCGCGTTTGCCGCTGGCGGATAACGGCATTCTGTTTATTGAGAACGTGGGTAACCTGGTCTGCCCGGCGAGCTTTGATCTGGGTGAGCGGCATAAAGTGGCGGTGCTGTCGGTGACCGAAGGGGAAGACAAGCCGCTGAAATACCCGCATATGTTTGCCGCGGCATCGGTGATGCTCCTTAACAAAGTCGACCTGCTGCCATACCTGAATTTCGACGTCGATAAATGTCTGGCGTATGCCCGTGAAGTGAACCCGGATATTGAAATCCTGCTGGTGTCCGCCACTGGCGGGCAAGGTATGGATAACTGGCTGAACTGGCTGGAGAGCGAACAATGTGCATAGGCGTCCCGGGGCAAATCCACGCGATTAACGGCAATCAGGCCAAAGTAGACGTGTGCGGCGTGCTGCGCGATGTCGATCTGACGCTGGTTGGCAGTGCGGATGAAAACGGTGCGCCCCGCACAGGCCAGTGGGTGCTGGTACACGTTGGCTTTGCCATGAGCGTGATTAACGAAGCAGAAGCGCGCGACACGCTGGATGCCCTGCAAAACATGTTTGATGTGGAGCCTGATGTCGGGGCGCTTCTGTACGGCGAGGAGCAATAACCATGCGTTATGTTGATGAATATCGCGCGCCCGAACAGGTGATGCAGCTCATTGAACACCTGAAGATACGAGCAAAACATCTGCGCTACACTGCCGAAAAACCGCTGCGCATCATGGAGGTGTGCGGCGGGCATACCCACGCCATCTTTAAATTTGGCCTCGACCAGCTGTTGCCGGACAACATCGAGTTTATTCACGGCCCGGGCTGCCCGGTGTGCGTACTGCCAATGGGACGCATCGACAGCTGTATCGAGATTGCCAGCCAGCCTGACGTGATTTTCTGTACCTTTGGCGACGCCATGCGCGTGCCGGGGAAAAATGGCTCGTTACTCCAGGCCCGAGCGCGGGGAGCGGACGTGCGTATCGTCTACTCGCCGGTAGATGCCTTAACGCTGGCCGCTGATAATCCCACGCGGAAAGTCGTCTTTTTCGGCCTGGGTTTTGAAACCACCATGCCTGCAACGGCCATCACCTTACAGCAGGCCAAAGCGCGAAATATCAGCAACTTTTTCTTTTTTTGCCAGCACATTACGCTTATCCCGACCCTGCGCAGCCTGCTGGAAGAGCCCGGCAACGGCATTGACGCGTTTCTGGCGCCAGGGCACGTCAGCATGGTCATCGGCACAGAGGCTTACGGGTTCATCGCCAGCGACTTTGATCGCCCTTTAGTGGTCGCTGGTTTCGAACCTCTTGATCTACTGCAAGGCGTGACCATGCTTGTTGAGCAGAAAATAGCAGCCCTGAGTACGGTGGAAAACCAGTATCGCCGCGTGGTCCCGGATGCCGGGAATGTGCTTGCCCAAAAAGCCATTGCTGAGGTCTTCAGCGTGGAAGGCGACAGCGAGTGGCGCGGCCTGGGATTGATTGCCGAATCGGGTGTGCGCCTAACGTCTGCATACCGTGCGTTCGATGCCGAAGCCCATTTCCACCCGCAACCGCAACAGGTTTGCGACGATCCCCGCGCCCGCTGTGGCGACGTACTCACCGGTAAATGCAAACCACATCAATGCCCGTTATTTGGCAACACCTGTAACCCGCAAACTGCATTTGGCGCACTGATGGTTTCATCAGAAGGCGCGTGCGCTGCGTGGTATCAGTATCGCAATCAGGAGTGTGAAGTATGAACAGGGTAGAAATGGCGCACGGTAGTGGCGGACAAGCCATGCAGCAGCTCATTAATCAGCTGTTTATGGACGCCTTTAACAATCCCTGGCTGGCCGAGCAGGAAGACCAGGCGCGCATCTCTCTCTCTACCCTCACCGCTCAGGGCGACAGGCTGGCGTTTTCTACCGACAGCTACGTTATCGACCCGCTGTTCTTCCCTGGCGGCGATATTGGCAAGCTGGCCGTCTGCGGTACAGCAAACGATGTGGCGGTCAGCGGCGCAATTCCGCGCTTTCTCTCCTGCGGCTTTATCCTTGAAGAAGGGCTGCCAATGGACACCCTGAAGGCCGTTGTCGCCAGCATGGCATCCACTGCACAGGAAGCAGGGATCGCCATCGTGACCGGGGACACCAAAGTGGTCCAACGCGGCGCGGCAGACAAACTGTTTATCAACACCGCCGGAATGGGGGCCATTCCTGCTGATATTCACTGGGGTGCGGGGCAACTGACCCCCGGCGATGTGTTGCTGGTCAGCGGAACGCTGGGTTGCCACGGCGCGACGATACTCAACCTGCGCGAAGGCCTGGGGCTGGATGGCGAATTACGCAGCGACTGCGCCGTGCTGACCCCGCTTATTCAAACCCTGCGTTCATGCCAGGGCGTGAAAGCCCTGCGCGATGCAACGCGCGGCGGCGTTAATGCGGTGGTGCATGAGTTCGCAGCAAGCAGCGGATGCGGTATTGAACTGACCGAGCGCGGACTACCGGTCAAACCCGCAGTACGGGGGCTTTGTGAACTGCTTGGGCTGGACCCGCTAAACTTTGCCAATGAAGGCAAGCTGGTGATCGGCGTGGAACGCCAGGCCGCCGAAGCGGTGCTGGCACAATTGCGTGCTCATCCCTCAGGGAAAGAAGCCGCGATTATCGGTGAAGTGGTTGAGCGCAAAGGGGTGCGCCTGACCGGGCTTTATGGCGTTAAACGTACGCTGGATCTGCCGCACGCCGAACCTTTACCCCGAATTTGCTAGAACCGCGCCAAAAGCGGACAGCACAGGATTTTCTCTTTTTTTGCCAGTTTCAATTGGAAAGCAATGATGCCGTATACACCGATGAGCGATCTTGGACAGCAGGGCCTGTTCGACATTACGCGCACTCTTTTACAGCAGCCGGACCTCGGCTCGCTGAGCGATGCCCTGACGCGGTTGGTCAGGCAGTCTGCACTGGCGGACAGCGCTGCAATTGTGCTCTGGCATAGCGGGAGTCATCGCGCGAGCTATTTTTCCGCGCACGACAACGGCAAACCCTTTCAGTACGAAGATGAAACGATCCTGGCTCATGGTCCGGTGCGGCGGATCCTCTCCCGCCCTGAAGCCCTGCATTGCAGCTTCGACGAGTTTCGCCAGGCCTGGCCGATGCTTGCAGAGAGCAACCTGTATCGTCCTTTCGGGCACTACTGCCTGCTGCCGCTGGCGGCTGAAGGGCATATTTTTGGTGGCTGCGAATTTATCCGCAAAACTAACCAGCCCTGGAGCGAGGCGGAGTACGAGCGTCTGCATACCTTTACCCAGATTGTGGGCGTGGTGGCAGAGCAGATCCAGAACCGCGTGACCAACAATGTCGACTTCGACCTGCTCAGCCGTGAACGCGACAACTTCCGCATTCTGGTGGCGATCACTAACGCCGTGCTCTCGCGCCTGGATATGGACGAGCTGGTCAGCGAAGTCTCTAAAGAGATCCATCACTATTTCAAAATAGATGCGATCAGCATCGCGTTGCGGGGACACCGCAAGGGCAAACTGAACATCTACTCAACGCATTATCTCGACGAAGCCAATCCAGCTCACGAGCAGAGTGAAGTGGATGAAGCAGGAACCCTTTCTGAACGTGTGTTTAAGAGCAAAGAGATCCTGCTGCTCAATCTGAACGAACGCGATGCACTGGCACCCTACGAGCGATTGCTGTTTAACACCTGGGGCAACAAGATCCAGACGCTGTGCCTGCTCCCGCTGATGTCCGGCAATACCATGCTGGGCGTGCTGAAGCTGGCACAGTGTGAAGAAGGCGTGTTCAACACCGCCAATCTGAAGCTGCTGCGCCAGATTGCCGAACGTATTTCCATTGCGCTGGATAATGCGCTGGCTTATCAGGAAATTCATCGCCTGAAAGAGCGGCTGGTGGATGAAAACCTGGCCCTGACGGAACAGCTCAACAACGTCGACAGCGAGTTCGGTGAAATCATCGGCCGCAGCGAAGCGATGTACAGCGTGCTCAAGCAGGTCGAGATGGTGGCGCAAAGCGACAGCACGGTGCTTATCCTGGGGGAAACCGGGACGGGCAAAGAGCTCATTGCCCGCGCGATCCACAATCTCAGCAACCGCAACAGCCGCCGGATGGTGAAGATGAACTGCGCCGCCATGCCTGCGGGCCTGCTGGAAAGCGATCTCTTCGGTCATGAACGTGGTGCCTTCACCGGTGCCAGCAGCCAGCGGCTAGGTCGTTTTGAGCTGGCGGATAAAAGCTCGCTGTTCCTGGACGAAGTGGGCGATATGCCGCTGGAGCTCCAGCCCAAGCTGCTGCGCGTGTTGCAGGAGCAGGAGTTTGAACGCCTGGGCAGCAATAAGCTTATCCAGACGGACGTGCGGTTGATTGCCGCCACCAACCGCGATCTGAAAAAAATGGTCGCAGACCGCGAATTTCGCAGCGACCTCTATTATCGCCTGAACGTCTTCCCGATTTATCTGCCGCCGTTGCGGGAACGTCCGGAAGATATTCCTCTTCTGGTGAAAGCCTTTACCGCGAAGATTGCCCGCAGGATGGGGCGCAGTATCGACAGCATTCCTGCCGAAACGCTACGCACGCTCTCGTCGATGGAGTGGCCGGGCAACGTGCGCGAGCTGGAAAACGTCATTGAACGTGCCGTGCTACTGACGCGCGGCAGCGTGTTGCAACTCTCCCTGCCCGAAGTGACGATGCCTGAAGAACCGCTGGTCGCGGCCGAAGTAGCACAGGCGGGCGAAGACGAATTCCAGCTGATTATGCGCGTGCTGAAAGAAACCAACGGCGTTGTTGCGGGACCGAAAGGCGCTGCGCAGCGCCTCGGCCTGAAACGGACCACGCTGCTGTCACGAATGAAGCGACTGGGTATTGATAAAGAGAGCCTGGTGTAACCGATGATACCGGACGTACCTGTGGTATAAACTCTTCAGTACGTCCAACTTTCATCTGTTCTACAGGAGGTAACATGTCTGTTTCAGCACGTAACCAGCTAACCGGAACCGTTAGCGCAACGTCGCATGGTGCGGTTAATGATGAAATCGAATTAACGCTGGCCGGTGGCGCTAAACTGGTGGCTATTGTCACCACCAGCAGCAAAGAGGCACTGGGTCTGGTGCCAGGAAAAGAAGCTATCGCCCTTATCAAAGCACCGTGGGTGACCCTGGCAACCGAAGATTGCGGTCTGAAGTTCTCTGCCCGTAACCAGTTTGCCGGTGCCATCAGTAAAGTGACCGAAGGTGCCGTTAACGCTACCGTTCATGTACAGACGGATGCCGGTTTTGAAATTGTGGCGGTCGTGACCAATGAAAGCTGTGAAGAGATGCAGCTCGCGACCGGTAAACGCATCATCGCCCTGATTAAAGCCTCCGCGATTCTTATCGCAACCCGCGCGTAATTCCCCTCTGCCGTGCACCGCACGGCATTTTCACCACCCCATTAAAAAATCAATAATAACAATGCGTTAATGCGAATTATTGACACTAAATATATTACATTGTATAAAACCCAGCCTTAATAATGAGTTTCATTTGCATTAAAAATTCATACCAGGGTCATCAATAATAATTTTAATGAAGGGTAGCGTTTTATGAAAAAGGTCATCTGCGCACTGGGAATGGCGTTCGCATCGGTCGGTTCTGCTCTGGCAACAACATATCCTCTCACTATTGAAAACTGCGGCTATAAAGAAACATTCACCAAAGCGCCCGAGCGCGTTGTTGCCCTGGGGCAAAATACCGTCGAGATCCTCTTACTGTTAGGTCTGCAAAAAAACGTCACCGCCAGCGCATTCTGGCCGACAAAAGTATTACCGGCGCTGGCTGAACAAAATGCAAAAATTAAAACGCTGACGGTAGAAATCCCTACCCTTGAATCCATCCTCGCCCAAAACCCTGATTTCGTTCCTGCACAGCTGCCGCTGCTGCTCGGGCCAGAAAGTAAAGTCGCAAAACGCGAAGACCTGGCTACCGTGGGGGTGAACAGCTATTTATCCCCAGGCATGTGCGCCACCAAAAAAGCCGCAGGTGATATGTACGGCAGCCGTCAGAAGCTGTGGGATATGACCTATCTCTATAAAGAGATTGAAGATTTCGCCACCATTTTTAATGTGCAGCCTCGCGGTGAAGCATTAATTGCCGACTTTAAAAAACGTGAAAACGATTTGCGTGCTGAGTTTGGCAAAAATAAAAAAGATCTTTCGTTTGTTTTCTGGTTCTCCAGCGCCTCACCTTCTGCTGATGCCTACGTCGGCGGTAAAAACAGTGCATCCGGTTTTATTGCCAACGTTCTGGGTGGGCATAATGCCATTACCTCTGAAACAGAGTGGCCAACGGTGAGCTGGGAAAGCGTTATCGCCGCTAACCCGGATGTCATTGTCGTTTCCAGTCTGGACCGCAACCGCTGGGCGCTCGATAACGCAGAGGAAAAAATCAAATTCCTGAAAAGCGATCCTGCCGTCAGCCAGATGGATGCCGTTAAAAAAGGTCATATCGTAGTGATGGACGGCCAGGCAATGAACCCGACTATTCGTACCCTCTACGGTGCTGAACAGGTGGGCGAGCAGCTCAGAAAACTGGGGCTTAACTGATGACCGCTGTTGTTCAACAGGCGCGACAGGGATTCATCCTGACGACCTCGTGCTTGCTTTCCATCGTGCTGTTGTTCCTGGTGATCGCCGTTGGCGTCAGCGTGGGTGAGCTTTCTATTCCACTGCGAAACGTCTTTTACGCCATCAGCAATAAAATGGGGCTGACCGCAGTCCCGCTTAACCGCATTTATGAAAGCGTGATCTGGGATTTTCGCCTGAGTCGTGCGCTGGTGGCGGCGTGCTGCGGCGCGGGCCTCGCAATTTGCGGGGCGGTGCTGCAAAGCCTGTTGAAAAATGCGCTGGCTGAGCCTTACGTACTGGGCGTGTCTGCGGGGGCCTCAACAGGCGCAGTATCGGTGGTGGTATTAGGTATCGGCACCGGCGCGGTGTCCCTCTCGGCGGGCGCATTTGCCGGGGCGTTTGCCGCCTTTGTCTTCGTGGCGTTCCTGACGAATGGCGCGCGCGGCGGCAACGAACGCACCATTCTGGCGGGTGTTGCGGCGTCTCAACTTTTCAACGCCATTACCGCCTACACCATCAGCACCTCTGCAAGCGCGCAGCAGGCTCGCGACGTGATGTTCTGGCTGCTGGGCAGTTTCAGTGGCGTGAGATGGCCTGAGTTTCAGCTGGCGCTGGTAGTCGTTCTGGCCGGGCTGGCGGTGTGCCTTTATTACTCCCGTGCGCTGGATGCCTTTACTTTTGGCGATGACGCCGCCGCGTCACTGGGCATTGCCGTGCCCTGGGTACGCCTGATCCTGTTCACCACCACCGCGCTCATCACCGCCACCATTGTCAGCATGGCAGGCTCCATCGGCTTTGTCGGGCTGGTTGTGCCGCATGTGATGCGCTTCTTCTTTGGGCCGTTGCATCGCATTCTGCTTATCGCCAGCGCGCTGGCCGGTGCCATTCTGATGGTGTTGGCAGATATTGCGTCGCGTTTACTGATTGCGCCGCAAAGCCTGCCTGTAGGCGTTGTCACCGCCCTGGTTGGCGTGCCTTTCTTTGCCGTTATCATCTACCGTTCAAGGAATAAGTGATGAGTATCACCGCTGAAAATATTACCTGGAAGGTGGGCAATAAAGTCATCGTCAACGATGTCTCGCTGAACATCGCACGCGGGGAAACCGTTGGGCTGCTTGGCCCTAACGGCTGTGGTAAATCGTCACTTTTACGTGTGCTGGCGGGGCTGCGTCGCCCGGATACCGGTTGTGTGAAGCTCGACGGGCAGAACATCGCCCGGATGCCCAAAAAACAGCTTGCCCGCCGCGTGGCATTCGTTGAACAGCATGGCATGACCGATGCCAACATGCGGGTGCGTGATGTGGTGAAGCTGGGGCGCATCCCGCACCATTCGCCCTTCTCCAACTGGAGCGCGCAGGATGATGAAACCGTTACTTCCGCCCTGCAACGTGTAGATATGCTCGATCGCAGCGAACAAGGCTGGCTGAGCTTATCCGGCGGGGAGCGCCAGCGCGTGCATATCGCCCGTGCCCTGGCGCAATCGCCCACCGAAATCCTGCTGGATGAACCGACCAACCACCTGGATATTCATCACCAGATCCAGCTGATGCATCTGATAAGCGAGTTGCCGGTAACCAGTATTGTGGCGATTCACGACCTCAACCATGCTGCGATGTTTTGTGATTCACTGATTGTGATGCAAAAAGGGCACATCATTGCCACCGGGACACCGCAGGAGATCCTGAGCGAAGAGCTGCTCTGGGAAGTGTTCCGGGTCAAAACCAAAATTGAGATCTCTGCGTACCATGGCAAAAAGCATATCCACTTCATTGTTTAACGCCGGGTAATACGCATGTCCCTGTTTTCTTTACGCCCTGCGACAACGCTCTGGCCGCCCGTGTTACTGGGCAGCCAGTTCGTTTTTAATATTGGTTTTTACGCGGTTGTCCCCTTTCTGGCGATTTTCCTGCGTGACGATTTGATGCTCTCCGGCGGGCTTATCGGGCTGGTTCTTGGGCTGCGAACATTCTCGCAGCAGGGCATGTTTATCGTCGGCGGTGCGCTCTCAGACCGGTTTGGCGCCCGGGTGATTATCCTCTGCGGGTGCCTTGTCCGCATCGCGGGGTATCTTCTGCTGGCGTTTGGCCAGTCCCTGTGGCCCATCATTCTGGGGGCATGTCTGACGGGTATCGGTGGCGCGCTTTTCTCTCCGTCCATTGAAGCACTTCTGGCAAAAGCGGGGACGCAAAGTGAAGCAAAGGGCAAGCGCAGCCGCGCGGAGTGGTTTGCGTTGTTTGCTGTATGCGGAGAACTGGGTGCTGTACTCGGCCCGGTGGCAGGTGCCCTGCTTACCGGGCTTGGCTTTCGACAGGTTGCTCTGGCAGGTGCAGGCGTCTTTGTGGTGGCGCTGATTGTGCTGTTTTTTTGCCTTCCTCCTGCTCAGCGCAGTAAGCAGACGCTGGAGATCCACCCATGGTGGAGCACGTTTCGCCAGCCACGTTTTGTCGCTTTTATCATTGCCTACAGTTCGTGGCTGTTGAGTTACAACCAGCTTTATCTGGCGCTGCCGGTGGAAATAGAGCGTGCTGGCGGTAGTGAGAAAGATCTTGGCCCGCTCTTTATGCTGGCTTCGGTGCTGATAATCCTGTTTCAGCTGCCGCTTGCCCGTTTCGCCCGTCAGGTGGGGGCTGTCAGAGTCTTACCGGCGGGATTTCTGCTGCTGTCGGCATCGTTTGCGAGCGTGGCCCTGTTTGCTGCCCACCCGCCACCGGAAGGCTGGCTGAGGCTTCTGCCTGCGGGATGTTTTGTGACGCTACTGACATGCGGGCAAATGCTGCTGGTGCCGTCCGCGAAAGATCTCATCCCGTGGTTTGCGAAAGAGTCTACGCTTGGCGCTCACTACGGTGCGCTCTCCACCGCCGGGGGCTGTGCGGTGCTGGCGGGGAATTTACTGTTCGGCAGTCAACTCGATCACGCGCTAACGCCGTCACCACAGGCTGTTTTCCCCTGGTTACAGCTGGCGTTTTTCCCTTTATGCAGCGCGGTGGCCCTGGTGTTTATCTGCCGTCCGATGCGTGCGGCACTGGCTTCCCGGGCGTAGGTTTACTGTTTTTTTGGCCGGTATTTTTCCGGTAATTCAGGAACCGGGCGGCGATCGTCAATCAGATGGCGGAGAGTCAGGATGGGGTGTCGCCAGAGCATTCGCGGCCCGGCCCAACGCATCACCTGCTTCATCTCTTCACGTTTTGCCGGCTGGTAGCAGTGGACGGGGCACTGCTTGCAGGCGGGCTTCTCCTCACCGAAGACACATTTATCCAGGCGTTTATCTGCATAAGCGTTAAGCGCCTGATAATGTCCTTCTTCTTTCAAAGCCTGTGGGCACTTGTTTTCATACAGCGCGATCATTTTAGCGATCGTCTCTTTTTCTCGTGCGATGCGTTTTCCAGACATGGCGGATCACCCAACAATAACGTGCATTTATAATACCCTTTTATGCTCCCGATTTCAGCCGTTGCATTCCATTTGCTGAAGACGCCTTCCAGTTTTACGCCTGCCCGCCGCAATATTTACTGGTATTTTATACAGTAAATATCATCGTCACGTTGTGCTTAACTACCGGAGCGCGTATGCAAGAGATCGCTATCACCAAACCCTATCGCCACTTAAAGGTCGGTTACTTCAGAAAGCGTCACGAAGACCGTAAAACCAAAATCCCGACCCGCTATAGCGTCCACGCAGCGCTGAGCCTGAAAGGGGACTGGCTGGAAAAAGCCGGATTTACCACAAACTCTCAGGTAAGAGTGGGCGTTGAACATGGAAAAATCGTCATTGAGTTAATGGCGGAAGGCGTCTCGTAAACACGCGACATTTTTCTGCGCCGCGCCATTTTTTCATGCGACAATAGAGGGAACTAACGGCCAATGAGCCGCTCAAAGCTCAATATTATCAAAGAAATGGATATCATAACTCCATGACCACAATCGACAATTTCGACGCACATACGCCCATGATGCAGCAGTACCTGAAGCTTAAAGCTCAGCATCCGGAAATTCTGCTTTTTTATCGTATGGGCGATTTTTACGAGCTTTTTTATGACGATGCGAAACGCGCATCGCAGTTGCTCGATATCTCCCTGACCAAGCGTGGCGCATCGGCAGGTGAACCTATCCCGATGGCGGGTATTCCGCATCACGCGGTAGAAAACTACCTGGCGAAGCTGGTGAACCAGGGTGAATCCGTCGCCATTTGCGAACAAATTGGCGACCCGGCCACCTCAAAAGGCCCGGTAGAGCGTAAAGTCGTGCGCATCGTCACGCCCGGGACCATCAGTGATGAAGCTCTGTTGCAGGAGCGCCAGGATAACCTGCTGGCCGCCCTCTGGCAGGACGGCAAAGGTTTTGGCTACGCCACGCTGGATATCAGCTCCGGGCGTTTTCGCCTGAGCGAACCAGCGGATCGCGAAACGATGGCGGCCGAATTGCAGCGCACAAACCCGGCGGAGCTGCTTTATGCCGAAGATTTTGCGGAAACATCACTGATTGAAGGTCGTCGTGGATTACGCCGTCGTCCTTTATGGGAATTCGAAATTGATACCGCCCGTCAGCAGCTAAACCTGCAATTTGGTACGCGTGATCTGATCGGTTTTGGTGTTGAAAACGCACCGCGCGGCCTGTGCGCTGCGGGTTGCCTGCTGCAATATGTGAAAGATACCCAGCGTACTGCCCTGCCGCATATCCGCTCAATCACCATGGAGCGTCAACAGGACAGCATCATTATGGATGCCGCGACGCGCCGTAACCTGGAGATCACCCAGAATCTGGCAGGTGGCGTGGAAAACACCCTTGCTTCGGTGCTCGACAGCACGGTGACCCCGATGGGCAGCCGAATGCTCAAGCGCTGGCTGCACATGCCAATCCGCAATACGGAAACGCTGATCGGCCGCCAGCAAACCATCGCCGCCTTGCAGGACCGCTTTAGCGAATTACAGCCGGTGCTGCGTCAGATTGGCGATCTGGAACGTATTCTGGCGCGTCTGGCCTTGCGCACAGCGCGCCCGCGTGATTTGGCGCGAATGCGTCACGCCTTCCAGCAACTGCCTGAGCTGCGCGCTCAGCTTGCAGAAGTGAACAGCACGCCGGTGCAAACGCTGCGGGAAACCATGGGCGAGTTTACAGAACTCCGTGAATTGCTCGAACGCGCCATCATTGACGCGCCACCGGTACTGGTGCGCGATGGCGGTGTTATCGCCCCGGGCTACAACGAAGAGCTGGACGAATGGCGCGCGCTGGCAGACGGCGCAACGGATTACCTCGATAAACTGGAAATCCGCGAGCGTGAGCGTCTGGGACTCGACACCCTGAAAGTGGGCTATAACGCGGTTCACGGATACTATATTCAGATCAGCCGTGGCCAGAGCCATATGGCACCTATCCACTACGTGCGCCGCCAGACGCTGAAAAATGCCGAGCGCTACATCATCCCTGAACTGAAAGAGTATGAGGACAAAGTTCTCACCTCGAAAGGTAAAGCACTGGCACTGGAAAAACAGCTGTATGACGAGCTGTTCGACATGCTGATGCCGCACCTTGCCGACCTGCAATTAAGTGCTGGCGCGCTGGCAGAACTGGATGTGCTGGTGAACCTGGCAGAACGAGCCGATACGCTTAACTACACCTGCCCGACCTTTACCGACAAACCCGGCATTCGCATTGCCGAAGGGCGTCACCCGGTGGTGGAACAGGTGCTGAACGAGCCATTCATCGCCAACCCACTGAGCCTTTCGCCGCAGCGAAGAATGCTGATCATCACTGGTCCGAATATGGGCGGTAAAAGTACTTACATGCGCCAGACTGCGCTGATTGCGCTTCTGGCCCATATCGGCAGCTACGTTCCGGCACAAAAAGTAGAGATTGGCCCGATTGACCGCATATTTACCCGTGTGGGTGCCGCGGACGATCTGGCAAGCGGGCGCTCAACCTTTATGGTGGAGATGACCGAAACGGCCAACATCCTGCATAACGCAACGGAACACAGCCTGGTGTTGATGGATGAAGTAGGACGAGGTACCTCAACCTATGACGGCCTGTCACTGGCGTGGGCGTGTGCTGAAAACCTGGCGAACAAAATCAAGGCGATGACGCTGTTTGCGACCCACTACTTTGAACTAACTCAGCTGCCAGAAAAAATGGAAGGTGTGGCAAACGTCCACCTCGATGCGCTGGAGCACGGTGATACCATCGCCTTTATGCACACCGTGCAGGATGGCGCAGCCAGCAAGAGCTATGGTCTGGCCGTTGCGGCGCTGGCTGGAGTGCCGAAAGAGGTCATCAAACGTGCACGTCAGAAACTGCGCGAGCTGGAGAGCTTGTCACCCAACGCTGCGGCGACACAGGTTGACGGTACGCAGATGTCACTGCTGATGCCTGCGGAAGAGACGTCACCGGCCATGGAAGCACTGGAAAATCTCGACCCGGATTCTCTGACGCCGCGTCAGGCGCTGGAGTGGATTTATCGGTTGAAGAGTCTGGTTTAGTTCTCTGCGGTCTGTTTTGCCGGGTGGCGGCTTCGCCTTACCCGGCCTACAAAACCCGTATGCCCGGTAAGCGCAGCGCCACCGGGCTTTTTTTTACAGCAGCGGCGGAATGGTCGGCACCTGCGGTGCGTCATCAATATCCTTCTGCGTCATTCGAAACGCTTCCGGATAGTGCTCGCGGCTGGTACGGCGTAGCGGTTCAGTATCACGCCAGGTATACAGACAATGCTGGCACTGGTAGACAGTCCAGACATCCTTCACCGGGGATGTCGCCATCACTTCAATATGCTCATCGGCACAACGTGGACAAATCATGTTTTCCTCCTTATTGGCGAGCTGCGAGCATCGCGGTCAGTTTTTCAGCCCAGGCTTTGGTTTCAGGTAAATCTTGTACCGGCTGGCTATAGTGGCCACGGTTGTCCGGTGCGACAGGCGTGGTGGCATCGATGATCAGCTTGTCGGTGATCCCTGCCGGGCTGGAGCCTGGGTCAAGTTCAAGCACCGACATGTTTGGCAGCTGTACAAGATCACCCGCTGGGTTAACTTTCGATGACAGCGCCCACATCACCTGCGGCAGATTAAACGGATCGACATCCTCATCCACCATAATCACCATCTTCACGTAGCCCAGGCCGTGTGGCGTAGTCATGGCACGTAACCCCACGGCACGGGCAAAGCCGCCGTAACGCTTTTTGGTGGAGATGATCGCCAGCAGACCGTGGGTATACATGGCATTCACCGCCTGCACTTCCGGGAATTCAGCTTTAAGCTGCTGGTAGAGCGGCACGCAGGTTGCCGGGCCCATCAGGTAGTCAATTTCAGTCCACGGCATCCCGAGATAGAGCGATTCAAAAATGGGTTTAGTGCGATAAGAGACTTTATCAATACGCACGACGGTCATATTACGACCACCGGAATAGTGGCCGGTAAATTCACCGAATGGCCCCTCGATTTCGCGTTTTCGCCCCTCAATCACCCCTTCGAGGATAACTTCAGAGCCCCACGGCACGTCGAACCCGGTCAGCGGTGCGGTCGCGATGGGATACGGGCTTTCACGAAGCGCGCCTGCCATTTCGTATTCCGACTGGTCGTATTTCAGCGGCGTTGCCCCCATCAGGGTAATAATCGGATCGTTGCCCAGCGTGATCGCAATCGGCAGATCCTCCCCGCGCTCTTCCGCTTTATGCAGATGCAGAGCGATATCGTGCATAGGAACAGGTTGCAGGCCCAGTTTGCGCTTGCCCTTGACCTCCATACGGTAAATCCCGACGTTCTGCTTACCGAAATGGTCCGGGTCAAGCGGATCGCGTGATACCACACAGGCTTTATCAAGGTAAAAACCACCGTCACCGTCGTTCAGGCGAAATAGCGGCAGAATATCGAACAGGTTAATGTCCTCGCCATCCACCGTATTTTCGGCCCAAGCCGGGTTAGCGCGGCGCTCAGGTGCAACGGGGAATTTATCCCAGCGGCGAATAAATTCGTCTATCTGGCTCTTCACCGGCGTATTTGCTGGCAGACCCATTGAAATCGCATGGTTTTGCCAGGAGCCGATGGTGTTCATCACCACGCGGGCGTCGGTAAAGCCACGAATGTTGTCAAACCACAGTGCAGGTGCGCCGTCGCCAATGCGCCCGGTAGCGTTGGCCGCTGCCGCCAGATCGGGTTCAGCGTTGACCTCTTCCTCAATTTTCAACAGCTGCCCTTGCTCATCGAGCGCCTGGAGGAAGCTTCTCAAATCATCAAATGCCATCTTTGTTCTCCTGTGAAAAATGTCTGGCCTCCTGCAACCCGTTCCAGCGGCGCGCTTTTTTGTGCTCCAGACCAAACTGGTCAAGCACACGCGTCACAATATGCTGGGTAATGTCATCGGCGGTTTGCGGGTGGTTGTAATACGCGGGCATGGGCGGCACCATTGCCACGCCCATACGGGAAAGTGCGAGCATGTTCTCCAGATGGATCGTGCTGAGCGGGGTTTCACGCGGAACCAGCACCAGCTTGCGTCCCTCTTTCATCACCACATCAGCAGCACGGCCCACCAGCCCTTCGGCGTAACCTGCGCGAATACCGGCAAGGGTCTTCATGCTGCATGGAATAACAATCATGCCGTCGGTGCGAAACGAGCCGGACGAGATAGTCGCGGCCTGGTCGGCCGGGCTGTGGACAACATCTGCGAGCGCAGCAATATCCTGAGCGGAATACGGCGTTTCCAGCTCAATGGTTGTTTTTGCCCACTTCGACATCACCAGATGCGTCTCCACTTCTGGCATATCGCGCAGCGCCTGAAGCAGCGCCACGCCGAGCGGTGCGCCAGTCGCCCCTGTCATCCCAACAATCAATCTCATGCTTAACCTCGTCATTTCGTTCGCATACGAACATATTATGTAAACTACGCCCAGATCCTTAACCTGACAAGCTCGTTCGCACACGATCACACAAAATGTTAAAAATGGCCGCGTTAAATTCTCCGGAGATAACGGATATTATAGAGACGTCATTTTTATGCCGGAGAGTTCATGGAACTGAGACAAGAAGCGTTCCACCTGTTACGTCAGCTTTTTCAACAGCATACTGCCCAATGGCAGCAAGCATTACCGGAGCTCACTAAGCCACAGTATGCGGTGATGCGCTCTGTGGCCGAAAACCCGGGTATCGAGCAGGTGGCCCTGACCGAAGTTGCGGTCAGCACTAAAGCCACACTCGCAGAAATGCTGAGCCGCATGGAAACGCGCGGGCTGGTGAAACGCGAGCACGATCCTGCGGACAAGCGACGTCGTTTCGTCTTTTTGACGCCAGAAGGTGAAGCCCTGCTTGAAAGCAGCAAACCCGTGGGCAATCGCGTTGATGAGGCATTCTTAGGACGCTTAACCGATAACGAACGCCAGCAGTTCGCCGCGTTGATCCACAAGATGATGAAGGAATAAGCATGACACATTACGAAAGCGAAATTATCGATGCGCATGTCGCCATAGAGGACTGGTTTGGCCGGGGTGAAGGGGAATTTGCCGCACTGCTCTCCCGCTTCCGCCAGGACTTTATGATGATTGCCCCAAGCGGCGCGCACTTTGATTACGCGGCTCTGGCAAGTTTCTTTGAAAGCCTGGGTGGAAGCCGTCCGGGTCTGAAAATCGTCATTGATGAGTTAACCACGCTGCAAACCTGGGACAACGGGGCGGTGCTTCACTACCGTGAAACCCAGACGCGCCCGGACCTGCCCGTCAACGTGCGCTGGTCAACCGCGGTGCTTAATCAGGAAGGCGATCGGATCGTGTGGCGCCTGTTGCACGAAACCACGCAGCCATAGCGCAAAAGAAAAAGGCCCGTCTCACGACGGGCCTTTTTTGACGAAAGGTTGCTTATTCGCGGAACAGCGCTTCAATGTTCAGTCCTTGCCCTTGCAGGATTTCCCGCAGGCGACGCAGACCTTCAACCTGAATCTGACGAACACGTTCACGGGTCAGGCCAATTTCACGGCCGACGTCTTCCAGTGTCGCAGCTTCATACCCCAGTAAACCGAAACGACGTGCCAGCACTTCACGCTGTTTGGCGTTCAGTTCGAACAGCCATTTGACGATGCTCTGTTTCATGTCATCGTCCTGCGTGGTGTCTTCCGGGCCGTTGTCTTTTTCATCGGCCAGGATGTCCAGCAGCGCTTTTTCGGAGTCGCCACCCAACGGGGTGTCAACTGAGGTAATGCGCTCGTTGAGACGCAGCATACGGCTTACGTCATCAACCGGTTTATCCAGTTGCTCGGCAATCTCTTCCGCACTTGGCTCGTGGTCCAGTTTATGGGACAACTCGCGCGCGGTACGCAGATAAACGTTCAACTCTTTGACGATGTGAATCGGCAGGCGGATCGTACGGGTCTGGTTCATAATAGCCCGTTCGATGGTCTGACGAATCCACCAGGTTGCGTAGGTGGAGAAGCGGAACCCGCGTTCCGGGTCAAACTTCTCTACTGCGCGGATGAGACCTAAGTTGCCCTCTTCAATCAGGTCCAGCAAAGCCAGACCACGATTGCCGTAACGACGGGCAATCTTCACGACCAGACGCAAGTTACTTTCAATCATGCGACGGCGTGAGGCTACATCACCACGCAAAGCACGACGTGCGAAATAGACTTCTTCTTCGGCCGTTAACAGTGGGGAGTAACCGATCTCCCCAAGGTAAAGCTGAGTCGCGTCCAGTACACGCTGTGTGGCACCCTGCGATAGCAGCTCTTCTTCAGCTAAATCGTTATCACTGGGTTCCTCTTCTACTAAGGCTTTTTCGTCAAAAGCCTCTGCTCCGTTCTCATCAAATTCCGCATCTTCATTTAAATCATGAACTTTCAGCGTATTCTGACTCATAAGGTGGCTCCTACCCGTGATCCCTGAACGAGACACTCTGGCTGGAATGTCCCGTCAAATTATCGCTGCGGTAAATATTGCAGCGGGTTTACGGATTTCCCCTTGTAACGAATTTCAAAATGCAAGCGTGTAGAACTGGTACCGGTGCTACCCATAGTAGCTATTTTTTGCCCCGCCTTAACTTCTTGTTGTTCCCGGACCAGCATTGTATCGTTATGGGCGTAGGCACTCAGGTAATCATCGTTATGTTTTATGATAATAAGATTACCGTAACCGCGCAGAGCGTTACCGGCATACACAACGCGCCCGTCTGCGGTCGCGATGATAGCCTGTCCCTTACTCCCTGCGATATCGATCCCTTTATTTCCACCTTCGGTAGAAGAGAAGTTTTCGATAACCTTGCCGTCAGTTGGCCAGCGCCATGCAGAGATTGGCGAACTGGTGGATGAACTGCTGGCAGTCGGTTCGGTAGAGCTAACCACAGGTGCCGTAACCGGTGCTGTGACAGTCGTCGCAGTCCCTTTATTATTCGGCAACATTTTGTTAGCACTCTGATCACCTGAATCCTCAGAATACGTAATTACTGGTTGCGAAGCAACCACTGTGCTGGATTTTTGTGCAGGCTTCACACTGTTGTTTTGCGCAGTCACGTCGGCCGCTGAAACCGTGTTGCCAGGCGTGAGTGGCGTACCTGTCGCGTTGCCGACCTGGAGCGTTTGCCCCACTTCCAGACCATACGGCGCCTGGACGTTATTGCGCTGCGCCAGGTCACGGAAATCGTTCCCGGTGATCCAGGCAATATAGAACAACGTATCGCCGCGTTTCACGGTGTAGGTGCTGCCACCGGTGTAGCTGCCTTTCGGAATATTCCCGTATTTTCGGTTATACACGATGCGGCCATTTTCGGTCTGCACCGGTTGTTCCACAGGCTGAATCTGTGTCGGCTGCGAAACCGGGCGCTGAACGGGCTGAATTTGCGGCGTCTGTTGAACCGTCGATGTGCCCATTTTAGGTGGAGGGGTAATCAACATTCCGCCGGACGTACTACCCGAGCTGCTGTTCCCGCCTACGGAGCTGACCGGCGCAGGTGCATTACCAGAACTTGAACAGCCTGCCAGCCATAGCGAAACCAGCGATAATGCCGCAACACGGCTGATGGTGAATTTAGGGCTTCCCGCGCTCATTTATCCCCCAGGAATGTGTTAACTACCAGTGACTTAAAAATAACCGTGATGGCACGAACCTTTTGCGCCACACCATACGCTGAATTTGCCTTAATAACCCTGGATAATTCTGAGTCTCAGGCCAGTTCTCCCTTCACAAGAGGCACAAAGCGCACGGCTTCCACAGTATCGATAATAAACTCGCCGCCACGCCGACGAACACGCTTCAGAAGCTGTTGTTCATCACCCACGGGCAGGACAAGAATGCCGCCTTCATCCAGCTGCGATAAGAGTGCTGCCGGGATCTCAGGCGGCGCTGCCGTCACGATAATGGCGTCAAACGGGGCGCGAGCCTGCCAACCCTGCCAGCCATCACCATGACGTGTCGAAACATTATGTAAATCAAGTTGTTTCAGGCGACGACGCGCCTGCCACTGTAAACCTTTAATTCGCTCGACCGAACAGACATGGTGAACCAGATGCGCCAGGATCGCGGTTTGATAACCCGACCCGGTGCCAATCTCCAGCACGCGGGATTCTGGCGTCAGCTCCAGTAATTCCGTCATGCGCGCCACCATGTAGGGCTGCGAAATAGTCTGGCCCTGCCCGATAGGCAGCGCCACATTTTCCCACGCTTTGTGTTCAAACGCCTCGTCTACAAATTTCTCACGCGGAACCTGGGCGAGCGCATCCAGCACATGCTCGTCAGCGATCCCCTGAGCGCGTAATTGTTCCAGAAGAGTTTGTACACGTTTGCTTACCATTGCGTGTTCACTCCAACGCGATCCAACCAGCCCGACACTACATCATGCGCGTTATAAGCGGTTAAATCTACGTGCAATGGCGTAACCGAAACGTACCCTTCATCCACCGCGGCGAAATCGGTATCCGGCCCGGCATCGTGTTTTTCGCCTGGCGGTCCAATCCAGTAAAGCGTATTACCACGCGGATCCTGCTGCGGGATCACCTGATCGGCCGGATGGCGGCTCCCGCAACGGGTTACGCGAATACCTTTGATTTCATCCAGAGGCAGGTCAGGGACGTTGATATTGAGAATACGGCCCGTACGCAACGGTTCACGGTTGAGCGCGCGCAAAATGGAACAGGTGACTGCCGCTGCCGTGTCGTAATGCTTGTGGCCGTTTAACGAAACCGCCAGTGCAGGAAATCCCAGATGGCGGCCCTCCATTGCGGCAGCAACCGTGCCGGAATAGATAACGTCATCACCCAGATTCGGGCCAGCATTGATACCGGATACGACGATATCCGGGCGCGGGCGCATAAGTGCATTCACGCCCAAAAACACGCAGTCCGTCGGTGTGCCCATCTGGACAGAAATGTCGCCATTTTCAAAGGTAAAGGTACGAAGTGACGACTCCAGCGTCAATGAGTTAGACGCCCCACTGCGGTTACGATCAGGCGCCACAACCTGCACATCGGCAAATTCACGCAGGGCTTTCGCCAGCGTCTGAATGCCTGGGGCGTGGATCCCATCATCGTTACTCAGCAATATTCGCATAGTCACCCGACGTGTTGATAAGTTCCCTGACAACACTGGTGGCAAAGCTACCTGCCGGCAGCCAGAAGCGTAACTCGACGGTTACGTCATCCCACCAGTTCCAGCTCAGCTGTTGCGGGTAGAGCAGCATCGCGCGGCGTGCTGCTTCGACTTTTTCCCGCACCAGCAATGATTGTAATTCTGGCGCATCCGCCACGGCGGACTGCTCAGCAGCCAGCGCTTCTCCCTGAGTTCCCCACTCGCCCGTGCCGGGCAATGCAGCAGTAATCATCAGGGATTTGGCCTCCACGCGCGACTGCACATCGGCCATTTCTTCGGCCGTTGCCACAAACCAGCTCCCGCGTCCCGCTAATTGTAGCGCATCGCCGACAACAACTTGATTCGCGTCCGGTTTTTTCAGTCGTTCGCTCACAATTTGATTAAACAACGCGCTTCGGGCTGCCGACAACCAAAAACTGCGTTTATTCCTGTCACGAACCGGGGCATCGCTTTGCGCCCAGCGCAGCGCGCCCTGAAGGTTACTGCCGCCGATACCGAAACGCTGCGCACCAAAGTAGTTCGGCACGCCCTGCTCGCTAATGGCATTCAGCCGTTTTTCAACGTCGTCGCGGTTCGTGACCTCACGTAGTACCAGCGTAAAGTCATTACCTTTCAGTGCCCCCAGGCGCAGTTTGCGCTTGTGGCGGGCATATTCCAGCACTTTACAGCCTTCAAGCTCAAATTTGCTTAAATCCGGCATCCCGTTGCCCGGCACGCGCGCGCAGAGCCATTGTTCGGTGACCGCATGTTTATCTTTTTGGCCGGCAAAGCTCACTTCACGGGCGTGGATTTTCAAAAATTTAGCCAGCGCATCCGCCACAAAGCGGGTATTGCAGCCGTTTTTCAGGATGCGAACCAGGATGTGCTCGCCTTCCCCGTCCGGTGCGAAACCTAAATCCTCGACGACGACAAAATCTTCCGGGCTGGCTTTCAGCACACCGCTACCCAGAGGTTTGCCGTACAGGTACGTCAGGTTGTCGAAGTCTGTCATTTTGCCGCCTTCACCAGAAGCGCCACGGCCTCACAGGCGATACCTTCACCGCGGCCGGTAAAGCCGAGTTTCTCGGTGGTGGTGGCTTTAACGTTAACGTCATCCATATGGCAGCCCAGATCTTCGGCAATGAATACGCGCATCTGCGGGATGTGCGGCAGCATTTTGGGTGCCTGAGCGATGATCGTTACATCGACGTTGCAAAGGCTGTAGCCTTTAGCCTGAATACGGCGCCAGGCTTCGCGCAGCAGCGCGCGGCTGTCAGCCCCTTTGAACGCCGGGTCGGTGTCCGGGAACAGTTTACCGATATCGCCGAGCGCGGCAGCGCCCAGTAGCGCATCGGTTAATGCGTGCAGCGCCACGTCGCCATCAGAATGCGCCAGCAGCCCTTTTTCATAAGGAATACGTACGCCGCCAATGATAATTGGGCCTTCTCCGCCAAAGGCGTGTACATCAAAACCGTGTCCAATTCGCATTATGCCTTCTCCTGATGGGTCGAACGGGTAAGATAAAATTCCGCGAGCTGTAAATCTTCAGGACGTGTCACTTTTATATTATCAGCACGTCCTTCAACAAGCGTTGGGTGAAAACCGCAATACTCCAGCGCCGAGGCTTCATCAGTGATGATGGCACCTTCTTTAAGCGCACGCGTTAAGCAATCGTGGAGTAACTCGCGGGGGAAAAACTGCGGCGTCAGCGCGTGCCACAAATCAACGCGCTCAACGGTATGGGCGATCGCCTGTTTGCCCGGTTCAGCACGTTTCATGGTGTCGCGCACCGGCGCGGCCAGAATACCGCCTACCGTACTTGTTTCGCTCAGCGCCAGCAGGCGTGCAAGGTCGTCCTGATGCAGGCATGGGCGCGCGGCGTCATGCACCAACACCCACTGCGCGCCTGCGGCAGCCTGAATGCCCGCCAGCACAGAGTCGGCGCGCTCTGCGCCGCCATCAACAACGGTAATTTGCGGGTGATTCGCCAGCGGCAGTTCAGCAAAACGAGCATCGCCGGGGCTGATGGCGATAACGACGCGCGTCACCCGTGGATGCGCCAGCAGCGCCGCCACGGAGTGCTCAAGGATCGTTTTATCGCCAATTGAGAGGTATTGCTTTGGACATTCTGTCTGCATACGCCGGCCGAAACCTGCGGCTGGCACCACGGCGCATACGTCCGAAAAAGTAACTGCCATGTCGTAATCCTGGGCCTGATTATCGATTGTTTTGTGCTGAGCCCTGATTGCGTTTAGACGCATCCGGTACCAGACGATAAAACGTTTCGCCCGGCTTAGTCATACTGAGTTCATTGCGTGCGCGTTCCTCAATCGCCTCTTGCCCGCCATTGAGGTCATCAATTTCAGCAAAGAGTTGATCGTTTCGCGCCTTAAGTTTGGCGTTTGTTGCCTGCTGAGCCGCGACATCATCGCTCACCCGGCTATAGTCGTGTAGGCCGTTCTTACCGAACCACAGCGAATATTGCAGCCAGACCAGCAAAGCCAGCAACAGCAGCGTTAGTTTACCCATCCTGCCCCCTGAAAAACGGCATCATCATCCCATAACTTTCCCCGGGACTCTTCGCCGGGGTTACAGAGATGCCGCAACATCGCGGGCAAATGTACCACATTTTTTCCGCAGAATCGCCCTGCACAATATCGTCACACAGTTGGTTACGGTTTGAATTATGGCTGAAGTTAGCCCATGAGCCACAAAAATAACAGACCAAACATCAAGACCACCGTCACAATCGTGACGATAGCACTATATAAGAGTTTGCCATTGAGTAGCGAATGAAGCGCAATGCCGACCACGACAGCAACGGGCATCAGCGCAAGGAAGAAAGGCCATGTGTAGAGAAAGAAGAACAGCGTGTTACCGCCGTAGATAAGAAAAGGGATACCCAGCGCCAGCAACCACGCGACGAAGCCGACTATGGCCCCAGGAAATGACCAGGTCGTCTCGTCGTCGGTCGATAACGGCTCCGACCCGGTGGTGATAATGTAGTTTTCACTGTTGCGCATAGCTAATCCTGTGACCATGACTCATCGTTCGGGAAGACAGCTCCCGAACGATACCGTCTCAGGATCTGATAATATCGTCCCGTCTGAGCAGGTCTAATAATTGGCTCACTAAATTTGTTACCAATTGTTGACCTTCCATGTGAATCTCTGGGGATTCAGGCGCTTCGTATACAGAGTCAATTCCGGTGAAGTTTCGCAGCTCACCCGCTCGGGCTTTTTTGTAGAGTCCCTTTGGATCGCGTGCTTCGCAGATTTCCAGAGGGGTATCAACAAACACCTCGATAAAGCGATCGTGACCCACGCGTTCGCGCACCATCTGGCGCTCGGCGCGGTGAGGCGAGATAAACGCGGTCAGCACCACCAGCCCGGCATCGGCCATCAGGCTCGCCACTTCTCCGACCCGACGGATATTCTCTTTACGATCTTCATCGCTGAACCCTAAATCGCTGCACAGGCCGTGGCGCACGTTGTCACCGTCCAGCAGGTAAGTACTCACCCCCTGCTGATGTAACGCCTCTTCCAGCGCCCCCGCAACCGTGGATTTCCCCGAGCCAGACAGCCCGGTAAACCACAGCACAACCCCACGATGACCGTGGAGTTGTTCACGCTGAGCAACCGTCACCGGATGAGGATGCCAGACGACGTTCTCATCATGCGCGGCCATTACTTGCCTCCCAGCAGATCGCGCGCACCCCAGTGCGGGAAGTGCTTACGCACCAGGGCATTCAGCTCCAGCTCAAATTCGCTAAATTCGGAGGTTACCGTGGCCTTATCATTTGGCTCACGCACCATCCCTGCTCCCACGGTGACGTTAGAGAGACGGTCGATAAAGATCAGCCCACCGGTCACCGGGTTCTGCTGGTATTGATCCAGCACCAGCGGCTCGTCAAAGGTGAGATCCACCAGGCCGATGCCGTTCAGCGGCAGCTCTGCCACTTCACGCTGCGTCAGGTTGTTGATATCCACCTGGAACTGAATCCCGTCCACGCGGGCACGGGTTTTCTTGCCCGCGATTTTGATGTCGTAGCTTTGGCCGGCTTTCAGCGGCTGCTCGGCCATCCATACCACGTCCACGGCTGCGCCCTGCACAGCCGCCAGCGTTTCATGGGCATCCACCAGCAGGTCACCGCGGCTGATATCAATTTCGTCTTTCAGCACCAGAGTCACCGCTTCGCCAGCGCCTGCTTCAGGCAGATCGCCATCGAAGGTCACGATACGCGCAATGGAAGACTCCACGCCTGAAGGAAGCGCTTTCACACGTTGCCCGACTTTCACACTGCCAGAGGCAATTGTGCCGGAAAAACCGCGGAAATCGAGGTTCGGACGGTTAACGTACTGCACCGGGAAACGCATCGGCTGGGTATCGACCACACGCTGAATTTGAACGGTTTCCAGCACTTCCAGCAGCGTCGGGCCGCTGTACCACGGCATGTTCGCACTCTGGGAAGCCACGTTATCGCCTTCCAGCGCAGAGAGCGGCACAAAGCGAATATCCAGGTTACCCGGCAGCTGTTCGGCAAAGGTCAGGTAGCTTTGGCGGATCTCGTCGAATTTCTCTTCGCTGAAATTCACCAGATCCATTTTATTGATCGCCACCACCAGGTGTTTGATCCCCAGCAGCGTGGAGATAAAGCTGTGACGACGGGTTTGATCCAGCACGCCTTTACGCGCGTCGATCAGCAGGATCGCCAGCTCACAGGTCGATGCACCGGTGGCCATATTACGGGTGTACTGCTCATGTCCCGGGGTGTCGGCGATGATAAATTTGCGCTTTTCGGTAGAGAAGTAACGATAAGCGACATCAATGGTAATGCCTTGCTCGCGCTCTGCCTGTAAGCCATCCACCAGCAATGCCAGATCCAGTTTTTCACCCTGCGTGCCGTGACGTTTGCTGTCGTTGTGCAGAGAAGAGAGCTGGTCTTCGTAAATCTGGCGCGTGTCGTGCAGCAAGCGGCCAATCAGGGTACTTTTCCCGTCATCGACGCTGCCGCAGGTCAGAAAGCGCAGCAGGCTTTTGTGCTGTTGCGCGTGCAGGTAGGCTTCAACGCCACCCTCATCAGCAATTTGTTGAGCAATAGTGGTATTCATGGCGGCTCCTTAGAAATAACCCTGACGTTTCTTCAGCTCCATGGAGCCTGCCTGGTCGCGGTCAATCACGCGGCCCTGTCGCTCGCTGGTTGTAGACACCAGCATCTCCTCGATGATCTCCGGCAGCGTCTGCGCGTTAGATTCCACCGCGCCGGTCAGCGGCCAGCAGCCGAGGGTACGGAAACGCACCATCTGTTTTTTGATCACTTCGCCAGGCTGCAAATCAATGCGATCGTCATCGATCATCATCAGCATCCCGTCACGCTCCAGCACCGGGCGTTCAGCGGCCAGGTACAGAGGAACAATCTCGATATTTTCCAGATAGATGTACTGCCAGATATCCAGCTCGGTCCAGTTAGAGAGCGGGAACACGCGAATGCTTTCGCCTTTGTTGATCTGGCCGTTGTAGTTGTGCCACAGCTCCGGACGCTGGTTTTTTGGGTCCCAGCGGTGGAAGCGGTCGCGGAAAGAGTAGATACGCTCTTTGGCACGGGATTTTTCTTCGTCACGGCGCGCGCCGCCGAAGGCCGCATCAAAACCGTATTTGTTCAGCGCCTGCTTCAGCCCTTCGGTTTTCATGATATCGGTGTGTTTGGCGCTACCGTGGACGAACGGGTTAATGCCCATCGCCACCCCTTCCGGGTTTTTATGCACCAGCAGCTCACAGCCGTAGGCTTTTGCGGTACGGTCGCGGAATTCGTACATTTCGCGGAATTTCCAGCCGGTATCCACGTGCAGCAGCGGGAACGGCAGCGTGCCCGGATAAAACGCTTTACGCGCCAGATGCAGCATCACGCTGGAATCTTTACCGATGGAGTACATCATCACCGGGTTAGAGAATTCGGCAGCCACCTCGCGGATGATATGAATACTCTCCGCTTCGAGTTGCCGCAGGTGAGTCAGTCTTTTTTGGTCCATAACCGTTCCTTAAGCCAAATTTATAACAGAAGCACCGAAGCCTTCTGTGTCGGTTGTGTGTTGAAACCAGGCGAGCGTGCTGTGCAGCTGCACCACTTCCCCCACCACAATCAGGGCGGGCATAGGGGCGTCTTTCGCAAGGTGTACAAGGTCTTGTAATGTGCCGGTGGCAACATGCTGGTCGACGCGCGTTCCGCGGGAGATCACGGCCACTGGCGTTGTCGCATCGCGACCATGCTGAATAAGCTGTTCGCTGATTTCCGCCGCTTTCATCGTGCCCATATAAATGGCCAGCGTTTGTCGGCTCTCGGCCAGATGCGACCAGTCAAACGGCGTGCTGTCGGCCTTATAGTGGCCGGTCACAAAGGTCACGCTCTGAGCGTAATCACGGTGGGTCAGCGGGATGCCAGCATAAGCTGTCACCGCTGAAGCAGCCGTAATACCTGGCACGACCTGGAAAGGTACCCCCGCCTCGGCAGCGGCCTGAAGCTCTTCCCCGCCACGGCCAAAGATGAACGGATCGCCACCTTTCAGGCGCACCACGGTTTTGCCTTCTCTGGCGGCTGCAATCAGCATCTGATTGGTATCGTGCTGAGGCACGGAGTGTTCACCGGCGCGTTTACCCACGCAGATTTGTTCGGCATCACGGCGGATCAGTTCGCGCACGCCGTCGCTCACCAGGTGGTCATAGAACACTACATCCGCATCCTGAAGAACCTGGAGGCCGCGCAGCGTGAGCAGCCCGGCATCGCCCGGCCCGGCTCCCACCAGAATGATCTCCCCGCCCGTACTGCCGGGATTATCCAGTTCATCTTCCAGAATCTGCTGCGCGGCGGCTTCATTACCGGCGTGCATCAGGCTGGCGAAACGGCCACGAAAGACGCGTTCCCAAAAGCGACGGCGCTCGGCCACGCTGGTCAGACGCGTTTTCAGATGGTTGCGCCAGTAACTGGCTTTCTCGGCCATACGCCCGAGGCTTGTGGGCAGCAGCGCTTCGATTTTTTCCCGCAGCACGCGCGCCAGAACCGGAGCCGTGCCGCCAGAGGAGATAGCCACCAGTAGCGGTGAGCGGTCAACGATAGACGGGAAAATAAATGAGCATAAAGGCTGATCGTCCACTACGTTCACCAGACGGTAACGCGCCTGAGCGGCGTCGGAGATCCGCCGGTTCAGCTCGCGATTTTCGGTCGCCGCAATCACCAGCACGACGCTGTCGATTTGTGATTCGTCAAAATCCGCTTCTGCGGCTACCCGCACCTGCGCCCCCGCGCGATGCAGAAACGCAATTTTGCGCTCGGCAATCTCACCCGTACCAACCACCAGCACAGGTCTGTCTTTTATGGCAGCAAATAAGGGCAGATAGTCCACAAGCACCAACTCACTAACAACCAGGAATAGTGGGACTATAGGGGGCGGTTTAGATCGAATGAAATTACGAATTGGAATGAGTAGTTACTCAATGGAATAACGCCATGAAAAAGCAAATATCAAAAAGTGCTTAACACACGAAATTTCGGGCATTTAAGAGCAATTCAAATTGTGTATACCGGGTCACAGTTTCATACTAAGCCAGTTAAAATTTTGCTCTGTTTTTAAGGACTCACTATGTTTTCCGCAACGCGCCACCGTATTGCTGCCCTGGCGCTCGGCGTTTGCTTTATCCTCCCCGCCCAGGCAAAAAATCCACCGTACGGCGAAATTGCCAGTACGCAGGCGCGGCATATTGCGACTGTCTTTCCTGGCCGTATGACCGGCACGCCTGCCGAGATGCTCTCCGCCGACTATATCCGCCAGCAGTTTGCCGGGATGGGATACCAGAGCGATATCCGGGCTTTTCACAGCCGGTACATCTATACCTCGCGCAACAACAGCAAAAACTGGCATAACGTGACCGGCAGTACGGTCATTGCAGCACATGAAGGCAAGAGCGCCCAGCAAATCATTATTATGGCGCACCTGGATACCTTCGCCCCGATGAGCGATGCCGATACCGACAATAACCTCGGCGGCCTGACGCTTCAGGGAATAGACGATAACGCAGCGGGTCTGGGCGTGATGCTCGAACTGGCCGAACATCTGAAGAATATCCCGACGAAATACGGGATTCGCTTTATCGCGACCAGCGGTGAAGAAGAAGGGAAACTCGGTGCTGAGAATATCCTTAAGCGCATGAGCCCTGAAGAGAAGAAAAACACCTTGCTGGTGATTAATCTCGATAACCTTATCGTCGGCGACAAACTCTATTTTAATAGCGGACAGAGTACGCCAGGCAGCGTGCGCAAATTAACCCGCGACCGGGCGCTGGCAATTGCCCGCAGTCAGGGCGTTTATGCCACCAGTAATCCGGGCGGGAACCCGGGTTATCCACGCGGAACGGGTTGTTGTAACGACGGTGAAGTGTTCGATAAAGCCGGCATTCCGGTATTGTACGTGGAAGCGACGAACTGGGGGCTGGGCAAAAAAGATGGTTATCAGCAGAGAGCCAAATCTAAAGCCTTCCCGAACGGAACAAGCTGGCATGATGTGAGGCTTGATAATCAGCAGCACATTGATAGCGCGCTACCGCAGCGTATTGAACACCGCAGTCGTGATGTGGTGAAAGTAATGCTGCCGCTGGTGAAAGAGCTGGCGAAAGCAAATAAGGCTTAGTGCTGCCTGATGTCCTCACCCCGCCCCTCTCCCACAGGGAGAGGGTGCGTGGGATCACCCTTCGTGCAATCCGCACTCGCGCTTCAGCCCAAAGAATCGCGTCTCTTCTTCCGCCATTCCCGGTTCCCATTTACGCGTGGTGTGGGTATCGCCCACCGACAGATAACCCTGGTCCCACAGCGGATGGTATTTCAGCCCGTGTTTTTGCAGATACTGATAAACCGTACGGTTGTCCCAGTCGATAATCGGCAGCACTTTGAATACACCGCGCTGAACCGCCAGCACTGGCAACGTGGCACGGCTACCAGACTGCTCGCGGCGTAAACCGGCAAACCAGGTCTGTGCATTCAGATCTTTCAGCGCACGGTTCATCGGCTCGACCTTGTTGATTTCATTGTATTTCTCAATGCCTTCAACGCCCTGCTCCCACAGTTTGCCGTAGCGCGCCTCCTGCCAGGCCGCGCTCTGCTCAGCGCGATACACCTTCAGGTTCAGCTTGAGCTTGTCCGTCAGCTCATCGATAAACTGGTAGGTTTCCGGGAACAGGTAGCCGGTATCGGTGAGGATCACCGGTATGTCCGGGCGGATCTGATTCACGAGATGCAGGCTGACCGCGGCCTGAATACCAAAGCTCGACGAGAGCACATAGTCACCCGGCAGATTTTCCAGCGCCCACGCCACACGCCCTTCGGCGTCCAGCTTTTCCAGTTGTGCGTTGGTTTCTGCCAGTGCCAGAATGCGTTCGACTTTTGGCAGTTCATTAAGGGCGTTTAGATCGAGTACGGACATAAAAACCTCGTTTGCCTGTTTTTGCCGGGCAGCACTGCGTTTGCCCGGCCTACAAAACCTGTAAAACCGTCGGGATGTTACTCCCAGAAATCCCGTGCGGGATCGAGCACCGGGCGAATGATGCCCGCACGCACCGTAAAGTCACCGAAGCCTTCACCCGCTTCGCGCTCTTTCGCCCAGCGCCCGACAAGCTCGTCAACGGAATCAAGAATTTCTGGTTCCGTAATGTTCTCGCGATACATACGTGGAATGCGCGTCCCCATCCGGTTACCGCCCAGATGCACGTTGTAGCGACCCGGCGCTTTACCCACCAGACCCAGCTCAGCCAGCATCGCCCGACCACAGCCATTCGGGCAGCCCGTCACGCGCATCACGATATGCTCTTCAGGAATACCGTGTTTTTCCAGAATTGATTCCACTTTGTCGGTGAACGACGGCAGGAAACGTTCAGCTTCAGCCATTGCCAGCGGACAGGTCGGGAATGACACGCAGGCCATGGAGTTTTCACGCTGCGGTTTCACCGCATTCATCAACCCATGATCGCGCGCCAGTTTCTCGATCTTCACTTTCTGGCTTTCCGGCACACCGGCAATGATCAGGTTCTGGTTAGCCGTAATACGGAACTCGCCTTTGTGGATCTTAGCAATTTCCAGTAAACCGGTTTTCAGCGGACGCCCCGGATAATCCAGAATACGGCCGTTTTCGATAAACAGCGTCAGGTGCCATTTATTGTCGATGCCTTTTACCCAACCGATGCGATCGCCGCGACCGGTGAATTCGTAAGGGCGGATCGGCTCAAATTTGATGCCGGCGCGACGTTCCACTTCTTCTTTAAACGTCTCAACGCCCACGCGCTCCAGGGTGTATTTGGTTTTCGCGTTTTTACGGTCAGTACGGTTACCCCAGTCACGCTGCGTGGTAACAACCGCTTCCGCCACCGCCAGCGTGTGCTCAAGCGGCAGGAAGCCGAACTCACTCGCCGTACGGGCATAGGTTTTCTTGTTGCCGTGCTCAATGGATAAACCGCCACCCACCAGCAGGTTAAAGCCCACCAGCTTGCCGTTTTCCGCAATCGCCACGAAGTTCATGTCGTTGGCGTGCAGATCGATATCGTTCTGCGGCGGGATCACCACTGTGGTTTTGAACTTACGCGGCAGATACGTCTGGCCGAGGATCGGTTCTTCGTCTGTGGTGGCAACTTTTTCCTGATCGAGCCAGATCTCCGCATAGGCGCGGGTACGTGGCAGCAGGTGCTCAGAAATTTTCTTCGCCCATTCGTACGCTTCGGCATGAAGCTCAGACTCAAACGGGTTCGAGGTGCAGAGCACGTTACGGTTCATGTCGTTGGCGGTCGCCAGTGCGTCCAGCCCGACCGAGTGCAGCATCTGGTGTACCGGCTTCACGTTCTTTTTCAGAATACCGTGGAACTGGAAGGTCTGACGGTTCGTCAGACGGATGCTGCCGTAAATGGTGTTGTCATGGGCAAATTTGTCGATTGCCTGCCACTGTTTGGTGGTGATAACCCCACCCGGCAGGCGGCAGCGCAGCAGCATCGCGTGACGCGGCTCCAGCTTTTGTTCTGCACGTTCGGCGCGGATATCGCGGTCATCCTGCTGATACATACCGTGGAAACGGATCAGCAGGAAGTTGTCGCCTTTAAAACCGCCAGTCAGACCGTCATTCAAATCTTCGGCAATGGTGCCGCGCAGGTAGTTACTCTCAACCTTCATGCGCTCGGCATCAGTCAGTTTGCCTTCGACCACCAGTGGGCCAGGGTGTTTTTCGCTCATTAGTAGACATCTCGCTGATAACGGCGCTCTACGCGCAGCTCACTTAAATATTCATCCGCCGTTTCGGCATCCATACCACCGAATTCGGCAATCACTTCCAGCAAAGCCTGCTCAACGTCTTTCGCCATGCGATTAGCGTCGCCGCAGACATAAATGTGGGCACCGTCATTGATCCAGCGCCACAGCTCTGCGCCCTGTTCGCGCAGTTTGTCTTGTACGTATACTTTTTCTTTCTGATCACGCGACCAGGCCAGGTCGATGCGGCTCAGTACGCCTTCTTTAACATAGCGCTGCCATTCAACCTGGTAGAGGAAATCTTCCGTAAAGTGCGGGTTGCCGAAGAACAGCCAGTTTTTACCGGATGCATCATCTGCCGCACGCTGCTGCATAAAGGAACGGAACGGCGCGATACCGGTACCTGGGCCAATCATAATGACCGGCGTTTCCGGGTTTGCGGGCAGACGGAAGTTGTCGTTGTGCTCGATAAAGACGCGAACTTCGCCCTCTTCTTCGATACGGTCAGCCAGGAAGCTGGAGGCACCGCCTGCACGAGCACGGCCTTCGATGTCATAACGCACCACGCCCACGGTCACGTGGACTTCGCTTTCTACTTCCGCCTGCGAAGAGGCGATCGAGTAAAGACGCGGCGTCAGCGGGCGTAACAGGCCAACCAGCGCTTCGGCATCCAGCTGCGCTGGTGCGAAACGAACCATATCAACAATCGGCGTAGTGGCCGCATAGTGCTGCAACTTCGCTTTATCGCCCACTAACGGCAGCAGGGATTCGCTGCGCGTCAAGGTCGCGTAATTTTCAACGATGTTGGCTGTGTTCACGGTCAGCTCAAAGTGCCATTGCAGGGCTTCAGCAAGCGTCTGCGTTTTGCCTTCAACGGTGACCGGCTCGTCGCCTTTCAGCCACAACAGCTCTACCAGCTCTTTCACTAAAGCAGGGTCGTTCTGATACCAGACACCCAGCGCATCGCCAGGCTGATAGCGTAAACCGGAATCGCCCAGGTCGATTTCGATATGGCGAACGTCTTTCTCTGAGTCGCGCCCAGTGATCTTCTGATTCACCGACAGGCTTGCCGTCAGCGGCGCCTCTTTGGTGTACGGGCTGGTGTGAATATCATTAACGGCGCCCGTGGCGCTGAATGCTGCCTGCGCGGATGTCTCTTTCGGTACACGTGCTTTCAGCACCTCGACCACGCGAGAACGCCATTCCGCCGCCGCGGGCTGGTATTCCACATCGGCATCAACGCGGTCCAGCAGACGCTCAGCACCCAGCTCAGCCAGCTTGCTGTCGAAGTCTTTACCGGACTGGCAGAAGAATTCATAAGAGGTGTCGCCCAGGCCAAACACGGCAAAGGCAGTGCCATCCAGTTTTGGTGCTTTCTTCGAGAACAAGAACTTATGTAGCGCCACTGCCTCTTCAGCAGGTTCGCCCTCGCCCTGAGTTGAAGCCACAACCACCAGCAGTTTTTCTGACGCGATTTGTTTGAATTTATAATCCCCTGCGTTAACCAGGTTCACGTTCAGTTTGGCGGCAAGCAGATCATCACGCAGCGCTTCGGCAACACGGCGGGCGTTGCCCGTCTGCGAGGCGGAGATAAGCGTAACAGCCGGGATCTCAACGGCAGCGGCAGGCGCGGCAACAACGGCCCCTGGCTGTTGGTTAAGCATTCCCCAGAAATAGCCGGACACCCAGGCAAGCTGAGTGGGTGAAAAATCAGTGGTGGCGGCCTGTAGGCGCGCCAGTTGCTCCGGGTTCAGGGGAAGCAAATTTGAAGGTGGGGCCTGTGTTGTCATGCGTCGTTATGTTCCAGTAGCAAAGCGGAATTTATGCAAAAAGACCAAACTAGAGATAAGGTTAACGGCGGGGATAATAACAATTAAAGAAGGGATGGAAATAATAAATAACCAAATGGACTAACCTGTTTTAGCTATCGTTCTTAACGATAAAACCGATTATCTAACCAATTGAAATATAAATACAAAAACCAGGTAAAACGCTGTTCCCATCATCAATGAAGGTAAAGGCCGTTTTAGTTAATGCTAAAAAATGTGCTTTCCGGTACTATGCGGCGGTTTTTTCCGCATTACTTGAGAGTTCATGATGTCCACCACACTGTTTAAAGATTTCGTCTTCGAAGCCGCACACCATCTTCCACACGTCCCTGCCGGGCATAAATGTGGCCGTTTACACGGGCACTCGTTTATGGTGCGTCTTGAAATCACGGGTGAAGTCGATCCGCATACCGGTTGGATCATGGACTTTGCTGAACTGAAAGCGGCGTTTAAGCCGACTTACGATCGCCTTGATCACTACTATCTGAATGATATCCCGGGCCTTGAAAACCCGACCAGCGAAGTGCTGGCAAAATGGATTTGGGATCAGATGAAGCCGCTGGTGCCACTGCTGAGCGCGGTGATGATCAAAGAAACCTGTACGGCAGGCTGTGTGTATCGCGGATAGTAAGAAAAAAGCCCGGTCAATGCCGGGCTTTTTTTAAGCAATATTCAAATACTTGTGCGTCTGCATCGACAGGCGCCAGTTGCGGGCAATGCAGGTTTCAATACACAGACGTGTGGCATCGTCTTTCTGGCTGATAGGCTGAAGCGCAATCACGCGCTGTTTTTCGTCAGACAGCGTCGCCAGCAGTTCATCCAGCGCTTCGATATCACGTACGCGGCCAACCGGGTGTTTGATTTCGTCAGCACGCTCCAGCGCCTGAGACAACACATCATAGCCACCGCGCATATTCACTTTCGGTGAAACCGTCACCCAGGTCGCATGGGAACAACGCACTTCATGCGTACCACTGGTTTCAATCTGACAGCTATAACCGTTCTTTTCGAGCAGCTCAGTCAGCGGCGTTAAATCGTGAATGCAAGGCTCACCACCGGTGATCACCACATGGCGCGCCGTCCAGCCCTGACGACCGATAATCGCCAGCAGATCTTCTGAACTCCCCGCGCCCCACTTATCGCTCTCTTTGGTTTTAGCCAGAATGCTAAACAGCGACACTTCCCGATCTGCGAGTTTATCCCACGTATGTTTGGTATCACACCAGGCACAGCCAACCGGGCATCCCTGTAAACGAATAAAAATAGCGGGAACGCCGGTAAAGTAACCCTCGCCTTGCAGGGTCTGGAACATCTCGTTAATCGGGTACTGCATAGTCTTCTCAGTTAAAGGGGTAATCGTTAATTATCGCAGATCCCTGTCGAAGGATCATGCTCCATCGGTGCTTTGGCTGCTCATTACCGGGACAAACCGTCCCAACACCCGCAGCGGAGGACCTGACAAAAGCCGCAGACAGCCAATGCAACACTTCCTCCATTATTATAACAATTATTTAGCCGGTTATTTTATTTCGTCCTGTTACCCTATTCGCTGTGAGTTTCCGCGATTTTACTTTGGGAAATAATCATTCGTTTTAGCTTTCCATCATGGTGTAACAAACCATTTTTATTTTTACATTTAGAATCAACTAAAAAACATAAACAAATAAAAACAAACCATTAAAAAACAAAGTATTAAATATTTTAAAATATTTAATTGAATCATTCATTACGTTCCGTTGTCGAATATCTTCTCCTGATTTCCTTACCTTAAAATAAGCTTAAGATAAGGCTTATAACGGCATTTCTTTATTTAAACGCCGTTTACTTTTCCCCGCCTACAATCCGCTCATCTATCAGCATGAGACAGTATCCATGAATACGTTATTCATCACGGGCGTGACCGGGTTTCTTGGCGGAGCAGTACTCGAAAAAATCCTTAATAGCGATCAGGCGGTAAATTTGCTGCTGCTGGTGCGTGCCGGCAGCCTGCAGGAAGGGCTTGAGCGCGTAAAGGAGAATATGCGCAAATTCCATGTTCATGAGAACACGCTGGCCAGGCTGAACGCGGATGACATCCTCATCGGCGATCTCGCAAACGCGCACGATTTTCTCAGCGATCCGCGACTGGAGCACGTGACTCACGTACTTAACTGTGCAGCCGTCGCGTCCTTTGGGAATAACCCGCTTATCTGGAAAGTGAACGTCGAAGGCACGCTGGCACTCGCCACCAGAATGGAACAGGTTGAAGGTTTGCAGCGTTTCCTGCACGTAGGGACAGCCATGTCATGCACGCCGGAACAGGATAGCCTGGTTGCCGAAAGTGCAGAGTTCAGAGAGAACGCCGAGCATCTGGTGGAATACACCTACTCGAAATCCACCATTGAGCAGCTGATGCGCCAGCAATGCCCGCGCTTACCGCTGTTGATTGCCCGCCCATCAATTGTGGTCGGCCATACGCGTCACGGCTGCACGCCTTCGAGCAGTATTTTTTGGGTCTTCAGTATGGGGCTGATGCTGCAAAAATTCATGTGCTCGATGGAAGATAAAGTCGATGTCGTGCCTGTGGATTACTGTGCTGATGCGCTGCTGATGCTACTCAACAGTTCTGCCGGGCAGGGCGAGGTGGTCCATATTTCAGCCGGGGAAGAGAACAGCGTTCGCTTTGCTGATATTGATATGGCAATGGCGGAAGCGCTGGAGAAAGCGCCGGTCGGAGACAAATACGCGCAGGTGAGTTATGAAACGCTGGTGAAAATGCGCCGGGAACTGAAGCACATTTTTGGCCCCTGCAACGAGCGTCTGATGCTTAAGGCGATGCGTTTGTACGGCGCCTTTGCCACGCTTAACGTGCGCTTTAGCAACGACAAGCTGTTGAGCATGGGGATGCCAAAACCGCCCCGCTTTACGGACTACATCGCCCGCTGTGTACAGACCACTCAGGGGCTGACAATCCCCGAACAGATGGCCGTCGATTTTAAATAGCCAAAAAAAATGCCAGTCATTCGACTGGCATTTTCATTTTAAGACTTAAAGGCTATTACTGGCCTTTGATCTCTTTACGACCGTTGTATGGTGCTTTTTCGCCCAGAGCTTCTTCGATACGAATCAGCTGGTTGTATTTAGCAACACGGTCAGAACGGCTCATAGAACCCGTTTTGATCTGGCCCGCTGCGGTACCAACAGCCAGGTCAGCGATGGTAGCGTCTTCAGTTTCGCCAGAACGGTGAGAGATAACAGCGGTGTAGCCAGCGTCTTTCGCCATTTTGATCGCAGCCAGAGTTTCGGTCAGAGAACCGATCTGGTTGAATTTGATCAGGATGGAGTTAACGATGCCTTTCTCGATGCCTTCTTTCAGGATCTTGGTGTTGGTTACGAACAGATCGTCACCAACCAGCTGGATTTTGTCGCCCAGTACTTTGGTCTGGTATGCGAAACCAGCCCAGTCAGATTCGTCCAGACCGTCTTCGATAGAAACGATTGGGTACTGTTTGGTCAGGTCTTCCAGGAAGTGAGTGAACTCTTCAGAGGTGAACGCTTTGTTGCCTTCGCCAGCCAGAACGTATTTACCGTCTTTGTAGAATTCAGATGCTGCACAGTCCATCGCCAGGGTGATGTCTTTGCCCAGCTCGTAGCCTGCGGCTTTCACTGCTTCTGCGATGACTGCCAGAGCTTCTGCGTTAGAACCCAGGTTTGGCGCATAGCCACCTTCGTCACCAACAGCAGTGTTCATACCTTTAGCTTTCAGAACTTTAGCCAGGTTGTGGAACACTTCAGAACCCATACGTACCGCTTCTTTCAGGGATTTCGCGCCAACTGGCTGAATCATGAATTCCTGAATATCAACGTTGTTATCCGCGTGCTCACCACCGTTGATGATGTTCATCATTGGTACTGGCATGGAGTATTTGCCTGGGGTGCCGTTCAGTTCAGCGATGTGCTCGAACAGTGGCTGGCCTTTTGCAGCTGCTGCTGCTTTGGCGTTCGCCAGGGAAACAGCCAGGATTGCGTTAGCACCGAAGTTAGATTTGTTTTCAGTACCGTCCAGATCGATCATGATCTTGTCGATGCCAGCCTGGTCTTTGGCGTCTTTGCCAAGGATTGCCTGAGCAATAGGACCGTTTACAGCGCCAACAGCTTTCAGTACGCCTTTGCCCATGAAACGGGATTTGTCGCCATCGCGCAGTTCCAGCGCTTCGCGGGAACCAGTAGAAGCACCTGATGGAGCAGCTGCCATACCGACGAAACCACCTTCCAGGTGAACTTCGGCTTCAACGGTCGGGTTACCACGGGAGTCGATGATTTCACGACCGATGACTTTAACGATTTTGGACATTAGATTTTCCTCAGTACAAGTTAAACTAAAACTCCAGACAAACAACGCGTACCAATGGTACGCGTTGCCGTTCTAACTTTTTTTACTTCGCCTGACGCTTCTGGTAATCGCTGGCGGCTTTCACGAAGCCGGCAAACAGCGGATGTCCGTCACGCGGCGTTGAAGTAAATTCCGGGTGGAATTGGCAGGCAACGAACCAAGGATGGTTTGGCACCTCGATGATCTCGACTAACTGATCATCCCCGGAACGGCCCGCAACACGCAGACCCGCAGCTTCAATTTGTTTCAACAACATGTTGTTGACTTCATAGCGGTGACGATGACGCTCGGTGATGGTTGGTTCGCCATACAGCTTGCGAACAACGCTATCGTCGGACAGCTGGCAGGCCTGTGCGCCAAGACGCATAGTGCCACCCAGATCGCTCTTCTCAGTACGGACTTCGACGTTACCTTCTTCGTCGCGCCATTCAGTGATAAGCGCCACTACAGGGTACTTACAGTCTGGCACAAATTCCGTAGAGTTCGCGTTTTCCATTCCCGCTACGTTGCGCGCAAATTCGATCAGCGCAACCTGCATACCCAGACAGATGCCGAGGTATGGAATATTGTTTTCACGCGCATAGCGTGCGGTGGCGATCTTGCCTTCTACACCACGGTAGCCGAAGCCGCCAGGGATGAGGATAGCATCCAGATCTTTCAGAATTTCGACGCCACGTGTTTCTACATCCTGCGAATCAATCAGCTTGATGTTAACGGAGACGCGGTTCTTCAGACCACCGTGTTTCAGCGCTTCGATAACTGACTTATAGGCATCTGGCAGTTCAATGTACTTACCCACCATACCGATAGTCACTTCGCCTGCCGGGTTAGCTTCTTCGTAAATAACCTGTTCCCATTCGGACAGGTTTGCTTCCGGGCAGTTCAAGCTGAATCGTTTACAAATATAATCGTCCAGGCCCTGCGATTTCAACAGGCCCGGGATTTTATAAATGGAATCGACATCTTTCATTGAAATAACGGCTTTTTCTGGCACGTTACAGAACAATGCAATTTTCGCACGTTCGTTGGCCGGAATAGCACGATCGGAGCGGCAAACCAGAATATCAGGCTGAATACCGATAGAGAGCAGTTCTTTAACGGAGTGCTGAGTGGGTTTGGTTTTCACTTCACCTGCGGCCGCCATGTAAGGCACCAGCGTCAGGTGCATGAACAGCGCGTGCTCACGACCAATGTCTACTGCCAGCTGACGAATCGCTTCAAGGAACGGCAGGGATTCGATATCACCCACAGTACCGCCGATTTCAACCAGCACAACGTCATGGCCTTCGCCACCAGCAAGAACACGTTCTTTGATTGCGTTAGTGATGTGCGGGATAACCTGCACGGTTGCGCCCAGGTAGTCACCGCGGCGCTCTTTACGCAGAACGTCAGAGTAGATACGGCCAGTCGTAAAGTTGTTACGACGGGTCATTTTGGTACGAATGAAACGCTCGTAGTGGCCAAGATCCAGATCGGTTTCAGCGCCGTCTTCAGTAACGAACACTTCCCCGTGTTGGGTTGGGCTCATGGTGCCCGGATCGACGTTGATATACGGATCCAGTTTCATCATGGTCACATTGAGACCACGGGCTTCAAGAATGGCTGCGAGGGAGGCTGCGGCAATGCCTTTACCCAGAGAGGATACGACCCCGCCGGTCACAAAAATATAGTTCGTTGTCATGCTGAACCTGAGAAGTTAGGGTGAAACGATGGAATAACCAGGACGGGAAAGTAGTATACCCGAACACAGCGAGCGCCACAAACTTTCATTCTCCGTCTCCTTTCCAGGCTATGACAAACATAAGGAGTGAGAAAATAGCCCGTTTCGGGTAAATGTTTTTGACGCAAATCAAGCGCTTGTCATTTAAAAAATCACACAAATTGCGCTTGATCGCAAAAATCCGTTAGAGATCAGATTCCTGGCGTTTTACTTCCTGCCAGACTTCTTCCATCACATCGAGGTCTACGCCGGTCATTTCCAGGCCACGCGAGGCAACAATCCGCTCAACCTCGCGAAAACGACGCTCGAACTTAATGTTGGCTTTTTGCAGCGCGGTTTCCGCTTTTACACCCAAATGGCGCGAAAGATTGACCGTCGCAAACAGCAGGTCGCCCATTTCTTCTTCCAGCTTTGCTTCATCCACGACGGCCTGTTGCGCTTCGTGCATCACTTCGTCGATCTCTTCATGCACTTTGTCCAGCACCGGGCCAAGCGATGTCCAGTCAAAACCGACGGTGGAACAACGTTTCTGAATTTTATGCGCGCGCATCAGCGCAGGCAGGTTCAGAGGGATGTCATCCAACGCGGAATGTTGTGATTTTTCGGCGCGCTCTGCACTCTTAATTTGTTCCCAGCGGGTCAGCACTTCCGCGCTGTTGCCTGCGGTGGCGTCGCCGAAGATATGCGGATGTCGGCGTTCCAGCTTGTCGCTAATGGCGGCACAGATGTCATCAAAATTAAAACGCCCTTCTTCCTGCGCCATCTGGGCGTAAAACACCACCTGGAACAGCAGGTCGCCCAGCTCGCCGCGTAAATCGTCGAAATCTTCACGGGAGATGGCGTCCAGCACTTCATAGGTTTCTTCGAGGGTGTATGGCGCGATGGTGGCAAAGGTCTGCTCTTTGTCCCACGGGCAGCCGTTTTCCGGGTCGCGCAGGCGTTTCATGATGCCGAGCAGGCGGTCGATTTGGGTCATAATTCTGTCCTGATAAAAAAAGAAATGCCGGGTGGCGGCTATGCCTTACCCGGCGTACAGAAGAGTGTGTTAACCGCCGTGAAGACGACGCGCGTCAATCACATCAGGCACCTGGTTCAGTTTACCCAGCACGCGGCCCAGCACCTGGAGGTTGTAGATTTCGATAGTCATATCGATGGTGGCAAGCTGTTCACGGGTATCACTGCGGCTGGCTACCCCAAGCACGTTGACCTTCTCGTTGGCGAGAATGGTCGTGATATCACGCAGTAAACCGCTGCGGTCATTGGCGGTGACGCGCACCACCAGCGAATAGCCAGCAGAGTAGCTCTCGCCCCAGACTGCATCGACAATACGCTCTGGTGCGTGGGATTGCAGCTCAGCGAGCTGGTCACAATCCGAACGGTGAATAGAGATCCCGCGCCCCTGAGTGATAAAGCCGACAATATCGTCACCCGGAATTGGCTGGCAGCAGCGGGCGATGTGGTGCATCAGATTCCCGACGCCCTCCACCACCACGCGGCCGTTATCTTTGCTGCGCTGCTGCGGGGCATAGCTTTTCTGCTGAAGCTGTTTCAGCGCGGCGGCATCCTGCTCTTCCGCACTGAGCTTGTTGAACTGAGCTTGCAGGAAATTCACCATCTGATTCAGACGGATATCGCCCCCGCCGATGGCGGCTAACAGCTCATCCAGCTCGTTAAAGTTGTAGCGCGGCAGCAGGTGCTTCTCAGCCTCTTTCAGGCTGATGCCGATATGCTCAAGCTCATCATCCAGGATCTGACGGCCGGCAAGGATGTTCTTATCGCGATCCTGCTTGCGGAACCAGGCATGAATTTTGGAGCGCCCGCGGCTGGTGGTCACGTAGCCCAGGTTTGGATTCAGCCAGTCACGGCTTGGGTTCGGCTGCTTCTGGGTGATAATTTCAATCTGATCGCCCATCTGGAGCTGGTAGGTGAACGGTACGATACGCCCACCAATTTTTGCACCGATGCAGCGGTGCCCCACATCGCTGTGGATGTGGTATGCAAAGTCGAGCGGCGTAGACCCGGCTGGCAGGTCAACAACATCGCCTTTCGGCGTAAAGACATAAACCCTGTCATCAAAGACCTGGCTGCGAACTTCGTCGAGCATCTCGCCGGAATCCGCCATCTCTTCCTGCCACGCAATCAGTTTACGCAGCCAGGCAATGCGGTCTTCATGGCCAGAACGTGCGCCACCTGTCGTACCCTCTTTATATTTCCAGTGCGCGGCAACGCCCAGCTCGGCATCTTCATGCATCTGTTTGGTACGGATCTGGATCTCAACCGTTTTGCCGCCAGGGCCAAGTACCACAGTATGGATAGACTGGTAGCCATTCGGTTTCGGGTTCGCGACATAGTCATCAAACTCATCCGGCAGGTGGCGGAAATGGGTGTGCACGATCCCCAGCGCGGCATAGCAGTCCTGCAAGCGCTCGGCTACGATACGCACCGCACGCACGTCAAACAACTCGTCAAAGGCGAGGTGCTTCTTCTGCATTTTGCGCCAGATGCTGTAGATGTGTTTTGGCCGACCGTACACTTCGGCACGCACATTCTCTTCTTTCATCGACTGGCGCAACCCGCCGACAAACTCATCGATATAGTGTTCACGGTCAATGCGACGTTCATGCAGAAGCTTGGCAATACGCTTATATTCCGCCGGATGCAGGTAGCGGAAGCAGTAATCTTCCAGCTCCCATTTCAGCTGCCCGATCCCCAGACGGTTCGCCAGCGGCGCATAGATGTTTGTACACTCTTTGGCCGCCAGCACGCGTTCATCTTCCGGCGCATCCTTCACTTCGCGCAGGTGCGCAATACGCTCGGCAAGTTTAATGACCACGCAGCGGAAGTCATCCACCATGGCCAGCAGCATCCGACGGACGTTATCGACCTGTTCAGAGGAGACAGAATCAGTATGGGCAGCTTTCAGCTGGCGGATAGCCGCCATATCACGTACGCCATGGATCAACGCCACAACGGGTTTGCCGACGCTCTCAACCAGTACATCCTCAGAAACTACGTCTGCATCTGCCAGTGGGAACAGGAGCGCCGCCTGTAACGTTTCGATATCCATGTTGAGCATGGAGAGGATTTCGACCATCTCAATACCGCGCCACAGCAGCAGCTCAGCATCAGAATGCCCTTGCGTGGTGCGCAGACAATAAGCCCAGGTTTCGGTTAAGCGTTCACACGATTGCTGGCTGGAAATCCCCAGACTTGCTATCCATTTTTGTGGGTCAAACTCACCAGCTTTATTGAGATGTGCACTTCTTACCGCAACCATTGTCCTCTCCTTTAGGGACCAGGGCCTGTCGAAGTCGACAAGCCAAATTCATCATATGTGCTCGAACAACACCATTGATTCCAGATGCCCAGTGTGCGGGAACATGTCCAGCATTGCCAGACGCTGAATTTGGTAACCCGCCTGGGTTAATGTCTCGCTATCTCTGGCAAGCGTGGCCGGGTTACAGGAAACATAGACCACGCGTTTAGGTGCGAGTTTAATAATATGCTGCATCACGCCAGGTGCGCCAGCGCGCGCCGGGTCGAGTAAAATCTTGTCAAAACCCTGCTTAGCCCACGGCTGCCGGGTGACATCTTCCTCCAGATTTTGATGAAAGAATGTCACATTTTGCAACCCATTCAGCTGAGCGTTCTCCTGCCCTTTTGCCACCAGCGCGTCAACGCCTTCCACACCCACGACGCTTAACGCTTTCTGGGCCAGCGGCAGCGTGAAATTACCCATACCGCAGAACAGATCAAGCACCCGGTCAGTGGGTTGAACATCCAGCCACGCCAGCGCTTTTTCTATCATTTGCTGGTTCACGCCGTCGTTTACCTGAATGAAATCACGCGGACTGAACGTTAAGCGTAGCCCGTTTGACGCATACCAGGGAGCCTCTCCTGTAACCTGCTCAAGTATCTCGCTTTGTGGCGCGAGGAAAAGCGCAAGCTCGTGAGAATGCGAAAAGCGTTCCAGTTTTTCACGGTCTTTTTTCGACAGTGGTGCGGTATGGCGCAGCACCATGAGCGGCCCGTTGTTTGCCAGCACCAGTTCAACGTGCCCCAGATGGCGAATACCATCCAGCTCAGACAGGCAGGAACGTACTTCCGGGAGCAATGCCTCAAGTTGGGGCACCAAAATGGGGCACTGCCGGATATTCACGATATCGCTGGAGCCCGCCTTGCGAAACCCCATTTCCAGCCGTTCTGTTTTGGGCTGATAGCTGAGGCTCAGGCGCGCACGACGGCGGTAACCCCAGGGCATACCGGCAATAATGTCGTTAACGTCATGCCTGATAAGGCGCGCCAGCGCCTGACTTTTACTTTTTTGCTGAAGGGCGATGCTGGCGTGCTGCTGCTGGCAACCGCCACATACGCCATAATGAGGGCAACGGGGTGCAACACGTTCAGGGCTTTCACTCAGGCGACGTTTGACCTGGCCGCGGGCATACTGGCGTTTATCTTCCGTCAGGGTAATTTCTGCTCGTTCATCAGGCAGCAAACCTGTTATAAACAAGGCTTTACCATTGTGACGAGCGACCCCCTGACCAAAGGGATCGAGGTCTGTGGCTTCAACAGTTATGATCTGACGCGTCGTCACGCGTCGCTTTGCAGAGTAGAATTGCGCCATCGCCGAGATTGTTCTCACATAAACATAATTAGCTTAATTGTCCCATAACGGAACTCCATGACCAACTACAGCCTGCGTGCGCGCATGATGATTTTGATCCTCGCCCCCACCGTTCTCATCGGTTTGCTGCTGAGTATCTTCTTTGTGGTGCACCGCTATAACGATTTGCAGAGACAACTGGAAGATGCCGGTGCCAGCATTATCGAGCCGCTGGCGGTGTCCAGTGAATACGGCATGAACCTGCAAAACCGTGAGTCCATTGGTCAGCTCATTAGCGTGCTCCACCGGCGTCACTCCGAGATTGTGCGCGCGATATCGGTCTACGATGAACATAACCGTTTGTTCGTCACCTCTAACTTTCACCTCGATCCGGCCGAGCTGAAAATCCCGGATGGTACGCCGTTCCCGCGCCATCTCACCGTGTTGCGCCGGGGTGATATCATGATCCTGCGCACACCTATCATTTCGGAAAGTTATTCGCCTGATGAATCCGCTATGTCAGATGCCAAATCCAGCAGCAATATGCTGGGATATGTGGCGCTGGAGCTGGATCTCAAGTCGGTGCGTCTACAGCAGTACAAAGAAATCTTCATTTCTGGCGTGATGATGCTGTTCTGTATCGGCATTGCGCTGATATTTGGCTGGCGCCTGATGCGCGACGTCACGGGGCCTATCCGCAATATGGTGAATACCGTCGACCGCATTCGTCGCGGGCAACTCGACAGCCGCGTGGAAGGTTTTATGCTGGGCGAGTTAGATATGCTGAAAAACGGTATCAACTCGATGGCAATGTCGCTGGCAGCCTATCACGAAGAGATGCAGCATAACGTCGACCAGGCGACCTCCGATCTGCGCGAAACGCTGGAACAGATGGAAATTCAAAACGTCGAGCTGGATCTGGCGAAAAAACGCGCCCAGGAAGCGGCACGTATCAAATCAGAATTCCTGGCGAACATGTCGCACGAGCTGCGTACGCCGCTGAATGGCGTTATCGGCTTCACCCGCCTGACGCTGAAAAGCGAGCTGAATCCAACCCAGCGCGATCACCTGCACACCATTGAGCGCTCCGCCAACAACCTGCTGGCAATCATTAACGACGTGCTGGACTTCTCCAAGCTGGAAGCCGGGAAACTGATTCTGGAGAGCATTCCTTTCCCGCTGCGCAGCACGCTGGACGAAGTGGTGACGCTGCTTGCCCACTCCTCGCATGATAAGGGGCTGGAGTTAACGCTTAACATTAAGAATGACGTGCCGGATAACGTGATTGGCGATCCCCTGCGTTTGCAGCAGGTGATCACGAACCTGGTGGGTAACGCCATTAAATTCACCGAAAGCGGTAACATTGATGTGCTGGTGGAAAAGCGGGCGCTCAGTAACAACAAGGTGCAGATTGAAGTTCAGATCCGCGATACGGGCATTGGTATCCCGGAACGTGACCAGTCGCGCCTGTTCCAGGCCTTCCGTCAGGCGGATGCCAGCATTTCCCGCCGTCATGGCGGCACAGGGCTTGGGCTGGTTATCACGCAAAAACTGGTGAAAGAGATGGGCGGGGATATCTCCTTCCATAGCCAGCCAAACCGCGGTTCAACCTTCTGGTTCCATATTAGCCTCGATCTCAATCCAAACGTGCTCACGGATGGCCCGGCCACCGACTGCCTGAAAGGGATGCGTCTGGCCTATGTTGAGCCTAACGCCGCAGCGGCCCAGAGCACGCTGGACGTTTTAAGCTCTACGCCGCTGGAGATAATCTACAGCCCGACGTTCTCCGCCCTGGCGGTGGAGCATTACGATATCCTGCTGATGGGTATTCCGGTTACCTTTACCGGCGAGCTGACCATGCAGCAGGAGCGCCTGGCGAAAGCCGCATCGATGACCGATTACCTGCTGCTGGCGCTTCCGTGCCACGCCCAGATTAATGCCGAAGAGCTGAAAAACGACGGCGCGGCCGCCTGCCTGCTTAAACCACTCACCGCCACGCGACTCCTGCCGGCGTTGACGGAATACTGCCGCCTGAGCCAGCACGCTCTGCCGCTGGTTAATGATGAACAGAAGTTGCCGATGAGCGTCATGGCTGTGGACGATAACCCGGCGAACCTGAAGCTCATCGGCGTATTGCTCGGGGATCAGGTTCAGCATGTTGAGCTCTGCACCAGTGGCGCGCAGGCGGTTGAACAGGCCAAACAAATGCAGTTCGATCTGATCCTGATGGATATTCAGATGCCGGGCATGGACGGCATTCGCGCCTGTGAATTAATTCGTCAGCTTCCGCACCAGCAGCAGACCCCGGTGATTGCCGTTACGGCGCACGCGATGGCAGGCCAGAAAGAAAAATTACTGAGCGCCGGAATGAATGATTATCTGGCAAAACCTATCGATGAAGAGAAGCTGCACAACCTGCTATTGCGCTATAAACCCGGCCATATCGGCGGAACGTACACGCCATCAGCAGAAACCGTTGAGAACACCATCAACCAGAATGCTACGTTCGACTGGCAGCTGGCGCTGCGCCAGGCGGCGGGCAAACCCGATTTGGCGCGCGAAATGCTGCAAATGCTGGTAGCGTTTTTGCCGGAAATTCGCAACAAGATCGAAGAACAACTGGTGGGTGAACATCCTGAAGAACTGCTGGAAGCTATCCACAAACTCCACGGCAGCTGTGGTTACAGCGGCGTACCGCGGCTGAAAAACCTGTGTCAGCTGGTGGAACAACAGCTGCGCGCCGGAACACCGGAATCAGAGCTTGAACCTGAGTTTCTGGAACTGCTGGATGAGATGGATAACGTGACACGAGAAGCAAGGAAGATGCTGGGAAGCTAACGTAAAAGCCCGGTGGCGCTACGCTTACCGGGCCTACAGGAGCAAGAACGTAAGCCGGGTAAGGTGAAGCCACCACCCGGCAATCAGAGTTAAAAACCCTGCCCCACTTTCAGTACCGCGGCAATGTTTCTTGCTGCCATGCGGACGTTCTCACCCGCATTCTCCAGCGCATCTTCCAGCGAGCAGATGGTATAAATCACGCTGAATACCGCGTCGATGCCGTGATCATGTACCACACCCACATCCGCAGTCAGGCTTCCCGCAATCCCGATAACCGGTTTGTTAAAGCGTTTCGCGACCTTCGCCACGCCAACGGGCACTTTACCGTGTATGGTCTGGCTATCGATACGACCTTCACCGGTGATAACCAGATCCGCATCGGCAACCTGCTCATCGAGGTGCAAGGCATCAGTTACAATCTCGATACCCTGGCGCAGCTGCGCGCCGCAAAATGCGTACAACGCTGCCCCCATGCCACCCGCCGCACCGCCGCCCGCCAGATGTAAGACATCGATATCCAGATCCCGGGCGATCACTTTCGCATAGTGAGCAAGCGCATTATCCAGCATGACGATCATCTCTGGCGTGGCGCCTTTCTGTGGCCCAAACACCGCCGATGCACCCTCTTCACCGGTTAACGGATTGGTGACATCGCAGGCAACTTCTATCCGGCAATCGGCAAGGCGTCTGTCCAGACTGCTTCTGTCTATTTTCGCCAGCCGCTCCAGCTCGCTGCCGCCAGGACCAATAATGTGGCCCTCAGCATCAAGCAATCTGGCACCCAGTGCCTGCACCATGCCAGCACCGCCGTCGTTGGTCGCGCTGCCGCCAATGCCAATAATAATATGTTTAACCCCCACATCCAGCGCATGACGGATGAGTTCACCGGTTCCCCAGGAGGTTGTTTTTAATGGGTTGCGTTGAGAAGGGGCGACCAGCTCCAGGCCGCTTGCCGCCGCCATTTCAATAAACGCGCTTTGTTCGTCGCCGGATAACCCGTAGAACCCTTCCACGCGTTCACCCAACGGGCCGGTGACGGGTACGTGAACAATTCGCCCACCGGTGGCAGCAACCATCGCCTCGACGGTACCTTCGCCGCCATCGGCGACCGGCAGTTTGACGTACTGCGCCGACGGGAAGATCTCGCGAAAACCCTGCTCTATCGCTGTCGCTACCTCAAGAGCACTCAAACTTTCCTTATACGAGTCCGGTGCGATAACTATTTTCATAAGCCATCCTTACGCATGTTAACTACGTTAAGCATACACCCGCCAGGTTGTCGAAAATGCCGATGCCCTCAGGAACCGGCGATACGCTTAACGCACCATGCAAGGGCGTTTGTTGTTGAAGGTCCAGTTCGGGATCAGATACTGCATCGACATGGCGTCATCACGCGCGCCCAGACCATGCTTCTGGTACAACTCATGCGCTTTCATCACCTGATCCATATCCAGCTCAACGCCCAGACCTGGCGTTGAAGGCACTTGCACCATACCGCCTTTGATTTCGAACGGCTGTTTGGTCAGACGCTGGTTACCTTCCTGCCAGATCCAGTGGGTATCGATAGCGGTAATATTGCCCGGTGCGGCGGCAGCGACATGGGTAAACATCGCCAGCGACACGTCGAAGTGGTTATTGGAGTGTGAGCCCCAGGTCAGGCCAAACTCATGGCACATCTGTGCGACGCGCACCGAGCCCTGCATCGTCCAGAAGTGCGGGTCAGCCAGCGGAATATCGACAGATTGCAGAGAGAGCGTATGCCCCATCTGACGCCAGTCGGTAGCAATCATGTTAGTTGCCGTTGGCAAGCCGGTGGCGCGACGGAATTCCGCCATTACTTCACGCCCGGAAAAACCTTGCTCAGCGCCGCACGGGTCTTCGGCATAGGCCAGCACGCCTTTCAGCTGCTTGCCAATCTTGATGGCTTCATCGAGCGACCATGCCCCGTTTGGATCCAGCGTCACACGTGCCTGCGGGAAACGTTTTGCCAGGGCAGAAATCGCTTCTGCCTCTTCCTCGCCCGCCAGTACACCGCCTTTCAGTTTGAAATCGTTGAAGCCATATTTTTCGTAAGCGGCTTCTGCCAGACGAACCACCGCATCCGGGGTCATCGCCTCATCATGGCGGATACGATACCAGTCGCATTTTTCATCCGGCTGGCTCTGGTACGGCAGTGGCGTCAGTTTGCGGTTACCGACGAAGAACAGATAGCCAAGCATTTCTACTTCACTACGCTGTTGCCCCTCGCCCAGCAGTGACGCCACGTTCACGCCCAGATGCTGACCAAGCAGATCCAGCATCGCCGCCTCAATACCCGTGACAACGTGAATAGTGGTGCGCAGATCAAAGGTTTGCAGACCGCGCCCGCCGGCATCCCGATCGGCGAAGGTGCTACGCACCGCGTTCAGCACGTTTTTATACTCGCCCAGGGTTTTACCCACGACCAGAGGAATGGCATCTTCCAGCGTCTTACGGATCTTCTCACCGCCCGGAATTTCGCCCACTCCAGTGTGGCCGGAGTTATCTTTAATAATCACAATATTGCGGGTGAAGAATGGGGCATGTGCGCCACTCAGGTTCATCAACATGCTGTCATAACCCGCAACCGGAATGATCTGCATGGAGGTAACTACAGGGGTCGAAAATGTGCTCATCGTTCAATCCTTTTAATTGTGACGTCCAAAAACAGGGCGTTTGCGGTCAAATGTCCAGCCAGGGATAAGGTATTGCATCGGGCCTGCGTCATTACGCGCGCCGCCCGGCAGTTTTTTATACGCTTCATGCGCTTTGTGGATCTGATCCCAGTCAAGCTCCACCCCCAATCCTGGCGCATCGGGTACCGCGATTTTGCCGTTTTTGATTTCCAGCGGTTTTTTCGTCAGACGGGCTTCGCCCTCCTGCCAGATCCAGTGGGTATCAATGGCGGTCGGGTTACCCGGAGCCGCTGCGCCCACGTGGGTAAACATCGCCAGCGAAATATCGAAGTGGTTGTTAGAGTGGCAACCCCATGTCAGGCCCCAGTCATCGCAAAGCTGCGCAACCCGCACCGCACCGGACAACGTCCAGAAATGCGGATCGGCCAGCGGAATATCGACTGAATTCAGCATGACCGCATGGCCCATTTCGCGCCAGTTGGTCGCAATCATATTGGTCGCCACTGGTAACCCGGTGGCACGCCGGAATTCCGCCATCACTTCACGACCGGAGAAACCCTGTTCTGCGCCGCACGGATCTTCCGCGTAGGTCAGCACATCACCCAGGCCTTTGCACAAGGCGATAGCTTCATCGAGCAGCCACGCGCCGTTTGGATCGACGGTGATACGGGCATCCGGGAAGCGCTTTTTCAGCGCGCGGACGCTTTCAATCTCTTGCTCGCCCGGCAATACGCCGCCTTTCAGTTTGAAATCTTTAAAACCGTAGCGATCCTGCGCTGCTTCAGCCAGGCGAACCACAGCCTCACTGGAAAGCGCCTCCTGATGACGCAGATGATACCAGTCGTGGTTACCCGGCGAACTCGCCAGATAAGGTAAGTCCGTTTTGTTTCGGTCGCCGACATAGAACAGATAACCCAGAACCGTTACCGCATCGCGTTGCTTGCCTGGCCCTAACAGTTCGCACACCGGGACATTCAGCGCCTTGCCCAGCAGGTCCAGAAGCGCAGCCTCCAGCGCGGCCACCGCATTTACACGCAGTTCAAACGTCCAGGCGCCTTTGCCGAAGGTATCAAAATCAGCAGACTGGTTACCCTTATGCACCCGCTGAACCACTTTATTCAGACGAGCCACTTCCTGCCCCACAACCTGTGGGATCGCATCGACCAGCGTCTGGTAAATCACCTCGCCACCCGGCGCTTCACCGACACCTGTATTACCAGCGCTGTCGGTCAGCACCACGATGTTGCGGGTAAACCAGGCGTTATGCGCGCCGCCAATGTTGAGCAGCATACTGTCTTGCCCCGCCACCGGGATGACCTGCATTTCCGTGACGATTGGGCTTGATTGCGTTGTCATCATCCACGCTCCGCAACAGATTTCAGTTCGATACGTTTGATATCACCCACCAGCACCAGATAACTCAGTACGGCAACCAGCGCATGGACACCCACGTAAATCAGCGCACCGTTAAAGGAGCCCGTAGTACCGACGATGTAACCGATGGCGATAGGGGTAACAATGCCGGAAATGTTGCCGAACATGTTGAACAGACCGCCGCTCAGGCCGCTGATCTCTTTTGGCGCAGTATCCGCCATCACCGCCCAGCCCAGCGCACCGATGCCTTTGCCGAAGAATGCCATCGCCATAAAGCCGATAATCATCCATTCCGCACTCACGTAGTTACAGAACACCATGGTCATCGAGAGCAACATACCGAGCACGATGGGTGTTTTACGGGCGATATTCAGTGAACCGGTACGACGCATCAGCCAGTCAGAAATCACGCCCCCCAGCACGCCGCCGACAAATCCGCAGACCGCCGGGATTGAGGCAACAAACCCCGCTTTGAGGATAGTCATCCCACGCGCCTGAACCAGATAAACCGGGAACCAGGTGATGAAGAAGTAGGTTAAGGCGTTGATGCAGTACTGGCCCAGATAGATGCCGATCATCATGCGCGAGCCAACCAGCTGCTTGATCTGCCCCCACTTCTGGCTGAACGGCACTTTTGTTTGCGTGTTCTTCTGATCCATGTTGATCAGCGCACCGCCTTCGGCAATGTACTCCAGCTCTTTCTTGTTCACGCCGGGATGCTGGTTTGGTTCGTGGATGACTTTCAGCCAGATGAAACTGATGATGATCCCAAGCCCACCCATAAAGAAGAAGACGTGCGACCAGCCCACCTCCTGCGTCAACCAGCCCATAATCGGGGCGAAGATCACCGTGGCGAAGTACTGTGCGGAGTTAAAAATGGCTACCGCCGTTCCCCTCTCCTGCGCCGGGAACCAGGCCGCGACTATACGGCTGTTACCGGGGAAGGAAGGTGCTTCGGCTAACCCCACCAGGAAACGCAGAGTGAAGAGCGCAACGATAATGCCAAAGCCGCTGAAGATATCGACGAAACCCTGCAACAGGGTAAACATCGACCAGATAAAAATGGACCAGAAATAAACACGTTTGGAGCCAAAGCGATCAAGCAACCAGCCGCCCGGGATCTGACCTATAACATAGGCCCATGAAAATGCAGAGAAAACGTAACCCATGCCAACCGGATCAAGCCCGATATCTTTTGCCATTTCAGAGCCGGCAATCGACAGCGTGGCGCGGTCACCATAGTTAAAGGACGTGACGATAAACAACATCACCACAATCCAGTAGCGAGCATTCGTGCGCTTCTCAGCGCTGCTGGCAGCCTGGCTTAATGTACTCATAGTTGCACTCCTGAATCCTGGCTTTCGCCGGTTCATTCTGTACAGCACCTGTAGGGTAATCAGAATGAGGTTAGTGTTTAGCAGTTTTGGTACGGCTTAACGCCGTTTTATAGTGAAGCACTGCCTTTTTAGTAACTGACGGGGAAAGTATATGAAGGAGTCACGCGTTCCCTCACCGTGCATGAACACAACATTGACGGCATGGTAAGAGGTTGTTTGTGGCATAAGCCCAAACCACTGGAAGGTACTTCACGGAAATGAGGATTTTGAGAGGTGGGTCTCGCCGGGTGGCGGCAGCGCCTTACCCGGCCTACAAAACCTGTCGGCCAGGCAGGGTATTATTTTAACAGTGTCGCCCAGTGTTCAACCCACGGGTTTGATTCGCTTTCCGGCTCTGGATGTTCACCGGCGTCAATCAGCAGCATCTCACCCACGCGCTGAGCGCTTTGCTCCTGCAACAGGGTGTCGAACTGCTTACCGCCGCCGCAGAAATTGGCGTAGGAGCTGTCGCCCAGGGCAATGATGCCGTAGTGAACGTCAGGCTGATAGCCAAGCTGGTCTTTGATCCCCTGGAAAAGCGGAACGATGCTGTCCGGCAGATCGCCCTGTCCGGTGGTCGAGGTTACCACCAGGATGTATTTGTCCTGGTACTTTTTCCAGTCGTCCAGCTCCGGGTCTTCATACACCGTGGCCTTGTGGCCCTGGTTTGCGAGGATCGCTTCGGCTTCTTCCGCCACCAGCAGTGAGTTACCGTACATCGTGCCAACAAAAATGCCGACTTCAGCCATGTGTTACTCCGTTAATTTTTGCTATTGCTGTTCATCCTGAACGCTGCCTGACACAAACTCAACCCTTTCATTTTCGGGGAGTTGCCCCATCCAGCCAAACTGTGACAATGCCTGCATCCAGACATCGTCCAGCCCCGCATGGATTGTCAGCGGTTCACCCGTAAACGGGTGTGTAAGGCTCAGTTCGCTTGCATGTAGCATCAGGCGATGGCAACCAAAGTGCTCGGCCGCGCTGCGGTTCTGGCGCAAATCACCGTGCTTACTGTCGCCAATAATCGGATGACGCAGATGCGCAAGATGGCGGCGCAGCTGGTGTTTGCGCCCGGTTTTGGGCAACAGCTCAACCAGGCTGTATCGCGTGGTCGGAAACTTGCTGGTGGCCACCAGCATTTCCGTGGTCGCCATGCCGCGATAATCCGTCACCGCGGGCTGTGGGCCTTTGTCATCGCGGGCAAATTTATCGGCAATTTTATCCAGTTCTTCCACCAGCGGATAATCCAGCCGGGCGGCATCTGTCAGCCAGCCGCGCACGATAGCGTGGTAACGTTTCTGGATCTGATGCTGTTCAAACTGCTGCGACAGCAGACGCCCCGCCTCGCTGGAAAGCCCCATCAGCAATACGCCCGATGTCGGCCTGTCCAGGCGATGCGCGGTAAACACATGTTGACCAATCTGGTCACGCACGGTCTGCATCACCACCACTTTTTCGTCGCGATCGAGCCAGCTACGGTGAACCAGCCAGCCTGAAGGTTTATTCACCGCCACCAGCCATTCATCCTGATACAGGATTTCCAGCGTCATTCAGCATCACCTGCAAACAGCGTATCCAGACGTTCCAGCTCAATCAGGAGTATTTCGCGCGCCGGGTGGGTGGCGTCCAGCGCCATTTCAAAATACGGCGACACGGCAAAAGCCTGAGGAAGCGGGTGACCTCCGTCCAGCAACGCGTGCATACGCGGGACAAGAACCCATTGCAGCCATTCGAAAGGCTCAAGCGTATCCAGGCAGAAAGGCTGTGTGCTGGCGAATGCTTCCGGCTGCGGGGATACCGCCTGCCAGAGCTGATGCTGACGTAATACTGCTTCGATGGCGTGCAGCTGGGCACGCACGTTGTCGTGACGCGTCATGAAAACCTCGACCGAAAAACACAATGGCGCGAAGCATAACACTGCCGAAGGGGAAATAAAAAAAGGGAGCACTGTATAAACAGTGCTCCCGGTTCGTTTCGCAGCATTCCAGCTACAATTCGTGCTCCCTGCTCATCCGTGACAACTTTTCCTGAAGCCCGAAGGCCTGGTCATCCGTAAACCTTTGCATCCTGCACACATCATCCTGACGTGAATGTTTCATCCTGAAACGTCCCGGTATTCCTGACCCACCGCCCATCCTGACCGGCTCTCATTCTCCTTCCTGGAGGTGTCCCTTACGCGTCCTGCGTGATCCTTTTGCTTCATCCTGAAGCCTTCCTGAAGCGCCATCCTGACGTGTCCTGTGTGAGAAACGCCATCATCCTGATGTTCGTTTCTCGTGTCGGCGTCCTGTCGACAGAGATAGAATCCGCTATTCCGCTTCGTCTTACAACCCACTCTGTAGGTGCTGTAAGACTCACCTCAACACGAAAAATTAAGCATCTTATTGAAAATAATGAAGTTAACAGTAAAATGTGGATGAGATTTAACTTAACGACGCGCCGATCTCTCACAAACCTTGTAAGAGATCTCTCACACGCGCTATAGCAAGATGGATTACAGAAGAGGCTCAAGCCGGGTAAGGAAATCCGCAAGTGAAGGGGCGAGAACGTCGCGATTGCGGGTGCCGAGTGTCTCTTTAATCACTTCACCAGACAGATTGCAGACGGAGATAACGTCCAGTTCACTGTCGAGCGTGGCAATAAAAAGTGTCGGAGAAAGTTTAAGGCGCTTTTGTGTGACCAGATGACCAATCAGGTTTTCCTGGACGCGCTGGAGATCGTCTTCGCTCCAGGTTTGCAGCAATGTTAGCGATATGTCGGCAAAACGCGCGGTCATATCCCCTGCAAATTGCGTGGTGTAAAGCGCATGAACCGCTGGTTGTACCACAAGGTCCATCGCGCGTTCAACCGCATTTACATTTGGCTCTCCGCTGAACGGCTTCGGCTGCCAGATAACGCAATCGTCCAGAGTCGAGATGACGCATGGTGAAGGAACACCATATAAGTCAGCGCTTTGCGGCCATGTTCCTTTCGCTTCTTGCCATGCATCGCAGTAGCGAGTTGTAAATGTGGTCAGGGCATTTGCAGTTTCGATATCCACCGATTTCTCTCTTCTCGTAAGACAGGATAAACTCAGCCCTTAAGTGTACCTGCAAAGTGGCAATGAAACATGTCTTACGAAAATCATCAGGCGTTAACGGGCTTAACGCTGGGGAAATCGACCGATTACCGCGACACCTACGATGCAACCCTGTTGCAGGGTGTGCCGCGCAGTTTGAACCGCGACCCGCTCGGACTGCACGCCGATGCACTGCCATTTGTGGGCGGTGATATCTGGACACTGTACGAGCTCTCCTGGTTGAATGCCCGCGGTCTGCCACAGGTGGCGGTAGGCCATGTGGAGCTGGATTACGCCAGCCTTAATCTGGTGGAGTCCAAAAGCTTCAAGCTGTACCTCAACAGCTTTAACCAGACCCGTTTCGACAGCTGGGACGATGTTCTGCACACGCTGGAGCGCGATTTACGCGCCTGTGCAAAAGGCGACGTCACGGTATCGTTGTATCGTCTGCATGAGCTGGAAGGCCAGCCCATTGCCCATTTCAATGGAACCTGTATCGACGAACAGGATATTGACATTGATAACTACGAGTTCAGCACCGACTACCTGGAAAACGCAGCCGGTGACAAAGTGGTGGAAGAGACGCTGGTCAGCCATCTGCTGAAATCCAACTGCCTAATCACCCATCAGCCAGACTGGGGCTCCGTGCAGATCCAGTATCGCGGGCCGAAGATCGACCGGGAAAAGCTGCTGCGCTACCTGGTGTCATTTCGCCATCACAACGAATTCCACGAACAGTGCGTAGAGCGCATCTTCAATGACATTCAGCGTTTCTGTCAGCCCGAGAAGCTGAGCGTTTATGCGCGCTATACCCGCCGTGGCGGCCTGGACATTAACCCGTGGCGCACCAATACCGATTTTGTGCCTGCTACCGGTCGTCTGGTGCGTCAGTAATATAAATATTTTCACAATATGCGGGCGGTATTCCGCCCAAACTGTTGTGAAACTTCATAAGCCAGGGCTATTGTAATCAACAGGGAAAGACGATAATCGTCCCGTAAGGAGCTCACTTGATTACACATATTAGCCCGCTTGGCTCAATGGATATGTTGTCGCAGCTGGAAGTGGACATGCTTAAACGCACGGCCAGTAGCGATCTTTATCAACTGTTTCGTAATTGTTCACTTGCCGTACTGAACTCCGGAAGCCTGACAGACAACAGTAAAGAACTGCTGTCCCGTTTCGAAAGCTTTGATATCAACGTGCTGCGTCGTGAGCGTGGTGTAAAACTTGAAGTCATCAATCCGCCGGAAGAGGCCTTTGTCGACGGGCGAATTATTCGCTCACTCCAGGCCAACCTGTTCGCGGTGTTGCGCGATATCCTGTTTGTTAACGGGCAAATCCACAACGCGGGCCGTTTCCAGCACCTCGACCTGGAAAGCTCTGTTCACATCACTAATTTGGTCTTCTCTATCCTGCGTAACGCCCGTGCCCTGCACGTGGGTGAAGCGCCGAATATGGTCGTTTGCTGGGGTGGTCACTCAATTAACGAAACCGAATACCTCTACGCCCGTCGTGTAGGGACCCAGCTCGGCCTGCGTGAACTGAACATCTGTACCGGTTGCGGCCCGGGCGCCATGGAAGCGCCAATGAAAGGGGCGGCGGTCGGCCACGCTCAACAACGCTATAAAGAGGGGCGCTTTATCGGGATGACCGAGCCGTCCATCATTGCGGCCGAGCCACCGAACCCGCTGGTCAATGAACTGATTATCATGCCGGATATCGAAAAACGTCTTGAGGCGTTTGTCCGTATCGCCCACGGGATAATCATCTTCCCTGGCGGTGTGGGTACGGCGGAAGAGCTGCTTTATCTGCTGGGTATTCTGATGAACCCGGCCAACAAAGATCAGGTATTGCCGTTGATCCTGACCGGGCCAAAAGAGAGCGCCGATTACTTCCGCGTTCTGGACGAATTCATTGTGCATACGCTGGGCGAATCTGCCCGCCGTCACTATCGCATTATCATTGATGATGCGGCGGAAGTGGCGCGTCAGATGAAGAAAGCCATGCCGCTGGTCAAAGAGAACCGTCGCGATACCGGTGATGCTTACAGCTTCAACTGGTCAATCCGTATTGCGCCAGACCTGCAAATTCCGTTCGAACCTTCTCACGAGAATATGGCCAACCTGAAACTGTACCCGGATCAGCCGGTTGAAGTTCTGGCGGCCGATTTACGACGCGCCTTCTCCGGTATCGTTGCGGGTAACGTGAAAGAGGTGGGCATCCGCGCTATCGAAGAGTTTGGCCCGTATAAAATTCACGGTGACCGCGAGATGATGCGCCGCATGGATGACATGCTGCAGGGCTTTGTTGCTCAGCATCGTATGAAGCTGCCGGGTTCCGCTTATATTCCTTGCTACGAGATTTGCACCTAATCCCCGCAAGTCACCTCTATCAAGCCGGAGAGTGCTGAAGCGCTATCCGGCTTTTTTATTACCGTTACAACTCATACTTATCTCTTATGTGACTTACATAATTGAACCAGACGCAAACGATTACCTCAATTTTCAGACCGTAAATTATCAGCCTTAATCCAAATTACTCGTCAGAAAACACTAAAAAGCCTCTTCTTTACAGCGTAAGACTCCTATCTCACTGGTCAGCCTTTCAGGCTACATGTCGTTAATGATAGCCTTCGCGCCCGTAAATTCTCTTTGATGTTTTTTTAGCAGATAAATGGTCTAAACATGCCCACATAGAGAGTGGATTATTGCATTTGGGATCAGGATCACTGAAGGATTCATAACTAGAATGTATCTTTCCGCCCGCCAATAGTTACGGGCAAAAATTATTAAAAAACCGTCACTGAACGAATTTCATATTACCGTCAGGCACTTTTTCATCGGATTTGACTAAAAACCTGACAATTTGCTTCCTCCAGGAGATACAGATGGAAACCACTCAAACCAGCACCGTTGCTTCGATTGAATCCCGAAGTGGTTGGCGCAAAACGGATACCATGTGGATGCTTGGCCTTTACGGCACAGCAATCGGCGCTGGTGTACTGTTCCTTCCTATCAACGCAGGTGTCGGCGGTCTGATCCCGCTGATCATCATGGCGATCATCGCTTTCCCGATGACCTTCTTCGCACACCGCGGTCTGACCCGTTTTGTGCTGTCCGGTAAAAATCCGGGCGAAGACATCACTGAAGTGGTTGAAGAGCACTTTGGTGTTGGCGCAGGTAAATTGATCACCCTGCTCTACTTCTTCGCGATCTACCCAATTCTGCTGGTGTATAGCGTGGCAATCACCAACACCGTTGAAAGCTTCATGACGCACCAGTTACACCTGACGCCACCACCGCGCGCCATTCTGTCGCTGATCCTGATCGTCGGTATGATGACCATCGTGCGTTTCGGTGAGCAGATGATTGTTAAAGCGATGAGCATTCTGGTGTTCCCGTTTGTGATTGCACTGATGGTGCTGGCCTGTTACCTGATCCCACAGTGGAACGGTGCGGCGCTGGAAACCCTGTCCCTGAGCAGCGCATCTGCAACCGGTAACGGCCTGCTGTTAACCCTGTGGCTGGCAATCCCGGTAATGGTGTTCTCGTTCAACCACTCGCCAATCATCTCCTCCTTCGCGGTGGCGAAGCGTGAAGAGTACGGCAATGGCGCAGAGAAAAAATGCTCCAGCATCCTGGCTCGCGCTCACGTGATGATGGTTCTGACCGTGATGTTCTTCGTATTTAGCTGCGTGCTGAGCCTCTCCCCGATGGATCTGGCTGCGGCAAAAGAGCAGAACATCTCTATCCTGTCTTACCTGGCAAACCACTTTAACGCACCGGTTATCGCCTGGATGGCACCAATCATCGCGATTATCGCCATCACCAAATCCTTCCTGGGCCACTACCTGGGCGCTCGTGAAGGCTTCAACGGTATGGTGATTAAATCTCTGCGCGGTAAAGGCAAGAGCATTGAAATTAACAAGCTGAACAAAATCACTGCACTGTTCATGCTGGTTACCACCTGGGCGGTAGCAACCCTAAACCCAAGCATTCTGGGCATGATTGAAACCCTGGGCGGCCCGGTTATCGCGATGATTCTGTTCCTGATGCCGATGTACGCGATTCAGAAAGTGCCTGCGATGCGTAAATACAGCGGCCATATCAGCAACGTATTCGTTGTGATCATGGGTCTGATTGCCATCTCTGCCATCTTCTACTCGCTGTTCAGCTAATACCTCGTGTGCCGCCTTCGGGCGGCGCACTCCTCCCTCCTGACTGATAGCAATGGACGCATCATGATTAGCGTATTCGATATCTTCAAAATCGGTATTGGTCCTTCCAGCTCTCACACCGTCGGACCAATGAAAGCCGGTAAACAATTCACGGATGACTTGATTGCACGCGGCATTTTGCACGACATCACCCGCGTGGTTGTCGATGTATACGGTTCCCTTTCCCTGACGGGTAAAGGCCACCATACCGATATTGCCATTATCATGGGCCTGGCGGGAAACCTGCCGGATACCGTTGATATTGACGCGATCCCTGGTTTTATCCAGGACGTAAATACCCACGGTCGTTTGCTGCTGGCAAACGGCGAGCACGAAGTGGAATTCCCGGTTGATCGGTGCATGAACTTCCATGCCGACAACCTCTCCCTGCACGAAAACGGGATGCGTATTACCGCACTGGCCGGCGATAACGCCATCTATAGCCAGACCTATTACTCTATCGGCGGCGGTTTTATCGTCGACGAAGACCATTTTGGTCAGACCAACAATTCTGCTGTTGAAGTGCCGTATCCGTACAAAAACGCGGCGGATTTACAGCGTCACTGCCAGGAGACGGGTCTGTCGCTCTCTGGCCTGATGATGAAAAACGAACTGGCGCTGCACAGCAAAGAAGAGCTGGAGCAACACTTCGCTAACGTCTGGGAAGTGATGCGCGGCGGTATCGAGCGCGGGATCACCACCGAAGGCGTTCTGCCGGGCAAACTGCGCGTACCGCGCCGTGCGGCAGCGCTGCGCCGGATGCTGGTCAGCACCGATAAAACCACCACTGACCCGATGGCGGTTGTTGACTGGATTAACATGTTCGCGCTGGCGGTAAACGAAGAGAACGCCGCAGGTGGCCGCGTGGTTACCGCACCGACTAACGGTGCGTGCGGTATTGTTCCGGCCGTACTTGCCTACTACGACAAGTTCATCCGTGAAGTGAACGCCAACTCTCTGGCGCGCTACATGCTGGTTGCCAGTGCCATCGGCTCGCTCTACAAGATGAACGCCTCCATTTCCGGTGCGGAAGTGGGCTGTCAGGGTGAAGTCGGTGTGGCCTGTTCAATGGCTGCTGCGGGCCTGGCTGAACTGCTGGGCGCGAGTCCGACTCAGGTATGTATTGCCGCCGAAATCGGCATGGAGCATAACCTGGGGCTGACCTGCGACCCTGTCGCCGGGCAAGTTCAGGTACCGTGCATCGAGCGTAACGCGATTGCATCTGTTAAGGCCGTCAATGCGGCTCGAATGGCGCTGCGTCGCACCAGCGAGCCGCGCGTGTGTCTCGATAAGGTTATCGAAACCATGTACGAAACGGGTAAAGATATGAACGCCAAATACCGTGAAACCTCTCGCGGTGGTCTGGCAATGAAGATCGTAACCTGCGATTAAGCCGCTCAAGAAGCCTCGTTTTGCGAGGCTTCTTCCTGTTTTCCCCCGCACTATTCGTTTCATCCTGCCGACAGTGTTACCCTTTACCCATTAGATTTAAGGGAGATTATCTGTGGCTGTTCATTTGCTTATCGTCGACGCACTTAACCTGATTCGCCGTATCCATGCGGTGCAGGGCACCCCCTGTAAAGACACCTGTCTGCACGCTCTGGAGCTGCTTATCCGCCACAGTGAGCCAACCCATGTGGTTGCAGTGTTTGACGACGAAGCCCGAAATACAGGCTGGCGCCACCAGCGGTTGCCGGACTACAAAGCCGGGCGCGCGCCGATGCCAGACGATCTGCACGCCGAAATGCCCGCAATCCGCGCCGCCTTTGAACAGCGTGGCGTGCCGTGCTGGGGTGCTGAAGGCAGTGAAGCGGACGACCTGGCGGCGACGCTTGCGGTGAAAGTCGCCAGCGCCGGGCATCAGGCGACGATTGTCTCAACCGACAAAGGCTACTGTCAGTTGCTCTCCCCCACGATCCGCATCCGTGACTACTTTCAAAAGCGCTGGCTTGATGCACCGTTTATCGCCAGCGAATTCGGCGTCTCGCCTGAACAACTTCCTGATTACTGGGGCCTGGCGGGGATCAGCAGCTCGAAGGTACCCGGCGTTGCCGGTATCGGGCCAAAGAGTGCCGCGCAGCTCCTGAATGATTTTCAGAGCCTGGAAGGGATTTACGCCGGGCTGGAAGATGTACCAGAAAAATGGCGTAAGAAGCTGGAAGCACATAAAGAGATGGCATTTATCTGCCGGGATGTGGCGACATTACAGACGGATTTGCAGCTGGACGGGAATTTGCAGCAGTTAAGGTTAGAGCGGTAACCCCCTCACCCTAACCCTCTCCCCATAGGGGAGAGGGGATTGTTCGGTGCTGTCTTTTCTCCCTCGCCCCTTTGGGGAGAGGGCCGGGGTGAGAGGAACTATCGCTCGTCGCGACGCCCGCCCACAGCCGCCCACCAGCGACGAATGTGCACCGTCACCTCTTCGCGGTCGTGATACAGCTGACGCGCCTGAATGACCACGTTAATACCGTGCTCATCCATCTGCTCCTGAATGTACGCCAGGTTCTGAGAAACTTCCTCATAGCGCTTTTTCATCGGCAATTTGAGGTTAAAAATCGTTTCGCGACACCAGCCATTCACCAGCCAGGATGCCATCAGCGCAGCGACTTTCGCGGGCTTCTCCACCATATCGCACACCATCCAGGAGATGTTGTTACGGGTTGGACGATAGCGGAAACCGTCTTCGCGCAGCCAGGTGACCTGCCCGGTATCCATCAGGCTTTGCGCCATCGGGCCGTTATCGACAGAAGCAACCCACATGTTGCGTTTCACCAACTGATAGGTCCAGCCACCCGGACACGCGCCGAGATCGACGGCGTGCATCCCGTTTGCCAGACGCTCGTCCCACTCATCCGCCGGAATAAAGACGTGAAACGCCTCTTCCAGTTTCAGCGTCGAGCGGCTTGGGGCGTCGGACGGAAACTTCAGACGCGGGATGCCCATAAAGAACGGCGAATTGTTCGTAGTGTAGGAATAGCCCGTATAGCAACAGCCCGGCGCAATAAAGAAGATATGCACCACCGGGCGTTTCGGGGTCTCGTAGTTCGTCAGGATCCCGGCCTCGCGAAGTGCAGCGCGCAGCGGAACGGTGAACTTGCGGCAGAACTTCATCAGCTCTTTGCTTTCGTTAGTGTCTGCCACTTCAACGCGCAGGTCGCCGCCCTTCTCGACAACGCCCTGCAACATCCCCACAACCGGTGTAATGCGGTCTTCAGGCGGAAGATCTTTAAGCAACTCACCCGCAACAAACATCTGACGCGCAAAGATAAGTGAACTGAACGGCAGCTCTCGTGCCAGCTTGTCGGCATCTTCAGGCTGATAGCATTCAAACACCACGTAGCCCGCGTTCTCTTTGACGCGAGCAAAACCGAACACTTCGCGGCGTGCAGCCTTATCCGTAATTTCCGCGGCGCACTCTTTCTCAAACCCCGGGCGACAATATAAAACAACCTTATTCATGAACAACGCCCTTGCGTTTCAGACGGATAGCTCCGATAAACATTAATACCCAACCGGCCAGGAAGCATACGCCGCCGACAGGTGTAACAAACGCCCACAGGCGTAAATGCGAGAGCGCCAGGCAATACAGGCTGCCACTGAACAGCACCGTGCCCAGCGCCAGAAAGACGCTGCTCCAGTAAAACCAGATACTAATCCGGCGCTGCATCGCCACGGCCAGTCCGAAGATAGCCAGCGTGTGGAACGCCTGATATTCGAGGCCGGTCTGGATCCAGCCCATTTCTACAACCCCTAAGGATTTACTTAACACATGCGCGCCAAAGGCACCCAGTGCGACAAAAATAAAGCCACTCACCGCGGCAAAAATCAGCATGAATCGGCTGGTCATGTTTTGGTCCTAAAGTTATGCGTGCCCTGCACACAAAAAGTTATTGTTCATATCTGAAGCGGAATTTTTCTTGCTCGCTCGCCGCTTTCGCCAGGATCCACTGCCGGAAGGCGGCTATTTTACCCAGTTCTGCCTGGCTGTCATGGCAAACCAGATAAAACGCATTCTTGCTGACCAGAACATCATTAAAAGGGCAGACCAGACGGCCTGCCTCAATTTCGGACTGAGACATGACGTTGTTTGCCAACGCCACGCCCTGCCCGTGAATCGCAGCCTGTAACACCATCGCACTGTGGCTAAAAATGGGGCCTTGCTGCACGTTTATATGATTAAGACCTAACTGGCGGGTATAAGTTTGCCAGTCCCGACGAGAAGCATCGTGTAAAAGGGTGTGTTGCGCCAAATCTGCTGGCGTTTTCAATGCCTTATCGCCGGTAAGTAAAATTGGGGAACAGACCGGAAGCAGATATTCTGCGTATAATTTCTCGACACGTAAACCCGGCCAGTTACCACGACCATAAAAAATCGCCACATCGACATCATCCGCCAGTTTATCCTCCTGACGGTCGACAGCCTGGATTCGGACATCAATTCCCGGATAAGCTGAGTTAAAGCTTGAGAGTCTGGGCACCAGCCATTGAATCGCAAAACTGGGCAATAAGCTTACGGTTAGCGCGCCTTTTGCGCTGCGTGCCTGTAGCTTGCGAGTGGCTTCGGTGAGCTGGGAGAAAATCTCTTTAATATCCTGAAAATAGCTCTGCCCCTCTTCCGTCAGAAGCAACGAACGGTTGCGTCGACGAAACAGCTTAAGCCCCAGGAAATCCTCCAGAGACTTGATTTGGTGACTTACTGCGGCCTGTGTCACAAAAAGCTCATCTGCTGCGCGGGTGAAACTCAGGTGACGTGCTGCTGCATCAAAAACACGTAATGCATTTAGGGGTGGCAATCGCTTCGACATGGTTATCTGGCTTAGATGTTAACGAGATTTAACATATAGGAAACAACGTTTAACCTATTAGTTTTTTTTATCTGAGACATTATAATTTGTCCGTTGAGGAACTACCAGCAAATACCTATAGTGGCGGCACTTCCTGAGCCGGAACGAAAAGCTTTTTTTGGAATGCGTGTTCTAAAAGGCTTTTGGCTTACGGTTGTGATGTTGTGTTGTTGTGTTTGCAATTGGTCTGCGATTCAGACCACGGTAGCAACGCTACCAATTTTTCACTTCCTGTACATTTACCCTGTCTGTCCATAGTGATTAATGTAGCACCGCCGATTTGCGGTGCTTTTTTTTGTCCATTTTTTACCTCCCTGCTTTCTCAACCCCTGCGTTTCCTCTAACGACCTTGCCCTGCCGCCAAAATTGCGCGACGATCTAAGGACAGAAATGAGGAATTCCATGAACGCTTTCAGTCCCGCACATTTTCGCGAACAGTTTCCGGCGCTGGCCGATGCCGGTGTCTACCTTGACAGTGCTGCAACCGCGCTCAAACCGCTGGCGGTTATCGAGGCAACAGAGCAGTTCTATAGCCTGAGTGCTGGTAATGTCCACCGCAGTCAGTTTGCCGAAGCGCAACGCTTAACCGCGCGCTATGAAGCCGCCCGCGATCAGGTGGCGCGCCTGCTGAATGCCGAAAGCGGTAAAAGTATCGTCTGGACGCGCGGAACCACTGAAGCCATCAACATGGTTGCACAGTGTTACGCCAGGCCACTTCTGCAACCCGGCGACGAGATTATCGTCAGTGAAGCCGAACACCACGCCAACCTGGTTCCCTGGTTAATGGTTGCCGGGCAAACCGGGGCACGGATCATCAAGCTGCCGTTGGGGGCCGATAACCTGCCCGATGTGGCACGTTTACCTGAACTTATCACCTCCCGCAGTCGGATCCTGGCGCTGGGGCAGATGTCTAATGTCACCGGTGGCTGCCCGGATTTAGCCCGTGCCATATCAACCGCCCATGCCAGCGGCATGGTGGTAATGGTGGATGGCGCGCAGGGTGTGGTGCACTTTCCGGCAGATGTGCGAAAACTCGATATCGACTTCTACGCGTTCTCAGGGCACAAACTCTACGGGCCGACCGGCATTGGTGCCCTGTATGGCAAACCTGAACTGCTGGCGCAGATGACGCCGTGGCTTGGTGGCGGCAAGATGATTACTGAAGTCACGTTCGATGGTTTTAAAACTCAGGATATCCCTTACCGTCTGGAAGCTGGCACCCCCAATGTGGCGGGAGTCATTGGGCTGAGCGCAGCGCTGGAGTGGCTTGGCGAAACGGACATCGTCCAGGCTGAAAGCTGGAGCCGTGGGCTGGCTACCCTCGCGGAAGAAGAACTCAAAAAGCGCCCGGGATTCCGGTCGTTTCGCGTTCAGGACTCAAGCCTGTTAGCCTTTGATTTTGAGGGTGTTCATCACAGCGATATGGTGACACTGCTTGCCGAATATGGCATTGCCTTACGCGCAGGGCAGCATTGCGCACAACCGTTACTGGCCGCTCTGGGCGTTAGTGGTACGCTGCGTGCCTCTTTTGCTCCGTACAATACAAAAAGCGATGTCGACGCGCTGGTTGCAGCCGTCGACCGCGCCCTTGAATTACTGGTGGATTAATGACTAGCTCCGCTTTAGCCGGACACCCGTTTGGCACCATCATCACAGAAGAGACGCTGAAACAAACCTTCGCCCCGCTCACCCAGTGGGAAGATAAATACCGTCAGCTGATTATGCTGGGCAAGCAGTTACCTGCGCTTTCAGATGCGCTTCGGGCACAGGCAAAAGAGATTGCCGGGTGTGAAAATCGAGTCTGGCTGGGGTTTAGCGTCTCAGACGAAACGCTGCATTTCTTTGGTGACAGCGAAGGCCGCATTGTTCGTGGCCTGCTGGCAGTACTGTTGACCGCAGTTGAAGGTAAAAGCGCCGCGCAGCTGCTGGCGCACTCTCCCTTAACGCTGTTTGATGAGCTGGGCCTGCGTGCGCAGCTTAGCGCTTCGCGCAGTCAGGGGTTGACCGCGCTCAGCGAAGCGGTGCTGGACGCGGCGCGACAGGCTCAGGCCTGACGTTCCGCCTTCGCCATCATTTTCTTCAGCGCGTGTGATACCGCAATAAAGCCGAAGGACGCGGTCACCATGGTGGCCGCACCAAAACCGGAGGCGCAATCCATCCTTTTTGGCCCTTCCGCTGTGCTTTTCATGGCACAAACAGATCCGTCAGCCTGCGGGTAAACCAGCGCTTCTGTCGAAAACACACAATCCACGCCCAGCTTACCTTTGCTGTTTTTCACCACGTTAAAGTCGCTTTTTAATCTTTCGCGCAGTTTGGCCGCAAGAGGATCCTGAATCGTTTTCGCCAGATCGGCCACCTGGATCTGCGTTGGGTCGATTTGCCCACCCGCGCCACCGGTGGTCACCAGCGGAACCTTGTAGCGACGGCAGTAAGCAATCAACGCCGCCTTTGGACGTACGCTGTCGATGGCATCAATCACGTAGCTATAGCCTTTGCTCATGTACTCGGCAACGTTATCTGCCGTCACGAAATCATCAATCACCGTGACCTGACACTCAGGGTTGATCAGTCGAATGCGCTCGGCCATCACCTCAGATTTGGCAAGACCGACGTTATCCCGCAGCGCGTGGATTTGTCTGTTGGTGTTGGTGACGCAGACATCATCCATATCAATCAATGTGATGGCACCAATACCGGTTCTGGCCAGCGCTTCTGCCGCCCAGGAGCCGACACCACCGATCCCCACCACGCACACGTGCGCCTCTGCAAACAGTTGCAGGGCTTTTTCGCCATATAAACGTGCCGTACCGCCAAAACGCTGGCGCCACGCATCGCTGATTACCACAGACATAACACCTCAGATGTAAAAAGGGTGAGGTCATCCCTCACCCTGAACAGTAATCCGTATTCCGCTCAGAATACCATAATCAGCCGCTGAATACGTTGCCGCCCGGTGCTGCCGCTTTCAGCACCCAGACGCGTCCATAGTGGTTATACCAGCCAGCACGGTGACCAGCATCCGGGCCAATACCCTGATAAATATCGAAATGCTGGCCTTTGATCGCGCCACCGACATCCAGGGCAACCATCAGGCGTAATTCATACTGGCCGCTGAATTTCCCGTTGTTATCCAGCAGAGGCACTTCAGCCAACAGAGTGGTACCCGCCGGAATAATAGAACGATCTGATGCCACAGAGGCGCGGCCAATCAACGGTACCGCACTTGCCCCTTTCACCGGCGCATAGTTTTGTGGTTTGAAGAAGACGAAGGATGGGTTTTGCTCCAGCAGTTCGCGCACTTCGGATTCGCTGTGTTTTTCGCCCCACTCGCGGATCGCCTGCATCGACATATCTTCTTTCTTCACTTCACCACGATCGATCAGCACTTTGCCGATACTGCGGTAGGCATGTCCGTTTTTGCCGGAGTAGCTGAAGAAGTTAAGCGGAGAACCATCACCAAAATCGATATAACCGCTGCCCTGCACGTCCATGATGAAGTTGTCCATCAGGGAGTTACTGTAGGCCAGCACATAGCTGTCACTTAAGCCACCCGAGTAGATCTCTGCGCGGGATGGTAAACGCCCGCGTTTTGGCGGCATCCGGTAAATTGGGTACTGGAATTCACCCTGACGGGTGTGTCGCGCCTGGATGACTGGCGTGTAGTAGCCGGTAAACTGGACGTTGCCGTAGTTGTCTGCACCTTCCATCTGCCAGGCATCAATACCAAACTGGCGCATATTGCGCGTATCACCGCCCGAGCGCAGCCAGTCCTGTACTGCGCTGTAAACGTTATTCTGTGAGCCATACAGGCGCGGCGACGCACTGCGGATCTGATAGACCTGCTCGGAGAAATCCCCGGCGTTAATCGGTGCGCCAACGGCATCGGGTTGGTTAACTAAAGAGAAAGGCTGGGACAATTTCCCGTCTTTATACTGTTGACCGCGATCGGTCGGTTTAGAGGAGCACGCAGCAAGAATGGCTACCATCGCCCCAGTCATCAGATACTTCGCCCAACGTCCTTTCATTATGTCTCGTCTTTAAGTTGCTCGTTTCCGCGTGATGAAGATAACAAACCGCCCGTTCTAAAGAAATGCAATCGCACACCCTTTGGCAAATTTTGCGCAAAAAATAGTCCACAGGATGCGATGTCGTTCAATTTACATACAAATTTCATCAATTGTGTAAAAAGGGGTTGCATCACAAAGCTATCCGCGTATAGTGCGCATCCACGGACGCGGGGTGGAGCAGCCTGGTAGCTCGTCGGGCTCATAACCCGAAGGTCGTCGGTTCAAATCCGGCCCCCGCAACCAATTAAAATTTGATGAAGTATCTTCTACGATAGAAGAGATTTTTGTTAAGTAGTTCGAATCACAGCAAGGCGGCGACGCAGATGTGATTTGAAATACGAAGCAAAAAGACGGACGCGGGGTGGAGCAGCCTGGTAGCTCGTCGGGCTCATAACCCGAAGGTCGTCGGTTCAAATCCGGCCCCCGCAACCAATCAAATTTGAAGAAGTAAGTTCTGCAAAAGCAGAAGACGGACGCGGGGTGGAGCAGCCTGGTAGCTCGTCGGGCTCATAACCCGAAGGTCGTCGGTTCAAATCCGGCCCCCGCAACCAACACTTCTAAAACAATAAACACCCTTATGGGTGTTTTTTTGTATCTGCGATAAGTGAATTTGCCGGGTAATGCCCCGGCAACAGTCACTACCCTCTTCTGGCGAGTGTTGCGCTGTCAGAGAAATAGGCTTTAATTCCCGACAATATCGATTCCGCCACTTCCTGCTGGAACTTCGCTGTTTTGAGCTTACGCTCCTCTTCAACGTTACTGATAAACGCCGTTTCAACCAGAATAGACGGTATTTCTGGTGCCTTCAGCACCGCGAACCCTGCCTGCTCCACGCTGTTTTTATGCAGTTTGTTGACGTTGCCAAGCTTGCCGAGTACCGCTTTACCGAATTTCAGGCTGTCGGTAATGGTCAGGGATTGCACCATGTCGAACATGGTGTGATCGACATAGCGATCGCCGCTTTTGCTCACGCCACCAATCAGGTCAGAGGCGTTCTGTGTGTCGGCCAGGTATCGCGCTGCGGTACTGGTTGCCCCTTTGGTCGACAGCGCAAATACAGAGGAACCGCTGGGCTGACGGCTGGTAAAGGCATCGGCGTGGATAGACACAAACAGATCCGCACGCTGTTTTTGCGCTTTGGCTACACGCACCTTCAGCGGAATAAAGATATCTTCATTACGCGTCATGTACGCGCGCATGTTGCCCTCTTTGTCGATCAGGGCCTTCAGACGACGCGCAATTTGCAGCACCACATCTTTTTCACGGGTGCGATACTTCCCGACCGCACCGGAGTCCTCTCCACCGTGCCCCGGATCAAGCATGATCACAATCGGACGATCGCGCCCGGCTTTACCCGGTTGCGGCCCGCTTTGCGCAGGCGGAACCTGACGCTGGAGATCGCCTTTGTTGTAATCTTCAAGCAGTGCCAGCAGCGGATCCTGGATATCCGTGGCATTTGACGGATAGAGATCCATCACCAGGCGCTCTTTAAATGCCGCAACCGGTGCCAGAGCAAAGAGCTGCGGTTTAACGTTCTGCTTAAGCTCAAACACCATACGCACGGTCTGCGGATCAAACTGCCCCACTCGCGCAGATTTAATAAAGGGATCGTCACCGCGGATCTGCGCGCTCATCCCTTTCAGTACGGAGTTCAGGTTAACGCCTTCGAGATCCACCACGACACGTTCAGGGTTGCTTAACGCAAACTGCTTATACTTCAGCACCTGATTAGATTCGACTGTCACACGTGTATAGGTTGACGACGGCCAGACACGTACCGCCACCACCTGACTGACAGCAGCAAACGCGACCTGACTGACGCTAAGCAACCACATCGCCCCAGCCCCTTGTAACAAGCGGCGGCGGCTTATTGTTGATTTGGATCCCGACATGCTTCTCCCGAGCAAGAAATCAAATTGATAAATAAACGCCCAAATTGACCGAAAACTTTAACGAATGACGCATAAACTGTCATCTATAAAAGGGTAAACAATCATACGTTAACGCACGCATTACTTATAAATTTCTATGCTTCGCGTAAAATTTAGGCTTGCGCGCGCGGTCACAATCGAATAAAAATACAGAAATTACGAATAAACATTCATTAAGGGTTGTGTCATGGTGAAGGAACGTAGAACCGAACTGGTCCAGGGATTCCGCCATTCTGTTCCCTATATCAATGCCCATCGGGGAAAAACGTTTGTCATCATGCTGGGCGGTGAAGCCATCGAGCATGAAAACTTTTCCAGTATTGTCAATGACATTGGCTTACTGCACAGCCTCGGCATTCGTCTGGTTGTGGTCTATGGCGCGCGTCCGCAAATCGACGCCAATCTGGCCGCGCATCATCATGAGCCAATTTACCATAAACACACCCGCGTAACGGATGCGAAAACCCTCGAGCTGGTCAAACAGGCCGCCGGGCTGTTGCAGCTGGATATCACTGCGCGTTTATCCATGAGCCTCAACAACACGCCATTGCAGGGCGCACATATTAACGTTGTCAGCGGCAATTTTATCATCGCGCAGCCGCTCGGCGTGGACGATGGCGTGGATTATTGCCACAGCGGTCGTATTCGTCGTATCGATGAAGAGGCGATTCACCGTCAGCTGGACAGCGGCGCTATCGTGCTGATGGGGCCCGTGGCAGTTTCCGTGACCGGTGAAAGTTTTAACCTTACGTCAGAAGAAATTGCCACTCAGTTGGCTATCAAACTGAAAGCGGAAAAAATGATTGGCTTTTGCTCCTCACAGGGAGTGGTTAACGATGAAGGCGTGATTGTGCCGGAGTTATTCCCGAACGAAGCGCAGGCCCGGGTCGAAGAGCTGGAAGCGAAAGGTGATTACCATTCCGGTACAGTGCGTTTTCTGCGTGGGGCTGTAAAAGCCTGCCGCAGCGGCGTGCGTCGTAGCCATCTCATCAGCTACCAGGAAGACGGAGCCCTGTTGCAGGAGTTGTTCTCCCGCGACGGTATCGGGACACAGATTGTGATGGAGAGCGCCGAGCAAATTCGTCGCGCCACGATCAACGATATTGGCGGCATTCTGGAGCTGATCCGCCCGCTGGAGCAGCAAGGTATTCTGGTGCGTCGCTCTCGCGAACAGCTGGAAATGGAGATCGACAAATTTACTATTATTCAGCGCGACAACCTGACCATCGCCTGCGCCGCACTCTATCCCTTCCCGGAAGAGAAGATCGGTGAAATGGCCTGTGTTGCTGTGCATCCTGACTACCGCAGCTCATCACGCGGCGAAATGCTGCTGGAGCGCATTGCGGTACAGGCACGCCAGATTGGCCTGAGCAAATTGTTTGTCCTCACCACCCGCAGCATCCACTGGTTCCAGGAGCGTGGTTTTACGCCTGTGGATATTGATTCCCTACCGGAAAGTAAGAAAGAGATGTACAACTATCAGCGCCGTTCAAAAGTGCTGATGGCCGATCTGGGATAGAACATGCTGCCCTCACCCAAAAGTGAGGGCCAGCCTTCAGCTTGCCTCAAATATCGCGCTTAACCCGCTACGACGCTCCGTACGGGTGGCAATTGCCTGCACCAGTACACGTTCATCGGTATACAGCGACAGGCGCTTACGCGCACGGGTGATCGCGGTATAAATCAGTTCACGGGTCACCACTGGTGAAAGCTGCGAAGGCAGGATCAGCGCTGCGTGGTTGAACTCAGAGCCTTGCGATTTATGCACCGTCATTGCCCAGGCCGTTTCATGTTCGGGTAAACGACTTGGCTGCACCGATTTCACGCTGCCATCGGGCATCAGGAACCACACACGCAGCCCCTGCCCCCGGTCAAGCGCAATACCAATGTCACCGTTAAACAGCCCCAGCGCGCTATCGTTACGGGAGATCATTACCGGACGCCCTTCATACCAGCGCGAATGCGGTAAACGGGTAATTTTGCGCTTCTGCGCCAGCACCTGCTCCAGCCTCTCGTTCAGACCTGCCACGCCAAACGGCCCTTCCCTCAGGGCACACAGAAGCTGATACTCACCAAAGGCGGCGATCACCTGCTCTGGAGGGCGTTGCTGCTGCACGCTGGCAAGGAAAAACTGATACCCCTGCAAAGCCTCATCAAGCATGGCCTGGTACTCTTCGCTATTTTGCAGCGATTTCTTTTCGATATCGTCAAACTCGCCGCTAAAGACCGCGCGTGTTGCGTTGCGATCGCCATGGTTTACCGCCGCCGCAAGCTGGCCAATGCCTGAATGGCTACCAAAGCGGTAGCTTTTTTGCAGCAGACAGAGGCTGTCGCGTAATGCGCCTGCGAGCGGGTTGTCGTTGCCATCCAGCGCGCATCCGGTCAGGCGTGCCAGCTCCTGCGCACGTGCCGTTGTGTAGCCCAGGCTTGCATAGGTGCAAATATCCCCCAGCACCGCGCCGGCCTCCACGGAGGCAAGCTGGTCACGATCGCCCAGAAAAATAACGCGTGCATGGGCAGGCAATGCCTCAATCAGGCGCGACATCATAGTGAGGTCAATCATGGAGGCTTCGTCCACCACCAGTACATCAAGATGCAGCGGGTTACCCGCATGGTAACGCAGACGCTGGCTACCCGGCTGTGCGCCGAGCAAGCGGTGCAGCGTGCTGGCCTCATTGGGGAACAGCGCTAACTGTTCTTGCGTGAGCGGCAGTTTTTGCAGAGCGCCGCCTAATGATTCCGTCAGACGCGCCGCCGCTTTTCCGGTAGGTGCCGCCAGACGAATACGGCATTTTTGTTCACCAGAAAGCTGAATAAGCGCTGCAAGTAATTTTGCCACCGTGGTGGTTTTGCCCGTACCTGGCCCACCAGAAATCACCGAAATCCGACGCGTCAGCGCCACGGCAGCCGCGACTTTTTGCCAGTCAATCGGCTCCTGAGAGGTAAACAAGCCATCCAGCGTTTGACGAAGCACTACCTCATCGCAGGGGAGAGGCGCGTTGGCCTCGCTAAAATACCGGGCGACGGTCAGCTCATAGCGCCACAGGCGATTCAGGTACAAACGCCCTCCGGTGAGGATCAGCGGAGCAGGTGTCGAACCGTCACTGACGGCGGATGAACTGAGCAAAACGCGTTGCCAGTCCACGCCGTCGCCCAGCAGAGCAAAACAGGATTGCAACGCGGGCGGGGTTTTGTCATCACAGACCAGTCGTGAAAGCGGCAGACACACATGGCCCTCGCCAGCATCCCGGCTCAGGATGGCCGCTGCAAGCATCACAGCCGGCTGTTCGCCTGCCACCATGATGGCGAATTGCACATCGAGTTGACGCAGCAGGCGCTGTTCTGTGGCCCCGAGCAATAATTCCTGCATTGTCATGCCACGTCCTCCGTGATTGCTGCAAACAGGCTATCCATTTTTTCAATCAAGACCACATCCGGGCGGGTACGATAGACACCCGACTGCGGATCGGCGGCATCAACCCCGCGCAGGAACAGGTAGATAACGCCGCCAAAATGTTCTTCGTAGCGGTAATCAGCAATGCGATGACGCAGATAGCGGTGTAACGCAAGGGTATAAAGTTGATACTGCAAATCGTAGCGATGAGACTGCATTGCAGCGGCCATCGCCTGCTGCGTATAAGCTTCACTGTTCTCACCCAGCCAGTTCGATTTGTAATCCAGCAGGTAATAGCGCCCTTCATGGCGGAAAATAAGGTCGATAAAGCCTTTCAGCATTCCCTGTACCTGGCGGAAATCCAGCGGCGGACAGCCCGCAGACAACGGATCATGCGCGCGAATAATCGCATCAAGCTCGTTCGCGTTAAGCGGGCTGGTGATAGGGAGATAAAACTCCATCTCCACCTGTTTGTCTTTGGCGGTGAGCTGGTTCAGGGAGATGCCGTTTTCCGTCAGCGGCGCTTGTAAGATTGCGCTCACCCAGGTTGTCAGCACCGGTTGCCAGGCGGCATCGTAACCGCCCTTCTGCAACATTTCCTGCACCCATTCCGGGGAAACAGGTTGCGTAAAATCAAGCTCTTCAAACAGACTGTGTAAAAACGTTCCCGGTGATGCACCGCGCGGGAACTGGTGCGGCGTAAGCACCGGCTCAGCCTGAACGTCACCCACCCCTGCGGCATCCACATCCAGCTTCGGCATCAAATCTTGCGCGATGCTCTGGCCATGTTGCTGCAAACCGGAGTAGCTCGTTACGCGCCAGTTATCCGCAACGGTTCTCGTTATTTTTCGGGCATCCAGGTCGGGTTCACGTTGTTCCGGCATTTCCCAACGATTGTTATCGGGCAGGCCTGGAACACGCAGCGCGATATTCTCGCCACAAATGGATTCAAGGCACTGGCGTAACCCCGCAGCATCTTTTGGCTCGCCCTGCTGGATAAGCCGCCCCACCGCGCTGAGATGGAAATCGGACTCTCCCGCTTTCTCACCACGTCGACGGAACAGCGGTGCAATACCCAGGCTGCAATGCCAGACCGAGCGGGTCAGGGCAACATAGAGCAGTCGTAAATCTTCTGCCAGACGTTCGGCTTCCGCCAGCTCAACGCTTGCATCAGCCTTGCTGAGGTCGAGTACGGCTTCAAAAGAATCCCGATCGTGGTAAAACGCCTGATCCTGTGCCCGGTAATTGGCAATAAAAGGCAGCCAGACCAGCGGATATTCCAGACCTTTCGATTTGTGGATAGTCACGATCTGCACCAGATGTTTATCGCTCTCGAGGCGCATTTGCTGGCTTGACGAGTTACTGTTGGGATCGGCTATTTGCTGCCCCAGCCAGCGCACCAGAGCGTGTTCGCTCTCAAGCTGTGTGCCAGCCTCCTGCAAGAGCTCGCTGATATGCAGGATATCCGTCAGACGGCGTTCTCCGCCCGGCGTCGCCAGCATATTCTCGGCAATATGACGCTGGGTCATCAGCTCTCGCAGCATCGCCATAACGCCACGTTTTTGCCAGCGCTCACGATAGCGAACAAACTCTTCAACCACCGCATCCCAGGCGATTTCATCGTTGTTAAGCGCATCGATATCCCGGGCATTCAACCCCAGCATTGAGCTTGCCAGCGCACTGCGAAGCGTACTTTCCCGCTCCGGTGACAGCACCGCCTGCAACAGCCAGAGCAACTCCTGAGCCTCAAGGGTTTCGAACACGCTATCGCGATTCGACAGGTAGACCGAGGGGATATTCAGGATGGTCAGCGCGTCGCGGATAAGCGCTGCTTCCTGGCGGCTACGCACCAGCACCGTGATGTCGGATGCCTTCACCGGTGAGGCGGTTTCACCTTTCCACAGCAGCGCCTCACCCCGCACGCCAGCACTGAGCCAGTCGCGAATTTGAGCCGCACAGTGCTGGGCCATGGCGTTCTGGTAGTCGCTTATCCCAAAGCCTTCCCCCTCCAGCAACCAGAAGCTCATTGCTGGCTGAAGTTCACCATTGAACTCAAAACGCAGGGCGGCATTTTTAGGTGCGGATTTGACCGGTAAAAACGGGATTTCCCGGAACATGAATGCGGCATCCATGCGCTCAAACAGCGCATTTACGCTCTCGACCATGCCGGGTGATGAACGCCAGTTGGTGTCCAGCGTATAGTGCGCCTCTACCTCACTACGGGCTTTCATGTAGGTAAAAATATCCGCGCCACGGAAAGCATAAATAGCCTGTTTCGGATCGCCAATCAGCAGCAGCGCCGTGTCCGGTTGCTGCCGCCAGATACGGCGGAAGATACGGTATTGTTGCGGATCGGTGTCCTGAAATTCGTCGATCATCGCCACCGGGAAACGGGCACGAATGGCGGCGGCCAGGGCTTCACCGTTTTCACTGCGCAGCGCGGCATCGAGCCGGCTCAGCATATCGTCAAACCCGAGCTCACCGCGACGCTGCTTTTCACGAGCCACGGTTTCGCGGATCTCAGCCATTGCACGGGTGATCATCAGGTCATTAAGGGTTAATGGCTCAGCCAGCAAAGCCTCAATGGCAACAAAAAGAGGATGCTCAGGGACGATACCGTCAGCCTTCGTTCGTTCAATCAGGAACCGCTGCGAAAATTTTTCCAGCGCGTCCGGAAGCTGATAGCTCCGGGATTCTTCCTGCGCCCAGATGCTGATTTTTTCAATCCACTTTGCCTGGTTACCGCGATTGAACTTGCGTCTGTCGATACCTGAATTTTCGACGATGGCCTCAATGTCCCCGACCGACTCGTTCCATTTCTGCTTCAGGGCAGCAATTTGCGACACGATTTTTTCATGACGGGATGCCAGCGTTTCATCTGCCGGAGGGGGCGATTTAATCACCGGCGCTTCGCCCTGCAAATAACGGTCGATAGAGCGCAGAAGCTCTTCCGGCCCTTTCCATAACGCATGAACCGCTTCGGCAATATCGCGGGGCAATGGATAGCAATGACGACGCCAGAAATCCGCGCAGGCCTGATAGCGCAGTTCAGATTCGTCTTCGATAAGCTGTTGTTCAAACAACATGCCGGATTCAAACGCATTCAGGCTCAGCATTCGCTGGCAGAAACTGTGAATGGTGAAGACGGCGGCTTCATCCATTTGTCGCTCTGCTAACAGCAGCCACTGGGCTGCTTGCTGCTTATCGACAATCTCGTCCAGAAGACGCGCGTACAGCGGGTTATCCGTACTCTGGCGCAAACAGGCAATGCGCAGTTCGTGGATGTTGGAACGAATACGCCCGCGCAGCTCAGCGGTGGCGGCTTCGGTAAAGGTCACCACCAGCAGCTCTTCCACACTCAGCGGGCGTGAAAAAGCCGCGTTTCCTCCAAGCCCGAGCAGCAGGCGCAGATAAAGCGCGGCAATGGTGAAGGTTTTTCCCGTTCCCGCTGAGGCTTCAATCAATCGTTCGCCCTGTAGAGGTAAACGTAAGGGATCAAGGGACTCAGCGGTATCGGTCATTCTTTCTTACTCCAGGGCATAGATTGCTGCAATGCGCTGACGCTCTTCCAGACTTTCCAGCCTTTCGGATTCACGTATTCCGTTTTCCCGTTCTGGCTGCCGGAAACCTGAGACAAGATGGCCATTCCCTGCGGTTTCACTACCGCCTGATGGAAGAAATCGGCAACCTTTTGAGGTGTCAGCTGTTTTATCTCTGCCACTACTTTATCACGCGAATCGAAACTGAGATTACCGCGATCGAAATCTTTGCTCAGTTGCGAGGCTTCTTCGCCCAGCGTTTGCGGCGGCTGCATCACCTGGGCGATTACCGCCTGCTGGATTTGGGCAAATTCTTCCGGCTTCATTGCACGCAGTTTTTCTTCTGCCTGCGGGAAGAAGGCCTGATAGCGCTTCCAGAGATAGGCTGGCTGTTTATCACTGCTTTGCAGCAAGAAACCTAACCCCCACTGACGCCCCACGTTCATTGAGAACGCAAAGACCGCGTAACCAAGCTGCTCTTCAGTGCGCAGCTGATTATAGAACCAGGGTTGAATAATCTGGCCCAGCACCGCACTTTGCGCCGAACTGGCGAATTCGTCATACCCGGTTGGGACAAATACCGCAGCCAGAGCGGAATCGGTGCTGGTGCCCGGCTTTTCAAAAATCACATTCTGTTTTTTCTCAACCAGCACATCCTGGTTACGACACCAGACTTCACCTTTCGAACCCAACTGAGTACGTACATTTTGCGCCAGCGTTTTGGCCTGTTCTTCACTCATATTCCCGACAATCAGGAATTCAGGGCGGGTGTTCGTTTTCAGAGAATCACGGTAGTCCAGCACATCTTTCAGCGAAACAGACGGCAGCAGCGCACGGCGGTCTTCACGTTGGAAATACGGGATCTGCGACAGCATCTGCGCCGGCATAATCGCCTGGTCGTAGGCTTTACCTTTCTCCGCAGAGTCCATCATCTGTGCATACCAGGACTTCGCCTGCTCAAGCTGCTCTTCCGTTGGCGTGTAGCTGAAATACCCTTCAAGCAAGGCCTGGAACAGCTGAGGTAAACGCTGGGTATAACCGTTGGCATTAACCATCAGCCCGTTATTGGCATTGGTGGAGAAGCTAATCCCCCCAACCGCAGCCTGGTTGCTGAGCTGATCCAGCGCGATACCTGCCAGATAATCGTTAAGCGCAAACAGCACCTGATTTTTTGCGCTGTCCATCGCTTTTGGGTTACGCAGCACCACGCTGACATCCGCTTTTGGCTCGCTCGCAAAATAACGGCTTGGGGCGTAGACCACACGCAGCGTTGGTTCATCAACGATAAGCTCTGGGTGCGGGTACGCTTTTGTGGTTTTAATCAGCGAGAAATCATCCGGTATGTAGGGGTTCAGCTCCGGTAATTTAAGCGCGATTTCTCCGGCTTTTTTCTGCCAGTCAGAGAAAGTCTGTTCGCTGATTTTATCCACCTGATAAGGGGCTTCAACGAAGTAAGCCGTTTTATTGTGCGGCTCGTTCGGGCTGATATACCAGATACGTGCATTTTGCGGGGTCATCATTGCCAGACGGGCTTTTACTGCCGCGGCATCGTACTGGTCGGCAATATTGACCGCATCCAGCGTGTGCTCCACCGGCACGCGGATCATGGTGTCGGCGAGCCATTCCACGTAATCCATATCACGCGTGATAGACGGGTAGCGGAAATCGAGATCCAGCACGTGTGCCAGTTCATCGAAATAGCTTTTATCGATGCCTTTATCACGTAACAGGGAGAGGTAGCTGAAAATGGCGGCTACCACCTCATCACGGTTGGCAAGACCTTTATCCGTGAGGGTTGCAGAAATGGCCAGGACACCGCTGTTACCGTTCACTACGGGATCGGAATCCGCGCGGATACCTTCCACCAGCCCCTGTTTTTGCAACCAGTCGGAAAGTGTTCCCGGGCTACGGTTGCCAATAAGGTAGGTGACAAGTTCATCCGTTTTGCTGCGGAACTGCGCCGTATTGTTATCGATACGGAATTCAACGCGTAACACTTTGCGAGGAAGGGCGGGTACGTAATGGATCACAATACCTTTCTGCGCGTCCGTGACTACCGGCACGTTAATCTGCGGTAACTCAATGTTCTTATTCGGCACCCGGCCAAAAGTTTGCGCGGCGATACCTGCCAGCTCTGGCAACGGTTTATTGCTGTAGATAACCGCTTTCATCAGGTTGGCTGAGTAGTATTTATCACGAAACTCATGCAGGGCATCGAGCACCGGGCTGTTGGGTTTGTCGCTCAGGGTCTCCAGGTTACCGCCCGAGAAGCGCGAACCCGGGTGTGCCGGGTTGATCGTTTCGGCGCTAACCTGCGCCATTCTCATCCCGTCTCGCGTACGAGCCAGAGTCAGCTCCGCATTGACGGCATTGCGTTCGCGGTCGGCATATTTTTTGTCCAGCAGCGGTGCCGCGATAGAATCCGCAAGGCGATCGACCGCCCCTTCCAGCGCATCGTTTTCAACTTCGAGATAAAAAGCGGTACGGTAAGGTGCAGTACTGGCATTGTGGCTACCGCCATGCATTTTCAGGAATTCAGACAGGCTATCCGGCTGCGGGTATTTTTTAGACCCCATCAGCGTCATGTGCTCAAGGTAGTGCGCAAGACCCGGATGGGCTTCAGGATCTTCAAGTGATCCCACCGGCACAACCAGCGCAGAAAGAGATTTCACCGCCTGTGGATCGGAAACCAGCAGCACAGTCATCCCGTTATCAAGACGAATAGCCTGATACTGACGGGTATCTTTTTCGCTCTTACGGATAGTTTCCTGAACGGGTTGCCAACCGGAATCTGCCTGAGTGATGGGTGCCCAAAGGGCGACAAACAAAACAAACGCTTTGAACAAGGTGCTGCCTGGCATTAACGGACCTCTTTATCACGGCTACATCATTAACAAACTACGTGCTGGACAAGCCAACATCTCTTTATCTGATACATCAGTCCGTGACAGGAATTGCATAATAAATGAACAGTCAAATATGCGCAATTTTTATACGGCCATCAGGACTGATTAAATTTGAACAAAGGTAACAGGTACCGCTGTGCCTCTTCCGTGATAGCGTCGAAGTATTCTGGCTCAAGCGTTCGCCATAAACGTTGATACCAGACATCTTCCCCTTCTCCGCGCACGATCATGTTTCCTTCGTACGCCTGAACAAATTTACTACGGGCTTTTTGCAGCGAAATGTCATCCGTTAACATGGCATCATTCTGCGCGTCATAACAGGCTTTTATCCACGCACCACCACTTTCTGGCAGCAGCAGCAGAGGTTTGGTCATCCCCTGTCGATACCCTTCGATGAATATCGAGAGATATTCCATTGCCTGATTGGCAGCCATCGGCGGGAAGCGCCATTCCCCTTCTTTACGCACAAATAACCGGCTTTCACCTTCGTTGCCACCCGCACTGTAGACAAGGTGTTCGAGCCAGAGTTGCAATCCTTGTGAAACACTGAGCATCGAAGGTCGCCAGCGTAACAGCCCATCTTGCTGAACCTGTGGCAGCCAACCCGTAAGCTGGACGCCGTTACAGTTGAGATCGACCTCAATACTTTTACCCGGCAGGCGGCATTCAATGACGCGCTCAGCAAGGGCCTGCATCTCCTGACACTGCGCATCCCAGGCGATTTCGCCAAACGCACCATAAGGCAACTGCCCCGCCGCACGATAGCGGCGGAAAAGTTTGCGCGCATCGTCCTGCTCTACCAGCGCATTCAAAAGCTGCAGGTTGAGCTGATAGCGCTCAAGCCCATCCAGCGTAAAGGGTTCTGAGTCCGGAATATCGTTCTCTTCAGAACGGAAGTTGACCTGCAATCGTTGCTGGAAGAATGCCCGCACCGGATGGGCCCAGAATCGCTGGAGCTGCTCAAAGGTCAGCGTGTCAAAAGGACGAGGTTCAAGTTCCTGAATAAAATCAGTGTGTGCGTCGCCCTCTTTCTTCGCCGCAGGCAGCCACTCACGAGCATAGCTTCTGTACTCATTTGCCCCGTAGTTCAGCGGGTCAAACGGCATACGGGTATGACTACAGGTAATATGCGCTTTAACCCGCTGCTCGCTTTCATCACAATTGCGCTTTTCATCACCGGGCAGATAATGGCTCTGCCCGATGTAGTCCACCAGTTCCTGCACCAGTACGGACGGGAAGCGCTCACTGTTGTCCTGAATGGAACGCCCGATGTAGCTGATGTACAGCTTACTCTGGGCGGAAATCAGTGCTTCGAGGAACAGGTAGCGGTCATCATCACGGCGGCTACGGTCACCACGTTTTGGCTGCAGGCTCATAAGATCAAAACCGAGCGGCGCTAATGCCCGCGGATAGATGCCGTCGTTCATACCCAGCAGGCAAACCACTTTGAAGGGGATCGAACGCATAGGCATTAAGGTACAAATGTTGACCGGCCCTGCGAGGAAACGCTGGCTGATACGTTCCTGGTCAAGACGTTGTGTCAGTTCATCACGTAACAGCGATAACGGAACCGCTTCCGTGTAGTGCGAGCCGACTCCCTCATCCACGATGGCCTGCCACTGCTTTTCAATCAGCGCCATCGCCGCTTCGGTTTCACTGTCAGGCAGGAAGAAATCACTGAGCATCTCACGGCATACCGGCAGCCACTCTTCCAGCGGACGAGGCTGCATCAGCTCACGGCGCCAGCGGTTGAGCTGCATCAGGAGTGAAGCAAGATGGCCAACCAGCCCGGCAATTAAGCCGCTGGATTCGTCATAAGGAAGCACCTCATTCCACTCACCCTGGCTGCTTTCCATGGCATAGCCAAGCAGCATTCGCGTCAGCCCAAACTGCCAGGTATGTTGACCTGTCGGCGGGAGTTCGAATTCCTGAACGTTATCGTCGTCGATTCCCCAACGCACACCGGATTCATTAACCCACTGGCGAAGGTAGCGCAGCCCTTCTTCGTCAATGTCAAAGCGCGCAGCCAGTACGGGGACATCCAGCAGGGCCAGCACATCTTCAGATATGAATCGGCTATCCGGTAGCGACAGCAGGCTCACAAAGGCCTGCAATGCGGGGTGAGACTGACGCGCACGGCGGTCGGAAATCGCATACGGCAGATAGCGTTCTCCCGTTGCACTGCCAAATACCGCCTGAATGAATGGGCTGTAGCTGTCGATATCCGCCACCATCACAACAATATCGCGCGGCGTAAGGGTTGGATCGTCCTGCAACATCGCCAGTAACCTGTCGTGCAGGATCTCGACCTCACGCTGCGGGCTATGGCAAACATGGACCGTGATACTGCGATCGTCAGGATCCAGCCGTTTTTTGTTGTCGCTGCGGGCAAATTCTTCCGCGGTGATGCCCATGACCGCACGATTTTCCAAGTCCAGAATATCTAACTGAATGTTGTGCAGCAGGCTATCCGGCGTTATTTCAGCAAATGCATCCACGTCACCTTCACCCGACGAGGTGATATCAGAAAGCATGTGGATATAGTCGCGCCCCAGTTTCCCCCAGGAAGCCAGCAGAGGGTTAGGCAGGTTTTGAATCCCCTCTTCATCGAAAAGCTGCGAGGCGGTTGCACTGTCTTTAAACAACGGAACAGTACGCTCCTCAAAGATGCGTCGTCTTTGGCGAGTAACGAGCCGTGAGAGCCAGCGCGAATCCTGGATGTCGCCCCAGTAATGGCGGCACGGATTGGTAAAGAGAATATGGATATCAACATGCTTACCTAACGCTTTCAGGGCGTCCAGGTAAACCGGTGGTAAGGCCGATATGCCGCAGATAAACACCCGCGATGGCAAGCCGGGCGGGGTTTCAGAAGCCGTTTCCAGTATGGATATAAACTTGTCATATAAGTTGGCACGGTGCCATTTCGGCTGACCCAGAGCCTCAGTATGCTCTACCAGTGCTTTCCACAGCGGCGCCTGCCAGATTTGCGCTTCGGGCAAACCGTCCACAAGTTCACCCGCTTCCCAGCGAATTAACCAGTCGGAACGGTAAACCAGGTACTGGTCATAGAGATCGGCGGTGCGCGACGCCAGCTGGAATAACTTGCGCTTGTCGGTGTCATCAGTGAGGTAGTGGCGCAGCATAGCAAACTCATCGTGCGGCAGCATTCCAGGCAGCAGCGACATCAGCTTCCAGCTCATGCTTTGCTTGTTAAAGGCGCTCTGCTTTGGAATATCAGGCAATACGCGAACAAACATGTCCCAGATAAAGCTCGCGGGCAGAGGGAACTCAATGTTGGCCGCGATACCAAACTTCTGTGACAAGGACATTTGCAGCCACTGTGCCATACCGGTGCTTTGCACCAGCACCATTTCAGGCTCAAAGGGATCGTCAAGACGCTCTCGCTCTACGATAAATTCCATCAGCGCTTCCAGCACATCCAGACGATTTGAGTGATAGACCCTTAACATAGACGCTCCCGACTACTGGCTAACCGGGCAGTGCAGGCGTGTCATCTCACCGCGCTGCCCCAGAGGAGAAATAATAATAGCTGTGATGCTGACACATCCGGACTGTAATGTCTGCACCCGGCTCACCTGCCAGCCCGCAGGTAACGCGTTGACGTCGACCTGAGACTGATTCCAGCCGTTATGCCAGAGCTGACGATACTGGTTTAGCGTCACGAACCGGGACGCCAGAGCCCGGTAATAACCGGACAATGCGGTGACGGTCGTCACCAGAAGTACCATTGCCAGCAAGACTTCAACCAGACTAAACCCCTGCTGTCTGTTCAGGGCAACTGACATAGTGCATTCTCCTTCAGTGGGCAAAAATCACTCCAGCCATGGGGTGAAAAGCGTATACGCCCTTCGGTAATGCCCCCCAGCCGCCACAACAGCAGGTCATGGCTTCCTGCGATCAGTAGCACCTGATTGTCATTCAGCAGCCGCAAACAGACTCGTGACTGTTGCGCTGGCTGCCTGCACTGAACATCAGGCTGTAGCGCCCATTGCTGGACCTTTCCCCATTCCAGCGCCGACTGTACGCCCGCCTGATGGCGAATGGCGTTGCTCTCGCCACTGACCAGTGCGCTAAAGGTTTCAAGCTGTTGGTTTAGTCCCGTCAGGATCAAACTGCCGAGCACCAGCAAAAGCAGAACCATAGCCAGTGAAGATACCCCGGATTGTCGGTTCACAGATTAAACCCCGTCACACCATAGCGCGCCAGATAAGCGTCGCCCAGCCCGTTTTTCCGGCTGGCGGTCAGCTCAATATTCAGCTCCGGAGCGAAACCTGAACGCTCACGCTTGCTTACCACGAATGACTGGATAAGGAGCCTGTCCGGGTCGGTCAGTTTGTCCCAGCCTTTACTTTCACAGGATGTCGCACCGCGCAGGGTTTCCAGTGAACCGGATTCCAGGCGAAACCCCGTGCTGTCGTTTTCCGATGCCGACACATCCCAGGTACCATTGCTGTTCGCATCCCATTGCACTATTACGCAACGCCCTTGTCTGCCAATGACCAGCCCTTCTCCCTGACAATTCCCCGCGCAGTATCCCGCTCGCTGAAGATGCTTACCAATTGAAAAAAGCCGTTGCCAGACCTCCTCTTCAAGCTCCTGTCGACCCGATTGCAGCAGAACAGCCCGCTGCATCCCAGGTAAAAACCGGGCAGTGCTCAACAGCAAAATGCTGCCGATCAGCATGGCAATCAGCACTTCTGTCAGCGAGAAACCGCGTTGCTTTAACGACATACACTCCCTCCGGCGGTGTTACACATCCTGATTCGGCCTGTGTTGGAAACCATCACCAGCCATTCGCCTGCACCACTGCTCACCCGAACATGCCCGGCCCATGCCGTATCTCTTAGCCCATAGAACCCAAGCGCCGGAGTCAATTCACTGATAGTGACCTCCGGCCAGAGTGGTTTGAGGACAAAGACACCATCCGCTTCACAGGCCGGGACAACTGAGCTGAAAAGACACCCGCTTTCCCCGTTATCCTGAAGGGCAATTTTATGTTCGCGGTTATGCCTGTTGGCATCGTTGCGCAGGAACACAAGGTAGTCGCGCACCTGGCTGGCGGTTTGCCACAAACGCTGTTGCTGTTGCCAGCTGTTCCAGCTGTAAAGCCCGGCGGCGCTAAGAATGACAACCAGTGAAATAGCGACCAGGGTTTCGATTAGCGTAAAGCCCGTCTGTTTTTTCATGGCGCTAGTGTGGTGCAGCGCAGTGAGGCTGACGAGTCAGAAATCAGGGCATTACGAGGCGTTTTCCAGTGAATTCACCTTGTTGCAGGGCGTTGCAAAATCGCTGGATACCGGCTCGAAAAACAGAACGGAGGCAAAAAAAACCGGCGCTAATAAGCACCGGTTGTGTCAGGATTTGCGCTATCAGATAGCGACAGGGGCTTTGATGCCTGGATGCGGGTCGTAACCCTCAATCTCGAAATCGTCAAAGCGATAGTCAAAGATTGATTCTGGTTTACGTTTGATAACCAGTTTCGGCAGTGCGCGCGGCTCACGGGTGAGCTGAAGATGCGTCTGTTCCATATGGTTGCTGTACAGATGGGTATCACCACCTGTCCAGACGAAATCACCCACTTCCAGGTCGCACTGTTGCGCCATCATGTGCACCAGCAGCGCATAGCTTGCAATGTTAAACGGCAGGCCGAGGAACACATCGCAGGAGCGCTGATAGAGCTGACAAGACAGTTTTCCATCCGCGACATAGAACTGGAAGAACGCATGGCAAGGCGCCAGTGCCATTTTGTCCAGTTCGCCAACGTTCCACGCCGAAACGATAATACGGCGCGAATCCGGATCGTTTTTCAGCTGGTTCACTACGGTCGTGATTTGGTCGATATGGCGGCCATCAGGCGTTGGCCATGCACGCCATTGCTTACCGTAAACCGGGCCGAGGTTACCGTTCTCATCTGCCCATTCGTCCCAGATAGAGACGTTGTTTTCGTGCAGATAGGCAACGTTGGTATCGCCTTGCAGGAACCAAAGCAGTTCATGAATGATCGAGCGCAGGTGGCAGCGCTTAGTCGTCACCAGTGGAAAGCCTTCTTGCAGATTGAAGCGCATCTGGTGGCCAAAAATGGAGATCGTGCCGGTACCGGTACGGTCATTTTTCGGCGTGCCCTCATCGAGCACTTTTTTCATCAATTCAAGATACTGTTTCATGGTTCCTCAGGAAAGTTGTTGCTGTGGACGACGACGATACGCCCAAATCATCATAATGGCACCCGCGACAATCATCGGAATGGAGAGGATCTGCCCCATACTGATGTACTGTACCCACTCGCCGGTAAACTGCGCATCCGGCTGGCGGAAGAACTCGACGATGATACGGAACGCGCCGTAGCCAATCAGGAACAGGCCAGAAACAGCCCCCATCGGGCGCGGTTTGCGGATAAACAGATTCAGGATGATAAACAGCACCACGCCTTCCAGCGCCAGCTCATACAGCTGAGACATGTGACGTGGCAGAACGCCGTAGGTATCGAAAACAGATTGCCACTCAGGGTGAGATGGCAGCAGCGCCACATCTTCTGCACGAGAGCCCGGGAACAGCATGGTCCAGGAGACACTCGGGTCGACACGGCCCCACAGCTCACCGTTGATGAAGTTACCAAGGCGCCCGGCTCCCAGACCAAACGGGATCAACGGTGCAATAAAATCAGCCACCTGGAAGAAGTTGCGCTTGGTGCGTTTAGCGAAGACCACCATCACCAGGATCACACCAATCAGGCCGCCGTGGAACGACATGCCACCGTCCCAGACGCGGAACAGATAGAGCGGATCGCTCAGGAATACCGGGAGGTTATAGAACAGGACATAGCCGATACGGCCACCCAGGAATACACCGAGGAAGCCTGCATACAGCAGGTTTTCCACTTCGTTCTTCGTCCAGCCACTGCCAGGACGGCTGGCGCGACGGCCCGCAAGCCACATGGCAAAGACAAAGCCCACCAGGTACATCAGTCCGTACCAGTGAAGCGCTACAGGTCCTACTGAGAAAATGACCGGATCAAATTCCGGAAAATGCAGATAACCACTGTTCATCTGTCACCACAAGATGTTGTTATTCCGCTGAAAGTGGACAGCGGTAAAAATGCGTCCCCGCCGTTGGCAGGTGCTCCAAGGTTGCGAATCATAGCATAAGCCTGAAGCTGAGGATGCGCCTGAGATGTAAAAGATGTGTATAGAGTTTTGTGCCACCGGATGCCCTCTTCCACGGGAAGAGGGCGATAAATGGCTTAGCGACCGCCGCGGATCAGCCCGCCCATACCACGGCGCTCCATAAAGGCAGCCACCTGATGACGCACCTCGGTTGCCAGTTGCGCTTCGAGGCTTCGTGCGGCAAGTTCACGGGCATCGTCAAATTCGATATGACGTAGCAGGTATTTCACGCGCGCCACAGAGCGTCCATTCATCGACAAATGGCGGAATCCCAGTCCGATGAGGATTGCCACACACATGGAATCACCGGCCATTTCACCACACAAACGCAGGTCGATCCCGTACTGGTCAGCTTCGCGGGCAATCATAGACAACGCTCGCAGCATGGCGGGATGCAGGCTGTCGTAGATGCTGGCGACGCGGGTGTTGTTACGATCGACGGCCAGAATATACTGAGTCAGGTCGTTGGTACCGACAGAGATAAAATCAACGCGATTCGCCAGTTGCGGCAGCATAAAGACCATTGACGGGACTTCAAGCATCACGCCGATACGCGGTTTGGGGATCGCGTAACCGATCATCTCTTCGACTTCACGCCCGGCGCGTTCGATCAAACGCCGGGCTTCGTCGATCTCATCAATACTGGTGACCATCGGCAGCAGGATACTGAGATTACCGGTAGCAGCGTTTGCACGCAGCATGGCGCGTACCTGGATCAGGAAGATCTCCGGCTGATCGAGCGTAATGCGTATCCCTCGCCAGCCGAGGCACGGGTTTTCTTCACTGATTGGCATGTAGGGCAGCTGTTTATCTGCCCCGACATCCAGGGTGCGCAGCGTAACGGGTTTATCGTTAAACATCTGCAACATGCCCTGATACTGGGCGACTTGTTCTTCTTCCGACGGGAAGCCGCTTTGCAGCATGAACGGGATTTCGGTGCGATATAAGCCAATACCGTCTATCCGGCTGCCGAGCTTTTCTTCATGCTCGGGGCTTAAGCCTGCATTGAGCATCACTTTGACCCGCTCGCCGCTTTTCAGCTGCGCAGGTAAGTTAACGTCATCTTCTGCCAGCTTGCTTAATTCATTCTCTTCGCTGATAAGACGCTGGTATTCCTGAAGCAGAACGGGTTCAGGATCAACCAACAGCTCACCACGATAACCATCCACCACCAGCGTACGTCGGTGCAGCACCGATGGCTGGATATCGGCCCCCATAACCGTCGGGATGCCGAGTGCACGCACCATGATGGCGGCATGAGAGTTGGCAGCACCATCGCGAACCACCACACCGGCCAGCCGGTCCTGCGGCAGCTCTGCGAGTGTCGTGGCCGAGAGTTCATCGGCAACCAGCACAAAGCGTTTTGGCCAGGCATTGGCCCCCTGAATGGTGTCGTCGAGATGGAAAAGCAGGCGCTGCCCCAGGGAACGTAAATCCCCTGCACGCTCTTTCAGATAACCGTCAGTCAGCGCGGCAAACTGTTCGGCAAATTTCTCGATAACTTTCTTAACGGCCCACTCGGCAACGAAGCCTTTATCCACCTCGGCAAACAGCTCCCGGCGCAAACGTGCATCGGAAAGCAGGTGTGAATAAAGGTCAAAAATTGCAGCCGTCTCTTTTTGCGCCCCCGCAGCAAAACGCTTGCTGTAGCGACGAAACTCATTTGCCGCCTCTTCCAGCGCCGCGGTGAGGCGCTCACGTTCAAGGGCTTCATCCAGCGTCGAGGCTTCGTACACCTGCTCCATCAGCGGCAGCGTGGCATCCATCCAGCCTTCGGCGATGGCAACGCCCGGAGAAGCTGGGAGCGCGCGGATACGGGTATGACGATACTGCCCGAAAAGTGCAGTGAGCTGAGACTGTGAAAGAATGGCCGCCATCTGCGTGGCCAGCGTGACGAGGAAAGACTCTTCGCTTTCATCGTACTGACGCAGTTCGCGCTGCTGAACAACCAGCACGCCGAGAAGCTGACGGCGCTGAATGATAGGCACACCCAGAAACGCGCGGAAGCGCTCTTCTTTCACGGAAGGAATGTATTTAAAGCTTGGGTGTTTTTGCGCATCGGCCAGGTTGATGGGTTCGGCAAGCCGACCTACCAGGCCGACAATACCTTCATCAAATGCGAGCGTAACGGTGCGTCCGCGTGGTTTTTTCAAACCACGGGTCGCCATCAGGTAATAGCAACGCCGGTCATGGTCGGCCAGATACACCGAACAAACCTCGGTCTCCATCGCAAGACAGATGTCAGTTACCAGAATGTTCAGCGCCTCGTTAAGACGAGGCGCGCTGGCCACCTTTTCGACTATTTCTCGCAAGCGGGTGAGCATGATTTGCGTAGCTTAACCTCTTTTACGTCGCCAGGCAGGTGCGCTTTGCGGCTTAGGAGGTGTCTCCTGAAGCGACATCACCACACTTGCGAACTCTTTCATCACCCTACGGTAAACATCGCGCTTAAAGGACACGACCTGACGAACAGGATACCAGTAGCTCACCCAGCGCCAGCCATCAAACTCCGGCGTACTGCTGGTTTGCATATTGATATCTGAATCGTTGCCCACCAACTGCAATAGAAACCACTTCTGTTTCTGGCCGATACAAACCGGCTTTGTGTCCCATCGCACCAAACGTTTCGGTAACTTGTAACGCAACCAGTTGCGGGTTGAAGCCAGGATGCGAACATCTTTCCGGCTTAAACCGACCTCTTCAAACAGCTCCCGGTACATCGCTTGTTCTGGGGACTCTCCCGGATTGATCCCGCCTTGCGGGAACTGCCAGGAGTGCTGACCATATCGCCGGGCCCACATGACCTGGCCCTGACGATTACAAATTACAATTCCTACGTTTGGGCGGTAGCCATCGTCATCTATCACCGGACTACCCCAAACTAAACCTTATATATGAATGATTGTTTCACACTCCAGGGAGGCGGTAAACCACTCTCTTACAGGCCTGCAACCTAATAACATTTGAATAACCCACAATTATGAGTGGAGTTATAAACAGATGAGGTGCCATAAGGCCAATTTTATTCACCTTTTCTGTGGATATAGTTGTGAAGAAGTACGGAATTACCGATGAACAACCTGATCGGACGTTGAAATCACCTGCAAAGCGAAATAAATATACTCTTTGTTTTTCATATGATTAATGCTGTTTTTATGCAATCAAACCTCAATAACGTGATGATCATCACACGAGAAATCATCGTACTGATGAAAGATCGAACAGAGTCGGTTTTATCCACAGATTGTGCCAATAAGTTAAACACAATTTGTGTGAAAATTCGATTTTCGTCGCACGTCAAGGCTGTAAATTGAAACAGTAGTAGGGGTTATTCCCAGTTATCCCACTTTTCTGTGGATAACATGGTGTAAGATCCTGTTTATTGTCAGTGACCAGATTTGAACAACCTGTTTTTCGCACTCATTTGATTTCTAAACAAAAGATAAAATCACATACAAATCATATACATGGCATATTCGTACAGAAAAAGTTAAACTCTATCCACAGGGCACAAAAACTTAGTTCATTTTTTAATCAAAAGGTTATCTTCATGCATTCGCTTACGCCGCTGCTCTCTCCTCCCACCAGCGAAGACCAATTGCTGCATCAGGCACAGCGCCTGGCGGGTTTTTCGCTTGGCGAGCTGGCCGCGATGGCAGGCTTGCCCATTCCCAACGATCTCAAACGTGACAAAGGCTGGATTGGCATGTTGCTCGAGCTGTGGCTGGGGGCTAGTGCGGGCAGTAAACCCGAACAGGATTTCGCAGCACTTGGCGTTGAACTGAAAACGATCCCGGTGGATAGCCAGGGAAAGCCGCTGGAAACCACTTTTGTGTGCGTAGCGCCGTTAACCGGCAATACAGGCGTAACGTGGGAAACCAGCCATGTACGCCATAAACTGAAACGCGTGCTGTGGGTTCCTGTAGAAGGCGACAGGCAAATTCCGCTCGCTGAGCGCCGTGTCGGTGCGCCGCTGTTGTGGAGCCCCGATGAAGATGAAGAGAGACAACTGTGCCTGGACTGGGAAGAGTTGATGGATATGATCGTGCTCGGGCACGTTGAGCGCATTACCGCCCGGCATGGCGAAGTTTTGCAGTTACGCCCAAAAGCTGCCAACAGTAAAGCGCTCACAGAAGCTATCGGCGCTCATGGCGAACCGATCCTGACGCTGCCTCGGGGCTTTTATCTCAAAAAGAATTTCACCGGTGCTCTGCTTGCTCGCCATTTCTTACTCAAAACATAGATCTTTAACGAAATTTGCGATGTATCAAACACAATCACCTGGTTTTTAAGATTTTACCGCTTTCTCCTGTCGCATTATCGGGTTATTACTACACTATGATTTGATACGAGCCAGGTGAGGACGATAACGATGAAAAAATGGGCAGTGTTAATTTCAGCAGTTGGTTTAGCGTTTGCAGTATCGGGCTGTAGCAGTGATTACGTTATGTCGACCAAAGATGGCCGGATGATCCTGACTGACGGCAAACCCGAAGTTGATGATGATACCGGGCTGGTCAGCTATCGCGACCAGGAAGGCAACAAAATGCAAATCAACCGCGACGAAGTTTCGCAAATCATCGAACGGTAAACAGATAAAGGTCAGTAGCTTGCTGGCCTTTTTGATTTTTCTCTTCCCCTTTTGTCTCCCCTCTGCCATGTTTATATTCCTTCGTCGGGGAGTTCCTGACGCCCATTGTAAAGGAAGCCGGCTATGCATTATCACCGTATCCCCCACAGCTCTCTGGAGATAAGCCAACTGGGGTTGGGCACGATGACATTTGGTGAACAAAACAGCGAAGCCGATGCCCATGCGCAACTCGATTATGCCGTGAGTCAGGGAATTAACCTGATTGACGTTGCAGAGATGTACCCTGTTCCTCCGCGCCCGGAAACACAGGGCTTAACAGAAACTTACGTCGGTAACTGGCTGGCAAAACGCGGAAATCGTGAAAAGCTGATTGTCGCCTCTAAAGTCAGCGGCCCGTCGCGTAACAATGATGCCGGGATCCGTCCAAACCAGATCCTCGATCGCAAAAACATCCGCGCCGCGCTGGATGCCAGCCTTCAGCGCCTGCAGACCGACTATCTCGATCTTTACCAGGTGCACTGGCCACAGCGCCCGACCAACTGTTTCGGTAAGCTCGGCTATAGCTGGAACGAAAGCGCGCCAGTCGTTACCCTGCTCGAAACGCTGGAAGCCCTGGCAGAATGTCAGCGCGCAGGCAAAATCCGCTACATTGGCGTCTCTAACGAAACGGCATTTGGCGTGATGCGCTATCTGCATCTGGCGGATAAACACGATCTGCCGCGTATCGTCACTATTCAGAACCCATACAGCCTGCTGAACCGCAGCTATGAAGTGGGTCTGGCTGAAGTGACACAGTATGAAGAGGTTGAGCTGCTCGCCTACTCATGCCTGGGCTTTGGCACGCTTACCGGTAAATATCTGAATGGCGCGAAACCTGCCGGCGCGCGTAACACCCTGTTCAGCCGCTTTACCCGCTACAGTGGCGAGCAGACGCAAAAAGCCGTCGCGGCATATGTTGATATTGCTAAACGACACGGGCTGGATCCGGCACAGATGGCACTGGCCTTCGTACGTCGTCAGCCGTTTGTTGCCAGCACCCTGCTGGGCGCAACCACTATGGAACAGCTGAAGACCAACATTGAGAGTTTCCATCTTAACCTCAGCGAAGAGGTGTTAGCGGAAATTGAAGCGGTGCATCAGATTTATACCTACCCGGCACCGTAATAAACGCAAAACGGCAACACAGGTTGCCGTTTTTTTTGCGCCGCTGAGTACCGTAGGCCGGGTAAGGCGTAGCCGCCACCCGGCTTTTTGTCGGTGTCAGTGCCTGCCATTGCCCGGTGGCGCTACGCTTACCGGGCCTACAACACTCAACGCCGACGCTGCCAGACCCACAACCCGGCAATCGCCAGCGCGAAGATAGCGCCGAACCCAACCCCAATCGCCACTGCCGGTGTACCCACTTTCACCGCCAGCGAGTAAAGCCCAAGCATCAGCAGCATCGCCGCGTTCTCACCCAGGTTTTGCACCGCAATAGCATTTCCCGAGCCAACGGTCTGCTTACCGCGATCCTGAAGCAGCGCATTGAGCGGTACAACAAAGAAACCACCAAGAATACCGATCAGAATGAGCAAGACATATGCCGGAAGTAATGCATGTTGCAGAGAGAAAATCAGCACAACAACGCCTATCATTATCCCCGCCGGCATACAGCGTGCAACGGTGTCGAGCGTCACCAGTTTCGCCGCAGCGCCTGCGCCAACCACAATCCCGATCGCCACCATCGCGTTAAGATAGGTCGGTGTGGCATTGTCAGTGATCCCCAACGACACCGGAACCCACAGTACCAGCAGGAAGCGCAACGTAACGCCCGCGCCCCAGAACATGCTGGTTCCAGTTAAAGAAAAACGCGTTTCGCCGTTGCGCCACAGCACGCGGCAGGCATTAAAGAAGCTGGCAGTCATTGGCGTAAAGCGCCAGGATTGCCCGGGTCTTGCCACGGCCAGTTTCGGGATAAACAGGTTCGCCACTACCGCGCCGCCGTATACCACCGCGCAAATGCCGAGCGCTGCCAGCACATGCCAGTCGGCCAGCACACCACCCGCTACAGAGCCGAGCAGAATAGCGGCTATCGTTGAGGACTCCATCAGGCCGTTGGCTTTCACCAGCTTGTCACCGGTGGTCAGTTCACCCAGGATGCCATACTTCGCCGGAGAATAGGCCGCCGCGCCAATGCCCACCAGCGTATAGCCGATAAACGGGTTGAAACCAAAACAGATACTGGCTGCGCCCAGCAGCTTGAGGCTGTTGGCGAACATCATGACCCGGCCTTTTGGGAAACTGTCCGCCACTTGTCCCACAAAGGGGGCAAAAACAATGTAAGCACCCACAAACACCATCTGGAGGATCGGCTGGCTCCAGTCGGGGTAGAACTCCGCTTTCAGCAGTGCCAGGGTGGCAAACAGCAAGGCGTTATCGCCAAAGGCTGACAGGAACTGGGCAGCAATCACTGCCATCATGCCTTTAGACCAGATTGAGGTGTTAGTGTGCACTGACTCACGCATTCTGCTGTTCCGCCTCTTCAAGCATCCCTTTCAGGGTGACAAAATCGGGTTTACCGCTGCCCAGTACCGGCAATTGTTTCAGATAACGGATATCACGTGGCACGGCCAGTTCAGGAATGCCGTGTTCACGGGCATGGCGTAGCAACTGTTCGCGCTTAAGTTCGCTATCCGTCGTGAACAGCACCAGCGCTTCACCTTTGCTGGCATCGCTTTTCACGACCGTCGCGTGAAGTTTGTCGGCAGAAACCGCCGTCGCCAGCTGCTCGACCATCTCCAGAGAAATCATCTCGCCTGCTATCTTGGCAAAGCGTTTTGCCCGACCCTGGATTTGCACAAAGCCTTGTTCGTCAAAACGAACGATATCGCCGGTGTCATACCAGCCTGATTCAACAACGCCGTCGATGTTTTCCGCCGTTGGCTCTTCCAGCACGCCCGGGTTCTCGACTCGCAGATACCCGTTCATCACGTTTGGCCCCTTCAGCTGTAAGCGACCACCGTCTTCAATCCCCTGTACAGCCAGCAAACGTGCGTCCATGCCTGGCAGGATACGCCCAACGGTGGCGGGTTTTGAGGCCATCGGCACGTTGATAGACACCACCGGCGCGCACTCCGTCACCCCGTAGCCTTCCAGGATGCGCAGACCAAACTTGTCCTGCCAAATCTGACGGGTGCTGTCCTGGAGTTTTTCCGCTCCGGCAACCACATAACGCACGCGATAGAAGTCATAAGGATTGGCAAAACGGGCGTAGTTTCCGAGGAAAGTGGATGTCCCGAAAATCACCGTGCAGTTACGGTCATACACCAGTTCCGGCACAATGCGATAATGCAACGGGCTTGGATAGAGGAAGACCTCGGCACCAGTCAGCAGCGGCGTAAACAACCCGACCGTCAGGCCAAAGGAGTGGAACAGTGGCAGCGCCGACATAAAGCGGTCATTGGCCGTAAAGTCTGCAATGGTTTTGATCTGCTCGACGTTAGCCAGAATGCTCTTGTGGCTGTGAACGACCCCTTTCGGGTTCCCTTCAGAGCCAGAGGTAAAGAGGATAATCGCCGCGTCTTCCGGCTGCTGTTTTACCTGCGCCAGGCGTGGCATCAGCAGGTGGGCAAAGATCCACAGCTTGTCGCCCGTCGTCACATCTGCTTTGAGATCTTCCAGGAATACCCAGCGAACCTGAGTCAGCTGTTCCGGCAGATGCCATAACTTGCCTTTATCGAGGAACTGACGCGAGGTAAAGACGGTTTTAAGTTGCGCCGCCATGATGGCGCTGGTCAGCCCTTTAACGCCCGCCGTATAGTTCATCATTGCCGGAATGCGGCCGCGGGAGACAGCGCCAAAAATCACCGCCGCACTGATACCGGCGTTAGGCAACATCAGGCCAATTTTTTCGCCTTTCTGACTGTATTTTTCAAGAATACGGCCAACAAACAGCGTTTTGGTCAACAGCTTGCGGTAGGTATCTGGCGTAAAGTTGATGTCTTCAATGCAGTTTTTCTTCGCACCATAACGATGTTGCGCCGACAACAATGATTCGTAGAGCGTTTCGCGTGGGCGGATCGCCATGCGCGCTTCCATCATTATCTGGTGCAGCATTTCACCCGCAATTTTACGGCGGTCACGCGCACGTGGCGCATCCGGCATCGGCAACGTGGTCGGCGGCAGAATATGCAGGGTAATCTTCGGAAACAGGCGCTGCTTTACCAACCCTTTCAGGCGGCTGAAATGGCTCAGTTCCGCCCCTTCAATACGCAGCGGGACAACGGTTGCTTTCGATTTCGCTGCCACAAACCCCGCGCCATCGTAGATTTTCATCAGCGACCCGGTCACAGAGATGCGCCCTTCCGGGAAAATCACCACCGGCCGCCCCTGCTCAACCAGACGTACCAGATGTTTAATCATCATCGGTTTTGTCGGGTCGAGTGGAACGAAATCAATCAGTGGCGCCAGCCAGCGCATAAACCACTGCTGGCTGATAGAGGTATAAACGGCAAAAACCGGACGCACGGGCAAAAATAGCGCCAGCAAAATGCCATCAATAAAGGAAACGTGGTTTGGGGTGATAAGAACGCGCTCGCCTTTTAGCGCCTGGGTATCACCGGTGACGCGAATGCGAAAGAGGATACGAAAGAGTGTACGGAAGAACCCAAAAAGCATTTCAACTCCCTTTGCCAGCCAGAGTGGGATGTTCTTTAAATGGTGGCAGATTACACGAGAAGTGCAGCAGGAGCGATAGCTAAAACCGGGCAAAAAAAAACCTGCGCATCCGCGCAGGTTGGTGCAAGTGATGAGTACGAGATGCGTACTAAGAATTCTCACCAATCAATACCTCTGGGATCTTGATTGTGGATGTTCGACATGTGCTTCGCCAGTGAGAAAACGCAAGGGAATGAGCCGAAGTGCAACCAGTTGTGAATATTCTCTGTTGCTGTTACAGGTTGAACTGTGAGGCAAAAAAAACCTGCGTAGAAACGCAGGTTGGTGTAAATCGTGTTAATCAACCGGAGTTGATTTCACCTATCAATACCTCTGGGATCTCGACTCTACCAATCTGCTAACAGTCCCGACTATCAGACAATCGCAACAGCCTGAGGCAAAGTGTAACTAAAGGTTCAGATTGACATTATTTTGACATGTCTTGCTGTGTAACGATTACACCGTCAGGGTATGTTCTGCGTCACGTTTGTGGATTGCTGCCCCCCCCGCCCCTTGAATGCGCGCTGCTTTTCCGCAACACTAGTTCGTGTGTAAACGCTTACCCCCACTAAGAAGGTATTAAATGGCGACAATTAAGGATGTGGCTCGTCTGGCTGGTGTTTCCGTCGCGACCGTCTCGCGCGTGATCAACAATTCACCAAAAGCCAGTGACGCATCACGCCAGGCAGTACAAAGCGCCATGGAAACGCTGAATTACCACCCCAACGCCAATGCCCGCGCACTGGCTCAGCAGTCGACAGAAACCATTGGTCTGGTCGTGGGTGATGTATCAGATCCCTTTTTCGGCGCGATGGTTAAAGCCGTCGAACAGGTTTCTTACCAGACGGGGAATTTCCTGCTGATTGGCAACGGCTACCATAGCGAACAAAAAGAACGTCAGGCCATCGAACAGCTGATCCGCCACCGCTGCGCTGCGCTGGTCGTCCATGCCAAAATGTTGCCCGATGCAGAACTCATCAGCCTGATGAAACAAATTCCCGGGATGGTAATCATCAACCGAATTATTGCCGGATATGAAAAACGCTGCGTTGCCCTCGATGACCGTTACGGCGCCTGGCTGGCAACCCGTCATCTGATCCAGCAGGGCCATACCCGCATCGGTTATCTCTGTTCTAACCACCCCATTTCGGATGCGGATGACCGCCTGCAAGGCTACTACGACGCACTGCGCGAAAACGGTCTGCCGTGTAACGACCGTCTGGTTGCCTACGGTGAGCCTGACGAAAGCGGCGGCGAGCAGGCCATGACGGAGCTGTTAGGCCGCGGGCGGACTTTCACCGCCGTTGCCAGCTATAACGACTCAATGGCCGCAGGTGCGATGGGGGTGTTAAATGACAACGGAATTGACGTGCCGGCAGAAATTTCGCTGATTGGCTTTGATGATGTGCTGGTGTCTCGTTATGTGCGTCCACGTCTGACCACCGTGCGTTATCCTATTGTGACGATGGCAACGCAGGCAGCAGAGCTGGCATTAGCGCTGGCAGATAAACGCCAGCCGCCAGAAATTACGCATCTGTTCAGCCCAACGCTGGTGCGCCGTCACTCCGTGGTGCCACCCGCTGAAGGACAAAGCGAATAACGATACAGATGGACCGTTTTGTTCGGGTATTCCAGACCATCGCCGATATAGCGCCAGCCGTAACGTTCGTAAAAGTCGCGGCAGGCAGACCAAAGATGTAATTCGGAATACCCGGCCTGTTCCGCAAAAGCGATGACATGTTCCTGCAACAGCCCCGCCAGCCCCTTGCCGCGAGCCGCCTCATCAACGTACAACGCGGCAAGCCAGGGATAAAGATCCTGACGGCTGATCAAATCACAGCGCCATAACCCCACCGTCCCCAGCAGTTGCTCGCCTTCCACGGCAATAAACGTCAGCGGCAGCGCGCCCGGGGTCTGGCTGTGGTCAATCACGCTCTGGAAAAACTCACGAGGCAGGCCGTCGCCGAAAGCCTGCCAGATCCAGTCGATAACCTGTTCTGCAAACTGCTGTGCGGCATAAAGCGGCAGAATATTCACACCAGCTTCCCCTGAAAAACAGGCACGGATTCAAAAAGATAACCGTCAAAATCTGGTGCATCTTCGTCAGACAGTTCAAGCAGACTCTTTTTCACATTTTCGAGATGCTGGAACATAGCCTGCCATGCGCCCATCACATCACGCCGACGCAGTGCCGCGAGGATAGTTTGACGATCGCCGAGCCATTTCAGACGCCAGGCACGGCTGCCAATATGTACGTTGAACTGCTGCCACAGCGGGCTGCTGTCCATGTGATGCCAGATGCTTTCAACCGTTGCCAGTAGCATCTGATTTTGTGTTGCCCCCGCTAACACCAGGTGGAACATTTTGTTGTTATCCTGGCTTTTATCGTCGGCGGCAATGGCCCGCTGCTCCTGCTCAATGATGCGGCGCAGGTTATCGATGTCCGCGCGGGTGGCCATTTTTGCGGCAAACGCGGCGATGTTACTTTCAAGCAGCTGGCGCGCCTGCAAAATCTCAAACGGGCCAACATCGCTATTCAGGAAGCGCTCTTCTTCACTTTCATGCTCTTCAGGGATGCGCATCACGTAGACGCCCGACCCCTGCCGAATATCCACCGTGCCCTGCAATTCCAGCATCAGTAACGCCTCACGCACGATGGTGCGGCTGACTCCATAGGTCTCGGCAATGTTCCGCTCCGGCGGCAGGCGCGAGCCAACGGGATAATGCCCCTGGATAATTTGCGCACGCAAATCCTCGCCAATCTCCTGGTACTGTTTTTTTTCCGGCGGGACGACTGCCTGTTCCACGATATCACCTGTACTTAGCTGTTAATGCGCAGGCCGGGCATCCTCCCGGCCAGTTTGTGCACTATTTTACCAGAACCCACACTGTTTGCGCTTACTTCCATTCATCGTCAATACAGAGCGTGAGCACGCGCGCATCGCGCAGTTGCCGGAACCAGGCGGCCGACTTTTTGGCGCGTCGGGCACGGTTGTCATCCAGATCGATCTCAATCAATCCATAGCGATTTTTGAACGCATTCATGGGCGAGACGTTGTCAGTGAACGCCCACAGCATATAGCCGTGACAGTTTGCCCCCTCTTCTCGCGCCAGCAGCGTGTAGTAGAGATGTTCACTGATAAAATCGATACGATAATTGTCTTCGATGATGCCATCACGATTGCGGAACTGCGCTTCGTTCTCAACGCCCATACCGCTTTCCGCTACAAACCAGCGGATGTTGCGATAGTCGTTTTTAATGCGCATCGCCATGTCATAGATAATGCGCGGGTAGATTTCCCAGCCGCGGGATTTGTTCATCCGCCGCCCCGGCAGTTCAAACGGCTCATAATAGTACGCCGGATGGAATGGTGTTTCCGGGTGCCATGCGCGGGATGGCGCTTTCACCCGGTGCGGGTAATAGAGGTTGATCCCCAGCTCATCAACGGTGTTATCGGCAATCAGCGCCAGCTCATCTGGCGTGTAATCCCACTGAACCTGGTGTTGCTCCAGCAGGGTAAAAAGCGCCTGCGGATAATGTCCGTGTACCAGCGGGTCGAGGAATACGCGGTTATAAAACAGATCGTACGTTTCGGCGGCGAGTACATCATGTGGCGCACGCGAACGCGGATAGGTTACTTCCGGGTTAAGAATGCAGCCCACCGAGCCGCGATAACCTTTCTCGCGAAACAGCTTCACCACCTTCGCCGTCGCCAGCACTTTATGGTGGTTCCACTGCATCCAGGTGCCGGTGTTCTGCTCATACGGCCAGCGCAGCGCATCCAGGTAAACCCGGGTCTGCACCACAATCGGCTCGTTGAAGCTAAACCAGCGCGTCACTTTGGTGTGGTAGCGCTCAAACACCTTTTCAGCGTAACGCACAAACAGCTCGACGACATGCTTTGACCCCCAGCCGCCGTAGGTTTCCAGCAGCACGCCGGGCAGCTCGTAATGCTCCAGGCAGATCATCGGTTCGATCCCCTGACGGTGCATTTCGTCAAACAGGGCGTCGTAATACGCGGCGTACTCTTCGTCCACGGTGGCGTTTTCGTAGTCGGTCAAAAAACGCGACCAGTTGATCGAGGTGCGATAGTGCGTCAGCCCTGCCTGTTTCATCAGTGCGACGTCTTCGCGATATCGGTTGATAAAATCGGTCGCCACCGCAGGGCCATAGCCGTTGTGCCAGACGTGACGATCGTTTTTGTACCAGAGATCAAGCCAGGAGTCCTGCCCCGCCTTCTTGCCACTCCAGCCTTCCGTCTGCCAGGCCGATGCCGCCGCCCCCAGGATAAAATCTTTCGGTATTGTTATCTGTTTGGTGCTCATGAGATCCTCACGCATTGTTGGTGGCTTGTTGCAGTGCAGCCTGTTCAGCACGGCGGGAAGCGATCTTCACAAACGGCAGGTAAATCAGCACGGCCGTGACAATACAGATAAGCTGAGTGACAACCGCCCCCATTGAGCCGGCGGTTGAAAGCCAGGCGTTAATCAGTGGCGGCGTGGTCCAGGGCACCATCACCACGGCTTTTCCGGCGAACCCGGTGGCCGTTGCGAAATACCCGATGGAGCCTGTCACCAGCGGGGTGATGATGAACGGGATCGCCAGGATCGGGTTAAGCATGATTGGCATCCCGAAAATGACCGGTTCATTGATGTTAAAGAGGCCAGGGCCAATGGACAGCTTGGCGATCTCTTTCATCTCTTTGCGTTTGGTGGCAATCATTACCGCAATCAGCAGACCAATGGTTAAACCCGAACCACCGATACTCATATACACATCCCAGAACGGCATGGTGATGATGTTCGGTACCTCTTTGCCCTGTTCAAACGCACTCATGTTGACGGTGATCGCCCCCAGTAGCAGCGGTTCGCGGATCGGTTTGATCATCTGGTTGCCGTGAATACCGATAACCCAGAACAGCTGAGCCACAAACATCAGCAGCAGAATACCCGGCAGGCTTTGTACCACGCGCTCCAGCGGCTGTTGCACCACCTGATAGACCGCATCATAAAGGTACATACCGGTGATTTGATGGAAAACGAAGCCAAACGTTGCGATAACGGTAGTGGTAATGATGGCAGGAATGAGCGCAGAGAATGACGCCGCCACGTTAGGTGGTACGGTGTCCGGCATCCGAATTTTCAGACCTTTGCGGTTTTCCAGCCAGCAGTAAATCTCAACGGAAAGGATGGCGATAAACATGCCGAGGAACAAGCTGCGGGTATCTGAGAACTGGCGCAGTAGCACGTCTTTCACCACATGCATCTGCCCGTCGACCATCATTTCAACCGTCGTCGGTGTAACGCAGATAAAGCAGATCACCGCCAGCAGACCCGGGAACAGCGATTTGATCCCGTTGATACGCCCCAGTTCGATACCAATTAAAAACACCGCGCCGATGTTCAGAAAGTTCAGGGTGGCGTAGTTAATCGCACTGGTAATCGGTTTTAGCGCGGCGAGAAAAGAGAGCGATTCGAAACTCGCCAGGCCATTTTTCGGATCCAGCACCATGTTGGAGATCAGCACAGAGAATGCACCAACGATGATGACCGGCATTAAAGTAATAAAGGAGGACTTGATCGCCATGATATAGCGATAGCTATTGAATTTTGTGGCGAAACTGCCCAGAGCGTCGATCAGTTTTTCCTGCAATGCCATAGGGTAATACCTCAGTGAAGGGCTTTTATTGGAGTAGATCTACAGCCGCCTGTTATTGGCATACCAAAAATAGCTTTCTGGTGCTATTCGTTCTGTGATTCACCTCCCATCATGGCAACAGGTATTCCAAATCATGATTTATAACCACTTTGGTATGCCACTTATTCCGTTTTATGCTGTGGTGATAGTCCGTTGCCAAAAAGCGTGATCGTGGTGGGGATTTTGCCCTCGCCGCTGCGCATATGTGCCTGAGTGTCTGTGATAAACTGCGAACGATTACGTGGAAGCAGGAATTTCTAATGGCAACAATGCTGGATGTCTCATTACGCGCTGGTGTTTCAAAAGCCACCGTCTCACGCGTGTTGAACGGCACAGGTCAGGTAAAAGAAAGCACGCGCAAGCAGGTGTTTAAGGCAATGGAAGAGTTAGGCTATCGGCCGAACTTTCTTGCGCGCTCGCTCGCGAACCAGACCAGCAACAGCATTGGTCTGGTGGTTTCGACGTTTGACGGTTTTTACTTCGGACGCCTGTTACAGCAGGCATCGCGCCAAACGGAAACGCACGGCAAGCAGCTGATCGTCACCGACGGGCATGATGCTCCCGAGCAAGAAGAGATGGCCGTACAAATGCTGGCCGACCGCAAATGCGATGCCATCGTGCTTTATACCCGCTACATGAGCGAAAAAACGATCATGAAGCTTATCCATTCCGTGCAAACGCCGCTGGTGATCATCAACCGTGAAGTGAGCCAGGCGGCCGACCGCTGCGTGTTCTTCGAACAACAGGATGCCGCCTTTAAAGCCGTGGATTATCTGATAAGCCAGGGCCACCGCGAGATTGCCTGTATCACCGTTCCGATCCACACGCCAACCGGGAAAGCGCGCCTGATGGGCTATCGCAAGGCACTGGAAAAGCACGGAATTGTCTGGGACGATCGTCGGGTGAAATATGGCGATGCGGGAATGACACGGGGATATGAACTGTGCAAAGAGCTGATCGCTGAAAACGTGCCGTTTAGCGCACTTTTCGCCTGTAACGACGATATGGCTCTGGGTGCGTCTAAGGCGTTACATCAGGCCGGGCTGCGTATTCCTCAGGATATTTCGCTGTTTGGCTTTGATGATGCGCCGAGCGCGAAGTGGCTGGAGCCTGCACTCTCTTCGGTCTATTTGCCTATCGATAATATGATAGTGACGGCTATCGATCAGGCGATCCGGCTGGCAAAAAACCAGCCGGTCGAAACGATCCCGCCTTTTACCGGTACGCTGGTGTTGCGCGACTCAGTCACCACGGGCCCGTATTTTCACTCAAAATAGTTCCAGCGCCAGCAGTTCCTGAATGGTCTGGCGGCGGCGAATCAGCCGCGCCACGCCATTATCGAACAGCACTTCCGGTAGCAGCGGGCGGCTGTTGTAGTTTGAAGACATTGACGCCCCATAAGCCCCGGTATCATGCAGCACCAGATAATCACCTGGTTTCACTTCAGGCAGCGCGCGGGTTTCCACTTTACCGCCCTCCTGCTGAGTAAACACATCACCCGATTCGCACAGTGGGCCAGCCACAACGGTTTCAACCCGCGGTGCCTGCGTTAAATCGCGCCCGTCTGCCGCCAGCGCCGTAATGTGGTGGTAGCTGCCGTACATGGCCGGGCGCATCAGATCGCTAAAGCCTGCATCAATCAGCACGAAATGACGTGAACCCATCTCTTTCACGCTACGAACCTGCGACACCAGCACGCCAGACTCCGCCACCAGGAAGCGACCCGGTTCGATTTCCAGCTTCACCGCGTGTCCCAGATGGGCGGCAATTTTATCGCGCGCAGCGCTCCATAGGCCGTAATAGTGATCGGTATCGATCGCCTCTTCACCTTCACGATACGGGATAGACAGGCCGCCACCAGCGGAGATCGCCTCCATATCCTGACCAAAGTCGATAACCTGACGCACCATCGCGCCGCACACCTGCTCCAGGTGGCCGTAATCGACACCCGAGCCAATATGCATGTGAATGCCCACCAGCTCCAGGCTGTAGCGCTGAATCACTTCAAGCGCAGCAGGCAGATCGGTATACCAGATCCCGTGCTTGCTGTTTTCACCGCCGGTGTTGGTTTTTTGGCTGTGACCGTGGCCAAAACCAGGGTTTACTCGCAGCCAGACGCGATGGCCAGGAGAAACCTGTCCGAGCTGCTCCAGCATGTCCACCGAGCCCGCATTCACAGGAATGCGCAGTTCATGTACGCGGGCCAGTGTAGGTTCGTCAATCAGGTCAGCCGTGAACACAATGGCATCGCTGTCGCTCTTCGGATCGTATCCGGCCGCCAGCGCGCGTTCAATTTCCCCCAGAGAAACGGAATCGACCTTCACCCCCTGCTCACGCATCAGGCGCAAAATATGAATATTCGAGCAGGCTTTCTGGGCAAAACGCACCACGTCAAACTGATGCAGCGCGGCAATCTTTTCGCGGACGATCTGTGCGTCGTAGACCCACACCGGGCAACCAAATTCGGCAGGCAGGCGCAGTAAATTGTCGGCGTTCAAATCGGTATCAGTCTGGTTAAGCGGGCGTGGCATGGTCTTCTCCGGGTGATGTCATTTTTTTATGATTACGCCACAGTACGAAGAGAATAAAAAATATCGTTTTATCGTGAGTCTATGCAAAAATGATATGGATAACTCTCAGATATCAGGTGCCCAATGCCCGCCGTCAACTTACGCCACATCGAGATTTTTCACGCCGTGATGACCACGGGGAATCTCACCGAAGCTGCACAGATGCTGCATACCTCGCAGCCAACGGTCAGCCGCGAGCTGGCGCGCTTTGAGAAAGTGCTGGGGCTGAAGCTGTTTGAACGTACCCGCGGCAGGCTGCATCCCACGGTGCAGGGGTTACGCCTGTTTGAAGAAGTGCAGCGTTCCTGGTACGGCCTGGACAGGATCGTTAGTGCAGCGGAAAGCCTGCGGGAATTTCGCCAGGGTGAGCTGTCGATAGTTTGCCTGCCCGTCTTTTCGCAGTCATTTCTGCCTATGTTGCTGCACCCTTTTCTGACACGCTATCCCGAGGTCAATCTCACCATCGTGCCGCAGGAGTCGCCGTTGCTGGAAGAGTGGCTTTCGGCTCAGCGCCATGATCTCGGCCTGACCGAAACGCTTGTTACCCCTGCGGGAACACAGCGCACCGAACTACTCTCTTTAGATGAAGTTTGCGTACTGCCAGCAGGGCACCGGTTAGCGCAAAAACAGATCCTGACGCCCGCTGATTTCCAGGGCGAAAATTACATCAGCCTTTCACAGACCGACAGCTACCGGCAGTTACTGGATACCCTGTTTGCCGAGCATCAGGTTAAACGCCGAATGGTGGTAGAGACGCACAGCGCCGCCTCAATATGTGCGATGGTGCGTGCAGGTGTGGGGATTGCGGTGGTGAACCCCTTAACGGCGCTGGATTATGCCGGAACCGGGATTGTTATCCGCCACTTTAGTGTATCCGTTCCTTTTACCGTGAGCCTTATCCGCCCGCTTCACCGCCCGGCGTCAGCACTGGTCGATGCGTTCAGCGCACATCTGCAAGGGGGGCTTGGCGCGCTCACTGCAAAGCTGGACGATGTGCTTAACAATATGCCCGGCTAACTACCGGGCATTCGTCAACTCAGTTGAAACGTTTCGCGACAGAAGCCACACGTTCACCGAATTTCACTGCGGTTTCCAGATCGCCAGATGCAATCGCACCTGCGTCCGCGTCTGACGGCGACTGCACCAGCAGCCCGACAGAACCGCCCAGGTTGTTGATATCCTGGCGGGTGGCCACCTGGGTGTTTGACGGTGGCAGACCCAGGCTCACCCAGATACCGCCATGCTGTGAAGCCAGCGTTTGCAGATACTGAAGAGACACTTGTTTGTCACCGTTCAGGCTCGCGCTGTTGCTAAAGCCCGCGAACACTTTGTCCTGCCAGCTGCGCACAAACCAGGCTTTCGACGTAGCATCGGCAAACTTCTTGAACTGCCACGGCACGCTGCCCATATACGTTGGCGCGCCAAAAATAATCGCCTTCGCATCGTTAAGTTTTTGCCAGTCGCTTTCCTGAATATCGCCATTGCTGTCAATCGCGATCAAATCAGCACGCGCGCCTTCAGCAACCGTTTCAGCTACGCGTTTTGTGTGGCCGTAGCCGGAATAATAGATAACTACAACGCTCATAATGTGTCTCCTGATGGAATATTACTTATGAAGTCAAACATTTACGGCTGGCGCGATACGGCATATTTTCCCGCGCCAAGGAACATAATGCATAACCCACCCAGGAAATAGAGCGCTTCACTTTCCAGCGCCCAGGCTCCCACATCGGTCAGAGAATAGAATTTGCCCATCCCCACCAGCAGCGTGGCGACAAGGATATTGAAGGCATAAATGAAGGCAGCAGGCCGCGTCAGCCAGCCAATGATGATCAGCACCGGTGTCACGATTTCACCGATAAACACGCCGTAGGCAATAAAACCCGGTAATCCTTTTTGTTCCAGCAACGCAGAGATCCAGCCAACGCCATGGTCAATTTTTGCCACACCGTGAAACAGCATCAAAATACCAAAGGTCAGCCGCAATAAAAGGCGGCCAAAATCGGGGTGGTTGGTGTAACGAGTAAAAACGGAATCAATGGTTTTCAGCATGGTATTTTTCTTTTTGCCCACGTGCAGGCGCGCATTCAACGAAAGGCAACCGACTCCCGGTTGCCATTTTCGGTTCCCTGGTATCAAATGGAAACCTTACGTCGTTTTATACACGCAAACATTCGCTTGCGTAAGAAGGCACCTTTACCTCACCTGGTTACCTCGAGGGAACCACCATGACTGACTCTGAAACCATAACGAAAGAGATGCCGCCTTATAATGTGTTCGATGAACGCTGCCCGACACGCAACGTGCTGGCACGTATCGCCGATAAATGGGCACTGCTGATCCTTGCACGTCTGGAAAATGGGCCGATGCGCTTTAATCACCTGCAACGTGATATTCAGCGGATCACCAAGAAAGTGCTGACTCAGTCGCTGCGTAAGCTGGAGCGCGACGGTCTGGTTTCGCGAGAAGTGTTTGCCACCGTGCCGGTAACGGTAGAGTACAGCCTGACGCCGCTCGGCCAGACGCTCACTGAAACCGTCACCGTGCTGGCTCACTGGGTAGAAAGGAATATGGATGCGATTGTCGCCGCGCAATCAGCGTATGATGCCGCCAACGAACAAGACTGAGCCGGGGCAAGCCCGGCGTCGGGCTGCTCAGGAGAGCATAAACTCAACGGCATCCGCGGCATGAATGGCTGCCGTGTCAAACACCGGGATCGGGCTGCGCTCGACCGGCACGAGCAAACCAATCTCTGTACAGCCGAAAATAACCCCCTCTGCACCCTGCTGTGCAAGCTTCTCAATCACGCTGACGTAGTACTCGCGCGACGGCTCGCTGAAGGTCCCAAGGCAAAGCTCCTCAAAGATAATCTGATTAATGCGCGCCCGTTCGGTCTCATCCGGGATAAGGCTTTCAATCCCGAATTCACTGCTCAGTCGCCCACGATAAAAATCCTGCTCCATGGTGTAGCGGGTTCCCAGAAGCGCCACGCGCGTCATTCCGGAGGCGGTAATCGCGCGCCCGGTGGCATCGGCAATATGCAGAAATGGCAACGAACAACGCGATTCAATGTGTGATGCCACTTTGTGCATGGTGTTGGTACAGAGCAAAATCCCCTCTGCACCCGCACGCTCCAGCCCCAGCGCCGCCTGCGCGAGGATCTCACCGGCTTTATCCCACTCACCGCTCGCCTGACAGGCTTCTATCTCATGGAAATCGACGCTGTGCAGCAGCAGGCTTGCGGAGTGCAGCCCGCCAAGACGTCGCTTCACCCCTTCATTAATCAGGCGGTAATACGGAATGGTTGATTCCCAGCTCATACCACCTAACAGACCGATCGTTTTCATACTCTCTCCTTTATGTTTCTTCCAGTGAAGCAAACTTGTGATCCTGTTTCCAGTTCTTTGGCTAGCCGTTTCTTTTTATCGCGCAGTGATATAAATTAAATGAAACAATGTTTCATTACCTTGCGGGGCTAGATATGTTTATTTTTCACAAAGAGACAACGCTTGAAGATCTCGGAAACGGTGTGACTCGCCGAATTCTGGCACATGACGGAAAGATGATGGCGGTAGAGGTGAATTTCCAGCAGGGCGCCATCGGGCCAATGCACAACCATCCGCACGAGCAGTTAACCTATGTGCTTTCCGGCGAGTTCGAATTCACCATTGGCGATGAAAAACATGTCGTGACGGCGGGCGATACGCTCTACAAAGAGCCGCACATTATGCATGGCTGCGTGTGCCTGAAACCCGGCACACTGCTTGATACCTTCACACCTGTGCGCGAAGATTTTCTGCAATAAAAAAAGGCGGTGTCACCACCGCCCTCTTTTTATTTCATTTCCGCTTCCGGAAGAGGTTCCGCTAAAGGCTTGCGCATCAGCATCGCATTTTGAACTAACACAAAACCGCAGGCGAAAAGCCCGCCAACAATGCCAGCCAGCAGCGCAATAACCAGCTTGCCCGGGCCATCTTTTTTCACCGGCAGAGACGGTGACAGCTGATATTTAAACGGCTCGAGCTTCACATCTTCAACAGACAGTTTCTGCAACTGAGCCAGATGATATTCACGGTTCTGGAAATCAGAGTTCAGCTCAGCAACATCCTTGATCGATTTTTCAATTTCCAGCTTTTGCGCAATACCGTCAGCGCCCAGCGCTACGGAATAGTCCGGGTCATCTTTAACTGCCTGACCATTACTGTAGACCGGCTTTTTGATCCCGGCGGCATTGGCCACTTCCAGGGAATAGTTCAGACGTTGCAGGTTGGTGTTGTGAATATTGGTCAGGCGTACCCGGTCCAGCTCCAGCTGCTCTTTCTCCATTCGCGTTTTCAGCGTGACCTGATTACGAATGTTCTGCATTGTTTCTTTTTCAACCAGCGTGGATACGAACTGGATATAGCCTTCAAGCACGGTGCGTGCATCTGTCGCCGTCGGTGCCGTAAAGCTCAACGTCCAGGATGCATAGGGCGCTTTATCCGCATCTTTTGCTGCTGTGTTATCCACTGCTTTCATTTGTTCGGCAATATTGACCACGGCGCGATGCAATTCAGCAGGATCAACGTCTGCACCCTCCAACTGCGCCATAACAAACGGCGAGGAGGTCATATATTCTTCAAGCAGCGACTGCGACTGGAATTTTTTAATAAAAAGGTTGAATACGTCAGGGCGCGCAATTTTTACGTCTACGTCCAGCACCTGAAGCGCCACCAGCATCTGTCGTAGTGGGTTCCACTGAGTTTGTTCTGCCGGTGTGATCACCGCTTTACTGGTCCACTTTTGCGGCAGGATAAACGCCATTGCCAGGCCTGCTACGGCAAAGGCGAAAGCGGTGACCAGAATACGTTTTTTTGCGACCCACAAGACATCCAATAATCCCAGAAGGTCAATCTCTTTATACTCATGTGCCGGGGAGGCATGACGGGAAAAATCCACATCCGTATTTTTTTTAAAATCCATGACTGACATAGCAATTCTTCTATTTTGATGGCGCAGTGAATCTGCCTGAGAGGTCCCTGAGCGACCGATGATACAAGAAAGTAAGAATTATCTGAATGCCGAAAATTTAAAACCTGATACCCGACTATCAGAATTAGTAGTAAACAGTTGCGCGATATCACGTATGTTAATCCTTCTTTCTCACGCCTCACCCACTCTTCAGGCGTTTTTCGCTGACTCTCATTCGGGTTAAAAATGCCACCTTCCTCACCTTATTGAAACAGCGTTTCGACATCGATCACATTTCCATCATTAAGCGAATGACGCGGAAACAAATAGCAATAAAATAAAATAAAACGATGTTTTAGTATTCAAGAACAACGGTTCGTGAGTTTTTAAAACCCTGACAAGGCTTGTCAGAGAAACTCAGAAAAACGGTTTATAAAACATAAGGTAATGGAGTAACCGTATCGCGTTTCATACCAGACACACATCCCCGGGCCAGCCATCAGGCATGGGGCGACAGCATCACAATCGGATTCCGTTTTAAAACCATTGATTGCCAGGTAGGTATGTATGAATGAAAACAAAATGCTGGGGCTAGCGTGGATATCACCCTACATAATCGGGCTGATAATCTTTACCGCGTTTCCCTTTGTCTCATCGTTCTTTCTCAGTTTTACTGATTACGATCTGATGAGCCCGCCGGTGTTTAACGGCATCGAGAACTATCGTTACATGTTTACGGAAGATACTCTCTTCTGGAAATCCATGGGCGTGACCTTTGCCTATGTATTTTTGACCATTCCATTAAAACTGGCATTTGCTCTGGGAATTGCTTTTGTTCTGAACTTTAAATTACGCGGCATCGGATTCTTCCGTACTGCGTACTATATTCCGTCGATCCTCGGCAGCTCCGTAGCCATTGCGGTTTTGTGGCGCGCACTGTTTGCCATCGATGGCCTGCTGAACAGCTTTATTGGCGTATTTGGCTTTGACCCGGTGAACTGGCTGGGTGAACCCTCTCTGGCGCTGATGTCCGTGACCCTGCTGCGCGTCTGGCAGTTCGGGTCTGCGATGGTTATCTTCCTTGCCGCGCTGCAAAACGTTCCGCAGTCACAGTATGAAGCGGCAATGATCGATGGCGCATCAAAATGGCAGATGTTCATGAAAGTGACCGTGCCTCTGATTACGCCGGTGATTTTCTTCAACTTCATCATGCAGACCACCCAGGCGTTCCAGGAATTTACCGGGCCGTATGTCATTACCGGCGGCGGGCCAACCTACTCGACCTATCTGTTCTCGCTCTACATCTACGACACCGCGTTCAAATACTTTGACATGGGCTACGGCGCTGCGCTGGCCTGGATCCTGTTCCTGGTGGTTGCCGTCTTTGCCGCTATCGCCTTTAAGTCTTCGAAATACTGGGTGTTCTACTCCGCCGATAAAGGAGGCAAAAATGGCTGATATCCAACAACTCTCCACGGCGAGAAGCATTGCTGAGCGCGAAGTAGCTCGCACGCTGCGCAAAGAGAAAATCAACGCCAGTATCCGCTATGTGATCCTGCTGTTTGTCGGCCTGCTGATGCTCTATCCGCTGGTGTGGATGTTCTCGGCGTCGTTCAAACCGAACCACGAGATCTTTACCACCCTCAGTCTGTGGCCTGCACACGCCACCTGGGACGGATTTGTTAACGGCTGGAAAACCGGGACTGAATACAACTTCGGCCATTACATGCTGAACACCTTTAAGTATGTGATCCCGAAAGTGATCCTGACCATTATCTCCTCCACCATCGTGGCGTACGGTTTTGCCCGCTTCGAGATCCCGTGGAAGAAATTCTGGTTCGCGACGCTCATCACCACCATGTTGCTGCCAAGCACCGTTCTGCTTATCCCGCAGTACCTGATGTTCCGTGAAATGGGCATGTTGAACAGCTATATGCCGCTGTACCTGCCGCTGGCGTTTGCCACCCAAGGGTTCTTCGTCTTCATGCTGATCCAGTTCCTGCGTGGCGTGCCGCGTGACATGGAAGAAGCGGCGCAGATTGACGGCTGTAACTCTATCCAGGTGCTGTGGTACGTGGTGGTGCCAATCCTGAAACCGGCCATTATCTCGGTCGCACTGTTCCAGTTCATGTGGTCAATGAACGACTTTATCGGGCCGCTGATTTACGTCTACAGCGTGGACAAATACCCGATTGCACTGGCTCTGAAAATGTCCATCGACGTCACCGAAGGTGCGCCGTGGAACGAAATTCTGGCAATGGCGAGCATCTCCATTCTGCCATCCATCATTGTCTTCTTCCTGGCACAGCGCTACTTCGTGCAGGGCGTAACCAGCAGCGGAATTAAAGGTTAAGAGGGAAATATCATGGCTGAAGTTATCTTCAACAAACTGGAAAAGGTGTACTCCAACGGCTTCAAAGCGGTACATGCTATCGACCTGAAAATCGCTGAAGGGGAATTCATGGTAATTGTCGGGCCATCCGGCTGCGCCAAATCCACCACCCTGCGAATGCTGGCCGGGCTGGAAACAATCAGCGGCGGTGAAGTGCGAATTGGTGAGAAAATCGTTAACAACCTGGCACCGAAAGAGCGCGGGATTGCGATGGTGTTCCAGAACTATGCGCTGTATCCGCACATGACGGTGCGCGAAAACCTGGCCTTCGGTCTGAAGCTGAGCAAGCTGCCGAAAGATCAGATTGAATCTCAGGTAAATGAAGCGGCGAAAATTCTGGAGCTGGAAGAGCTACTCGACCGCCTGCCACGCCAGCTTTCCGGCGGCCAGGCGCAGCGTGTGGCCGTCGGCCGTGCGATTGTGAAAAAACCGGACGTGTTCCTGTTTGATGAACCTTTATCAAACCTCGACGCCAAACTGCGCGCCTCGATGCGTATCCGTATTTCCGACCTGCACAAGCAGCTGAAGAAATCCGGTAAACCAGCGACCACCGTGTACGTGACCCACGACCAGACCGAGGCAATGACCATGGGTGACCGCATCTGTGTGATGAAGCTCGGTCACATCATGCAGGTGGATACCCCGGATAACCTCTACCACAAACCGAAGAACATGTTCGTGGCGGGCTTTATCGGGGCGCCAGAAATGAACATTCGTGCCAGCAAACTGGTGGAAAAAGAAGGACATCTGCATATCACCATCGGCAATGAAACCATGCCGCTCAACGGTGAAAAACAGGAGAAAGTGTCCGGCTACGCGGGCCAGGAGATCTTCTACGGCGTGCGCCCTGAATTTGTTTCGCTCTCAGACGAACCCTTCCAGGAAGGCGGTTGCAGCGGCGAGATGGTGCGTGTGGAAAACATGGGTCATGAGTTCTTTGTGTACCTGAAAGTTGCGGACTACGAACTGACCGTCCGAATTCCTTCCGACGAAGCTAAGCCAATGATTGATAAAGGCCTTCATCGTAAGGTGTACTTCAAGTTTGATATGAATAAATGTCATATTTTTGACGCAAAAACTGAACAGAACATCTCTCTCTAATGGAGTTATAAAAATGAAAAAAGTGCTTTTAAGCGCCGCTATCTCCGCTACCCTGGGCCTTACTGCTTTGCCATCGATGGCACAAGATGTTGATTTACGTATGTCCTGGTGGGGCGGTAATGGCCGCCACCAGGTTACCCTGAAAGCGCTGGAAGAGTTCCACAAGCAGAACCCGGATATTAACGTGAAAGCGGAATACACCGGGTGGGACGGTCACCTGTCCCGTCTGACCACCCAGATTGCTGGCGGCACCGAACCGGACGTAATGCAAACGAACTGGAACTGGCTGCCGATCTTCTCCAAAAACGGGGAAGGCTTCTACGATCTGAACAAAATGAAAGACGTGATCGACCTGAGTCAGTTCGATCCAAAAGAGCTGCAATCCACCACGGTGAACGGCAAGCTGAACGGTATTCCCATATCCGTGACCGCACGCGTGTTCTATTTTAATGACGAAACCTGGAAAAAAGCGGGCGTCGAATACCCGAAAACCTGGGATGAGCTGATGGCCGCAGGTAAGGCCTTCGAGAGCAAGCTTGGCAAGCAGTATTATCCTGTCGTGCTGGAACACCAGGACACCCTGGCGCTTCTGAACTCCTACATGATCCAGAAGTACAACATCCCGGCCGTGGATGAGCAGACCAAAAAATTCTCCTACAGCAAAGAGCAGTGGGTGGAATTCTTCCAGACCTATAAAAAGCTGGTTGATAGCCACGTTATGCCAGACACCAAATACTATGCGTCATTTGGTAAGAGCAACATGTACGAGATGAAGCCGTGGATCCAGGGTGAATGGGGCGGAACCTATATGTGGAACTCCACCATTAACAAATATTCCGACAACCTGAAGCCACCTGCAAAACTTGAGCTGGGTAATTACCCAATGCTGCCAGGTGCTACCGATGCGGGCCTGTTCTTCAAACCGGCGCAGATGCTGTCGATTGGTAAATCCACCAAAAACCCGGAAGCCGCTGCCAAGCTGATTAACTTCCTGCTGAACAGCAAAGAGGGAGTGGATACGCTGGGTCTGGAGCGTGGCGTGCCGTTGAGTAAAGCGGCAGTGCAGTTCCTGACCGAAGACGGCACCATCAAAGAGAGCGATCCTTCCGTTGCGGGCCTGCGTCTGGCGCAGTCTCTGCCAGCGAAATTGTCCGTATCACCTTACTTTGATGACCCGCAGATTGTAGCCCAGTTCGGCACTTCTCTTCAGTACATCGACTATGGCCAGAAAACCGTAGAAGAAACTGCCGCTGACTTCCAGCGTCAGGCTGAACGTATCCTGAAACGCGCTATGCGCTAAGCCCCCTGCCAGAACATACCCTGCCACTGACGGTGGCGGGGTATTTTTTTATCTCAAGGAGAGAAAAATGAAAGGCAAAATCATCCCGCTGAATTTTCGCACTCGCCAGGATCCTAAAACCGGGCACGAGGTGATACGGATGACGCCCCCGCACATTATTTGTCACCGTAACTACTTCTATCAAAAATGCTTCACCCGCGATGGCAGCAAGCTGATTTTTGGCGGTGCGTTCGAAGGCCACTGGAATTACTACCTGCTGGATATTGCGAAACAACAGGCAACCCAGCTTACCGACGGAGCCGGGGATAATACCTTCGGCGGCTTTTTATCTGATGATGATAAGTCCCTGTGGTATGTAAAAAATAACCGCGAACTCCGGCGCGTCGACCTCGACAGCCTTGAAGAATTTATCGTCTATGACGTGGACGACGAATGGGTGGCGTACGGCACCTGGGTGGCAAACTCTGACTGCACTAAGCTTGTCGGGATCGAAATCAAAAAGAGCGACTGGCAACCGCTGACCGACTGGAGCAAGTTCCGCGCGTTTTACTTTACCCAGCCTGAATGCCGACTGATCAATATCGATTTACGCACTGGCGAACGCCGGGTGATGTTGCAGGAAAACCGCTGGCTCGGGCATCCGATCTATCGCCCGTTTGACGACACCACCGTCGCGTTTTGCCATGAAGGCCCGCGTGACGCCATTGACGCCCGCATGTGGCTGATTAATGCCGACGGCAGCAACGTGCGCAAGGTTCGCCAGCACGCGCCCGGCGAGAGTTTCACCCATGAATTTTGGGTCCCGGACGGCTCCGCGCTGTATTACGTAGAGCATAAAGAGAACGACCCGAAACGCTATCTGTGCAGCGCCGATCCGCAGACGCTGGAAAACCGCCAGTTGATGGCAATCCCGCCCTGCTCTCACCTGATGAGCAACCACGATGGCGCGCTGATTGTCGGTGACGGCGCACCGCACAATACCGGGGATATCAGCCTCAACGACCCATTTATCTGGGTATTTGATGTTCGCACGGGAACGCAAAAGGCCGTTTGTCAGCACAACACCAGCTGGAAAGTGCTGGATGGCGACCGTCAGGTGACGCATCCGCATCCGTCGTTTTCGCCGGATAATCAGTGGGTGTTGTATACCTCTGATGAGGAAGGGATGCCGGCGCTGTATTTAGCGAAGGTGTAAAAAAAGCCGGGTGGCGGCGATGCCTTACCCGGCCTACATTTGGCGCTACTTTGTAGGCCCGGTAAGCGAAGCGCCACCGGGCATGACTATCACACGCCAATATCGCGTAATTTCTCCCCGGCCATCAACTTGCGTTCAATGTGCTCAAGCGTTACCCCTTTGGTTTCCGGTATCAGCCAGAAGGTCACACCGATAAAGGCCACGTTCAGCACGGTGTACAGCCAGAATGTCCCCGCCGCGCCAATTGAATCCAGCAGCGTCAGGAATGTCGCGCCGATAATCATGTTCGACACCCAGTTGGTGGTTGTGGAACAGGTAATCCCGAAGTCACGGCATTTCAGCGGCTGAATTTCAGAGCACAGGATCCACACAACCGGCGCGGCGCTCATCGCATAACCCGCAATACACATCATGGTCATGCCGACAGAGAGCCAGGACAGACCGCTTGATGCCGTGCCGTTATCGAACTGCATCAGGCAGTAGCCGAGGATCAGCGTGCCGATGGCCATCACACTAAAACCAATTTTCAGCGCCGGTTTACGTCCGGCTTTATCAACGGTGAACACCGCAATAAAGGTGGCGAACATAAAGGTCAGCCCGACCACCAGGGTAGCAATCATCTGTTGCTCGGTGGTGGTAAATCCGGCCATTTTGAAGATGCGCGGGGCGTAATACATGATGATGTTCATGCCGGTGAATTGCTGCATTGCCTGCAACAACATGCCGAGGAACACCGCGCGCCGCACGTTGCGGTTGGCTTTAAATAACGCCCACCCCCCCTGCTTCAGCTTCAGGCTTTCGCGGATTTCGTTCAGTTCATCACGCGCTTTTTCAGATGTATCACGCAACATGCGCAGCACCTCTTCCGCCTCCACGTGACGCCCTTTTTGTGCCAGCCAGCGCGGGCTGTTTGGCAGGAATATCACCAACACGATCAGCAACAACGCAGGTAGCGCCAGCACACCCAGCATGGCCCGCCAGTTACCGCTGTAGCTGAAATATGTATCGGACAAAAACGCCAGCACAATACCGAGCGTGACCATCAGCTGATACATACTGATCATCTTGCCGCGCACGTTCTCGCTCGCCATTTCTGACAGATAAAGCGGCGCGGTGTACGACGCAATCCCCACCGCCACGCCCAGCAGCACGCGGGACAGCAACAGCAATTCCACACCGGTGGCAAACGCAGAGCCGAGTGAACCGGCCACGAACAGAATGGCGCCAACCATCAGGCTGTATTTACGCCCAAGGCGGAACGAAAGCCAGCCGTTAAACAGCGCACCGATGGCCGCGCCGAGCATCATACTGCTCACCACCCACTCCTGAAGGCGGCTGCTCAACGTAAAGTGATCGGTAATAAACGGCAACGCACCGGCAATCACGCCGATATCCAGCCCAAACAGCAAACCGGCTACCGCTGCCGCGATAGAGACAAACTGGTTCATGCGGCGGGTATCGCGCAGCGCGCCGGGCATGAGGGTAGAGTCATTTATAGATGTCATATTTTCCTGCCTGAACAGCGAAATTCGTTAACTGAAATTACGAGATGGCGAAAAAAAGTGTCAGGCGGGAATTCGCGAAGATATGGATAATTTCGCTGCGACATACCGATCTGTGATGGACATTACAATTTCAACTAATGCTGAATAATCACATATTTTTACTAATTAGCTAATTTTTAAGCAATAAAACTGTGATTCATATCATTCATGATTTTTTGGTATGGATTTTTCATCTTTGTTGGTATGGATAATGACATTTTTTGAGCAAAAAAAACCTCCGCCAGATGGCAGAGGTTCTTCGTCTGGGAACGGAATTAACGCGCCAGCCAGCCACCGTCAACAGCAACGGTGTAGCCGTTAATGTAGTCAGAAGCCGGGGATGCCAGGAACACAATCGGCCCCATCAGATCGCTCGGCAGACCCCAACGGCCAGCCGGGATACGGTCTAGGATCTCCGCGCTACGCTGTTCATCCGCACGCAGCTGCTGGGTGTTGTTGGTCGCCATGTAGCCCGGTGCAATCGCGTTGACGTTGATGTTATGCTTCGCCCACTCGTTTGCCAGCAGACGGGTCACGCCCATCACGGCACTTTTTGACGCGGTGTAAGACGGCACGCGGATACCGCCCTGGAACGACAGCATAGAGGCGATGTTAATGATCTTGCCGCCTTTACCCTGGGCGATAAAGTGCTTCGCCGCCGCCTGAGACATAAAGAACACGCTCTTGATGTTCAGGTTCATCACGTCGTCCCAGTCGCGCTCGCTGAAGTTGATCGCATCTTCACGGCGGATCAGGCCTGCGTTGTTGACCAGGATATCGATATGGCCGAATTCTGCCACAGCGCGATCCAACAGCTCAGGAATGGCATCGATTTTACGCAGGTCAGCGGTCAGGCTCAGGAAACGGCGGCCCAGTGCGGTGACGCGTTCAATGGTTTCAGTCGGTTCAACAATGTTGATCCCGACGATATCGCAGCCGGCTTCCGCCAGACCTAATGCCATACCCTGGCCCAGACCGGTGTCACAACCGGAAACCACAGCCACTTTACCCTGTAGAGAAAATGCATCCAGAATCATGTTAGTTCCTTAATCTTTTAACGCCTGTCACGAACAGGCAGGTTTATGCTTAACTGCCCGCGACTAGCGCAGATCTTTAACAGCGACGTGGTCCATATCATCAAAGACCTGGTTTTCACCGACCATACCCCAGATAAAGGTGTACGCACGGGTTCCCACGCCTGAGTGAATAGACCAGCTCGGAGAAATCACAGCCTGCTCGTTATGCATCACGATATGACGCGTTTCCTGCGGCTGCCCCATCATGTGGAACACGCAGGCATCTTCTTCCATGTTGAAGTAGAAATAGACTTCCATGCGGCGCTCGTGGGTATGGCACGGCATGGTGTTCCACAGGTTGCCCGGCGCAAGCTCGGTCAGCCCCATGCTGAGCTGGCAGGTTTCCAGCACATCGGGAACAAAGTATTTGTTGATGGTGCGGCGGTTGCTGGTGAGGTTGTCGCCAAGCGTGACCGGGGCAACGTCCGCAGGTGTCACTTTTTTGGTTGGGTACGTGGTGTGGGCTGGCGCGCAGTTGTAGTAGAACTTCGCCGGTTTGCTGCTATCGATGCTGGCGAAGACCACTTCTTTCGCGCCTTTACCAACGTACAAAGCATCGCGATGCCCAATCTCGTAACAGTGGCCATCTACGGTGACAGTGCCAGGTCCGCCGATATTGATAACGCCCAATTCGCGACGCTCCAGGAAGTAGCTCACGCCAAGCTGTTTACCCACTTCGCTGCCCACGGAAACCGTTTTTGCCACCGGCATGATGCCGCCAACAATAATGCGATCGATATGGCTGTAGACCATGGTGTACGCGTCGGCTTCGAATACCTTCTCAACTAAAAACTCGTTGCGCAGCCCCTGAGTATCCAGCGTTTTTGCGTGCGCACTGTGGATGCTTTGTCTGACGTCCACGGTAACCTCCAGAATTGATCGTGCCAGAAGGCAAAATAATTAACGAAACATCGTTCCGTTTTCTCGATAGGCACATAGTATCGCCTGAGAAATGGCTTTTCAATTGCATTTAAAACAACGTTTCACTTTTTCTGTGTCTTTATGCCAGAAATGATGTTCCGATCACGATTGTTGAGGGGTTGACGCAGAAATGGCTAAAAGCGGGCTGGATGTTAATCATAATAAACAATAAGTTATAAAACCTTTGAAATTCGACGGTATACAAAACATTCAGCGTTAAAAATCTAAGATGACATCACGCGCATCAATTTTTCTTACAAATTGCGCCATCAGTCACACATATTGAAACGATGTTTTGATAATTTAACACCCAGTTTTTAACTCAATTTTTATCGTATAAAGGAGTGCATTATGGCTAAAGGTATGCGGGTCAAGCTGAACTACGAGGTCAGCCGCGATCCGGATACGGGCGTGGAAGTCACCCGCCTGACCCCACCCGAAGTAACCTGTCATCGCAACTACTTCTATCAGAAGTGCTTCTTTAACGATGGTAGCCACCTGCTGTTCGCAGGAGAGTTTGACGGGAACTGGAACTACTACCTGCTGGATCTGAAAAAAGCCGAAGCGGTGCAGCTGACTGAAGGTACCGGCGATAACACCTTTGGTGGATTCCTCTCTCCGGATGATAAGTCCTTCTATTATGTGAAGAACGATCGCACGTTGCTGGAGGTGAACTTACACACTCTGGCCGAGCGAGAAGTTTACCGCGTCTCTGACGAATGGGTGGGTTACGGTACCTGGGTGGCCAATAGCGATTGCACGAAACTGGTCGGTATTGAGATTGCCAAAAGTGACTGGACGCCGCTCAACGACTGGAAAATTTTCCACGACTTCTTCCATAAAGGGCCACACTGCCGCCTGCTGCGCGTGGATCTTAAAACCGGTGAAAGCTCAACCATCCACGAAGAGAAAAACTGGCTGGGGCACCCTATCTATCGTCCGTTCGACGACAACACCGTGGCTTTCTGTCACGAAGGGCCGCACGACCTGGTGGATGCCCGCATGTGGCTGGTCAACGAAGATGGCAGCAACGTGCGTAAAGTGAAAGAGCACGCAGAAGGTGAAAGCTGCACCCACGAATTCTGGGTGCCGAATGGTTCTGCACTGGTTTACGTCTCGTATCTGAAAGGTCAACAGGGCCGCACGATTTACAGCTTTAACCCGGATACCGGCGTTAACGATGCCGTCATGCAGATGCCTGCCTGTTCACACCTGATGAGCAACTTCGACGGCACAATGCTGGTTGGGGATGGCTCCGGCACGCCGGTCGACGTGAAGGATACCAGCGGTTATACCATCGATAACGATCCGTACCTTTATGCCTTTGATGTGGCGAAAAAAGCGTATTTCCGCATCGCCCGTCACGATACCTCCTGGGCAACGGTGGCCAATAGCCGCCAGGTGACCCATCCGCATCCATCCTTTACCCCGGATGATAAAGCGGTTCTGTACAGTTCCGATAAAGACGGCAAACCTGCACTCTATATCGCGAAACTCCCCGAGCAACCTGAAATGTTGCATGCATGATTTGAGTTAGTGTTTCTGTAACTGGCCTTGCCCTCCTTTATGGAGGGCTTTTTTTTGGGTTCGGTGCGTGCTCTTTGCCCGGCGGCGTTTTTCCGGGCACAAAAAAACCGGCTCACGTGGAGCCGGTTTTTTTCCCGGAGGTACTGCTTATTATTTATTAGAAAGAGTACGCCACGCCTAAACGGAAACGAGTCTGACGTTCATCGGTATCTTTCACGCCCACGTTACCCACTTCAACATATGGTGCCCAGTTTTTATCCCATTTGTATGCCAGCTTGGCGTTATATTCGTTGGAGTAATCTTTATTGTTATTACGAATCACACCTTCCGAACTTTTCGCGTAAACATAGTTCAGCTCGGTACGGAAATCGCCCATCACCCAGCCAACCCACGCATCGCCACGGTTGACTTTATCATCGTCTTTATTCGAACTTGACGGGTAACGAGTATATTCATAGCGGTAACGCGCGGCCACATAGAATCCATTATCAAAACTATATTGCAAGTGCAGGTTCGGTTTATAAATAGTGCGACTGTCATTACTCTCAATCGTAAACGCAGGCGTCAACGAGATATTATCCGTAGCTTTCCAGCGCCAGCTAATCTGGTCTTCGTGGCCGTTACCCACCACATCCGCAAAAGGCTGATCGGCTTTATCACCGCCAGATTTCCATTTCGCTTCAACCGAAAAACCTAAACCGTTTTCAAAACGATGTGAAACAGATACGCGGTCTGCGTTAGAGCCGCTATCAATGTATTCATGACGTAAGTCAACAGTAACAGCCTGAGCTGCAAAAGACGCGCCGACAAGGGAAGCAAGAACCAGAGATTTCTTAAACATGAAAAAACCCTCAATTGAAATAACGTTTCGTTTTTATGGAATTGCAGTTTATTTTTTTATAAACGTAATTTTAGTGACAAAGATCGTAATTATTTGTTTCATTTTTTTTGGCAAAGATCGACGTGAACCCCGTCAACAAAAAAGGGGGCTTAACGTGAATTTTTATGGGAGAGATCACACAAAGAACTTAGCGAGGAAAATAATTTGACGTGCAAGTATTACTGATAACTTTAGATTTACCTTAAAAGCGTAAAAATATGATTCTTGATGTCAAAAAAAACCTCCGGGCAGGAGGCTTAGTGTCGGGCTAATATCAGGGGGCATTACCTTTCGATCGCTAACGCAACCCCTTGCCCGCCGCCGATACACAACGTGGCGAGCCCCTTACGGGAATTACGTTTCATCATTTCATGGACCAGTGACACCAGGATCCGGCAGCCGGATGCGCCGATCGGGTGACCCAGTGCGATCGCCCCGCCGTTGACATTGACACGCAGTGGATCCCACTCCAGCATTTTGCCTACCGAAATAGCCTGAGCCGCAAAAGCTTCGTTCACTTCGATAAGATCCACATCACTGAGATGCCAGCCCGCACGCTCCAGGCAGCGACGGGTCGCATAAACCGGTGCGATCCCCATTAGGGCCGGGTCAACGCCTACGCTGGCAAACGCCTTGATGCGGGCCAGTACGGGTAAATCCAGCTCCTGAGCTTTGCTTTCACTCATCATCATTACCGCTGCGGCACCGTCATTAATCGAGGATGCGTTCCCGGCCGTCACCGAGCCCAGGGTTTCAAATGCGGGATTCAGCTTAGCCAGCCCTTCGGCGCTGGCATCGGTACGCGGTTGTTCATCCGTGTCGACAACAACAGACTCACCACTCTGGCGGAGCGTGCTGACAGGCACGATTTCATCGCGAAACCGCCCGGAATCGATAGCCGCGCGGGCTTTTTGCTGTGAGCTTAGCGCGTAAGCATCCTGAAGTTCACGGCTGATGCCGTATTCCCGCGCCAGGTTTTCCGCCGTCACGCCCATGTGGTAGTCATTGAACGCATCCCACAGCCCGTCATGCACCAGGCTGTCGATAAGCTGGCTGTTGCCCAGCTGCGCGCCGGTCCGGCTGTCGGTAAGGACGTGCGGGGCGCGGCTCATGTTCTCCTGCCCACCGGCAATCACCACATCCGCTTCACCACACTGTATCGCCTGGGTCGCAAGATGCAGCGCTTTCAGACCAGAGCCACAGACATCGTTGATGGTAATTGCAGACACGGTATTCGGCAGGCCGCCTTTGAGCGCCGCCTGGCGCGCAGGGTTTTGCCCGGCACCGGCAGTCAACACCTGACCGAGGATCACTTCGTCGATTTCATGCCCGGCGATCCCGCTGCGTTCCACCAGTGCCTTCACCACCACGCTGCCCAGATCAACGGCAGAGTGGCGCGACAACGCTCCCTGAAAACAGCCGATAGCCGTACGCAACGCACCCACTATAACGACATCTTTCATCACGACCTCTGTATAAAATGACATGACGATAGTAGAGGATTGTTATCAACAATTGACGCAATTGTTTAAAAAAAGTGAGTTTAGTCACAGGATTAGCGTGCATCCTGCAAATACTGGCGTAGCCAGCTTCCGGCGACGCCAGGCGGGGATCGTTTGTTCCAAAGCAGATCAATCCCGATCGCGCGCGGCCAGCCAGGAACATTCAGCTGCACCAGTGATTTCGCCGCCGCGAATTCATCCACCAGCGCGCATGGCAGCGCACACCAGCCAAATCCCTGCACCGCCATACTCAAGAGTAACAGGTAATTGGGCGCTGACCAGACCGGCCCCCGCGCAAGCGTTGTTTCCCGCTCAAGATAGGTGCTCAGACGCAACTCGCGCCAGCCGTGCAGTTCGTCGGCCTGTGTCTGATGTTGCGCCGCAAGGGGATGCTCGGCAGAAACATAGATGGCCATCCGGGTCTGCATGGGCAGCCGGGTGGCACCGATATCGGTCGGGTAGCTGTCACGTGCTTCCGTCAGCCCGACCTGCGCCCTCTCTTTCTGGAGAAGATCGATAACATCCTCTTCCTCGCCAATCAGACATTCGAATTCCGTATGGGGAAAACGCTGGTCGAACTGTTTCATCAGGTCTTCCAGCACGTCCGGGTTCAGCGTATCGGAAAGCACAAACGTCAGGCGCGCTTCGGTTTGTGCCGTCAACGACACGGCCAACTCGTCAAGCCGCGCGCTGGCGGCAAGGATGGATTGCACATAGCCCAGCACCTGCTCGCCCTGCGCGGTTAATACAGGCTGACGCGCCGAGCGGTCGAACAGCTCAAACCCCAGGTCTGCCTCAAGATTGGCAATGGAGGTACTGATGGTGGACTGGCTTTTACGCAGCCGACGCGCGGCAGCAGAAAACGAACCGGCGGCAACGGTTTCAACAAATGCCGTGAGGGCTTCGGGTGAATAGCGCATGAAGTATCTACTTTATCGATGGATACCATCTTTTATATATCATCTTTAGCGATAAAAATAGGCCGCAACACCGCCCATTCTGGCGAATTAACGAGGTCACTATGCAACATCAGGATGCACTCCAGCGTAAGCTGCCGGAGCGAATCTTTCATGCGGTTTGTTTTGAAGGGATTGCCACGGCGATCCTCGCCCCGACGGCCGCGTGGTTAATGCAACGTTCGGTCGTTGAAATGGGAGGCCTGACCATTATTCTGGCCACCACGGCGATGCTGTGGAATATCATTTATAACTTTGGCTTTGACCGCTTCTGGCCCGTACAGCGGGTAAAACGCACGGCCAAAGTCCGCGCCTTGCACGCGTTAGGATTCGAATGCGGTTTTATCGTGATCGGCGTAACCATTGTGTCTTCGGTTCTCGGCGTCACGCTGCTTCAGGCATTTACGCTGGAAATCGGTTTCTTCCTGTTCTTCCTGCCCTACACCATGTTCTATAACTGGGCGTATGACACTCTGCGCGATAGATTCATCAAGCGTCGCCAGCAACGACGCGCCCTGGCAGGCTAATCCTCCCCTGGCCGGACACCTGCCCCGGCCAGCCCCCTCAGATGCAACGGCGATCTCAGCTCATAATTATGGTAAATTGCACTCCTTTTTGTTCGTTTTATAGTTGATACGTTGCTCTAATGTCGAAAATTTGGTCAAAAGAAGAGACTCTCTGGAGTTTCGCCCTCTACGGCACAGCCGTGGGCGCAGGAACCTTGTTCTTGCCCATTCAGCTCGGCTCCGCAGGTGCCATTGTCCTGCTTATCACGGCCCTCGTGGCTTATCCGTTAACCTACTGGCCACACAAAGCGCTGGCGCAATTTATCCTGTCGTCGAAAACAAAAGGCAACGAAGGGATCACTGGAGCGGTTAGCCACTACTACGGTAAGAAGATCGGTAATCTGATCACCACGCTCTATTTTGTCGCCTTCTTTGTGGTGGTGCTTATTTATGCGGTGGCAATTACAAACTCGCTCACCGAACAGCTGGCGAAGCGCATGACGGTTGATCTGAGTGTGCGGGTGATGGTGAGTTTTGGCGTGGTGCTGGCGCTGAATCTGATCTTCCTGATGGGTCGCCATATCACCATTAAAGTGATGGGATTTTTGGTCTTTCCGCTGATCGCCTACTTCCTGTTTTTGTCGCTGTATCTAACCGGTAGCTGGCAGCCTGAGCTGCTTACCAGCCAGATGGCGTTCAATCAACATACGGTGCACCAGGTGTGGGTTTCTATCCCGGTGATGGTTTTCGCTTTTAGCCATACCCCGATTATCTCGACGTTCGCGGTCGATCGTCGCGAGAAATACGGTGACGCTGCCATGGGTAAATGCAAAAAAATCATGAAGGTTGCATACCTGATTATCTGCCTGAGCGTGTTGTTCTTCGTGTTCAGCTGCCTGCTTTCCATTCCTCCGTCTTACATTGTGGCGGCGAAAGAGGAAGGGGTAACGATTTTGTCGGCGCTGTCGATGATGCCCTCTTCTCCTGCCTGGCTTGGGATTTCCGGCATTATTGTCGCCATTATCGCGATGTCGAAATCGTTCCTCGGCACCTATTTTGGGGTGATTGAGGGGGCGACGGAGATTGTGAAGTCGTCGCTGAACCAGGTCGGGGTGAAAAAAAGCCGCGCCTTTAACCGCGCGGTTTCGATTCTGGGCGTGTCGCTGATTACCTTTGTGGTGTGTTGTATTAACCCGAATGCGATTTCGATGATTTATGCCATCAGCGGTCCGCTGATCGCCATGATTTTGTTTATTATGCCGACGCTGTCGACGTATTTGATCCCATCGCTGAAGCAGTATCGTTCGGTGGGGAATTTGCTGACGTTGATTGTTGGGGTGTTGTGTGTGTCGGTGATGTTTGTGGGGTGACTCGAAGAATGAGAACGCAGGCTGTTTCGTTCACTTCGATTCCAGCAGAAAATTGATTCTTCAGCGCCCGTGAACGGGAAAAGGGGCCACCGCGGCCCCTTTTCAATCCCGGCTCCCGATACTGTTAAGCCCGAATATCGTCATACTCCCGCGTATTATCAAACTCATGCTTCGCAAACGGGCACAGCGGGATAATCTTGCGGTTCTCACCGCGCATCTTCTCTACGACTTTCGCCACTAGCTGCTTACCGACGCCCTGCCCCTTCAGGCTCGGATCGACATCGGTATGCTCGATAATGCTCAGGTGCTCGCCGGTCGGGACAAACACAATCTCGGCGACCTGATTTCCGTCAGCGTCATTCACATAAAACTTGTTATGGCCTTCCAGAATATCCATAGTTCCTCGCTTATTTTTGGCGATACTTCAGCGCACCGCTGGGGCAGGTATCAATCACACGAATAACAGTTTCTACATCCACTTCATCCGGGATGATCCACGGTTTGCGCTTCAGATTGAATAGCTTAGCGCTACCGCGCACACAATTTCCTGAATGCTTGCAGATCCCGGTGTTGAAGTAGACATCTATTTTTTCCCCGGTATAGGCCCGGTAACCTGCATCCAGTAGTTCTTTATCCATGACATTGCCTCTGTAATTATTATGGTGCTGAACAAAGCATAGCCTCGTGGGATCCTGATGGCTATCCATGCAAAAAACGAAAAGCCAGCTCACAACTCTGTTTTTGTCAGATTGCGCGCCACATTTCCCCATGTCAGGCTCCGCGAATATCTCATTTTTGTATTTCAGCCGCAGGACATATGAAACGCAGACTCCCTTTTCAGGTGAAGCTTTTTTTATCTCTGGTGTTTTTTTCCTGCCTGCTATTAGCACTGCTGGGTGCGATCCTGTTCCATTTTATTGACCGGCAGCTGCACCACGACCTCGGACAACGTGCACGGGTACAGGCCAGCGAAATAGCCCTGATGCCAGGGCTTGCCGATAAAGTCGCCGCCAGAGATATCACCGGTATCGCCCGCTTAATTCAGCCTTTACGCGCAGAAAGTGATGCCAGTTATATTGTCATTGGGGATACCCGCGAACAGCATCTGTATCACTCAGAATCACCTGAACGTCTTAATTTACCCATGATTGGTGGGGATAATGCCGAAGTCTTAAAGGGAAAGACCATTATTTCCGTACGCAAAGGTGGGATAGGTGTTTCATTACGCAGTAAAGCCCCGATATTTAATGCCCAACATCAGGTGATCGGGATTGTCTCGGTGGGTTATCTGACCTCGTACATTGCCAATATTAATGCCCGCATCCTCTGGCAGTCGGGGTTATATGGCATTGGACTTTTACTTTTGCTGTTTATTTTTTCCTGGCTGTTTACCCGAAACCTCAAAAAACAGATGTTCCGCCTCGAGCCCAAAGATATCGCCCAGCTGGTGCTGCAACAAAAAGCCCTGCTTGAAGCCATGTACGAGGGCATATTTGCAGTCAATGCTGAAAAGCAGCTGATTTTAATAAACCGGGCGGCGCGAGAAATGCTGGATATCCGTCAGGATGAGAAAGAGCTTATCGGCAAACCGCTCAATGAGGTCTTGCAGACCTCACCCGGCTTCTTTTCACAGCGCTATGCCTCAATAAGCAGCGGCAGCCACGATCAGATTGCCGTCCTTAATCATCGGGAAGTGATCGTTAACCGCGTGGCCATTGAGGTAGAGCCGAATGTGGAAAGCGGCTGGGTGTATAGCTTCCGCGATAAAAACGACATTAATACCCTCAGCAGCCAGTTGAGCCAGATAAAGCGGTATGCTGACAACCTGCGCATTATGCGCCATGAACAGCTGAACTGGACCGCCACCCTCGTCGGGTTGTTGCAGATGAAGCATTATGACGAGGCCATTCGCTACATTCAGGCCCAGTCCGATGGCGCGCAAAAGGTGCTGGATTTTGTCTCCGCCCGTTTTACTTCGCCGGCATTGTGCGGGCTGCTGCTGGGGAAATACGTCAGCGCGCGCGAAAAAGGCGTTGAACTGCTTTTCGACCCCGCCTGCCAGTTAACCCATATGCCGTTGACGCTCAACGAAACAGAGCTGATGTCGGTTATTGGCAACCTGCTGGATAACGCCGTGGATGCCACGCTGAAAGCCCCCGTTCCCGCCGCAGTAGAACTCTATATTTCAGACAGAAACCAGGAACTGCTGATAGAAGTGGCCGACCGGGGCTGCGGCGTGGACGATGCCATGAAGCCGCACATTTTCCAGCAGGGGTTCAGCAGTAAACCCGACTCCGGCAACGAAATAACCGGCTCCGAGCACGGTATCGGTCTGTTTCTGGTGGCAGGATATATTGATAAGGCCGGCGGCAATATCGAAATCACCGACAATACCCCGCAAGGCACTATTTTCACGGTGTTTATTCCCTTTAAACCTTCCGTTCGACAGGGCTAAAACATGACTACTACCCGGGCAATTGATGTCGTCATTGTTGAGGACGAACCTCACCTCGCCGAGCTGCATCGTGAGTATATTGAGCAGAATTTCCATTTACACGTTGTCGGCATTGCCCCTTCGCTGGAAAAGGCGCGCGAGCTGATTAGCCGCCATCAGCCACGGTTGATCCTGCTCGATAACTACCTTCCTGATGGCAAAGGCGTGAATTTAATCGACAGTCCGCTTCTGAAGAGTTTTGAGTGCTCAGTCATTTTCATCACTGCGGCCAGCGATATGCAAACCTGTAGTCATGCCATGCGCAGCGGCGCGTTCGACTACCTGATAAAACCGGTGTTTTTCCAGCGCCTGCACGCCTCGCTTGAGCGGTTTTTGCGCTTCATCCACACCGTGCAGCAGGTAAAGGTCGTGGACCAACATGCGCTGGATCGCCTGTTTAATCTGCCCGCGGCTGAGTCCTCTCCAGCCCCTTCCACCAAAGGGATTGAACCCAACACCCTGGAGCGCATTAAGCGCTTTTTCACCGATAACCCTGACAGCAATATGTCTGTAGAAGAAGTCGTGGAAAACGTGGGGATCAGCAAAACCACGGGCCGTCGCTATCTGGAATACTGCGTGGAGAGCGGGTTTATTAGCATCGAAATGTTGTACGGCAATATTGGCCATCCAAGACGGCTATATCGCAAAGCGCCCGCCAAAGAATAATCCGCAAACCGGATGGCGTTTTGCGGATTTAATGGTGTTAATTGCCGAAACAACGCCGACAATCACACTTCGGAAGCGGGGCTTTCGCCCCCCTATTGTCTGATGTTCCCCATACGCTATGTTGACCATTAGTTCCTCAAATGTAACTAAAAGGTTAATTATAATGTCGAACACTTTCCGAATTTCTCTGCTTACCGCTACCGTACTGATCTCTACGTCTGCAATGTCTGCTTTACCGCAGGGCTACCCTGCCGAGTATCAAAAAGTCGTGGATGCTGCGACCAAAGAGGGCAAAGTGGTGATTTACTCCACCACCGACACCAAAGCCGCCGGGCCGCTGATTGAGGGCTTCGAGAAAACCTATCCGGGCATTAAAGTTGAATACAACGACATGAACAGCACCGAGCTGTACAACCGTTTTATCAGCGAGCAGGCTTCCGGTGGCGGCAGCGGTGATGTGGTCTGGAGCTCCTCAATGGATACCGCGCTGAAGCTCGCCACCGACTATGCGCAGGAGTACAAATCCCCTGAGCAAAGCCAGCTGCCAAAATGGGCGGTCTGGAGCGATAAAGCCTACGGCACTACCTATGAGCCGGTGGTCTTTATCTACAACAAACGCCTTATCCCCGCGGCCGAAGTACCGGATTCACACGCGGCACTGGCCAAACTTATCGCCAGCCAGAGCGATAAGTTCAAGAGCAAAGTCACCACCTACGACATCGAAAAATCCGGGCTGGGCTTTATGCTCTCCGTTCAGGATTTCAAAGCCGATCCAAACTACATGAAAACCCTGGCTGACGTCGCCAAAGGCGGTTTAGCCGTGCAGTCTTCAACCGGCACGATGATGGAGAGGGTATCGTCAGGTGAAAACCTGATTGGCTTTAACATCCTTGGCTCCTACGCCGAAGCCCGCGCGAAGAACGACCCGTCACTGGGCATCTCCTATCCGAAGGATTACACCCTGGTGTTATCGCGCGTGTCCTTTATCAGCCAGCAGGCGCAAAACAGCAACGCCGCGAAGCTGTGGCTGGACTATGTGCTGTCAGAAAAAGGACAAAGTATTCTGGCGAATCAGGCTGATATCCCGTCCATCCGTAACGATATCGAAGGCAAAAATGATATCGACGGCCTGACCAAAATTCTGGGCAACGCGCTGAAACCGATCCCGGTAGATGAAAGCCTGCTGGAATACCTGCAACCGAAAAAACGTCTGGACTACATCAAACAGTGGCGCGAAGCCGCAGCTAAATAAGTCCGGGCATAGCGCGGCGGTTCTGCCGCGCTCCTTCACCTGATGTCGTTGTTCTGGGTTCCAGCACCAGGGATACACTATGAATGCATTACACAGAAAGTGGCAAAGCCTGCCTCGCGGCGTAGTGGTGTTGATAACCGCTCTGGTTATCTATGTTCCGCTGTCGTTCATCGTGATACAGAGCTTCTTATCCGCTCCCTTTTTCTCTCCGGCTAAAGAGTGGAGCCTTGAATCATTTGGGTTTATTTTCACCGATCCCGATTTCTATAAAGCACTCAGAAGCGGTTTCATTCTCGCGTTCGGTCTGGTCATCATCGCCATTCCGCTTGGTGGGGTACTGGCGTTTCTGATGGTTCGCACCGATTTACCTGGCCGCCGTCTGATTGAGCCGCTGATCCTGGTGCCGATTTTTGTGTCGCCGATGGTTCTGGGTTTTGGCTATGTGGTCGCCGCCGGGCCGGTTGGGTTTTTATCTCTGTGGGCGCAGTCGCTGATTGGTTTTGTGCCCTGGAATATCTACGACATGTCGAGCATCGTGGTCATCGCTGGCCTGACGCATGTTCCGCACGCGTATCTGTACATCTCCTCGGCGCTGCGAAGCGTGGGCTCTGATGTGGAAGAAGCCGCGCGCACGGCGGGAGCTTCTCCGTTACAGGTGATGACCTCCGTCAGCCTGCCGATGGTACGCCCGTCGATTCTGTACGCCATTGTATTGCTGTTCTTCCTCGGGCTGGAGGTGTTTGGCCTGATGCTGGTGCTGGGCGATCCTGAGGGCAACATGGTGCTGGCAACTTACCTGTACCAACTGACCAACAAGCTCGGCACGCCGTCTTATCACCTGATGGCGGCAGTGGCCGTGGTGCTGATTTGTATCACCATCCCACTGGTGATGTTACAGCGCCGCCTGATGCGCACCGCCAACCGTTTTGTAACCGTGAAAGGCAAGGCGTCACAGGCGCGTGCTTTACCACTGGGCAAATGGCGCTGGGTGGCTGGTGGCGTGGTGGCATTCTGGCTGACCGTGACCATTGGCGTTCCGCTGCTTGGCGTGGTGCTGCGCGCGTTTATCTCGAACTGGGGGGTGGGAGTTTCTCTTTGGGATGAGCTTTCCCTGAGCACCTTCCGCACGATCTGGGCTCAGCCAAACCTGCTGCGTGCCATCGTCAACTCGATGTCTATCGGCGTGATTGGCGGCGCACTGGCCGTGGCCTGTTATCTGTTTGTCGGTATTGCCATGCACCGCAAACCGGACAACACCACGCGGTTCCTCGATTACAGCGTGCTGGTGCCACGTGCAGTGCCGGGTCTGCTTGCGGGTCTGGCATTCCTGTGGGTGTTCCTGTTCCTGCCAATGTGGCTGGACAACTCGCTGAAATCAGGCTGGCTTTCCGGGTTTTTCTGGTCCGACTGGATGCGCGAAAACCTGATTGTCTGGCTGCGGTCATTACGCAGCACCATCTTCAGCGTCTGGCTGGCCTACACCGTGGTGTGGATGGCGTACGGGTTGCGGCTTATCTCCTCAACGCTGCTCCAGGTCGGGCCTGAACTTGAAGAAGCGGCGCGCAGCACAGGGGCAACGCGCGGGCAAATCACCCGTCACGTCACCATTCCGCTGTCACGCTACGGTCTTATCGGCTCATGGTTGTTGATGTTCCTGATCTTTGAACGCGAATACTCAACCGGTGTGTATCTGCTTTCGCCGGGTACGGAAACCATCGGCTCGATGCTGGTTTCCCTGTGGGCGGCAGGTGCCATTGATATCGTGGCTGCGCTCTCTTTTATTAACATCCTGCTGGTCGTGGTAGGTCTGGGCATTGCCCTTCGCTTCGGAGTTAAATTACATGATTGAATTAGCGGTCGAAAATCTGCACTTAACCTACGGCGACAACCCGGTGTTAAAAGGGGTTTCCATGAACCTCAAACGCGGTGAAGTGGTTTCCTTGCTGGGGCCATCGGGCAGCGGCAAGACCACATTGCTGCGTGCGGTTGCGGGCCTGGAAAAACCAACCCAGGGTTCGATTATCATCGGCAAAAATAGCGTTTACAACGGCACGCCGCGCAGTGAGATCCCAGCAGAAGAACGCAATCTGGGGCTGGTGTTTCAGTCCTACGCTCTGTGGCCTCACAAAACCGTTTTTGAGAACGTGGCGTATCCTTTAAAGCTGCGTAAGGTCGCAGCGAAAGAGGTAACCCAGCGCGTTCAGGACGTACTGGATCAGCTCGGCCTGGGCCATCTGGGTAAGCGTCACCCGCACCAGCTTTCCGGTGGTCAGCAACAGCGTGTGGCGATTGGCCGGGCGCTGGTCTATAACCCGCCGGTGATCCTGCTGGATGAACCGCTCTCGAACCTGGACGCCAAGCTGCGCGAAGAGGCCCGCGTGTTCCTGCGCGAGCTGATTATCAAGCTCGGCCTGTCGGCGCTGATGGTCACGCACGATCAGAATGAAGCCATGTCGATTTCTGACCGTATTCTGTTGCTGAACAACGGCAAAATAGAGCAACAAGGCACGCCGCAGGAGATGTATGGCTCGCCAAAAACACTATTCACCGCCGAGTTTATGGGCAGCAATAACCGTCTGCATGGCAAAGTGACCGAAGTCCGCGATGGCAAAGCGCACATTGAAGGCAACGGCTGGAGGTTATGGGGCCAGGCGGCTGAAGGCGTGAAAGCAGGAAGCGAAGCCACGGCGGTTATTCGTGTAGAGCGCGTAGCGGTGGTGGAAGGCCCTGGTGAAAACCAGCTTGAACTGCCGTTACTTACCAGCATGTATCTGGGGGATCGCTGGGAATACCTGTTCCGTACGGCGGGGGATGATTTTGTGATCCGAGCCTACGGCCATGACGTCCGGGATCCTCAACACTGTCATTTGTCATTACCGGAAAAACACGTCTGGATCTTCCCGAAAGGGTGATTAAGAGGCCAGACTTTTCTGCCATTGCCCGGTGGCGCTGTGCTTACCGGGCCTACAAAACGAAAATATCCAGATTTCGGTAAAATCACCTCTAAAATATAGTGGTTAATTTAACCTAAATATATCCTCTTCCAGGACGATGAACTCTCAAAGCATAATACTAAGAAAAGCAGGTGAACGATGGCTGGGATCATCACCAACGTCAATACTCTGGTCGTACAAAATACCGCGTTAAAAAACAGTTCCGTATTACAGCAATCCGTTGAGCGACTCTCCTCCGGGATGAGAATTAACAGCGCAAAAGACGATGCGGCAGGCCAGACGATTGCTAACCGAATGGGAAGCCAGATTAAAGGTCTTCTTCAGGCGCAGCGAAACGCCAGCGATTCGGCCAGCGTTAGCGTTTCAGCCGTGACCTCTTCAGTGCTCTACAGCGATATCTCCACGCTGCCGTCGCGCACGGTGTCAGGGCTTTCTTTTGTGGACGACAGCAACGCGGCGATGGGCGCCGATGCACTGGTAAGCAGCAACGGCAAATACTATATCCAGCAGGGAACGGACTATTACGAAGCCGAACTCAACTGGGGCCCGACTGGCGCAATGCAGGCCAAAGTCACCGATCCCACGGCGCTGACGACCCTGACATCGCCGGTTAACGTCACCACGACACCAGCGGTAGATTTAACGACGGTAACCCCCTCCTTCCTGGACAGCAGCGGGAATGCGGTATTCGGTGCCGCAACGGGCTGGACAACCATCAATCTGCGGGAAACCGGAGACGGGATCCGCCTGCGTAACCCGGAAGATCCGCTGGCAACTCTCGATGCGGCGATTGCCCGTGTCGATCAGCGCCGTAGCCTGCTGGGCGCAACCATGAACCGTCTTGAATCAGTGCAGAATGTGCAAACGGCAACCTCCACCGCACTGAGTGCCTCGCGCTCGCGAATTGAAGATGCTGATTACGCCGAGGAAGTATCGAAAATGTCTCGTTCGCAGATTGTGCAACAGGCGGGGAACTCGGTGCTGGCAAAATCGAATCATCTGCCGGATGCGGTACTTTCGTTGTTGCAGGGATAATTGGCGTGATGGAGCGGGTGAAGGGAATCGAACCCTCGTATAGAGCTTGGGAAGCTCTCGTTCTACCATTGAACTACACCCGCTTTGAAGTGCGTAAAGCATTATAGGCCTTACGCACTTTCACACAAGCCTCTTGATGACTAAGTGGCGATTAAATAATCACTTAGCATTTCGGTTTACTGCCCTGGGCCGGGAGATAACGCTGCGGATCGATGGCAGTGGCACGGTAGCGGATCTGGAAGTGGAGCTTCACCGAGTCCGTCCCTGTGCTGCCCATCGTCGCAATCTTCTGCCCAGCCTTCACGTTCTGCCCGTTGTTCACCAGCATGGTGTCGTTGTGCGCATATGCGGTGATGTAATCTTCACCATGCTTAATCATGATCAGATTACCGTAACCGCGCAGCTGGTCACCAACGTAAACCACCTTCCCGGCACCGGATGCGTAAACAGGTGTCCCGCGCGCCGCAGAGATATCAATGCCCTTATTTCCGCCCTCAGAAGTTGAATACGGCATCACCACTTTGCCGCTGGCAGGCCAGAGCCAGCAGCGCTGCCCGACCGGCGGCCAGGACGATTGCGGTACCGCGTAAGATGGTGTCACTTTGGCGGTTTTCGTTTTAGACGACGCGGAATTTTTTGCGGTAGAAGAAGAGCCGCCGTTAACCTTCAGTTTCTGCCCCACCTCGATGGTGTAAGGCGGAGAAATGTTATTCAGACGCGCCAGATCTTTCACGCTGGTTCCCGTTGTACGGGAAATTCGATACAGCGTATCCCCGCGCTTAACGGTGTACACCGCCCCGGAATAGCCGCCCATATCGGAGGATTTACTGCCCGAACATCCCGCCAGTACTAGCGTTAGCGTCAGAAGGGATAAGGCAATAATAGGGTTTCTGGTCAGGCTTCCTGCAAACAAAACAGATCCTCGGTCAGCGTAAATGGCGCACTATGATACCAGCCTCAATCCTGATGCCCAACAGCTGCTGCAAACGGATATCCGTGGGCAATAATTTCCATCATTTCCGGCATATAGGGCATCGCGGGCAACTTCACCAGCGCCGGGTAGAAAATCTGCGGCGAGGGAAAGACATCCACCACGTAACAGTGGCTGAGCTTACGGGCATCCACCTCAGAAGAAGGCAGCAGCGTGGCGGCCTGCAATCCAGATTCCAGCCAGTCCAGAATGACGCCTGGCTGGGTGATATGCATAATCACTTTCGGATTCACGCCCGCTTTGCGAAACAGATCGATCAGCATCTCATAGGTGCCAGAGTCCTTTGCACGGTGCAGCAATACCAGTGGAAAATCACCCAGCGCGGTGTAATCAAACGGGTTGGCTGGCGCAGCAGGCAGGCAGGATTTAGCAATCACCGCCACCAGCTTGATCGGGTCGAAGGAAACATAATCGAACCCTTCACTGCGATAAGGTCGCTGAATAAGCGCGACGTCGATTGTCCCGGCATTAAGCTGCGTCTCTAAATGACTGGAATCCGACACCGAAATATTAATTTCGGCATGAGGATGGCGGCGATATAACTCTAATAACAGCGGTTTAAAATAGGACTGAAAAAGATGGGTTAAACCAATGCGTAACTGAAATTTATCTTTCTGCGCAATTTCTGTTGTTTCACGCGCGGTATCTTCAATCTGGCGTAATATTTCACAGGCTTTACGATAAAGAAAATAACCGGCTTCCGTCGGTTCGAGTCGATTTCCACGGCGCGTAAATAACGCGACCTGTAATTCTTCTTCCAGCTCCTGAATGCGTTTACTGAGCGGCGGCTGCGCCATATTGAGCGACTTCGCCGCCTGGCTCACCGAGCCCTGCTCCACCACTCTGCAAAAATAACGTAGCCTTTTCAGATCCATAGTGAACGCCCCTTCTCTTTTTCGCCTGCCAGTATCACACCCGATATCGCAAAGGGGAAGTTTTTCCTTATCCCGCATTTATTTAACATTAATAACAAACCTGCAAATTAAACCTTTTTGATCTGGTTCGCCTCCGGTAAACGGTATTTGTCGGAATAACGGTGCCGCAATATCGTAGAACCACTCCTGTTACCTGAGATGGAATCCATCATGTCAAATAGCGATAACAATGTTCATGACCTGCGTTCCGCGCTGGCGTTATTAAAAACGCTGCCGGGCGAATATGTTGAAACCAGCGTTGAAGTTGATCCTCACGCCGAACTGTCGGGTGTTTACCGTTATGTTGGCGCAGGCGGCACCTGCCAGCGCCCGACCCGTAAAAACGGCCCGGTGATGGTATTTAATAAGGTGAAAGGCTTTCACGATATCAGCGTGGCAATTGGTCTTAATGGTTCACGCAAACGCGTCAGCCACTTTCTGAACTGCGAGCCGGAAAAGCTCGGCCACCTGCTGAAAAACTCCGTGCAGAACCCAATTTCACCGGTCATCGCACGCGATAATGCGGTCTGCCAGGAAGTGGTGCATCTGGCCACGGACGAAGGCTTCGACCTGCGTAAACTGCTGCCAGCGCCAACCAATACCGAAGAGGATGCAGGCCCGTATATCACCATGGGATTGTGCTACGCCTCTGACCCGGAAACCCACGAGTCCGACATCACCATTCACCGCCTGTGCGTGCAGAGCAAAGACGAGCTCTCCATGTGGCTGACCCCTGGCCGCCATATCGATGCGTTTCGCATGAAGGCCGAAGCGGCAGGTAAACCGCTGCCCATTTCTATCAGTATCGGCGTTGACCCGGCCATCGAGATTGCCGCCTGCTTCGAGCCGCCAACCACCCCACTTGGCTTTGACGAGCTGAGCGTGGCGGGCGCGTTACGCGGCCACGCGGTTGAGATGGTGCAGTGTAAAACCATCAACGAAAAAGCAATTGCCCATGCCGAAATCGTTATTGAAGGCGAGCTGCTGCCAAACGTGCGCGTGCGCGAAGATCAGAACACCAATACCGGTAAAGCCATGCCGGAATTCCCGGGCTATACCGGCGAAGCCAAAGAAGCTATCCCGGTCATCAAGGTGAAAGCCGTTACCCATCGCCACAACCCAATCTGGCGCACTACCGTTGGGCCTGGTGAAGAACACGTGAACATGGCCGGTATCCCAACGGAAGCCAGCATCCTCGATATGGTTGAGCGCGCGATGCCGGGCAAACTGCTGAACGTGTTTGCCCATTCCGCAGGCGGCGGCAAGTTACTGGCAGTGATGCAATTTAAGAAAGCGGCAGCAGTAGACGAAGGGCGCCAGCGCCAGGCGGCACTGCTTGCGTTTTCTGCCTTCCCGGAACTGAAGCACGTCATTCTGGTGGATGAGGACGTGGATATTTTCGACAGCGACGACGTGATGTGGGCGATGCAGACCCGCTACCAGGGCGATGTGGACACCGTATTCATTCCCGGCGTGCGCTGCCATCCGCTCGACCCGTCACAGGTGCCGGAATACAGCCCGAGCATTCTCCAGCAGGGGATGTCGTGCAAAACCATTTTCGACTGCACCGTACCGTTCCACCTCAAACACCATTTTGAACGTTCGAAATTCAAAGAGGTCGATGTGAAACGCTTCCTGCCAGACTTCGAGTAAGAGGAATTAACGTGACCACACAACGTATCATCATCGGGATCAGCGGAGCATCGGGATTCCAGTATGGCGTTAAAGCGCTTGAGCTACTGAAACCACTGGATCTGGAAGTGCATCTGGTGGTCTCAAAAGGGGCTGAGCGCACCTGCGAACTGGAAACCGACTATCAGCTCGATAAGGTGATGTCGCTGGCGGATGTCGTTCATCCCATTAGCAATCTGGGGGCGTCGATATCCAGTGGTTCGTTTAAAACGCTGGGGATGCTGGTTGCCCCTTGCTCCATGAGAACGCTTGGCGCAGTGGCTCACTGCCTGACGGATAATCTGCTGACCCGCGCCGCCGATGTGGTGCTGAAAGAGCGGCGTCGCCTGGTCCTGCTGGCCCGCGAAACACCACTGAATCTTGGGCATATCCGCAACATGGCTGCGGTAACGGAAATGGGCGGGATTATCTTCCCGCCGGTTCCGGCGCTTTATCAGCGGCCGCAGAGTACAGATGAGATCATTAATCACAGCGTCAGCCGCGCACTGGACCTCTTCGGTCTGGACGTGAAAAACATCCCGCGCTGGGGCGAAGGCAACCTGCTCTACACAGAATAATATTTAGGAAAACATCATGTTAATTGGTCCTTATGTGAATGGCGCGGCCGTCATTCTGGGTGGATTCGCAGGTTCTCTGGTCGGGACACGCATCCCTGACCGGGTGAAAACCGCGCTGCCCTTGACGTTTGGCCTCTGCTCCGTGGGTCTGGGCATCAACCTGGTTATCAAAGTGAAGTTTATGCCCGCCGTGGTCCTGGCCATGGTTCTGGGCGCGGTGATTGGTGAACTCTTCTTTCTGGAAAAACAGATTGGCAAAGCGGCGGGAACCACGCGCGGGCTGATCAACCGTATTTTCCCGCCGGTTCAGGGGCTATCGCATGACGAATTTACGGAAAAATTTGTCGCCATTCTGGTGCTGTTTTGCGCCAGCGGAACGGGGATTTTTGGTGCGATGCATGAGGGAATGACCGGCGATCCGTCTATTCTCTACATCAAAACGGTGCTGGATCTCTTTACCGCGGCTATCTTCGCGACCATGCTCGGCTTCTCGGTGATGACCATCGGTATTCCGCTTATCGCTGTGCAGGTCGCACTGGCCACGCTCGCGGTGTTTATTCTGCACCTGATCACGCCTGATATGATGGCCGATTTCTCCTGCGCAGGCGGGCTTATCATGGTGGCGACCGGGCTTCGCATCTGCAACATTAAGGCATTCCCGGTGGCCAATATGTTACCCGGTCTGATACTGGTTATGCCTTTTTCAGCTCTGTGGGCCAAACTGTTCGTATAAGAATGCCGTATAATAAAGCCGCAGGTGGTGGTGCACAGCCCTAACCTGCGGTCTTTGTACTGGAGCAATAATGAGCATTCAAGAACACGTCATTTTAGTAAATGACCAGGGAACGGTAATTGGCACTCAGGAAAAATACGCCGCACACACGTCACATACCCCGCTGCATCTGGCCTTCTCATCCTGGCTGTTTAACGCAAAAGGCGAATGTTTGGTGACACGGCGCGCCATGAGCAAAAAAGCCTGGCCAGGCGTCTGGACCAATTCCGTGTGCGGTCACCCTCAATCCGGCGAAGAGATTGAACAGGCTATTATCCGCCGCTGCCGCTTTGAAGTGGGTGCAGAGATTACGGACATTACTGCCGTCGCGCCTGAATTTCGCTACCGTGAGGTCGATCCTTCCGGGATTGTCGAAAACGAGATCTGCCCGGTTTATGCCGCACGCGTCACTGCCGGCATCGTCATCAACCATGATGAAGTGATGGAATACCAGTGGGTCGCGCTGGAAGCGTTATTCTGTGCGCTGGACGCCACGCCGTGGGCATTCAGCCCGTGGATGGTGATGGAAGCCACCGCCGCCCGCGACGCGCTCCGCACGTTCGCCGCACAATAAAAAAGCCCCGGCGATAATCGCACGGGGCTTTTTTTACGTCCTGACGGCTTATTTCACCGGACGCATCGCCGGGAAGAGGATCACGTCACGGATGGTGTGGCTGTTAGTGAACAGCATGACCATACGGTCGATACCAATGCCCAGGCCCGCGGTTGGCGGCAGGCCATGTTCCAGTGCAGTCACGTAGTCTTCGTCGAAGAACATTGCTTCGTCGTCGCCTGCGGCTTTCGCATCAACCTGATCCTGGAAGCGCTGCGCCTGATCTTCCGCATCGTTCAGCTCGCTAAAGCCGTTGCCGATTTCGCGGCCACCGATGAAGAATTCGAAGCGGTCAGTGATTTCCGGGTTCTCGTCATTACGACGCGCCAGCGGAGACACTTCAGCCGGGTATTCAGTGATGAAGGTAGGCTGAATCAGGTGTGCTTCGGCCACTTCTTCGAAGATCTCGGTCACGATACGGCCCAGACCCCAGCTCTTCTCAACCTTGATACCGATGCTTTCCGCGATGGCTTTCGCAGAGTCGAAGTTATCCAGGTCAGCCATCTCAGTTTCTGGACGGTATTTCTTGATAGCTTCGCGCATGGTCAGCTTAACGAACGGCTTACCAAAGTCGAACACCTCATCACCGTAAGGCACTTCGGTGGTACCCAGAATGTCCTGTGCCAGGGTGCGGAACAGGGATTCGGTCAGCTCGATCAGGTCTTTGTAATCTGCATACGCCATATAGAGTTCCATCATGGTGAACTCTGGGTTATGACGAACGGAGATACCTTCGTTACGGAAGTTACGGTTGATTTCGAATACGCGGTCAAAACCACCCACCACCAGACGCTTCAGGTACAGTTCCGGCGCGATACGCAGGTACATGTCCAGGTCCAGGGCATTGTGATGCGTGATAAACGGACGTGCAGACGCACCGCCTGGGATCACCTGCATCATTGGGGTTTCCACTTCCATAAAGTCACGGTTAACCATGAACTGGCGGATACCGGCCATGATCTGGGAGCGGATTTTGAAGGTCTTGCGGGATTCATCGTTAGAGATGAGATCCAGGTAACGCTGACGATAGCGCGCTTCCTGATCCTGCAAACCGTGGAATTTGTCCGGCAGTGGGCGCAGTGCTTTGGTCAGCAGACGCAGTTCGGTACAGTGGATAGACAGCTCGCCGGTCTTGGTTTTGAACAGCTTGCCTTTCGCGCCCAGGATATCGCCCAGGTCCCACTTCTTGAACTGCTCGTTGTAGATGCCTTCTGGCAGATCGTCACGGGAAACGTACAGCTGAATACGGCCGCCAACGTCCTGTAAGGTCACGAAAGAGGCTTTACCCATGATACGACGCGTCATCATACGGCCAGCCACAGACACTTCTACGTTCAGCGCTTCCAGCTCTTCGTTTTCTTTACCGTCGAAGTCAGCGTGCAGTTGGTCTGAGGTGTGGTCACGACGAAAATCGTTCGGGAACGGCACGCCCTGCTCGCGCAGTGCTGCCAGCTTCTCGCGGCGGGTTTTCAGTTCGTTGTTAAGATCGACTACCGCGTCAGCGCCCTGTGCTTGTTGTTCAGACATGTTGGTTCCTCATAGCCCTGCTTTCAAACTTGCTTCGATAAATTGGTCCAGGCTGCCATCCAGCACCGCCTGCGTGTTACGGGTTTCAACCCCGGTACGCAGGTCTTTGATGCGGGAGTCATCAAGGACGTAAGAACGAATCTGGCTGCCCCAACCGATGTCAGACTTGTTGTCTTCCATCGCCTGTTTCTCAGCATTTTTCTTTTGCATCTCCAGTTCATAAAGCTTCGCTTTCATCTGCTTCATGGCCTGGTCTTTGTTCTTATGCTGGGAACGGTCGTTCTGGCATTGTGTCACCAGCCCGGTAGGAATGTGGGTAATACGTACCGCAGATTCCGTACGGTTAACGTGCTGACCACCCGCACCTGACGCGCGATACACGTCGATACGCAGGTCCGCTGGGTTGATTTCGATATCAATATCATCTTTCACTTCCGGGTAGACAAACGCGGAGCTGAAAGAGGTGTGGCGACGGCCACCAGAATCGAACGGGCTCTTACGTACCAGGCGATGAACACCCGTTTCGGTGCGCAGCCAGCCGTAAGCGTAATCGCCAATAATCTTGATGGTCACGGATTTCAGGCCCGCGACTTCACCTTCGGACTCTTCGATGATTTCGGTTTTGAAACCACGCGCTTCAGCCCAACGCAGGTACATACGCGTCAGCATACTGGCCCAGTCCTGAGCTTCTGTACCGCCAGAACCTGCCTGAATATCGAGATAGCAGTCAGCGCTATCGTACTCGCCGGAGAACATACGACGGAATTCAAGCTGCGCCAGCTTCTCTTCCAGCACGTCGAGCTCTGCTACGGCTTCGTTAAAGGTTTCTTCGTCGTCGGCTTCGACGGCCAGCTCCAGCAGACCGGAAACATCTTCCAGACCCTGAGCCATTTGATCCAGCGTATCTACGATGGCTTCGAGAGAGGAACGCTCTTTACCCAGCGCCTGTGCGCGTTCAGGTTCGTTCCAGACGTCCGGCTGTTCCAGCTCGGCGTTTACTTCTTCAAGACGCTCTTTCTTGGCATCGTAGTCAAAGATACCCCCTAAGAACGTCGGAGCGCTCGGTGAGGTCCTGAATGCGGTTTTTTACCGGATTAATTTCAAACATGGTCTGTTTTCTTTTATGGACTTGTCAAAATGCGGTGATAAGAGCGGGATTGTACCGAATCCACGCCCTTTTTTATAGAGATTACTGACGCTAAATTGGCCAGATATTGTCGATGATGATTTGCAGGGAGCGGTTACCGCGAAACTCGTTAATATCCAGCTTGTAGGCAAGCTCGACTTCACGCACGCCGTTGTCCGGCCAGATGGCGGTGTCGACGTTAAAGGCAATCCCGTCGAGCAGCGGGCCGCCGCCTGACGGCTCAACCATCACCTTAAGATGACGTTCGCCAACGATACGTTGTTGCAGCAGGCGAAAACGCCCATCGAACAGAGGTTCCGGGAACATCTGTCCCCACGGGCCTGCATCGCGCAGCATCTGCGCCACGTCCATGGTCATTTCCGCGGGCGTTAACGCGCCATCGGAAATCACTTCACCCTGTAACAAAGACGGGTCGATCCAGTCCGTCACCAGCTCGCCAAACAGGCGCTGGAACTCGTCGAACTTCGCCGCTTCCAGCGACAGACCCGCCGCCATCGCGTGCCCGCCGAACTTGATCATCAGCCCCGGGTGGAGTGTATCCAGGCGCTCCAGTGCATCGCGCATGTGCAACCCCTGAATCGAACGGCCCGAACCTTTTAGCGTGCCATCCCCTGCCGGGGCAAAGGCGATCACCGGACGGTGGAAACGCTCTTTGATGCGCGATGCCAGAATGCCCACCACGCCCTGATGCCACTCGGGGTGATACATCGCCAGGCCGCCCGGCAGCGTATCGCCACTGCGTTCCAGCTTTTCGCACAGGGTCAGCGCTTCGGCCTGCATCCCCTGCTCAATCTCTTTGCGGGTCTGGTTTAGCGCATCCAGTTCGTTTGCCAGCATCCGCGCTTCGCCGATGTTGTCACACAACAGCAGCGCAACGCCGACGGACATATCATCCAGCCTTCCGGCTGCGTTCAGACGCGGCCCGAGGGCAAAGCCCAGATCGCTTGCCGCCAGCTTAAGTGGGTCACGGTTGGAGATTTCCAGCAGCGCTTTAATGCCGGGACGACATTTGCCTGCGCGGATACGGCTTAACCCCTGCCAGGTTAAAATACGGTTATTGGTATCGAGCGGCACAACGTCCGCCACGGTGCCCAGCGCCACCAGGTCGAGATACTCCGCCAGGTTCGGCATCGCAATACCGCGGGCTTCAAACCAGCCTTTTTCACGCAGCAGCGTGCGCAGGGCCAGCATAAGATAAAACGCCACGCCCACACCAGCCAGTGATTTGGACGGGAATTCACAGTCGCGCAGGTTGGGGTTAATGATTGCCTCGGCGGCAGGCAGGGTATCACCCGGCAAATGGTGATCGGTAACCAACACCGGGATCCCCAGCTCATGTGCCCGATCGACACCAGCGTGTGACGAGATCCCGTTATCCACGGTCATGATCATCTGCGCGCCAAGCGCATGGGCCTGATCTACCACTTCCGGGCTCAGGCCGTAGCCATCTTCAAAGCGGTTAGGCACCAGGTAGGTGACGTTATCGCACCCGAGCGCGCGCAGGCTGAGCACGCTCAGCGCCGTACTGGTTGCGCCATCGGCATCAAAATCACCGACAACCACAATCCGCGTCCCTTCACGGAACGCGTCGTAGAGCATCGCGGTAGCGGTTTCTACGCCGCTCAGCTGCTGCCAGGGCAGCATCCCTTTCACGCTGCGTTCAAGATCGGCGGTATTTAACACGCCCCGGCTGGCATAAAGCCGACGTAAAAGCGGTGGCATATCCGCAGGGAGATCTGCGTTCTCATTAACTTCACGACGGCGGAGTTGGATGGGTGCTTTCACGCGGATTAGTTACCACCAAACTGTTTCTGGTGCGCGTCGAGGAACTCTTTCATCTCTTTCGGCCCCTGATAACCCGGCACAACGTAGCCATTGCTCAGCACGATAGCAGGTGTGCCGTTCACGCCAAACTGCACGCCCAGCGCGTAGTGGTTAGCGATATCAATGTCGCAGGACGCAGGCTTAACGCCTTTGCCGTTCATTGCATCATCAAACGCTTTGTTGCGGTCTTTCGCACACCAGATAGCCTTCATGTCCTGCTCTGGCTGGCTCTGCACGCCCGCACGTGGGAAGGCCAGATAGCGCACGGTGATACCCAGCGCGTTGTAGTCTTTCATCTCTTCATGCAGCTTGTGGCAGTAGCCACAGGTGATGTCGGTGAAAACAGTAATGACGTGTTTTTCCTGCGCCGCTTTATACACGATCATCTCTTTTTCGAGCGCGTTCAGGTTTTTCATCAGCAGCTGGTTAGTCACGTTCACCGGCTGTGCGCCGCTGACGTCATACATTGGCCCCTGAATGATGTGTTTGCCGTCTTCGGTCACGTACAGCACGCCGCTGTTGGTCAGCACGGTTTTCATACCGGCGACTGGCGCAGGCTGGATATCGCTGCTGGTCACACCAAGCTTGGTCAGCGATTGCTTGATTGCGGCATCGTCAGCGTGAGCAAAACCGGTAAAAGAGGCTGCCAGCAAAGAGAACAGCGCTAAAGACTTTTTCATATTCAATCCTATTACAATTCGTCGGCACTCACGCGCGTGGGTGGTGCTGTTGGTGAAGCTGCCGCAGGCGTTCCGTCGCGACATGGGTATAAATTTGCGTCGTTGAAAGATCGCTGTGCCCAAGTAGCATCTGCACCACGCGTAAATCAGCTCCGTGGTTTAGCAGATGCGTCGCGAAGGCATGACGCAAAACGTGCGGCGACAGTTTTTCGCTATCGATACCTGCCAGTGTGGCGTAATGCTTAATGCGATGCCAGAAAGTTTGCCGCGTCATCTGTTGCGCACGCTGGCTTGGGAAGAGCACATCAATAGAAACGCCGTTCAACAACCACGGGCGGCCGTGCTCCAGATACGTTTCCAGCCAGTACACCGCCTCTTCTCCCAGCGGCACCAGCCGTTCTTTGTTCCCTTTACCGATCACACGCACAACGCCCTGACGCAGGCTGATGTCACTCATCGTCAGCCCGACTAACTCAGAAACACGCAAACCGGTAGCATACAATAGCTCAAGCATGGCTTTATCGCGTAACTCCAGCGGCAGGTCAACCGCTGGCGATTGTAATAATCTCTCAACTTGTGCTTCGCTCAGATCTTTAGGCAGACGCTGCGGGAGTTTAGGCGAGGCCAGCATCGCGCTGGGATCGTCGGCACGAATTTTCTCGCGATAAAGGTGCTGGAACAGCCGCCGTATGGCGCTTAACAGGCGCGCGGAGCTGGTTGCTTTGTAGCCGCCTTCAATACGTTCGGCCAGCAATCCTTGCAGGTCATCGCTTTGCGCGTTCTCAAGCCCCAATTCCCTGTGCGCCAGCCACTCCACCAGCAGGGTGAGGTCACGTCGATAGGCGCTAATGGTGTTGTCGGCCAGGTTTTTCTCCAGCCACAGCGCATCGAGAAACTGTTCAATGAGTGCGAGATCCTTTTCCACATCAGCCCCTTTGTTTCTGCAATCCGCGCATTATGCCTGATTGCCACCGCTTTCTGGTACACTACGCGCAAAGTCAAAGCAAGAATTGAGATATTTACGCGATGAATATTGGTCTGTTCTACGGTTCCAGCACCTGCTACACCGAAATGGCGGCAGAAAAAATTCGTGACATCATTGGCCCGGAACTGGTGACGTTGCACAACCTGAAAGATGACGCGGTCGCGCTGATGGAGCAGTACGATGTGCTGATCCTTGGCATTCCGACATGGGATTTCGGTGAGATCCAGGAAGACTGGGAAGCCATCTGGGATCAGCTTGATACAGTCAACCTCGACGGCAAAATCATTGCCATGTACGGGATGGGCGATCAGTTAGGTTATGGCGAGTGGTTCCTTGATGCGCTGGGAATGCTGCACGATAAACTGGCTCTGAAAGGCGTAACGTTTATCGGTTATTGGCCGACCGAAGGGTACGAGTTCACCAGCAAAAAACCGATTATTGCCGATGGACAGCTTTTTGTCGGGCTGGCGCTGGATGAAACCAACCAGTACGACCTCAGCGAAGAGCGTGTGCAAAACTGGTGCGAGCAAATCCTGGGTGAAATGGCCGAGAAGTTTAGCTAGCCGCCCTATTCCTGCGTCGGTTGTTGCAACACCATCCGACGCAGATCCCGCCACTCCACTTCATCCATACTGTCCGCTGCCAGCCACAAGTGCTGGCGACGCCCGCCACCCACCTTACGTAGCCTGAGCATCATGCCGGAACTTAGCATCCATGGCGTGCCGATAATTTCCCACTCTTTCCCCTGCCAGCGCAGGCGTGAATCCATCATCAGTTTGATTTCGCCCTGACGGGCATTGATACGGCGCTGACTACGCACGCTGTCAAACACCACGAATGACAGTAACAGCAGCCAGAGAGGGGTATAGCTAAGCGGCCACGGCATCAGTAAAACAAATGCCGCGACCAGGCCGTGGAGCAATAAAGACATCCACTGTGAGCGCCATGAAACGCGAAGATCAGATTGCCACAGGACCACGTTCCCGATTCCGTGTTTGAATTAATTGCACCATCCGTTGCAACTCGGTGTCGGCGGGTTTGCCGTGGTTCATCAGCCAGTTGAACAAATCAGGATCGTCGGATTCAAGCAGGCGAACGAACAGACGCTTGTCATCTTCGCTTAAGCTGTCGTACTCGTATTCGAAGAAAGGCATGATGGAAATATCAAGTTCACGCATTCCGCGACGGCAAGCCCAGTGGATACGGGCCTTGTTGTTAATATCCATGTTCTTTTTCCTGCATTACGTTTGGCACAGTCGGTGTCCCGTTCGGTATGCTTTATTTCTGCCGGGAACTCTGGCTAGTGTAACGTGTTTTTGACCGTTTCTTTACTGGAATATTGCAAACCCGGAGCCGGGTTCCAGAATAAACCCTACAAAGAGAGCGGATTACACTATTTTGCGTTGCGCTACGCAGAAGTCAGATATGGCACGAATGGTCTGCTGAAAGCGCTTGCAATGACAACAGTCTCTTTTACCATTAGGCATTATCAAAGCGTTAAGCAATTCAGGATATCACTATGGCTTTTACTCCATTTTCTCCTCGCCAGCCCGTCGCCTCTGCGCGTCTGCCGCTGACGCTTATTACCCTTGATGACTGGGCGCTGGCAACACTGACCGGTGCCGACAGCGAGAAATATTTGCAGGGTCAGGTCACTGCTGACGTCAGCCAGATGACGGAACACCAGCATTTACTGGCTGCGCACTGCGACCCGAAAGGCAAAATGTGGAGCAACCTGCGTCTGTTCCGTCGCCAGGGCGGGTTCGCGCTTATCGAGCGCCGCAGCCTGCGCGATGCCCAACTGACCGAACTGAAAAAATACGCGGTCTTTTCTAAGGTCACCATCGCGCCTGACGATGAGCATGTCCTGCTTGGCGTTGCCGGGTTCCAGGCACGCGCGGCCCTGAAAAATCTGTTCAGCGAACTGCCGGATGCCGAAACACAGCTGGTGCACGACGGTGCAACCTCAATCCTGTGGTTTGAACACCCGACGGAGCGTTTCCTGCTGGTGACCGACGTCGCCACCGCTGAACGCGTCACCGACGCCTTGCGTGGTGAAGCTCAGTTAAATAATAGCCAACAGTGGCTGGCACTCAACATTGAAGCGGGGCTGCCGATCATTGACGCGGCAAACAGCGCGCAATTTATCCCGCAGGCTACTAACCTACAGGCGCTGGGGGGCATTAGCTTTAAGAAAGGTTGCTACACCGGCCAGGAAATGGTCGCGCGCGCAAAATTCCGCGGTGCGAATAAACGCGCGCTGTGGACGCTGGCAGGCCACGCCAGCCGCGTGCCGGAAGCCGGTGAAGATCTGGAGCTGAAAATGGGTGAAAACTGGCGCCGTACCGGCACGGTTTTAGCCGCAGTACAGCTGGACGATGGCCGCGTGCTGGTGCAGGCGGTCATGAATAACGACATGGAGCCAGACAGCGTGTTCCGCGTGCGTGACGATGCCAAAACCCTGAGCATTGAGCCACTGCCGTATTCGCTGGAAGAGTGATGATTACCCGCCCTCTCCCTGTGGGAGAGGGCATCAGACCGCACGGTGCAAAAACTACACCTGCCCCACGTACAAATAAATCGCCAGGAAGTGACACACGCTGCCGCCCAGTACGAAGCCGTGCCAGATAGCATGGTTGTATGGAATACGCTTACAGACGTAGAAAATCACGCCCAGTGAATAGACCACGCCGCCAACGGCCAGCAAGGTTACCCCACCCGCCGCAAGCTTGATTGCCAGCTGATACACCACAATCAGCGATAGCCATCCCATCGTCAGATACGTCACCAGCGACAACACCTTAAACCGGTGCGCAATGGTCAGCTTAAACAGAATACCCAGCAGTGCCAGGCTCCAGATAACAATCATCAGGCCACGCGACAGCGGCGAATTTAACCCCACCAGCAGAAACGGCGTGTAGGTGCCTGCAATAAGAAGATAGATAGCGCAGTGGTCAAATTTCTTGAGCCAGATCTTGGCCCGCTGATGCGGAATAGCGTGGTACAGCGTCGATGCCAGAAACAGCAGGATCATGCTCCCGCCGTACAGGCTGTAGCTGGTAATCGCCATGGCGCTGGCGTTGGTATCCGCCGCCTGCACCAGCAGTAACACTAAACCGACAATCCCAAATACCAGGCCAATGCCGTGGCTAATACTATTGGCTATTTCCTCAGCCAGCGAATATCCCTGTGCGATTAATGGCTTGCTCACCATAAGTAACTCCGGGAAAACAAAAGATGATTATTCATCGCCTGACTATGCTAACTGAGAATGATTCCAGTGAACACCTGTTAGCTAAAATAAAGTTAACTCTCAATTTTTCAATTTACAATCATAGGGTTACAAAAATATTTCAGCTAACAAATGTGTTTGTTTACATTAAAGACATTTAAAATCAATCACATAAAACTGGGTCTGCCCCGGATAGATTTCAGCGATCACACTTCTCAGCGTCCCCACCGTCATGTTTTCCTGCTCAGCATGTTTTTCCGTCAGCGTATCCAGCGTGACGGTCGACGTGCCCGTCACCTCGATGGTGCAAAAATAGCCGTCATCTTCATAACGCCCAACACGCAGGATATCGCCGGTTTTAAAATGGGATTCACTTTCGTCACGAATGGTGATGGTTTTACGCCCGGCCAGAATGTCATCCTGAAAGCGCTGAAAAAAAGTGATGTCGTTTGGCTGCATGTTATTATTCCCTGAAGATAAAGTCTGATGAGTGAGTGTAGCCACTGTGAGCATGTTCTCCCATTCCGCCGTTGCCAGTCTCAACAATCTGGAGATGATGGTCTACAACTATGTCATTAAAAATCGTGACAAAGTGATGTACATGACCATCCGTGAACTGGCGGATGCAGCGGGGGTTTCGACCACCACTATCCTGCGATTTTGCCGCAAGCTCAGTTGCGAAGGCTACTCCGAATTCCGCGTGCGCTTTAAACTCTATTTAGAGCAGAACGAACCCCAGCAGGCAAATTTCGGTGCCAGCGAAATTATTAGCTTCTTTAAAAGCGTTAATAATGAAGAGTTCGATGCGTTATTAGATGATGCCGTTGATATTATATTATCCTCTGAACGCATTATATTTGTCGGCGCTGGCACATCAGGATCGCTTGCAAAATATGGTGCACGTTTTTTCTCGAATATCGGAAAATTCAGCAACCATATCGATGATCCTTATTTCCCGGTAACCAACGACATGGCCAAAAATGCGCTGGCGATCGTGCTTTCCGTTTCGGGAGAAACAGAAGAGATCCTGCGCTTCGCCAGCCAGTTCAGCCTTCACCACTGCAAGGTGCTGTCGATTACCAGCCACGAGCACTCCCGGCTGGCAAAGCTGGCGGACTTTAATCTCTCCTGGCATGTTCCGCAAACGCGTATTGCCGGCGTTTACGATATTACAACGCAAATTCCCGTCATCTATATTCTGGAATCGCTGGGGCGTAAACTGGCGAAGAAATTAACAGAATAAAACACCCTGTTTTTTCGATGTGACAAATCACATTTTCTGAGAATTGTTATATCGTGACATTTAATTCCGCTTTGCTAGACTCGAACGCATTAAGTCATAAATTGAGAATAGCAAAGATGAAAAAACTCACCTTACCAAAAGATTTTTTATGGGGTGGCGCAGTTGCGGCACACCAGGTTGAAGGCGGCTGGAACAAAGGCGGTAAAGGGCCAAGCATTTGTGACGTGCTGACTGGCGGCGCCCACGGCGTACCGCGCGAAATCACCCAGCAAGTGGAGCCAGGCAAATACTACCCAAACCACGAAGCTATCGACTTCCATGGCCACTACAAAGAAGACATCAAGCTGTTTGCTGAGATGGGCTTCAAATGTTTCCGCACCTCTATCGCCTGGACCCGCATCTTCCCGAAAGGTGACGAAACGCTGCCAAATGAAGAAGGGCTGAAGTTCTACGATGACATGTTCGACGAACTGCTGAAATACAATATCGAGCCGGTGATCACCCTCTCCCACTTCGAAATGCCGCTGCACCTGGTGCAGGAATACGGCGGCTGGACCAACCGTAAAGTGGTGGATTTCTTTGTACGCTTCTCCGAAGTGGTCTTCGAGCGCTACAAAAACAAGGTCAAATACTGGATGACCTTCAATGAAATCAACAACCAGCGTAACTGGCGCGCGCCGCTGTTCGGCTACTGCTGCTCTGGCGTGGTCTATACCGAACACGACAACCCGGAAGAAACCATGTACCAGGTGCTGCACCACCAGTTCGTGGCCAGCGCTCTGGCGGTGAAAGCGGCACGCCGTATTAACCCGGAAATGAAAGTCGGCTGTATGCTGGCGATGGTTGCGCTCTATCCGTTCTCCTGCAAACCAGAGGATGTAATGTTTGCCCAAGAATCCATGCGCGAGCGCTATGTCTTTACCGACATGCAGTTGCGTGGTTACTACCCGTCTTACGTGCTGAACGAGTGGGAACGCCGTGGTTTCTCCATCAAAATGGAAGCGGGCGACGAACAGATCCTGCGTGACGGAACCTGTGACTATTTAGGTTTCAGCTACTACATGACCAACGCCGTGAAAGCGGAAGGCGGTACCGGCGATGCTATTTCCGGCTTCGAAGGCAGCGTGCCGAACCCGCACGTGAAAGCATCTGACTGGGGCTGGCAGATTGACCCGGTAGGTCTGCGTTATTCCCTGTGTGAGCTGTACGAGCGTTATCAGAAGCCGCTGTTTATCGTTGAAAACGGCTTTGGCGCATACGACAAAGTGGAAGAAGACGGCAGCATCAACGATGACTACCGCATCGACTATCTGCGTGCTCACGTGGAAGAGATGATGAAAGCGGTCACTTATGATGGCGTGGATCTGATGGGCTACACCCCGTGGGGCTGCATCGACTGTGTATCATTCACCACCGGCCAGTACAGCAAACGCTACGGCTTTATCTACGTGAACAAACACGACGACGGCACCGGCGACATGTCCCGATCCCGCAAAAAGAGCTTCGAGTGGTACAAAGGCGTGATCGCCAGCAACGGCGAACAGCTGTGATCCTTCGCCCTCTCCTCCCGCAGGAGAGGGTAAACCACTTATCTTCCAGACACTTCTTTACAGCTTTCGCGTTGCCAAAAAACCTGCGCCCTATAAGATAAGCCTCGTGAATATTTGAGGCGAACATGATCAAGCGACAACGCAAAGCAATTCTGCTTGTAGCCCTGGCCTGTCTGGTGGTGTTGGTATGCACCGCCCAGCGGATGGCCGGGATGCACGCGCTTGTCATGAATGCCACCGCCTCATCCCAGTCCGTTCAGCAGGGTCAGGAGAGCAGCGACGCGCCGGTGACGCCGTGCGAACTCAGCGCAAAATCACTGATGGCGGTGCCGCCTGTGCTGTTTGAAAGCGCACTGTTCGCCGTTACCCTTTTGCTGGCGCTGCTGGCAGCGATTCCACCGTGCCGCGAACGTCTGTGGCCTCCCCGCGTTATCTCCCCACCCCGATTGCGGGTGCATCTGCGATTATGCGTCTTCCGTGAATGAGCATTCGCCTGACACCTCAGGTTAATTCATCATTTACGGAGAAAATTTATGTTTACTGTATTCAGGCGACTGCTGGTCTGCCTGCTTTGGCTATGGCTACCCCTCAGCCAGGCCGCCGACACGGGCTGGCTGCGCGCCGCCGATAATCAACACGCCAGCGTCAGGCTGCGTGCCCAAACTGAAAACAGTGGCGAAACCCGCCTGCTGCTGGACGTTGCCTTACAGAAAGGCTGGAAGACCTATTGGCGATCGCCGGGAGAAGGCGGGATTGCCCCGGCGATAACCTGGCATCAACCGCTGGAGGCGCTGTGGCGCTGGCCAACGCCCGAGCGTTTCGACGTAGCGGGTATCACCACGCAGGGATATCACGGCGACGTCAGCTTCCCCATCACCCTGCGCGGCAACGTGCCCGAACGCCTTAGCGGAGTGCTGACGCTGTCCACCTGTAGCAACGTCTGTATTCTGACCGACTACCCGTTCTCACTGGATTTGACGGCCTCTACAGGCGGTGGCTTTGATTATGATTTCAACCGGGCGATGGGCACGCTACCGCTCAGCAGTGGATTGACGTCTGCGCTTAGCGTTCGCTACGCCTCCGGCAAGCTGACGGTGACCGCACAACGCGACGCGGGCTGGCAGCAGCCATCGCTATTTATCGACAGCATGGACGATATCGATTTCGGCAAGCCGAGCTTCTCCGTGCGCGACGGCACGCTCACGGCCACCTTGCCAGTGTCCGACAGTTGGGGCGAGACGGCACCGGATCTCAGCGGCAAAACCCTGTCTCTGGTGCTGGCCGATAGCGGTCAGGCGCAGGAGTCCAGCCTGCTTATCGGGCAAGGCAGCTCAGCGCCAGCCCCTGCCTTAGGCTGGGTATTGATGATGGCGCTGGTGGGTGGGTTAATCCTCAACGTGATGCCCTGCGTACTGCCCGTGCTGGCAATGAAGCTGGGCACGCTGATGCAAACCGAACATCAGGCGCGTGGTCAGGTACGCAGGCAGTTTCTGGCTTCGGTGTGCGGGATAGTCATTTCATTCCTCGCGCTGGCGCTGATGATGACCGTGTTACGTTTGGGCAATCAGGCGCTCGGCTGGGGCATCCAGTTCCAGAATCCATGGTTTATCACTGCGATGGCGCTGGTGATGGTGCTGTTCAGCGCCAGCCTGCTGGGGTTATTTGAGATCCGGCTTCCCTCTTCTGCCAGCACCTTCCTCGCCACACGCGGCGGCAATGGGCTGGCGGGCCATTTCTGGCAAGGCGCTTTTGCCACCCTGCTGGCGACGCCGTGTACCGCGCCGTTTCTCGGTACTGCCGTGTCGGTGGCGCTGGCGGCACCGCTCCCGCTGCTGTGGGGCATTTTCCTGGCGATGGGGATCGGAATGAGCCTGCCCTGGCTATTTGTCGTCGCCTGGCCGGGGCTGGCGCAGCGGCTGCCGCGCCCCGGTCGCTGGATGAATGTCGTACGGGTCGTGCTTGGCCTGATGATGCTCGGTTCGGCGTTGTGGCTGCTGAGCCTGCTGGGAGTGCACATCGGCACCCTGCCCGTCATCACGCTGGGTGTGGTGCTGATCCTCATTCTGCTGCTGGTGACGGCCTGGCGCTACCGCTGGCAAACGGCACTGCGCGCCGGAGCGTTAGCCGTTGTGGTTGCGGGTGCTGTCGCGTTTGTGAGCGGCGCCGGAGGAGAAAACTCCCGTCGCGATCGGGTGAACTGGCAGCCGCTTAGCGAACAGGCTATTGCCCGCGCACTGGCCGAGAACAAGCGCGTCTTCGTCGACGTCACCGCCGACTGGTGCGTGACCTGTAAAGCCAATAAATACAACGTGCTGCTTCGCGACGAGGTGCAGGACGCGCTTTCAGCGCCGGATATCGTCGCCCTGCGCGGAGACTGGAGTCGCCCCTCCGCCAGCATTAGCCAGTTCTTAACCACGCGCGGCAGCGCCGCCGTGCCGTTTAACCAGATTTACGGACCGGGACTGCCGCAGGGCCACGTGCTGCCTGCGCTATTGAGCCGCGAAGCGGTGTTAACCACCCTGTCCGATGCGAAAGGAAAATAACATGAGAGCTTTTGTTGCTTTACTGCTGCTGTCTTTATCAACGCTCAGCGTTGCGGCGCCATCCGAACAATCTTCTGATGACCAGCTGGCAGAACTGCTGTTTAACGACCCCTACAGCCCGCGAACCGGTGCCAAAGAGCCAAAACTGACCATTGTATCGTTCACTGACTACAACTGTCCTTACTGCAAGCAGTTCGACCCCATGCTGGAGAAAATCGTGCGCGATAATCCTGACGTGCAGCTGATCATTAAGCTGCTGCCGTTCAAGGGACAAAGCTCGGTGAATGCCGCTAAAGCGGCGCTCTCAGTATGGCGTCAGCAGCCCGATACGTTCTGGCCGCTGCACCAGCGTTTGATGATGAAAAAGGGCTATCACGATGATGCCAGCATCGCGGCGGCACGGGTGAAGACCGGCACGGACAACATCACGACGGATGAAAAAACCATGGACTCGCTGAAAATGAACCTGATTTTGTCGCAGGTGCTGAATATCCAGGGCACTCCGGCGACGATTATCGGCGACCAAATGGTTGCGGGTGCGATCCCCTATGACGATCTGGAGGAGCTGGTGAAAGCGCAGATGGCATCTGCCCGTGGCAAGTAAACTCACGCGCCTGCTGCGCGAGCTCGTTCTGTGGCTGTCGATTGGCGTTGCCGTGAGCATCGCGGTGGACTATTTCCGCCAGCCTGCGCTACCGCAGAATTTCTCCGCGACGGCGCTGCAAACCCTCGACGGTGAGCCCGTTGATCTTGCCGCCATGAGCAAGGAGCGGCCGCTGCTGGTCTACGTCTGGGCGACCTGGTGCGGCGTGTGTCGTTACACCACACCCGCGGTGGCGACGCTTGCCGCAGAGGGTGGTAACGTAATGTCCGTTGCGCTGCGCTCTGGCGATAACGCCATGCTGGAAAAGTGGCTTGCGAAGAAGAAGATGACGCTGCCGACGGTCAATGACGCCAGCGGAGAGCTGGCGCGTCAGTGGGACGTTCAGGTAACGCCGACGCTGGTGGTCATTTCTCACGGTGAGGTGAAGTCGATCACCACCGGCTGGACCAGCAGCTGGGGCATACGCCTGCGGCTGTGGCTGGCGTCGTAGGTTTTACTTTCCGCCAGCAAGCTCGAGGAAACTGCCGGTCACATAGGAAGCTTTGTCGCTCAGCAGCCAGGCAATGGCCTGAGCGACTTCCTCCGGCTGACCGCCGCGCTGCATTGGCAGCAGAGACTTGACCCTATCCACACGCCCCGGCTCGCCGCCGGAGGCGTGAATATCGGTGTAAATCAGCCCGGGACGCACGCAGTTGACGCGAATGCCCTGTGCGGCCACCTCCAGCGCTAAGCCGGTGGTCAGTGAATCCACCGCCCCTTTCGATGCGGCATAGTCCACATATTCCCCCGGCGCACCTAAGCGCGACGCCGCCGAAGAGACATTCACAATGGCCCCTCCCTGGCCGCCATGCTTATGCGACATGCGTTTCACCGCTTCGCGGCAACAGAGAAAATAGCCCGTCACATTGGTGGCCAGCACACGGTTGATACGCTCGGCAGACAGGTTTTCAATGGTGGATTGTTCAAACAGGATCCCGGCGTTGTTTACCAGCGCGGTCAGCGGCTCGCCTTCCCGGTCAAGGCTTTCAAACATCGCCAGTACCTGCGCTTCATCGCTGATATCCGCACGCACGGCAAAAGCTTTCCCGCCCGCATCAACAATCGTTCTGATGACATCCGTTGCCGCCTTGATGTTGCGGTGATAGTTCACCGCAACGGTATAACCTTCGCCTGCCAGCTGTAGCGCGGTGGCTTTACCAATTCCGCGGCTGGCGCCGGTCACAAGTGCAATAGCCATTCACAATCTCCAGATAAAAAAAAACCGGGTGGCGCTAGCGCTTACCCGGCCTACAGTATGGCAAAGAAATTACTGGTATTCGCTCATCGGCACACAGGAGCAGAACAGATTACGGTCACCGTAAACGTCATCAAGACGTTTCACGGTCGGCCAGTATTTGTTCGCCACGCCTGCCGGGAAGACCGCCAGCTCACGGGTATAGCTGTGGTTCCACTCGGCCACCAGCTCGTGCTGGGTGTGCGGTGCGTTAACCAGCGGGTTATCTTCCAGCGTCCATTCGCCGTCCAGCACGCGATCGATCTCTATGCGGATCGCCAGCATCGCATCAATAAAGCGGTCCAGCTCGGCTTTGCTCTCAGATTCCGTTGGCTCTACCATCAGCGTACCCGCTACCGGGAACGACATGGTTGGGGCGTGGAATCCGTAGTCGATCAGACGTTTGGCGATATCCAGTTCGCTGATGCCGCTCTGCTCTTTCAGCGGACGAATATCCAGAATACACTCGTGCGCCACGCGACCATCACGGCCGGTATAGAGCACCGGGAAGGCAGACTTCAGGCGAGTCGCAATGTAGTTGGCATTCAGAATTGCCACCTGACTTGCCTGCTTCAGCCCTTCCGCACCCATCATGCGGATATACATCCAGCTGATAGGCAGGATAGATGCGCTACCAAACGGTGCCGCAGATACCGCGCCCTGACGGGTCAGCATCCCTTCGATTTGCACGACGCTGTGGCCCGGAACAAACGGTGCCAGGTGCGCTTTCACACCGATTGGGCCCATACCTGGGCCGCCACCGCCGTGTGGAATGCAGAAGGTTTTGTGCAGGTTCAGGTGCGACACATCCGCGCCGATAAAGCCCGGAGAGGTAATGCCGACCTGAGCGTTCATGTTGGCGCCATCGAGGTATACCTGGCCACCAAACTGATGCACTACTTCGCACACTTCACGGATAGTCTCTTCGTACACGCCGTGGGTGGACGGGTAAGTCACCATGATGCAGGAGAGCTTATCGCCCGCCTGCTCGGCTTTTGCACGCAGGTCGGCCAGGTCGATATTACCGTTCTTATCGCAAGCCACAACAACCACTTCCATCCCTGCCATCTGTGCAGATGCCGGGTTAGTACCGTGGGCAGAGCTTGGGATCAGGCAGATATCGCGATGCCCTTCATTGCGGCTTTCGTGATAGTGGCGGATCGCCAGCAGACCGGCATATTCACCCTGAGCACCGGAGTTTGGCTGCATACAGAGTGCATCGTAACCGGTCAGTTTCACCAGCCAGTCTGAAAGCTGGTTGATCATCAGGTGATAACCTTCTGCCTGCTCTGGCGGGCAGAACGGGTGCAGCTCAGAGAACTCAGGCCAGGTGATTGGGATCATCTCGGCCGCGGCGTTCAGCTTCATGGTACAAGAGCCCAGCGGGATCATTGCCTGGTTGAGCGCCAGATCTTTGCGTTCCAGAGAGTGCATATAACGCATCATCTCGGTTTCGCTGTGATAGCGATTGAACACCGGGTGCGCCAGGATGGCATCGTCACGCAGCATGGTTGGCTGGATGGAGCGGCTGTCGTGCGCCACCTCTTTATCCAGTGAGTCAATGTCCAGGCCGTGAGCGTCACCCAGCAGCACATTAAACAGGTTCAGGATATCTTCACGCGCGGTGCTTTCATCCAGCGTAATGCCCACTGCGTTGTGAATATCGCTGCGCAGGTTAATTTCTGCCGCTTCGGCGCGTGCCAGCACGGCCGCTTTGTCTGCCACTTCAACACACAGGGTGTCAAAGTAGTGGGCGTGGCGCAGCTTGAGGCCTTTTTGTTGCAGGCCGCAGGCCAGAATATCCGCCAGACGGTGAATACGACCGGCAATGCGCTTCAGGCCAGCCGGGCCGTGGAAGACGGCATACAGGCTGGCGATGTTTGCCAGCAGAACCTGCGAGGTACAAATGTTGGAGTTCGCTTTCTCGCGGCGGATGTGCTGCTCACGAGTCTGCATCGCCATACGCAGTGCGGTGTTACCGGCAGCATCTTTCGATACCCCGATAATACGGCCAGGCATAGAGCGCTTGAATTCATCTTTCGCAGCGAAGAATGCCGCGTGCGGGCCGCCGTAGCCCATCGGTACGCCGAAGCGTTGTGCAGAGCCGAATACAATATCCGCACCCTGTTTGCCCGGCGCAGTCAGCAAGACCAGCGCCATAAAATCAGCGGCAACGCTCACTACCACTTTACGGGCTTTCAGCTCGGCAATCAGCGGGCTGTAGTCGTGAACTTCACCGGTGGTGCCTACCTGTTGCAGCAGCACGCCGAAGACATCCTGGTGATCCAGCACTTTGTCTGCATCATCAACAATCACGTCAAAACCGAAGGTTTCCGCACGGGTGCGTACCACGTCCAGTGTTTGCGGGTGAACATCTGCCGCCACGAAGAAGCGGTTGGCATTTTTCAGCTTGCTGACACGTTTGGCCATCGACATGGCTTCTGCCGCAGCGGTCGCTTCATCCAGCAGAGACGCGGAAGCGATATCCAGTCCAGTCAGATCCAGTGTGACCTGCTGGAAGTTCAGCAGCGCTTCCAGACGGCCCTGAGACACTTCTGGCTGATAAGGGGTGTAAGCGGTGTACCAGCCTGGGTTTTCCAGCATATTGCGCAGGATAACCGGCGGCAACTGCACGTTGGTATAGCCCATGCCAATGTAAGACTTGTAGCGCTTGTTCAGGCCGGCAATTGCCTTCAGCTCCGCCAGTGCGGCGAATTCTGTGGTGGCTTCCCCTACCTGCGGCGGTGTTGCAAGCTGGATGTCTTTTGGCACTATCTGGCCGATCAGTGCGTTTAATGAATCCGCGCCAACCGTGTTCAGCATCTCCTGCTGTTGCTGAGCATCCGGCCCAATGTGACGTTCAATAAAAGCGCCACGGTTTTCAAGCTGGCTTAAAGTCTGTGTCATGAGCGATGGTTCCTGAAACGTGCAGTGAATGTGTTTTCTCCCTCTCCCTTAGGGAGAGGGCTGGGGTGAGGGTGTCGTCTGTTCCCCTCACCCTACCCTCTCCCCAAGGGGGAGAGGGATAATGGCTTACTCGTCTTCTAACAGTGCTTCGTACGCGGTCGCGTCCAGCAGGGCGGCAACTTCCGCTTCGTCGCTGGCTTTAATTTTAAAGATCCAGCCGCCTTCATATGGCTCGCTGTTCACCAGCTCCGGGGAGTCGCTCAGTGCATCGTTCACGGCAACGATTTCGCCGCTGACGGGTGCATAGATGTCGGATGCCGCTTTAACAGACTCCGCAACTGCGCAATCATCGCCTGCGCCTACGGTCGCGCCCACTTCCGGCAGATCAACAAACACCATATCGCCCAGCAGTTCTTGCGCGTGCTCGGTGATCCCTACGGTGTAAGTGCCGTCCGCTTCTTTGCGCAGCCACTCATGTTCTTTGCTGTATTTCAGTTCTGCTGGCACATTGCTCATTGAATTTCTCCTGATAAAAATGATTAGGCGACCGGCTTACCGGCGCGAACAAAAATTGGTTTGGTCACGTTGACCGGCATTTCGCGGTTGCGGATTTGTACCACCGCCGTTTCGCCAATTCCCGCCGGTACACGTGCCAGTGCAATACTGTAGCCCAGAGTCGGAGAGAAGGTACCGCTGGTGATAATGCCTTCGAGGTGATTGCCGTTTGCATCGGTGAAACGCACTGGCAGTTCGCCGCGCAGCACGCCTTTTTCGGTCATCACCAGGCCCACCAGCTGTTCGGTGCCTTTTTCACGCTGGATTTCCAGCGCTTCACGACCAATGAATTCACGGTCAGCGGGTTCCCACGCAATGGTCCAGCCCATGTTGGCTGCCAGCGGAGACACGCTTTCATCCATTTCCTGCCCGTAGAGGTTCATCCCGGCTTCCAGACGCAGCGTATCGCGCGCGCCCAGGCCTGCCGGCTTAACGCCCGCATCTACCAACGCACGCCAGAAATCGGCGGCTTTCTCATTCGGCATAGCAATTTCGTAGCCCGCTTCACCGGTATAGCCGGTGGTCGCGATAAACAGATCGCCTGCCTGCACGCCGAAGAACGGCTTCATCCCTTCCGTTGCTTTGCGCTGTTCATCGCTGAACAGAGAAGCAGCTTTTGCCTGCGCGTTAGGTCCCTGAACGGCGATCAGCGACAGATCGTCACGAACAGTGATGTCGACAGAGAAAGGTTCAGCGTGTTGGGAAATCCAGGAGAGGTCTTTTTCGCGGGTGGCGGAGTTTACAACGAGGCGGAAGAAATCTTCAGTGAAGTAATAAACAATCAGGTCATCAATCACACCGCCGGACGCATTGAGCATCCCGGTGTAGAGCGCTTTGCCTGGGGTCTTCAGTTTTGCGACGTCATTTGCCAGCAGATAACGCAAAAACTCCCGGGTGCGGCTACCGCGCAGGTCGACAATGGTCATATGGGACACGTCGAACATGCCGGCATCGGTGCGCACCGCATGATGCTCATCAATCTGTGAGCCGTAGTGCAGCGGCATCATCCAGCCATGGAAATCCACCATGCGCGCGCCGCATAACACGTGTTGATCGTACAAAGGAGTCTGTTGAGCCATCTTTTCCTCGTTGAATAAGCAGGGCTATCTTGCGTTTCATGCGCCCAAAATCGCCACGAAACCCGGCGTCGGCATCACTTTACGGACGTCGACGCAAACGTTCTCTTTTACCTGAACTTACCACCGAAACCGGTGATTAACCATAAGGTAAAACGGGTCATCACATTAGCTTATGACCAAAAAACGCTAAAAAGCCTACAGAGTTATTCACTGGAAAAATGCGATTAAACCCGCACAAAATTAACATTGAACTAACAGGATTTAGCACATGGTGATATTTCATGCGGAAAAACGGGCCGAATTTCCGCAACATAAAAAACGTAAGATTAGATAATCTAATGCGAAAAATGGCGTGGAATTAGAATATTTCAAACGAGGGAATTTCCCCGGCGCAGAGGCCGGGAAAATAAAGTGTGACGGGTATCTAAGTTAGCGTAGCCAGTCCGGCAGATCGTTAAGACCCATTGCCTGACGCAGGAGTTGCGGTTTTACGCCCGGGAGAGTGTCGGCCAGTTTCAGGCCAATATCACGCAGCAGTTTTTTAGCCGGGTTTGCGCCAGCGAACAGCTCGCGGAAGCCCTGCATTCCTGCCAGCATCATTGCGGCACTGTGCTTGCGGCTACGCTCGTAGCGACGAAGGTATAAATGCTGACCAAAATCTTTGCCTTCACGGTGCAGACGGCGCAACTCATCAACCAGCTCTGCGGCATCCATAAAGCCCAGATTAACCCCCTGCCCGGCCAGCGGGTGAATGGTATGAGCCGCATCGCCTACCAGCGCCAGACGGTGCGCCGCGAACTGACGCGCATAGCGACCGGTAAGCGGGAAGACCTGTCGTTCGCTTTCAAGGGTGCACAGCCCCAGACGATTATCGAAATCAACGCACAGCGCCTGGTTAAACTCTTCAGGCGTAGCTTCCTGCATCTGTTGTGCTTTTTCAGGCACCAGCGACCAGACAATGGAGCACAGGTGCGGGTCGGCAAGCGGCAGGAATGCCAGGATACCGTCATTATGGAAAATTTGACGCGCCACGCCGCCGTGTGGCTCTTCGGTACGGATCGTGGCCACAAGCGCGTGATGGCGATAGTCCCAGAAGGTCAGCGGAATATCCGCTTTATTACGCAGCCAGGAGTTCGCGCCGTCGGCCCCCACCACCAGCCGCGCGGTGAGCATATCGCCACTTTGCAGGGTAAGGAATGCCTCATTTTCGCCCCAGGCTACCTGCTGGATTTGCGCCGGTGCCATCAGCGTGACATCACTACAGCTCTGGGCTTTTTGCCACAGCGCGTGGTGGATCACCGCATTCTCAATAATATGACCCAGATGGCTGTACCCCATGCTTTCGTCATCAAACGCAATGTGGCCAAAGCTGTCTTTGTCCCACACTTCCATTCCGTGATAGCAACTGGCGCGGTGCGCGACAATATCCGACCACACGCCCAGGTGAGTCAGCAGTTTTTCGCTGGCGGCATTGATGGCCGACACACGTAATTCTGGTGGCGCATCCTGTGCAACGGGCTGAGGCTGTTTTTGCTCAAGCACGGCCACACGCAGGCCGCTACCCTGTAAACCACAGGCCAGCGCCAGCCCGACCATTCCGCCGCCGACAATGGCGACATCAACATTCTGCACGGTGATAACTCCTTAACGAGCGACCCAACCAAGAGTCCTCTGCGCCAGCACATCACGTGCCGGGATAAATAATTCCATCGCCATCAGCCCGAGGTTGCGCCCGGCAACCAGCGGCGCCCAGCGATTCGCGAACAGATGCACCAGGCCATCCGTGACGCCGATTGTGGCCTCTTTATCGGCATGACGGCGCTTCTGATAATGGCTAAGCACCGAATACGCACCACAATCTTTTTGTTCACCCCACGCCTGAGCCAGCGATTCCGCCAGGCTCATGACATCGCGCAGGCCCAGATTAAAGCCCTGGCCCGCAATCGGGTGCAGGGTTTGCGCGGCATTTCCTACCAGCGCAACACGATGGGAGATCGACTGGGACGCGGTTGTCAGCGACAGCGGATAAACCGATCGTTTCCCCGCGTGGGTGATGCGCCCAAGCCGCCAGCCGAAGGCTTTTTGCAGCTCAGTGCAAAAGCGCTCATCGCTCCAGGACAGCACTTCATCCGCCTTATCTTGCGGGTGGCACCACACCAGCGAACAGCGATCTTGCGCCATCGGCAACATCGCCAGCGGGCCATGCTGGGTAAAACGCTCAAACGCACGCCCGTGATGCTCGCTCTGTGTAGAGACATTCGCAATGACCGCCACCTGCCCATACGGCTGCGAGCGCCATTCCACGCCACACTGTGTACCCAGCGCAGAGCGAGAACCATCTGCCGCGACCAGTAGCTTACCTTCAAGTGTCGAACCATCGTCGAGCGTGACGTTAACGGCATCTTCGCTGCGGCTAAAACTGGCCACGCGCGCCGGGCAGTGTAAGGTCACACCTGGTGCGTCCTGCAACAAGCGGAACAGGCGGAGCCCAACGTCGTGCAGCTCAACAACCTGTCCAAGCGCATCGATGCGATAATCCTGCGCATCAAGGGTAACAAACCCCGCATGGCCGCGATCGCTGACGTGCACTGTATCGATGGCGGTCGTACAGTCGGCGATAGCCTGCCAGATACCAATGCGCGCTAACTGCTGGCAGGTGCCTTGTGCCAGCGCAATTGCGCGGGCATCAAAGCCTGGATGCTCGGTGGTCTGAGGTGCGACAGCTTCAATCAGATGTACCGGAAGCTGCCCCTGCGTTAAATGAGAAATGGCCAGAGCCAGCGTGGCCCCGGTCATGCCACCGCCAACGATAATCACGCTCATACGCGTGCCGCTGCCATCAGCGCCTCAATGTCGTCGGCATTTTTCACAACAGAGGCGGTCAGGTTTTCATTGCCGGTTTCGGTGATGACGATGTCATCTTCAATACGAATGCCAATCCCACGGTACTCTTGCGGCACATCGGCGTCCGGGGCGATATACAGACCCGGTTCAACGGTTAACACCATGCCCGGCTCCAGCACGCGCGAGCGTTCAGAACCATAGGCGCCCACATCATGAACATCCAGCCCCAGCCAGTGGCTCAGGCCATGCATGAAGTACGGACGATGGGCATTTTCGGTGATCAGGGTATCCACTTCGCCCTTCAGAATGCCAAGACGCACCAGTCCGGCAATCATGATCCGCACGACAGCACCGGTGACTTCCTGAATGGAGGTGCCCGGGCGATAGAGCGTCAGCGCCGTTTCCAGCGACTCAAGAACGATGTCATAAATTGCGCGCTGCGCAGGCGTGAATTTGCCGCTTACCGGGAAAGTACGGGTGATGTCACCTGCATAGCCCTGATATTCGCAACCGGCGTCAATCAGCACCAGGTCGCCATCACGCAGTTCACTTTCGTTCTCGGTGTAGTGCAGGATGCAGCCGTTTTCTCCGCCGCCCACGATGGTGTTGTAGGACGGATAGCGCGCGCCGTGGCGGTTAAATTCGTGGTGGATCTCGCCTTCAAGCTGGTATTCAAACATCCCGGGACGGCACTTTTCCATCGCGCGGGTATGCGCCAGCGCACTGATTTCGCCTGCACGACGTAGCACTTCAATTTCTTCTTCAGACTTGAAGAGACGCATCTCGTGCACCACCGGACGCCAGTCCGTGAGCGTAGCTGGCGCAGATAAGTTCTGACGCGAACCTTTTCGCAGCTTATCCAGCGCGTTGAAGACAATCTCATCGGCCCAGGCATATTCGCCCTGTGCGTGGTAGAGCACGTCCAGGCCGTTAAGCAACTGATAAAGCTGCTGGTTGATTTCGCTAAACGCCAGAGCGCGATCGACACCGAGCTTTGCAGGAGCGGCCTCCTGGCCTAAGCGACGGCCAAACCAGATTTCGGCGGTTAAATCCCGTACGCGGTTGAAAAGCACGCTGTGGTTGTGGGTGTCATTGCTCTTAATCAGCACCAGTACTGCCTCAGGTTCGTTAAACCCGGTGAAGTACCAGAAATCGCTGCTCTGGCGATAGGGGTATTCGCTGTCGGCACTGCGCGTCACTTCAGGCGCGGCAAAAATTAGCGCGGCGCTTCCTGGCTGCATTTTTGCCAGCAGCGCCTGACGACGGCGAGAATACTCTTGATTCGAGATAACCATGACACCCTCCTGTGCGTTATTTTTCTTAATGTAAGGTTGGCTTGCGCACTTCCGGCGCGGTTGGCTGCGAGCGCGTAAAGGTGTCGTGGCACAGCAGCGCCGCGACGCGTACGTACTCAATAATCTCTTCGAGGGACATTTCCAGCTCTTCCTGGTCTTCCTCTTCGTCATAGCCAAGCTGCGCGATGTTGCGCAGATCGTCGATAGCTTCACCCGCTTCGCCGGTGACTTTATCGAGCTTAGGCTGTGTCACGCCAAGACCCAGCAGATAGTGGTTTACCCAACCTGCGAGCGCATCAGCGCGTTCGAAGACGCTAACGTCGTCGCCTTCAGGCAGATAAAGCTGAAAAAGGAAGCCGTCATCTTCCAGCGAGTCGCTGGTTGCGGAGTGCATTTTACGCAGCGCTTCAGCCAGTTCGTGACCAAACGCCAGCCCTTCGTTCGTCAGGTCGTGAACCAGCGGCTGCCATGAGCTGTCGCTGTTTCCGCCACACAGCATCCCGGCGATCAGACCATGCATTTCGGCAGGGGTTAACCCCACCCCTTGCTGGTTCAGTAACTGGCTTAATTCGTTGTAACCAGGCATTTCGTTCTGTATAGACATGCGCATTCGTCATCGTTGGGAGGAATATTCATGATATGCTACCACTTTGGACCCTGGTGATACCAGAAAAGGGCTTGTATCTTCACATCAGGGTAGCTATAGTGTCGCCCCTTCGCGGCCCCCGGGGCAGTAAGCGAAGGCAGCGCAGTCAATCAGCAGGAAGGTGGCATGTCTGCACAACCCGTCGATCTCCAGATTTTTGGCCGTTCACTGCGAGTGAATTGTCCACCTGAACAAAGGGATGCTTTGAATCAGGCTGCGGACGATTTGAATCAGCGGTTGCAAGATCTAAAAGAACGCACTAGAGTCACAAATACTGAGCAGTTGGTCTTCATCGCCGCGTTGAACATCAGCTATGAATTGACTCAGGAAAAAGCAAAGACCCGCGATTACGCGGCGAGCATGGAGCAGCGCATTAAAATGCTCCAGCAGACCATTGAACAGGCATTGCTTGATCAAGGTCGCACTCCCGAAAGACCGGGACCAAAGTTTGAATAACACTTCTCAGTTGACTATGGTAGAGTAACTGGGAAGACAAAATTTCTCTGAGATGTTCGCAAGCGGGCCAGTCCCCTGAGCCGATATTTCATACCACAAGAATGTGGCGCTCCATGGTTGGTGAGCATGCTCGGTCCGTCCGAGAAGCCTTAAAACTATGACGACACATTCACCTTGAACCAAGGGTTCAAGGGTTACAGCCTGCGGCGGCATCTCGGAGATTCCCTCTCTCTTCTTCTACCGACTACCATGACTCTACTTTCTGAAGTTTCTGCCTCACGCCAGGACATCCGTCAGTTAATCCGTAAACGCCGTCGTGCGTTACCCCCCGAACAGCAAACTCATTTCGCCCAACAGGCCGCCGCACGCATGATGGCATACCCGCCGGTTGTGATGGCACATACGGTCGCCCTGTTTCTGTCGTTTGATGGCGAACTGGATACCCAGCCGCTTATCGAACAGCTCTGGCGTGCCGGGAAAAAGGTTTACCTGCCGGTGCTGCATCCGTTTAGCGAAGGGAACCTTCTGTTCCTGAACTACCATCCGCATAGCGAACTGGTGGTCAATCGCCTGAAAATCACCGAACCGAAGCTGGACGTGCGCGACGTGCTCCCGCTTGCCGAGCTGGATGTGCTGGTAACCCCACTGGTGGCGTTTGATGAACAAGGCCAGCGGCTGGGTATGGGCGGCGGCTTTTATGACAGAACGCTGCAAAACTGGCAGCAGTATGGTTTGCAGCCGGTGGGCTATGCGCATGATTGTCAGGGTGTGGAGGCGTTGCCGGTGGAGAAATGGGATGTGCCGTTGCCAGCGGTGGTGACGCCGTCGAAGTTGTGGGAATGGTAAACCAAACGTGCGGCCTGATGCCCTCACCCCAGCCCTCTCCCACGGGGAGAGGGTGAAAACATAAAAAACGGTAACTATCGTTACCGTTTTGCATTTACCACGCTCTATCAGTAAAGCAGACGCGCGCGGATAGTCCCCGGGATCGCCTTCATGCTCAGCAGCGCTTTCTCAGCCACATCTTCATCCGCTTCAATATCGATAACCACGTAACCCATCTGAGAGTTCGTTTGCAGATACTGTGCGGCAATGTTGACGCCCTGCTCAGCGAAGATCTGGTTAATTGCGGTCAACACGCCTGGGCGGTTTTCGTGAATGTGCAGCAGACGGCGGCCACCGTGCAGCGGCAGAGACACTTCCGGGAAATTCACCGCAGAGAGCGTAGAGCCGTTGTCGGAGTATTTGCTCAGTTTACCTGCCACTTCCAGGCCGATGTTCTCCTGCGCTTCCTGAGTTGAACCACCGATGTGTGGCGTCAGGATCACATTATCGAACTCGCACAGCGGAGACGTAAACGGATCGGTGTTGGTTGCCGGCTCGGTCGGGAATACGTCGATTGCCGCCCCTGCCAGGTGTTTACGCTTCAGCGCATCACACAGTGCCGGGATGTCGACAACGGTGCCACGCGCGGCGTTGATCAGCAGTGAACCTGGCTTCATCAGCGCCAGCTCCTCTGCACCCATCATGTTTTTAGTGGACGCGTTTTCTGGCACATGCAGGCTCACGACATCACTCATGTTCAGCAGGTCAGACAGGTGTTGAACCTGGGTAGCATTCCCCAGCGGCAGTTTGCTTTCGATATCGTAGAAGAAGACGTGCATACCGAGGGATTCAGCAAGAATACCCAGTTGCGTACCGATGTGGCCGTAACCGATGATACCCAGTTTTTTGCCACGCGCTTCGAAAGAGCCGGACGCCAGTTTGTTCCACACGCCGCGGTGTGCTTTGGCGTTCGCTTCCGGAATACCGCGCAGCAACAGCAGCAGTTCGCCAATCACCAGTTCCGCAACAGAACGGGTGTTAGAGAACGGGGCGTTAAAGACAGGAATACCGCGCTTCGCAGCAGCACTCAGGTCAACCTGGTTGGTGCCGATGCAGAAGCAACCAATGGCAACCAGTTTTTCTGCCGCAGCGATAACGTCTTCAGTCAGGTGAGTACGGGATCGCAGGCCAATGAAGTGGGCATCACGGATGGACGCTTTCAGCTCTTCAGTATCCAGCGCGCCTTTGTGAAATTCGATGTTGGTGTAACCCGCTGCACGAAGGCTATCGAGTGCTTTCTGATGCACGCCTTCTACTAGCAGGAATTTAATCTTGTCTTTCTCCAGTGATACCTTTGCCATTTACCCGACCCTGTTTTTTGTCTGAACTGATGTTGTGCTGGATTTGAATCCGCTCTAGCCAACATATCAAAAAAAACTATTGCAGCAATATGAACGTTTGCGTCGGCACTCTGAAGAAAAGTCATACAGGGCAAAATGACAGAGGAAAATGCTGCGTAAATTTACGAAAGTGGCAGGATCGGCAAAAGAGGGGCAAAAACGTGACACAAGTCACCGAATTTAGCTTTCAAAAATTTTTTAGCGGGGGGAGTGCTCCCCCCGTCAGATCATTTCACGATGGTTTTCACGCCGTCAGCCGTACCGATCAGCGCGACATCCGCGCCACGGTTGGCGAATAACCCTACGGTGACTACGCCTGGAAGGCCATTGATGGCATTTTCCAGCGCAATGGCATCCAGAATTTCCAGACCGTGCACATCCAGGATCACGTTACCGTTGTCAGTCACAACACCCTGACGGTATTCCGGGCGGCCACCCAGCTTCACTAGTTCACGTGCCACTGCGCTGCGTGCCATTGGGATCACTTCGACTGGCAGCGGGAATTTGCCCAGAATATCGACCTGTTTAGAGGCATCCGCGATACAGATAAATTTATCCGCAACAGAAGCGATGATCTTCTCACGCGTCAGCGCCGCGCCGCCGCCTTTGATCATCTGCATGTGGCCGTTGATCTCATCAGCGCCGTCAACGTAGATCCCCAGGCGATCCACTTCGTTCAGGTCAAAAACGGTAATGCCAAGGCTTTTCAGCTTTTCCGTGGAAGCATCGGAGCTGGATACTGCGCCCTCGATCTGCCCTTTCATCGTGCCCAGCGCATCGATAAAGTGCGCCGCTGTAGAGCCCGTGCCGACACCGACAATCGTTCCCGGTTGCACGTACTGGAGAGCGGCCCATCCTACTGCTTTTTTCAGTTCATCCTGCGTCATGATCTTTTTGCCTGTGGTGTGAAAACTCAGGGCGCATTATAGAACACGTAAGCGGGAAATGTCCCTGTGACCACTATCACATAACCGCGCAAAGCCCTGACAGATCCGATGTGGGTGCATTTCGTCTGTATCAAACGTAAATTTGTGTCATAGTGCTGAATAAGCACATTTCAGGAGTAAGCCAGAGCAATGAAACGTCCGGACTACAGAACACTACAGGCACTTGATGCGGTTATTCGTGAACGAGGTTTTGAGCGCGCAGCGCAAAAGCTGTGCATCACTCAATCCGCCGTCTCACAACGTATCAAACAGCTTGAAAACATGTTCGGGCAACCGCTGCTGGTGCGTACCGTCCCGCCTCGCCCAACGGAACAAGGCCAGAAGCTCCTCGCTCTGCTGCGCCAGGTTGAACTGCTGGAAGATGAATGGCTGGGTGACGAACAGACCGGCTCTACGCCGCTGCTGCTGTCGCTGGCGGTGAACGCCGACAGTCTGGCAACCTGGCTGTTGCCGGCGCTTGCACCGGTACTGGCCGACTCCCCTATTCGCCTGAATTTACAGGTAGAAGATGAAACCCGCACTCAGGAACGCCTGCGTCGCGGTGAAGTGGTGGGTGCCGTCAGTATTCAGCCGCAAGCGCTGCCAAGCTGCCTTGTGGATCAGCTCGGTGCGCTGGATTATCTGTTTGTGGGGTCGAAGGCTTTCGCAGAACGCTACTTCCCGAATGGCGTTACCCGCGCAGCGCTGCTTAAAGCCCCGGCCGTTGCGTTCGACCATCTTGATGATATGCATCAGGCCTTCCTGCAACAAAACTTCGACCTGCCGCCTGGCAGCGTGCCGTGCCACATTGTGAACTCGTCCGAAGCCTTTGTGCAGCTCGCACGTCAGGGAACCACCTGCTGCATGATCCCGCATCTGCAAATTGAGAAAGAGTTAAAAAGCGGTGAGCTTATCGATTTAACGCCGGGGCTGTACCAGCGCCGGATGCTTTACTGGCACCGTTTTGCGCCGGAAAGCCGCATGATGCGCAACGTAACAGATGCACTGCTGGCATTCGGGCATAAGGTGTTGAGGCAGGATTAAAAAAATACGCCGGGTGGCGCTAGCGCTTACCCGGCCTACTGGTTTACTGAGTGGATTTTTGAGTGGGTTCCAGCTCAAATACCACATCAACCTGATCGTCGAACTGGATAGTCGGCTGCTCGTAAGTTTCCTGAGCAGAAACCGGCGCAGCATCGGCCTTCATCATCCGAACCATCGGGCTTGGCTGGTAGTTAGAGACGTGGTAACGCACGCTATACACTGGGCCAAGTTTGCTGTTAAACCCTGAAGCCAGCTGCTGCGCCTGATGAATTGCATCATCAATGGCCGCTTTGCGCGCCTCGTCTTTGTATTTTTCAGGTTGCGCAACGCCCAGTGAGACAGAACGGATTTCGTTCAGACCCGCTTTCAGCGCGCCATCCAGTAATGAATTAAGCTTATCGAGCTGACGCAGCGTGACCTCAACGGTACGCACCGCGCGGTAGCCTTTCAGAATACTTTTGCCGTTCTGGTAGTCGTAATCAGGCTGGGTGCGCAGGTTTGCGGAGTTGATATCCTTTTTCGCGACACCATTCTGTTCGAGGAAGGAGAGATATTGCGCAACACGATCGTCTGCCTGTTTTTTGGCAGAAGCGGCATCTTTTGCGGCCACATTTACTTCGATTGCCAGCGTTGCCACATCCGGGACGGCATCTACACTTGCCGTGCCTGAAGTCACAATGTGCGGGCCAGCAGGCAATTCATTCGCCTGAACCGATACCGCGCCTAAACTTACTAATGCCGCCAGGGCCATCACTTTAAACTTCACTGTCATTCCTCCATGTTGCGAAGAGTGCCCTATCAACAGGGCACATGCCAGCAAGCTTAGCGGGTCTTGTTCAGTTGTCCATAAGACAACACTTAGTTGAGTAAACCCTGTACATGCTGAATACCGTCTTTTGCCAGCTGGAAAGCGATAATCCACATCACGACCCCCACCAGCGTGTTAATGATGCGCTGTGCTTTTGCCGTGCGCAGACGCGGGGCCAGCCACGCCGCCAGTATCGCCAGACCGAAGAACCACAAGAAAGAGGCGCTGACCGTGCCAAGCGCAAACCAGCGTTTTGGCTCGACATCCAACTGCCCGCCCAGGCTGCCCAGGACGACAAAGGTATCGAGATACACATGCGGATTAAGCCAGGTGACCGCCAGCATGGTGACGATAATCTTCCAGCGCCCCTGTTTCATGACCTCGGCCGTGGCTAATTCAAGATTGCTACTCATGGCGGTTTTCAGCGCGCCGAAACCGTACCACAGCAGAAACGCTACGCCACCCCAGGTGACCAGCGCCAGCAGCCAGGGAGACTGCATCAGCAGTGCGCTACCGCCAAAAATTCCGGCGCAAATCAGCAGCAAATCACTTAACGCGCACAACAGCGCAATCATCAGATGGTACTGACGGCGAATGCCCTGATTCATCACGAATGCATTCTGGGGGCCGAGCGGAAGGATCATGGCCGCGCCTAACGCAAGGCCTTGAAAATAATAGGCTAACATGACTTCAATCTCACAAAATTGTCCTGGGAGCAGACTATACTGCGAGAGCGACATTAGAGGAAATTGATAATATTAATTGGGGATTAGCAGCGCTTATGAAAGTAAAGCCCGGTGGCGCTAGCGCTTACCGGGCCTACAGGTGGCGTTATTCTACTTCTTTCACTTTCTTAACGTTCACGTCCATCTGCGGGTACGGGAAGCTAATGCCATTGGCGTCAAAGTCACGCTTGATGCGTTCCAGAACATCCCAGTAAACGTTTTGCAGATCGCTGCTTTTGCTCCAGATACGCACCACGAAGTTGATGGATGACGCACCCAGCTCGTTCAGGCGTACCGTCTGCTCTTTGTCTTTCAGGATGCGATCGTCAGAGGCAATGATGTTAGTAATCAGCGACTTCACCTGATCGATATCCGAATCATACGCCACGCTTACCACCAGCTCATTACGGCGCACCGGCTCGCGGGAGAAGTTGATAATGTTACCCGCGATAATTTTACCGTTCGGTACCACTACAATACGACCGTCGACGGTACGCATGGTGGTGGAGAAGATCTGCACCTGGAGCACAGTTCCGGCAATACCACCCAAATCAACATATTCGCCAGAGCGGAATGGACGGAAGGTCACCAGAAGCACGCCTGCGGCGAGGTTCGACAGCGATCCCTGCAACGCCAGACCAATGGCCAGACCTGCGGCACCCAGCACTGCGATGACCGATGCCGTTTGCACACCGACACGCCCCAGGGCGGCAATCAGGGTAAAGGCAATAATCCCATAGCGCACCAGTGCAGAGAGGAAATCGGCAACCGTAGCATCAATGTTTCGCGCCACCATCACGCGATTAACGGTGTTTGACACGATCCGTGCCACGATCATCCCGACAATGATAATCGCAATTGCCGCAACGATGTTAACGGCATAACTCAGCAGTAACTCCTGGTTGCGCACAAGCCAGGTACCGGCGTTATTGATGCTGTCTACAACATCGAGTTGTTCCATTTATTCTTCCTTTTGTTAAACCAATACACAAAATCCATCCCCCATGGAGACAGGCAGGTCAGTAAAGGGTAAACAAAAAGGACAAATATTGCCAAACAGATCACAAAAAACAGACCAGCAGGCCATTGAAAAGCCATAAAAAAAGGCCCGCATTTGCGGACCTTTCTGAGGCGTTTAGCGACTCAAATTACAGAACGTCAACCGCGTTCAGCTCTTTGAATGCCTGCTCCAGACGAGTAATCATTGAAGTCTGTGCAGCACGCAGCCATACGCGTGGATCGTAGTATTTCTTGTTCGGCTGGTCTTCGCCTTTCGGGTTGCCCAGCTGGCCTTGCAGGTAAGCTTCGTTGGTTTTGTAGTATTGCAGGATACCGTCCCAGGTTGCCCATTGGGTGTCGGTATCGATGTTCATTTTCACTACGCCGTAGCTTACGGAGTCTTTGATTTCCTGAGCAGAAGAACCGGAACCACCGTGGAATACGAAGTTCAGGCTGTTGTGCGGCAGGTTGTGTTTCTTAGAAACGTATTCCTGAGAATCACGCAGGATAGTTGGGGTCAGAACCACGTTACCTGGTTTGTAAACGCCGTGCACGTTACCGAAGGACGCTGCGATAGTGAAGCGTGGACTGATTTTGCTCAGCTCGGTGTATGCGTAATCAACGTCTTCTGGCTGGGTGTACAGTGCAGAAGCGTCCATGTGGCTGTTGTCCACGCCGTCTTCTTCACCGCCGGTGCAACCCAGTTCGATTTCCAGAGTCATGTCCATTTTGGCCATGCGCGCCAGGTATTTAGAGCAGATTTCGATGTTTTCGTGCAGTGACTCTTCAGACAGGTCGATCATGTGAGAAGAGAACAGTGGTTTACCGGTTGCCGCGAAGTGTTTCTCACCAGCGTCCAGCAGACCGTCGATCCATGGCAGCAGTTTCTTCGCGCAGTGGTCGGTGTGCAGGATAACTGGAACACCGTAGTGCTCAGCCATCTGGTGAACGTGGTGCGCACCAGAGATAGCACCCAGGATTGCAGCGCCCTGAGGAACGTCAGTTTTCACGCCTTTACCTGCGATGAACGCAGCACCACCGTTAGAGAACTGTACGATTACCGGCGCTTTAACTTTTGCAGCGGTTTCCAGAACGGCGTTGATGGAGTCGGTACCTACGCAGTTAACTGCTGGCAGAGCAAAATTGTTCTCTTTAGCTACCTGGAACACTTTCTGAACGTCATCACCAGTGATCACGCCAGGTTTTACGAAATCAAAAATTTTAGACATGTTACGAGTCCTGTATCTTCGGCCTTGGAAAGAGGTGCGTGCCCTAAAGCGCGCTGAAAATTGGGCAGGTTTCCCTGCCCTTAAATGGCTTACTTCTTAGCGCGCTCTTCGAGCATTGCTACTGCTGGCAGTACTTTGCCTTCCACGAATTCGAGGAATGCGCCGCCACCAGTGGAGATGTAGGAGATTTTGTCAGCGATACCGAACAGGTCGATAGCTGCCAGCGTGTCACCGCCGCCTGCGATTGAGAACGCTTCGCTGTCTGCGATTGCGTTAGCAACGATTTCAGTACCTTTACGGAAGTTCGGGAATTCGAACACACCAACAGGACCGTTCCACAGGATAGTTTTTGCGTTTTTCAGGATTTCAGCCAGTTTCTGTGCAGAAACATCGCCCAGATCCAGAATCTGCTCTTCATCTTTGATGTCGTTTACAGATTTCAGGGTAGCGGTTGCTGTTTCAGAGAACTCAGTTGCAACACGAACGTCAGTTGGAACCGGGATATCACAGGTGGTCAGCAGGCGTTTCGCTTCGTCAACCAGGTCTGCTTCGTACAGAGATTTACCCACATTGTGGCCCTGAGCGGCAACGAAGGTGTTCGCGATACCACCGCCAACGATCAGCTGGTCAGCGATTTTAGACAGGGAATCCAGAACGGTCAGTTTGGTAGAAACTTTAGAACCACCAACGATAGCCACCATTGGGCGAGCTGGCTCTTTCAGCGCTTTACCCAGTGCTTCCAGTTCGTCAGCCAGCAGAGGACCTGCACAGGCTACGTCTGCGAATTTACCGATACCGTGGGTAGAAGCCTGAGCACGGTGAGCAGTACCGAATGCATCCATCACGAATACGTCGCACAGTGCAGCGTATTTTTTGGACAGTGCTTCGTCGTCTTTCTTCTCGCCTTTGTTGAAGCGAACGTTTTCCAGAACAACCAGTTCACCGGCAGCCACTTCAACGCCGTCCAGGTAATCTTTAACCAGGCGAACCGGGTTGGATAGTTTGTCTTTCAGGTAATTAACAACTGGCAGCAGAGAGAACTCTTCGTTGTACTCGCCTTCAGTTGGACGACCCAGGTGGGAGGTTACCATCACTTTTGCACCTTGCTTCAGTGCCAGTTCGATGGTTGGCAGGGATGCACGGATACGCGCGTCGCTGGTCACTTTACCATCTTTAACCGGTACGTTCAGATCAGCACGGATGAAAACGCGTTTACCAGCCAGATCCAGATCGGTCATCTTAATTACAGACATGGTGAATCCTCTCGTTGATTCTTAAAGTTTTGCAGACGCACGATGCGTCTTACCTGAAACCTTGAGCGGCCATTGCTAACGTGGTGTCGAGCATTCGGTTAGCAAAGCCCCATTCGTTATCACACCAGACCAGCGTCTTGATAAGGTGTGCGCCACTGACTCGCGTTTGAGTGCCATCAACAATGGCGCTGTGCGGGTCGTGGTTAAAATCTACTGAGACCAACGGCAATTCCGTATAGTCAACTATACCATGAAATGCACCCTGTGCCGCTTTTTGCAGCAACAGGTTGACTTCACAGGCTTTTACCGGTTTTTTCACCGTTACACTGAGGTCAATTGCGGTGACGTTAATCGTCGGGACACGCACGGCAATGGCTTCAAAACGGTCGTTAAACTGCGGGAAAATACGGGTAATCCCTGCTGCAAGCTTCGTATCCACCGGAATGATCGACTGGCTCGCCGCGCGAGTGCGTCGTAAGTCCGGGTGATAGGCGTCGATAACCTGCTGATCGTGCATGGCGGAGTGAATCGTGGTCACGGTGCCGGATTCAATGCCATACGCATCGTCTAACAGTTTGATGACCGGAATAATGCAGTTGGTGGTACAGGAGGCGTTGGAAACAATACGGTGTTCAGCTTGCAGCTCATGCTGGTTGACGCCAAACACGACTGTCGCGTCGAGGTCGTTACTGCCGGGATGAGAAAACAGGACTTTTTTCGCGCCTGCTGCCAGATGCGCTTCGCCGTGTTCACGGTTGCCGTACACGCCGGTGCAGTCCAGCACTACATCCACACCCAGCTCGCGCCACGGCAACTCTTCGATGCTGCTCTCATGCAGTACGCGAATCGCATCGTCACCAACAAAAAGCTGATCTCTTTCCTGGCGAACATCCCAGGCAAAGCGGCCATGACTGGTGTCGTATTTCAATAAATGCGCCATGCCCGTGGCATCCGCCAGTTCATTGATTGCCACCACGGTCATTTCCGCACGACGCCCGGATTCATATAAAGCACGAACCACGTTACGCCCGATGCGACCGAAGCCATTAATCGCTACGCGTACGGTCATAGATCTCCTGCAAAGCTATCCCTGGGTTTGAGGTGGCTGAAAGAGTAATCCAGCTACGCCCGAAGGGGAATCCTTGCCTGTCACAAACTGCGATTGATTGGTCAATTGTCGAACATTTAATCGACTGAAACGCTTCAGCTAGAATAAGCGAATCGGGGAATAAAAGGAATGTCTGTCCAGATGTATAAGCGAGCTATATGACTTGCGTCACACTTTCGATGGAATAATTTACAGTGATGTTACATGCCAGAGGAATAGTGCATACAAAAAAGCCGGGTGGCGTGGTGAAAGCAAAACGGTAACCCCAGGGTTACCGTTTTTAGCGTTTGCACCCTCTCCCGTGGGAGAGGGCCGGGGTGAGGGCACCAGCCCGCACCCAACCAGCAATTACAGCAGTTCTTTCGCTTTCGCGACAACGTTCTCTACAGTGAAGCCGAACTCTTCGAACAGCAGCTCTGCCGGTGCAGACTCACCGAAGGTGGTCATACCGACGATAGCGCCATTCAGGCCAACGTATTTGAACCAGTAGTCAGCGATACCTGCTTCCACTGCCACGCGAGCGGAAACCGCTTTAGGCAGTACGGATTCACGATAGGCCGCATCTTGCTTGTCGAACGCGTCGGTAGACGGCATGGAAACCACGCGCGCTTTAACGCCTTCGGCAGACAGTTTGTCCCAGGCCGCTACAGCCAGCTCAACTTCTGAACCAGTCGCGATGAAGATAAGCTCTGGCTGGCCAGCGCAGTCTTTCAGCACGTAACCACCGCGGGCGATGTTCGCCAGCTGCTCTTCGGTACGATCCTGCTGTGCCAGGTTCTGACGGGAGAGGATCAGTGCGGTCGGGCCGTCCTGACGCTCAACACCGTATTTCCACGCTACTGCAGATTCAACCTGGTCACATGGGCGCCATGTAGACATGTTCGGGGTCACACGCAGGGAAGCCACCTGCTCTACCGGCTGGTGAGTCGGGCCATCTTCGCCCAGACCGATGGAGTCATGGGTGTAGACCATCACCTGACGCTGTTTCATCAGCGCAGCCATACGCACGGCGTTACGTGCATATTCAACGAACATCAGGAAGGTAGAGGTGTACGGCAGGAAACCACCGTGCAGGGAGATACCGTTCGCAATCGCGGTCATACCGAATTCACGTACACCGTAATGGATGTAGTTACCGGCAGTATCTTCGTTGATCGCTTTAGAACCAGACCAGATAGTCAGGTTCGATGGTGCCAGGTCAGCGGAGCCGCCCAGGAATTCCGGCAGCAGAGGGCCGAATGCTTCGATCGCATTCTGGGACGCTTTACGGCTGGCGATTTTGGACGGGTTAGCCTGGAGTTTCGCGATGAACTCGTTCGCTTTCGCGTCGAAATCAGAAGGCATGTCACCTTTCATACGACGGGTGAATTCAGCTGCTTCCTGCGGGAAGGCTTTCGCGTACGCCGCGAACTTCTCGTTCCAGGCCGCTTCTTTCACCTGACCGGCTTCTTTCGCATCCCACTGCGCATAGATGTCAGACGGGATTTCGAATGCCGGGTGGTTCCAGCCCAGTGCTTCACGAGTCAGTGCGATTTCCGCGTCACCCAGTGGCGCACCGTGGGAGTCGTGGGTACCCGCTTTGTTCGGAGAACCGAAGCCGATGATGGTTTTGCACATCAGCAGGGACGGTTTGTCAGTCACAGCACGAGCTTCTTCTACTGCGCGTTTAATCGAGTCAGCATCGTGACCGTCAACGCCACGCACCACGTGCCAGCCGTAGGCTTCGAAACGTGCTGCGGTATCATCAGTGAACCAGCCTTCGACGTGACCATCGATGGAAATACCGTTGTCGTCATAGAACGCAACCAGTTTGCCCAGTTTCAGGGTACCTGCCAGGGAGCACACTTCGTGAGAAATGCCTTCCATCATGCAGCCGTCGCCCATGAACGCATAGGTGAAGTGGTCCACGATGTCGTGGCCAGGACGGTTGAACTGTGCTGCCAGCGTCTTCTCGGCAATCGCCATACCTACGGCGTTAGCAATACCCTGACCCAGCGGGCCGGTAGTGGTTTCTACGCCAGCGGTGTAACCCACTTCCGGGTGACCCGGGGTTTTGGAGTGCAGCTGACGGAAGTTTTTCAGCTCTTCGATTGGCAGGTCATAGCCAGTGAGGTGCAGCAGGCTGTAGATCAGCATTGAGCCGTGGCCGTTAGACAGTACGAAACGGTCGCGGTCAGCCCAGGCCGGGTTCTGCGGGTTGTGGTTCAGGAAATCACGCCACAGGACTTCGGCGATATCAGCCATACCCATAGGGGCGCCCGGGTGGCCGGATTTGGCTTTCTGTACTGCGTCCATGCTCAGCGCACGAATAGCATTAGCAAGCTCTTTACGTGAGGACATTTTAACTCCAGATCGGACTGTTAAAGGCCATGCCCTTGACGACAGCGCGTTTTGGGCTACGCCGGAAAAAAGTGCCAACAATGTAACCCAAGCGACAAGGCATGTACATGGAGCATTCTTTTGCCGCTTAAGAAATCTCTGGATCATGCTCGCATGTTGCGCAATCCGCTCGCCCGCTACCGTATATCTTCCTTATACTTAGCCCGACACTGGCTTTTTGGTCGGTGCACTTTTCGGATTAAATTCAGACTAACGAGTACGGAAGCAACATCATGAAAATGCGTGCAATTGTGCTGGCCCTGGGTACAACGCTCCTGCTGAGCGGCTGTCAGAATATGGATTCTAATGGCCTGATGACCTCTGGCGCTGAAGCATTTCAGGCGTATTCCCTGAGCGATGCACAGGTAAAAGCGCTGAGCGACCAGGCCTGTAAAGATATGGACGGAAAAGCCACTATCGCCCCTGCCAGCAGCACATACGCGCAGCGTCTGAATAAGATAGCCTCCGCTCTGGGCGACAATATCAACGGCCAGCCGGTGAACTACAAGGTCTACATGGCGAAAGACGTTAACGCATTTGCCATGGCAAACGGCTGTATTCGCGTCTACAGCGGGCTGATGGACATGATGAATGACAACGAAGTTGAAGCGGTCATCGGCCATGAAATGGGTCACGTTGCGCTCGGCCACGTGAAAAAAGGAATGCAGGTCGCGCTGGGTACCAACGCTGTTCGCGCCGCAGCGGCCTCCGCGGGTGGAATTGTCGGCAGTCTGTCCCAGTCTCAGCTTGGCGATATGGGTGAAAAACTGGTCAACTCTCAGTTCTCCCAGCGTCAGGAATCCGAGGCCGATGACTACTCCTACGACTTGTTGCGCAAACGCGGCATTAATCCGTCAGGGCTAGCCACCAGCTTTGAAAAACTGGCAAAACAGGAAGCGGGACGCCAAAGCTCAATGTTTGACGATCATCCGGCGTCAGCCGAACGCGCACAACATATTCGCGATCGTATGGCAGCAGACGGAATTAAATAATTTTTGAAGGAGGCAATATTGCCTCCTTTTTATTTCGCACGTATTGTCAATTTAACCGCACATATTGATAACACCCCCGCAAGCCGCGCCACATCAGCATCCAGACACTGAAACCTTTACTCACATAATTATTGCAATCGGTAAATTTTCCGGTAATTATCCCTTCGCAGTCTTTCAAATTAATATATCAAGACAGAGACGTTCCCTCCGTGAAAAAACAATTATCGTTAGTTGCTTTAAGTTTATTTGCCGCATTACCTGCTTTTGCAAGCCAGCAATCCGACAGCCAGGGTTTTATTGACGACAGCCATCTGGATCTGTTTTTACGCAATGCGTATATCAGCCGTGACTATCATCAGGGCCAGCAGGATAAAGCCGAATGGGGTCAGGGCATCGTCGCCACATTTGCATCTGGTTACACCGAAGGGCTGGTCGGTTTTGGCGTCGACGGCATTGCCCAGTACGGCGTACGCCTTGACGGCGGCCGTGGCAAGAGCGGCGCTGGCGGCATCGACTTCTTCAAACAGGAAGACGATGGTCGTGCAAAATCCGATCTGGCGAAATTTGGCGCGACCGCCAAAATGCGCATCTCCAATACCGTACTGAGCTACGGTAACCAGCGTCCTGAGCTTCCAATTGTAAATGCCGACAGCTCCCGCCTGCTGTTTGAAAGCTATACCGGGACGATGCTGACTTCTAAAGAGATAGACGGGCTGGAAGTCAATGCGGGTTACTTCACTGACGAACAACGCAAAAGCGACGACCGCCACGACAGCGGCCTGAAGAGCCTCTCCTTCGGCGGTGCCAGTTATCAGTTCAACGACCAGTTCAGCGGCGCACTTTACGCTTCTCACGTTGAAGAGGTGATGAACAAGCAGTATTTGGGCATGAACTTTAAACAACCGTTCAGTACCGGGCAACAGCTGGTTCTCGACTTTAACGGCTATAACTCACGTCTGGATCAAGGTTACGCTGACAGCCTCGATACGGGTCGCAGCAACACTATCTGGAGCATGGCGGCGAGCTATATCTGGGATATTCATACCTTTAAGGTGGCGTATCAGCAAAGCAGCGGCAGCACCGGTTACCACTATGGCAGCTATCGCGATCAGGGTGGCGTGGGCGATGGCGGTAATACCATCTGGCTCGCGAACTCTTACTGGTCTGATTTTAACGGTGAAGACGAACGCTCATGGCAGGCTTCTTACGGGCTGGACTTTGCAGGACTCGGCTTACCGGGCCTGAGCTGGACCACCGCTTACGTGCGCGGCGACAACATCAAAACGTCAGAAACCAGCAACGGTAAAGAGCATGAGTGGTTTAACCAGGTTCAGTACCAGGTGCAGGATGGCCCGGCGAAAGATCTGAAACTGAAACTGCGTTACTCTGTACTGCGCGTTTCCAGTAACGCCAGCGATTACAACGTGGGCGGGGACGAAATCCGCGTCTATGTGGAATACCCGTTTAACGTGTTCTAAGCGAAAAAAAGCCCTCACCTGCTGGTGAGGGCTTTTACTTAACCGCTAAGCTTACTCGCCTTTTTTCGCAGCCTGGATGTAGAGCATTTCCAGTGCCAGCGTCGCCGCAGCCAGTGCCGTGATTTCTGATTGATCGTACGCAGGCGCAACTTCCACCACGTCCATACCCACGATGTTTAAATCTTTCAGGCCACGCACCAGTTTGATGGCACGATCAGACGTCAGGCCGCCGATCACCGGCGTACCGGTACCCGGAGCAAATGCCGGATCCAGGCAGTCGATGTCGAAGGTCAGGTAAACCGGCATATCGCCCACAATCTGCTTAACCTGCGCAATGATGTCGTCCACGCCACGATCGTTCACCTGGCCTGCATCCAGTACGGTGAAGCCGTTGTCTTTATCGAACTCAGTACGAATACCGATCTGCACAGAGTGGTTCGGATCGATCAGGCCTTCGTTCGGCGCGGTGAAGAACATGGTGCCGTGATCAAATTCACAGCCGTTCGCGTAGGTGTCGGTATGCGCATCAAAGTGCACCAGCGCCATTTTCCCGAAGTGTTTCGCATGGGCACGCAGCAGCGGCAGCGTCACGAAATGGTCACCACCGAAGGAGAGCATACGCTTACCGGCAGCCAGCAGCTTCTCGGCGTGCGCCTGGAGTTTTTCGCTCATCTCACGCGCGTCGCCAAAGGCGTACACCAGGTCACCGCAGTCGACCACGTTCAGGCGCTCGCGCATGTCGAAGTTCCACGGGAAGCGGTTGTGCTCCCAGGCCAGGTTAGTCGATACCTGACGAATGGCTGCCGGGCCATGACGACCACCAGCACGGCCAGAGGTGGCCATATCAAACGGCACGCCGGTGATAACCCAGTCAGCATCGCTATCGTATGGCTGGAAGTTCATCGGAAGGCGTAAAAAACCAAACGCGTTAGATACCAGAGAGTTATCGTACTGATGACCTAAAGTGCTCATGTCCTGACCTCTTTTAAAGTCGATTCATTAAAAACAGATGAAAAAAAATCCCCTCCGCGTCGTTAAACCCGACGAGGAAGGGATTGATTCGTAAATAGCATATTGGGGCGAATTATCGCCGTTAATTCATACGGGTTCAAGAGAGTATAGGGCATTGTGCGGTCTGATGCCCTCACCCCAACCCTCTCCCACAGGGAGAGGGAGGTTTTCTTACTCGTCTTCCAGATAAGTATACCCGTACAGACCCGCTTCAAACTCTTCCAGGAACTGCTGCTGCAATGCATCGTCCAGACCGGTGTTTTTCACCTGATCGCGGAACTGCGTCAGCAGAGTTTTCGGATCCAGCTGAACGTATTCCAGCATGTCCGCCACGGTGTCCCCTTCGTCGGACAACTCAACTTCTACGCTGCCGTCAGGGAAGACAAACACGTCAACCGCTTCGGTATCACCGAACAGGTTGTGCATGTTCCCGAGGATTTCCTGATACGCACCGACCATAAAGAAGCCCAGCATTGGCGGGTTCTCCGGGTCGTATTCCGGCATTGGCATCGTGGTCGCGATACCGTCACCATCGACGTAATGATCGATAGCACCGTCTGAGTCACAGGTGATATCCAGCAGCACCGCGCGGCGTTCCGGAGCGTGGTTCAGCCCTTCCAGCGGCAGTACCGGGAACAGCTGATCAATACCCCATGCATCCGGCATCGACTGGAACAGTGAGAAGTTGACGTAAATCTTATCCGCCATACGTTCCTGCAACTCGTCGATAATCGGACGGTGCGCGCGGTTACTCGGGTCGAGCTGTTTCTGCACTTCATGGCACATGTTCAGATAGAGCTGCTCTGCCCACGCGCGCTCCTGCAAGCTAAAGGTGCCTGAAGAATAACCGACGTGGATGTCATGCAGATCCATCTGGCTGTCGTGCAGCCATTCGCGCAATGAACGGCGCGTACCCGGCTCGTGCATCTCCTGCCAGGTTTCCCACATGCTTTGCAGGGAACGCGGGGCATCGTCTGACGGCGGGGTCGCTTCGGTGGTTTCGCTGCGCTCAACGCCGATAATGTTAGACACCAGCACCGTATGGTGCGCAGTCACCGCGCGGCCCGATTCGGTGATCACCGTCGGGTGCGGCAAGCCGTGTTCTTCACACGCATCGCCAATTGCCCAGATGATGTTGTTCGCGTATTCGTTCAGGCCGTAGTTCACAGAGCAGTCAGACTGCGAGCGTGTACCTTCATAGTCCACACCCAGGCCGCCACCTACGTCGAAGCACTGAATATTTACGCCAAGTTTATGCAGCTCAACGTAGAAACGCGCTGATTCACGCACACCCGTGGCGATGTCGCGGATATTAGCCATCTGCGAACCGAGGTGGAAGTGCAGCAACTGAATGCTGTCCAGACGACCGCGCTCGCGCAGGATCTCCACCAGTTGCAGAACCTGGTTTGCTGCCAGGCCGAATTTGGATTTTTCGCCGCCGGAAGACTGCCATTTACCGGAACCCTGAGAGGCCAGACGCGCACGCACGCCAAGGCGTGGGATCACGTTCAGACGCTCGGCTTCTTCCAGCACGATAGCAATTTCGGACATCTTCTCGATAACCAGATAGACCTTGTGGCCCATCTTCTCGCCAATCAGTGCCAGACGAATGTATTCACGGTCTTTATAGCCGTTACAGACAATCACCGAACGGGTCATCCCCGCGTGTGCCAGAACAGCCATCAGTTCCGCTTTTGAACCCGCTTCCAGCCCCAGCGGTTCGCCAGAGTGGATCAGGGATTCAATGACGCGGCGATGCTGGTTTACCTTGATCGGGTAAACCAGGAAGTAGTCGCCTTTATAGCCGTACGATTCACGCGCGCGTTTGAAGGCGGCATTAATAGAACGCAGGCGATGTTGCAGGATCTGCGGGAAGCAGAACAGTGCAGGCAAACGCTGGCCCTGCGCTTCACGGGCTTTCACCAGTTTGGCGAGATCCACGCGCGCTTCAGGGACGTCGGGATCCGGGCAAACGCTGATGTGGCCCAGTTCGTTGACGTCATAATAGTTATTGCCCCACCAGGCAATATTGTAAGTGCGCAGCATCTTGCTGGCTTCCTGGGAGCTCATCGCAACCTCCTGCATAGAACGTAGTACACCCTGTTCGCCTGCTGACGAAGGCGAAACCGAAGACATGTCGTCAGACATAGCGAACCTCAACTCTTTGTATTAAGTGTAAAACAGTTGACTACTATCGCAGCGTTATACGGCGATAACAACCCATAAACGGCTCCGTTTTCCAGCATAGTATGCTGAAATCCTGACCGTGCGACCGGTTTCTTATTCATATCATTGTAAAACACGTATCCGAACTCTGTATGACAAGGTTCGGCGAAACCACGAGAAAACTCTTGTATTAACAAGAGCGCCCTTGTTCAGTTTTCACAAAGCGTGACCGGCCCTGGAATCCTGAGAAGCGCCGAGATGGGTATAACATCGGCAGGTTTGCAGACTAGAAATGCGGGTTGCGGGAATCAAATGCGCGCCAGAACGGCTGCGCTGAATTAGCGGAAAACGATGGTTCATTATCTCGTATCACCTCCACGGCCGCTCCTGTTGAAACGGACCACAAGCCAAAGCTAAAAGTTCACTGCTTAACCCGGCTGGAAGTGGCGACACGATGAGTTCATCGAGCGCTTTTTTTGTATGAGCCGCGCGCCGCGTTTTATACCGAGAAGGTGGCTAAAAAGCAAAACAAAAATATGCGTGTTGCCAGCGCCGTCAGGAAATATTTCCAGCTTCGATTTCAACACAGTGAGAGCTTAGTCAAAAAAAACTGGAAATCGGGTGAAGAAGTGACCTAAAATAGACGTCCAGATGTTAATCCATCCATACTGATTAACACTCAGACTGCCAGTGTCAAAATCCTGCAGGCCTTGGTAGAATTATCTCCTATGGCTATTCCACACAGCAGCTTGAGCTAACCAAATTCCTCTTAGGTGAAATAAAACATGGCAAAACACCTGTTTACGTCCGAGTCCGTATCAGAAGGACATCCTGATAAAATTGCTGACCAAATCTCCGATGCAGTGCTGGATGCGATCCTTGAGCAGGATCCTAAAGCGCGCGTAGCGTGTGAAACCTATGTCAAAACCGGCATGGTTCTGGTTGGCGGTGAGATCACCACCAGCGCATGGGTTGATATCGAAGAGATCACCCGTAACACGGTGCGTGAAATCGGTTATGTGCATTCTGATATGGGCTTTGATGCCAACTCTTGCGCTGTACTGAGCGCAATCGGCAAACAGTCTCCGGACATCAACCAGGGTGTTGACCGTGCCGATCCGCTGGAACAGGGCGCGGGCGACCAGGGTCTGATGTTCGGTTATGCAACCAACGAAACTGACGTGCTGATGCCAGCACCAGTGACCTACGCACACCGTCTGGTGCAGCGTCAGGCTGAAGTGCGTAAAAACGGCACCCTGCCGTGGCTGCGCCCGGATGCGAAAAGCCAGGTCACCTTCCAGTATGACGACGGCAAAATCGTCGGTATCGATGCCGTGGTTCTGTCCACTCAGCACGCCGAAGATATTGATCAGAAATCTCTGCAAGAAGCCGTGATGGAAGAGATCATCAAGCCGGTTCTGCCTACCGAGTGGCTGAGCGCATCGACCAAATTCTTCATCAACCCAACCGGACGTTTTGTTATCGGTGGCCCAATGGGTGACTGTGGCCTGACCGGTCGTAAAATCATCGTTGATACCTACGGCGGCATGGCGCGTCACGGTGGCGGCGCATTCTCTGGTAAAGATCCGTCTAAAGTTGACCGTTCTGCTGCGTACGCTGCACGTTATGTTGCGAAAAACATCGTTGCTGCGGGCCTGGCTGACCGTTGTGAGATTCAGGTTTCCTACGCAATTGGCGTAGCTGAACCAACCTCCATCATGGTTGAAACCTTCGGTACTGAAAAAGTGCCTTCTGAACAGCTGACCCTGCTGGTGCGCGAGTTCTTCGACCTGCGTCCATACGGCCTGATTCAGATGCTGGATCTGCTGCACCCAATCTACAAAGAAACCGCTGCGTACGGTCACTTTGGTCGTGAGCATTTCCCATGGGAAAAAACCGACAAAGCCGCTCTGCTGCGTGAAGCTGCCGGTCTGAAATAACCGACTCACAGCGTTAAACAGGCCAGCCTTCGCGCTGGCCTTTTTTATGTCGGGTGGCGGCTATGCCTTACTCGACCTACAAGTATTGAGGTACCTGTAGGCCGGGTAAGGCGCAGTCGCCACCCGGCAATGTTTGAAACCGCTTACACCACACCAAATATACCCTCCTTTCAGAATAATCTCTTTGCATGATCGCCTTTCCTCTGCTGTTACATTTCATTTCAGTTAAGTCTGAAATTCAAACAAATCTGATGTGCATCACTCAATTTATATCTATGTTTTCAATGTCTTAATTAAAGTTACATCTGCACACTAGTGTAACCGATTACACCAATGTGATTTGTCTCACATATTTTTACGCTCTACTAACCTACCCTTTACATCGATAAAACTGATAACCCAACTGGAGGGCATAATGCCTGACAATAAAAAACAGGGGCGTACGTCCAACAAGGCGATGACTTTCTTCGTCTGCTTCCTCGCCGCCCTGGCAGGATTACTCTTTGGCCTGGATATCGGCGTCATTGCCGGCGCACTCCCCTTCATCACCGATGAATTCCAGATAACCGCCCACACTCAGGAATGGGTAGTAAGCTCCATGATGTTCGGTGCGGCCGTCGGCGCAGTCGGCAGCGGCTGGCTCTCCTTCAAACTGGGCCGTAAAAAAAGCCTGATGATCGGCGCTATTCTGTTCGTGGCCGGTTCACTGTTTTCTGCGGCGGCACCCAACGTAGAAGTACTGCTGGTATCCCGCGTGCTGCTCGGCCTGGCGGTTGGTGTGGCCTCTTATACCGCTCCGCTTTACCTGTCAGAAATCGCACCTGAGAAAATCCGTGGCAGCATGATTTCGATGTACCAGTTGATGATCACCATCGGTATTCTGGGAGCCTACCTTTCCGATACCGCGTTCAGCTACAGCGGCGCCTGGCGCTGGATGCTCGGCGTCATTATCATCCCTGCGATCCTGCTGCTGATTGGTGTGTTCTTCCTGCCGGACAGCCCGCGCTGGTTTGCCGCGAAACGCCGCTTCGTGGATGCTGAGCGCGTGTTGTTACGCCTGCGCGATACCAGCGCAGAAGCGAAAAATGAACTGGAAGAGATCCGCGAAAGCCTGAAGGTAAAACAATCTGGTTGGGCGTTGTTCAAAGAGAACAGCAACTTCCGCCGCGCCGTATTCCTGGGCGTACTCCTTCAGGTGATGCAGCAGTTCACCGGGATGAACGTCATCATGTACTACGCGCCAAAAATCTTTGAGCTGGCGGGTTACACCAATACTACCGAGCAGATGTGGGGCACCGTGATCGTGGGCCTGACCAACGTGCTGGCTACCTTTATCGCCATTGGTCTGGTTGACCGCTGGGGACGCAAACCAACGCTAACCCTGGGCTTCCTGGTGATGGCGGTGGGGATGGGCGTCCTCGGTACAATGATGCATGTGGGCATTCACTCACCTTCTGCACAGTACTTTGCCGTGGCCATGCTGCTGATGTTTATCGTCGGTTTTGCGATGAGCGCCGGCCCGCTAATTTGGGTACTGTGCTCTGAGATCCAGCCGCTGAAAGGGCGCGATTTTGGTATCACCTGCTCTACCGCAACCAACTGGATTGCCAACATGATTGTCGGCGCAACCTTCCTGACCATGCTCAATAGCCTGGGTAATGCCAACACCTTCTGGGTTTACTCTGGTCTGAACCTGTTCTTTATTGTGCTGACGGTGTGGCTGGTTCCAGAAACCAAACACGTGTCGCTGGAACATATCGAACGTAACCTGATGAAAGGTCGCCCATTGCGCGAGATTGGCGCACACGACTGACCTGCCTGCGGGGAGGTGCCTCTTGCACCTCCCTTTCGCAAGCTCTATGCTCTGCCCCTATGAAAACTTCCCGTCTTCCCATTGCTATTCAGCAGGCCGTGATGCGCAGCCTGCGGGAAAAACTCGCTCTGGCAAACCAGAAGCTCGGTCGCAATTACCCGGAACCTAAGCTCGTCTATCAGCAACGCGGAACCTCTGCCGGAACGGCCTGGCTGGAGTCTTATGAAATTCGTCTGAACCCGGTGCTGATGATGGAAAACCAGCAGGCGTTTATCGATGAAGTGGTTCCGCACGAGCTGGCGCACCTGCTGGTCTGGAAACACTTTGGGCGCGTGGCGCCGCACGGCAAAGAGTGGAAATGGATGATGGAAGCCGTACTTGGCGTTCCTGCACGCAGAACCCATCAGTTCGAGCTTGAGTCTGTTCGCCGCAATACCTTTCCCTACCGCTGTCAGTGCCAGCAGCATCAGCTGACTGTTCGCCGTCATAATCGCGTGGTACGCGGTGAAGCTACCTATCGCTGCGTCAAGTGCGGCGAGCCACTGGTTGCAGAATAATCAATTGAACAATCAGGAACTTTCCTGATCTGACTGATTGCATACAGGAACAACTTTCGTTACGTTGCGGGCTCGTTTTGACACGGAGTTAACGATGTCCCGTACTATTTCTCTCGCGGTCGCTTTTCTGGCGACGGCATTCTCAGGCTATACGCTGGCCGACGGTATCAACAGTTTCTCTCAGGCTAAGACCGCTGGTGTAAAGGTTAACGCTGACGTTCCAGGCGATTTCTACTGTGGCTGTAAGATTAACTGGCAGGGTAAAAAAGGGGTCGTTGATCTCGAATCCTGCGGCTATAAAGTGCGTAAAAACGAAAACCGCGCCAGCCGAATCGAATGGGAACACGTTGTCCCGGCATGGCAGTTTGGCCATCAGCGCCAGTGCTGGCAGGACGGTGGGCGTAAAAATTGCGCCAAAGACCCGGTCTATCGCCAGATGGAAAGCGATATGCACAACCTGCAACCGGCGGTGGGCGAAGTGAACGGCGATCGCGGCAACTTTATGTACGGCCAGTGGAATGGCGGCGAGGGTCAGTACGGACAGTGCGCCATGAAGGTAGATTTTAAAGAGAAAGTGGCTGAGCCACCGGCTCGTGCGCGCGGCAGTATCGCCCGCACCTACTTCTATATGCGCGACCGTTACGACCTCACCCTCTCCCGCCAGCAGACACAGCTGTTTAATGCCTGGGATAAGCAGTATCCGGTCACCGACTGGGAGTGTCAGCGCGACGAACGCATCGCCAAAGCCCAGGGGAATCATAACCCTTATGTCCAGCGCGCTTGCCAGGCGCAAAAGAGCTAACCTACACTAGCGGCAATTCGCTTACATTGCATGACACACGGAATTTCTGACTATGCGCATTCCCCGCATCTACCACCCTGAACTGATTACCGCAGGTCGCGAAATCGCCCTGTCCGACGAAGCCGCTAACCATGTTGGCCGCGTGCTGCGCATGGGCGCAGGCCAGGCTATCCAGCTTTTCGACGGCTCAAATCAGGTTTTCGACGCTGAAATCACCCGTGCTGATAAGAAGAGCGTGCACGTCAATGTGCTGCGTGGCGAAGTGGATGACCGTGAATCGCCGCTGCATATTCATTTAGGCCAGGTGATGTCACGCGGTGAAAAGATGGAATTCACCATCCAGAAATCGATCGAACTGGGTGTAAGCCTCATTACGCCACTTTTTTCTGAGCGCTGTGGCGTTAAACTGGATGCGGAACGTCTGAACAAAAAGATCCAGCAGTGGCAGAAAATTGCCATTGCTGCCTGTGAACAGAGTGGCCGCAACCGTATCCCGGAGATCCGCCCGGCGATGGATCTGGAAGACTGGTGCGCTGAACAGGACTGTGGGCTTAAGCTCAACCTCCACCCGCGCGCCAGCGCCAGTATTAATACGCTGCCGCTGCCCGTTGAACGCGTTCGCCTGTTGATTGGCCCGGAAGGCGGCCTGTCCGCTGACGAAATTGCTATGACGGCACGTTACGAGTTTACTGATATTCTGTTGGGACCTCGCGTTCTGCGCACTGAGACAACGGCACTCACTGCCATTACCGCGCTGCAAGTGCGGTTTGGCGATCTGGGTTGAAGCATTATTGGAGAGGAACATGATCAAGCTCGGCATCGTGATGGATCCCATCGCAAACATTAACATCAAGAAAGATTCCAGCTTCGCTATGCTGCTGGAAGCACAGCGTCGCGGCTATGAACTCCACTACATGGAGATGAACGATCTCTACCTGATCAACGGCGAAGCCCGCGCACGCACCCGTATTGTTAACGTCGAGCAGAACTACGATAAATGGTACGAATTCGGCACCGAGCAGGATATCCAGCTAGCCGATCTCGATGTGATCCTTATGCGTAAAGATCCGCCGTTCGACACCGAATTTATCTACTGCACCTATATCCTTGAGCGCGCAGAAGAGAAAGGCACGCTGATCGTGAACAAACCGCAGAGCCTGCGCGACTGTAACGAGAAGCTCTACACCGCCTGGTTCTCGGACCTGACGCCGGAAACGCTGGTGACCCGCAGTAAGGCCCAGCTGAAAGCCTTCTGGCAGAAGCACGGCGATATCATCATGAAACCGCTGGACGGTATGGGCGGCGCATCGATTTTCCGCGTGAAAGAAAGCGACCCGAACATTGGTGTGATTGCCGAAACGCTGACCGAACTGGGTACCCGTTACTGCATGGCGCAAAACTATCTGCCTGCCATTGTCGATGGCGACAAGCGCGTTCTGGTGGTGGATGGCGAACCGGTTCCTTACTGCCTGGCGCGTATCCCGCAGGGTGGCGAAACCCGTGGTAACCTGGCGGCCGGTGGCCGTGGCGAACCGCGTCCGTTGACCGAAAGCGACTGGGAAATTGCCCGCCGAGTAGGCCCAACGCTTAAAGCCAAAGGCCTGATCTTCGTCGGCCTGGATATCATCGGCGACCGTCTGACCGAAGTGAACGTCACCAGCCCAACCTGCATTCGTGAAATCGAGGCCGAATTCCCTGTCTCGATCACCGGAATGCTGATGGACGCTATCGAAAAACGTTTACAGAAATAACCTGTGACAGCGCCTGAGTTTGTCCCCATACTGGGCGCTGTCGCTTTTTAAACCAGGAAACAGAACCTCTGACAATGAATTTACAGCATCACTTTCTTATTGCCATGCCTGCTCTCCAGGATCCCATTTTCCGCCGTTCCGTCGTTTATATCTGTGAATACAATGAAGACGGTGCGATGGGTATCATCATTAATAAGCCTCTGGAAAACCTGCAAATCGAAGGCATTCTGGAAAAACTAAAAATCACCACTGAAGAGCGTCTGCCTGAAATCCGTCTTGATAAGCCGGTGATGTTAGGCGGGCCGCTGGCTGAAGATCGCGGTTTTATCCTGCATACGCCGCCGGGCTTCTCTTCCAGCATCCGGATCTCGGATAACACCGTAGTCACCACTTCGCGCGACGTGCTTGAAACACTGGGTACCGCCGAACAGCCTTCGGAAGTGCTGGTTGCGCTGGGCTATGCGTCCTGGGAAAAAGGCCAGCTCGAGCAGGAGATCCTGGATAATGCATGGCTGACTGCGCCTGCGGATCTGAACATCCTGTTTAAGACCCCTATCGCCGATCGCTGGCGTGATGCGGCTAAACTTATCGGCATTGATATTCTGACCATGCCGGGCGTAGCGGGGCACGCGTAATGAGCGGTACGCTTTTAGCTTTTGATTTTGGCACCCGCAGTATTGGCGTTGCCGTCGGCCAGCGCATTACCGGCACGGCGCGCCCGCTGACGGCGTTAAAAGCGAACGATGGCACGCCAGACTGGACGCTGATCGAGCGCCTGCTCAAAGAGTGGCAACCGGATGACGTTATCGTTGGGCTACCGCTGAATATGGATGGCACCGAACAGCCGCTCACCGCGCGCGCACGTAAGTTCGCCAACAAAATCCACGGCCGCTTTGGGGTATCGGTAAAGCTGCACGACGAACGCCTGAGCACCGTCGAAGCCCGCGCAGGCCTGTTTGAGCACGGCGGTTTCAGGGCGCTCAACAAAGGCAGCGTGGACTCAGCCTCTGCCGTAGTGATCCTCGAAAGCTATTTCGAACAGGGCTACTGAGCTTCTTCTGAATTGCCCGTAAAATCGGGCATTTCCAGCAGCTTAGCGTTGAGTTCCTGTAGCGCCTGAAGACGTGCTTCCACCACCTCTTTCCCGACACCCCACATCCCGGCAAATGCCAGCGCAGCATGATGCGCACCAACCGGAATCGCCATCGACACTTCCCCATCATCGTGATGCCAGATAACGCGGCCAGTTTTACGCTGTTGCTCAACGTGGGGCGCCAGGTTGCGCCACTGCTCGTCGGTGAAGCGTAATTTCAGCTGTTCGTCGCTCTCTTCTGCCAGCAATGCCATGCCAATGACGGACTGCCAGGCCGGAAGCATCCGATAACCGGCCAGCGCCTGTGTCGTTTGGCTGCCAGGCACCGAGTGCCAGATATAGATAATCTGATCCTCCCACAGCACGCCGAGCGCGACGACAATATCGCGAGGCGCGTAACGCTCCAGTATGGGCAGGGCACGGGAAAAAAGCGCTGAGCCACGAATGGACTGCGCCGCCAGGGCATGGATACCCGGCCCGGGCAGATAGCGGCGGTGTTCGTCCTGCATCGTCAGGCCAATCGAGGCCATTGTCATCAGCAGGCGGTTAGCGCGAGTGGTGTTAATTCCCATCAGACGCGCCAGCTCGCGACACCCAATCGCACGATCGCTGGACACCAGGTATTGCAGACAGCGTATACCGTCAATCAGGCTTTGATTTGGTTGTGATGACATGGTTTCGTTTGCTCAAAAGGTAGAGAGTCGATTCTACCGCTCGCACGGATGGAAACAAGGTCAACCAGACGCAACGACTGACCTTTCGTGAAGCCGCCCCTGCGCTCTGCGTTCAGCAAAGCTTTGGTCAAAATTTTGCATCCCTGCCTGTTGCCCGGTCTGGATAATACCGGGCAACTGCCAGGTTTTGCCCTCGCGGATAAGGTTTGCTGCCGCTGAGGTATTCACCAGCAGTTCGTACAGCGCCACGCGTCCTCCCTGGACGTCCCGACAAAGCTTTTGCGCCAGCACTGCGCGCAGACTACCCGCCAGCTGATTACGCACCGGGTCTTTTTCCTGTGCCGGAAAGGTATCGACCAGGCGCTCTATTGCCTGCGCAGCCCCACGCGTATGCAGCGTTGCCAGCACCAGATGGCCAGTTTCCGCCGCCGTAAGGGCCAGCCTGATCGTTTCGCTATCGCGAAGCTCACCTAATAAAATCACGTCAGGATCTTCACGTAATGCAGCGCGAAGCGCCTCTGCAAATGAAGGGCAGTGCTGGCCTATCTCCCGCTGATGGATAAGACAGCGATCGCTTTGATAAATAAACTCAACCGGGTCTTCCAGCGTCAAAATGTGTTTATCGTAGTGGCGGTTAAGATGATCCACCATTGCCGCAAGCGTAGTGGATTTGCCACTTCCGGTTGCCCCCGTCACCAGAATCAGACCGCTGTCGTTGTCCAGCAGTACCGGAAGCGTACGCGGCGCCCCCAGCGCCGAAAGCTGCGGGCAGTTTGCTGGCAAGAGTCTGAGCGTGAGTGAGGTACCGTTAATGTGGCTGAATGCGCTGCCGCGTAAACGCTGCTGGCTGGCGAGCGTCACGGCAAAATCGACCTGCCCGTTTGCCCACCAGGTCCCCTGTTGTTCGTCGTTAAGCCATGTTTTTAATAGCTGAGTAATATCCGGCGGCGGGAATGGCGCAGGTTCAAGCGTACCAGCCCTGCGCCAGCGTGGCGGTGAATCACTGCACAGGTGTAGATCCGACACGTTATGCTTTACACTAAGGGCCACCATTTCTTCCATCACCACACGACTCTCCTTGGAAAATGAACGACATTGCGCATAACCTGGCACAGGTCCGGGACAAAATCTCAGCCGCTGCAACGCGTTGCGGCCGTGCTCCAGAAGAAGTTACTTTACTTGCAGTGAGCAAAACCAAGCCTGCGAGCGCCATCGCAGAAGCGATTGCCGCTGGCCATCGCGCGTTTGGTGAAAACTACGTGCAGGAGGGCGTGGACAAAATTCACTATTTCCAGGAATTGGGAAATAGCGACCTGCAATGGCACTTTATTGGCCCGTTGCAGTCGAACAAAAGCCGTCTGGTTGCAGAGCACTTTGACTGGTGTCATACCCTTGACCGCCTGCGGATTGCGACCCGTCTCAACGAGCAACGTCCGGCCGGGCTTGCGCCACTTAACGTGCTGATTCAAATCAATATCAGTGACGAAAACAGCAAGTCAGGCATCGCGCTAAACGAGCTGGATACGTTGGCGGCAGAGGTGGCCGCGCTGCCCGGGTTAACCCTGCGCGGATTAATGGCCATCCCGGCGCCTGAGTCAAGTTACGAAAGGCAGTTTGCCGTGGCACAGCAAATGGCTGTAGCATTTGAGGCGCTTAAAGCGCGCTACTCCACGGTAGATACGCTTTCTCTGGGCATGTCGGACGATATGGAAGCCGCAATTGCGGCAGGCAGCACTATGGTGCGCATTGGCACAGCTATTTTCGGTGCGCGCGATTACCCCCAAAAATAAGGAAACCTGAGGAACGCCATGAAGACGTTGACTTTCCTGCTCTCAACGGTGATTGAACTGTATACGATGGCGCTTTTACTGCGCGTCTGGATGCAGTGGGCGCGTTGTGATTTTTATAATCCCTTCTCGCAGTTTGTTGTGAAAATCACGCAACCTGTAGTGGGGCCGCTGCGCCGTGTGATCCCGGCGATGGGCCCAATTGACAGTGCCTCTTTACTGGTCGCTTTTATACTCAGCGTCATTAAGGCCATCGTGCTGTTTATGGTGGTGACGTTCCAGCCGATTATCTGGATCGCCGCCGTTCTGATTCTGGTCAAAACCATCGGGTTGTTAATCTTCTGGGTCTTGCTGGTGATGGCAATCATGAGCTGGGTAAGCCAGGGCCGTAGTCCGGTGGAATATGCCCTGATTCAGCTTGCCGAGCCGCTGCTGCGCCCGATCCGCAGTCTGTTGCCTTCGATGGGCGGCATCGACTTTTCACCGATGATTCTGGTGTTGCTGTTGTACGTCATCAACATGGGTATCACCGAGCTGCTACAGGCTACGGGCAACATGCTGCTGCCGGGGCTGTGGATGGCGTTATGAGTGCAGTAAGCACCTGCGCCGATGGGCTGGTTTTACGGTTGTATATTCAACCGAAAGCCAGCCGCGATAGTATTGTTGGACTGCATGGCGACGAATTAAAAGTCGCCATCACCGCCCCACCCGTTGATGGCCAGGCGAATGCGCATCTGACCAAATATCTGGCTAAACAGTTTCGCGTTGCTAAAAGCCAGGTCATCATTGAAAAGGGTGAACTTGGGCGTCATAAACAGGTAAAAATCCTCGATCCGCAATCCATCCCGACGGAAGTCGCGGCTCTGAAAGAACAGGAATAAACGATGCAGAAAGTTGTTCTCGCTACCGGTAACGCCGGTAAAGTGCGCGAGCTGGCCTCGCTGTTGAATGATTTTGGTCTGGATGTCGTTGCACAGACAGAACTGGGCGTAGAGTCCGCTGAAGAGACAGGCCTGACATTTATTGAAAACGCGATCCTGAAAGCGCGCCACGCGGCACAGGTGACCGGCCTGCCCGCCATTGCCGATGACTCCGGCCTGGCTGTTGATTTTCTGGGTGGTGCGCCGGGGATCTATTCCGCGCGTTATTCAGGCGTTGATGCCACTGACCAGCAGAATCTGGAAAAGCTGCTTGTCGCCCTGAAAGATGTTCCTGACGAAAAGCGCCAGGCACAGTTCCACTGCGTGCTGGTGTATATGCGCCATGCGGAAGACCCTACGCCAATCGTCTGCCACGGCAGCTGGCCGGGTGTGATTACCCGCGAAGCGGCAGGCAACGGCGGCTTTGGCTATGACCCGATTTTCTTTGTCCCGACCGAGGGCAAAACCGCTGCGGAACTGACCCGCGAAGAGAAAAGTGCGATTTCTCACCGTGGACGCGCACTGAAACTGTTACTGGAAGCATTACGTAATGGCTAATTTGCCACCTCTGAGTCTTTATATTCATATCCCGTGGTGCGTGCAGAAATGCCCGTACTGCGATTTCAACTCTCATGCGCTGAAAGGCGAAGTACCGCATGACGATTACGTTGCGCATCTGCTGGCTGACCTGGATGCCGACGTGCCTTACGCACAGGGACGTGAAGTTAAGACCATTTTTATTGGTGGCGGTACGCCGAGCCTGCTGTCAGGCCCGGCAATGCAAACGCTGCTGGATGGCGTGCGAGCGCGCCTCAATCTGGCGGCGGATGCTGAAATTACGATGGAAGCCAACCCCGGAACCGTTGAAGCTGACCGTTTTGTCGAGTATCAGCGTGCGGGTGTGAACCGTATTTCCATCGGCGTGCAGAGTTTTAGCGAGCCAAAATTAAAACGTCTGGGACGTATTCACGGCCCGGAAGAGGCAAAACGCGCGGCACACCTGGCAACAGGCCTGGGTCTTCGCAGTTTTAACCTCGATTTAATGCACGGCCTGCCGGATCAGTCCCTGGAAGAGGCGCTGGACGACCTGCGCCAGGCCATTGCGCTGAACCCGCCGCATCTCTCCTGGTATCAGTTGACCATTGAACCGAACACGCTGTTTGGCTCCCGCCCACCGGTGCTACCGGATGACGACGCGCTGTGGGATATCTTTGAGCAGGGGCATCAGCTTCTGACCGCCGCTGGCTATCAGCAGTACGAAACCTCCGCCTATGCGAAGCCAGGTTACCAGTGTCAGCACAACCTGAACTACTGGCGATTTGGTGATTATCTGGGTATTGGCTGCGGTGCACACGGTAAAGTGACCTTCCCGGACGGGCGCATTCTGCGTACCGCCAAGACGCGTCATCCACGCGGGTTTATGGAAGGACGTTATCTGGAACGCAGTCACGATGTTGAGGCTGCTGATAAACCGTTCGAGTTCTTCATGAACCGCTTCCGCCTGCTGGAAGCCGCCCCGCGTGCGGAGTTTACGCTGTATACCGGGTTGCCGGAGTCGGTTATACGCCCGCAGATTGACGAAGCGCTGGCACAGAAGTATCTCACCGAGTGTGATGATTTCTGGCAGATAACTGAGCATGGAAAACTGTTCTTAAACTCCCTTCTTGAGCTGTTCCTCGCCGAAGATCCTGAACGCTGATTCCGGATTTTGCATCCCGTTCTGCCAGCTGAGAGAAAGGCTGGCAGAGTGTGGGGATGGACAATATTCGTTCTTATGCAAAACAGCTCAGACACGAGCTCACAATGGAAGAAAAACGGCTCTGGTATTTATTACGTAGCCGTCGCTTCTCTCACTATAAATTCCGTCGGCAACACCCTGTGGGTCATTACATTCTGGATTTTGCCTGTTGCGAAGCACGTCTGGCAATCGAGCTGGATGGTGGGCAACATGATGAAAAGCAGGGATATGATTGGCAAAGGACGATCTGGTTAAATCAACAAGGCTGGCGTGTCATTCGATTCTGGAACAACGAGCTCTGGGATAACGAAGAGGGCGTGTTAGAAAATATCCTTGAGACACTGCAAGCACTTCTACCCTCACCCCGGCCCTCTCCCTGAAAGGGAGAGGGAGCAAACCATCCCCTCGCCCCTTTGGGGAGAGGGTTAGGGTGAGGGGCCCAGCGCGCAGAAGCGTTACTTCAGCGTCCCCACCAGCGCCTTACGGCTGTCCTCCAGCGACACTACGCGCTTACACACGTCTTTACCGAACTGCTGGAAATCATCTTCCTGATTCTTCCATTCGTTCTGAATCGAGGTCTGAAGGCCGCCCAGGCTACCTAAAACGCCCTGCAATGGGTTTCCGCCGCCTTTCAGCACGGCTTTGGCGCCCATTTCGTTGATGCTGTCCTGCAAGATACCGCCCATCGCCTGATTCACCAGTTGCTGGCCGTCGGCACGGACCTGGTCAATCGCCTTATAGTGGAACGTCAGGCCATCGGTGCGATGCTCAATAATACGGTTCATCTGCTCTTTCAGCTGTTTGTCCAGCTTGGTGAGGCGAGTACGCATATTGCTGCTCTCACCCACCTCTTTGGTGATGATTTTATCCAGTGCGACACGGCTCTTTTCCACGCGTGTCAGCGCACCTTCATCAATCCACGGCAGTGCGGTACGCAAATCTGCCTGATAATCTTTTGCCTGCTCGCGCTGCGCGGCGCTCAGGTTGTACTGTTTGCCGTTAAACGTTACGTTGCCATCCGGCGTAATCACCAGATTGCCGTTTTCGCCTTTAACCTGCACGGTTTGCGGGCTTAATACCACATCGTCGCGCGGCGTCACGCCACATTTGTACTCCGCATGGGCGGTGAATCCGGTTGCCATTAAAGCAACAGCCAGCAACGTTTTGCGCATCATAAAAACTCCCTCAGACAAAATGGGCCAGCTAATGCTGGCCCCTTGATGCTTACTTAGTCCCACCAAATATCGAAAAGTTCGCTGATGCGCACGTCTTCAAATTTGCGGTCTTCAAGCCATTTACGTACTGCTGCCTGATGTTCTTCAGTACATTTACCCACTTCTTGCAGGCAAATCAGGCCTTCCCATGCCAGGTAGCCACTGCCGTCAAACGCCAGCTTGTTTGGCTCAATCACGTCGCTGATGAAGGCATCAACATCCTGATCAATTTGCTCTACGCTGGTACCTTCCGGGAAACGCCATGCAATAGAGAAACCGACTTCCTGGAATTCCTCGATGTGCATTTTTTTACGCAGACGACGGCTACGGTTCTTTGCCATTATTTCACCCTCTCGAACATTAAGTCCCATACACCGTGACCAAGACGATGGCCACGCTGTTCAAATTTCGTCACCGGACGTGAGTCCGGGCGCGGTACATAGTCGTTGCTCTCAGACTGGTTTTTATACCCGTCCAGAGACGACATCACTTCCAGCATATGTTCCGCATAAGGTTCCCAGTCGGTCGCCATGTGGAAGACGCCGCCCAGTTTAAGTTTGCTTTTTACAAGCTCAGCAAACTGCGCCTGAACGATACGGCGTTTATTATGACGTGCTTTGTGCCACGGGTCAGGGAAAAAGAGCTGAACCATGTTCAAAGAATTGTCAGGAATCATTTTGTGCAGCACTTCAACCGCGTCGTGACACATCACGCGCAGGTTTTCTACGCCCTCTTCATGGGCAGTCGCCAGACATGCACCCACGCCCGGCGAGTGAACCTCAATACCGAGGAAGTTCTGCTCCGGGCGCGCTTTAGCCATGGTCACAAGCGACGTGCCCATGCCAAAACCAATCTCAAGCGTAACCGGCGTTTCGCGGCCAAACAGTTCGGCGAAATCAACAGGCTGTTCACTGAACTCAACGCCCATCACCGGCCAGTAGTTGTCCAGCGCATGTTGCTGCCCTTTGGTCAGGCGGCCCTGACGGCGGACAAAGCTGCGAATACGGCGCAGCGGGCGGCCGTTTTCATCAAATTCCGGTGAAATGACGTCGTTTTTCATAAAAGAGTTGTCTGCTTGTGAGAATGTTCGGGAAACGGGCATTATCCAAAGTTAAGGCTTCTATGCAAGCATGGGAAAGATCCGGTTTACAGCAGATTGACGCTGTGCTGCAATCTGCGTCCCTGATTATGTGAATCGATAACCATGCAAGCCTCTCAATTTTCAGCCCAGGTGCTGGACTGGTACGACAAATACGGGCGTAAAACCCTGCCCTGGCAAATTGAAAAAACGCCTTACAAAGTATGGCTCTCCGAAGTGATGTTGCAACAAACGCAGGTCGCTACGGTTATTCCTTACTTTGAGCGTTTTATGGCACGCTTCCCGACGGTGACCGATCTGGCGAATGCTCCGCTGGACGAGGTGCTGCACCTGTGGACGGGGCTTGGCTATTACGCCCGTGCGCGTAACCTGCACAAAGCCGCACAGCAGGTTGCCACCCGCCATCAGGGCAAATTCCCTGAAACCTTTGAAGAAGTTGCAGACTTACCCGGTGTTGGGCGCTCAACCGCTGGCGCGATCCTCTCTTTGTCATTAGGCAAACATTTCCCAATCCTCGACGGTAACGTCAAGCGCGTGCTCGCACGGTGTTATGCCGTGGGCGGCTGGCCAGGCAAGAAAGAGGTTGAGAAACGTCTGTGGGAAATCAGCGAAGAGGTTACCCCGGCGAAAGGTGTGGAACGTTTTAATCAGGCAATGATGGATCTGGGCGCGATGGTCTGTACCCGTTCCCGACCTAAGTGCGAACTCTGCCCGGTGAATAATATTTGCGTGGCGTATGCCAACAACAGCTGGGCACAGTACCCGGGCAAAAAACCGAAACAGACGATTCCGGAGCGCACTGGCTACATGTTGCTGATGCAGCAGGGTGATGACGTATTCCTCGCCCAGCGCCCGCCAAGCGGCCTGTGGGGTGGTCTATACTGCTTCCCACAATTTGAAGATGAAGCATCGCTGCGGGAATGGCTTAAGCAGCGTGGGATTGCTGCCGATAACCTCACGCAACAGACCGCGTTTCGCCACACCTTTAGCCATTTCCATCTGGATATTGTGCCAATGTGGCTTCCCGTGTCCTCATTTGCCGCGTGCATGGATGAAGGCCCGGCTCTCTGGTATAACTTAGCGCAACCGCCATCAGTCGGGCTCGCGGCTCCCGTAGAGCGTCTGTTACAGCAATTACGTGCCGGTGCAATGGTTTAGCATTGGCAAGATAAAGAGGAATGAGTATGGCCAGAACCATTTTTTGCACTTTTTTACAGCGCGACGCTGAAGGACAAGACTTTCAGCTCTATCCAGGCGAATTAGGCAAGCGCATCTATAACGAGATCTCCAAAGAAGCCTGGGGACAATGGCAGAAGAAGCAGACCATGCTGATTAACGAGAAAAAACTCAGCATGATGAACCCGGAACACCGCAAGCTGCTGGAACAGGAAATGGTGAACTTCCTGTTCGAAGGTAAAGACGTACACATCGAAGGCTATACGCCACCGGAAAAATAATATTCTGCGGGCTGGTGCCCGGCGGCGCTTTGCTTGCGCGGGCCTACGGTTTTGTAGGCCGGGTAAGCGCAGCGCCACCCGGCAAAAGCAACGACTAAGCAAACACAACACGCACTCCCGGAATGATGAAAAAATTTTTAGCGCTAGCTCTTATTGCGCCGTTGCTTGTGTCTTGTTCATCTAAAAAAGGCGATGATTACAACGAAGCCTGGGTAAAGGACACCAACGGTTTTGACATTTTGATGGGGCAATTTGCCCATAACATCGAAAATATTTGGGGATTTAACGAAGTTCTTATCGCTGGCCCTAAGGACTACGTTAAGTACACCGACGCTTACCAGACCCGTAGCCACATCAATTTTGATGAGGGTACGATCACGGTCGAAACTATCGCGGGCACTGAACCTGCCGCACGCTTACGCCAGGCTATTATCAAGACCCTGCTGATGGGCGATGATCCGGGCTCTATCGACCTCTACTCCGATGCTGACGACATTACTATCTCCAAAGAACCGTTCCTGTACGGTCAGGTTGTCGATCAGACCGGTCAGGCGATTCGCTGGGAAGGTCGCGCCACAAAATTCGCCGACTACCTGCTGCAAACGCGTCTGAAAAGCCGGACTAACGGGCTGCGCATTATTTACAGCGTGACCATCAATCTGGTGCCAAACCACCTTGATAAACGTGCACATAAATACGTGGGCATGGTGCGTCAAGCGTCGCGGAAATACGGCGTGGATGAGTCGCTGATTCTGGCGATTATGCAGACCGAATCCTCCTTTAACCCATACGCCGTGAGCCGTTCTGATGCATTAGGCCTGATGCAGGTTGTCCAGCACAGCGCCGGGAAAGATGTTTTCCGTTCACAAGGAAAATCGGGTACGCCAAGCCGTAGCTACCTGTTCGATCCGCAAAGCAACATTGATACCGGCACGGCGTATCTGGCGATGCTGAACAATGTCTATCTGGGCGGAATTGATAACCCAACCTCACGTCGCTATGCGGTGATCACCGCGTATAACGGCGGTGCGGGCAGCGTACTGCGCGTCTTCTCCAGTGACAAAGTGCAGGCGGCGAACATCATCAACAGCATGGCACCGGGCGATGTCTATTCGACGCTGACCTCCCGCCACCCGTCGGCGGAATCCCGTCGTTATCTGTACAAGGTGAATACGGCGCAGAAGAACTACCGCCGCCGTTAGTCCCCTCACCCTACCCTCTCCCCCAAGGGGAGAGGGTAAAAAGAACCCACCCATACGAAAATGTTATTTGCATCACAATCCAAACTGCAAATTAATGTGGATTGCATTTTTTTGCGGGAGGTAACAAAACATATCGTTGCCTGCTGATAGAATTGCATCAAATACCAACCCTGAATGTTTCAATAACAACATATCTCCCGCTCACTTGTGAGGAAAGTAACATGAACCTTAAGCTGCAGCTTAAAATCTTGTCGTTTCTGCAGTTCTGCCTGTGGGGTAGCTGGCTGACTACACTCGGCTCCTATATGTTTGTGACGCTCAAGTTCGATGGTGCGTCTATCGGTGCCGTATACAGCTCGCTCGGTATTGCGGCTGTCTTCATGCCAACGCTGCTGGGTATCGTGGCGGACAAATGGTTAAGCGCAAAATGGCTGTACATGCTTTGTCATCTGGTGGGTGCGGGGACGCTGTTTATGGCAGCCGAAGTCACCACGCCTGGCGCGATGTTCATGGTGATCCTGCTTAACTCGCTGGCCTATATGCCAACGCTTGGCCTTATCAACACCATCTCCTACTACCGCCTGAAATCAAACGGTATGGATATCGTGACTGACTTCCCGCCAATCCGTATCTGGGGCACTATCGGTTTTATCATGGCGATGTGGGGCGTGAGCTTCGCGGGCTTCGAACTGAGCCATATGCAGCTCTATATCGGTGCTGCGCTGTCTGTTGTGCTGGCGATCTTCACCCTCACCCTGCCGCACATTCCGGTGTCTAACCAGCAGAAAAACCAGAGCTGGAGCACCATGCTAGGCCTGGATGCATTTGCGCTGTTCAAAAACAAACGCATGGCGATTTTCTTTATCTTCTCCATGCTGCTGGGTGCGGAACTGCAAATCACCAATATGTTCGGCAACACCTTCCTGCACAGCTTCGATAACAACCCGCTGTTCTCCGGTAGCTTTATCGTTGAACACGCGTCGGTGATGATGTCTATCTCTCAGATCTCTGAGACGCTGTTCATCCTGACCATCCCGTTCTTCCTGAGCCGCTACGGTATCAAGAACGTGATGCTTATCAGTATCGCGGCCTGGATGTTGCGCTTCGGCCTGTTCGCTTACGGCGACCCAAGCCCGTTCGGCACCGTGCTGCTGGTTCTGTCGATGATTGTTTACGGCTGCGCCTTCGACTTCTTCAACATTTCAGGTTCCGTGTTTGTGGAAAAAGAAGTGAAGCCTGAAATCCGCGCCAGTGCACAGGGTATGTTCCTGATGATGACCAACGGCTTCGGCTGTATTCTGGGCGGTGTGGTGAGCGGTAAAGTGGTTGAGATGTACACCACCAACGGTATCACTAACTGGCAGCCAGTGTGGCTCATCTTCGCCGCATACTCGCTGGTACTGTTCTTCGCGTTTATCGCGCTGTTCAAGTACAAGCATGTTCGCGTGCCAAACGGTGCGCAGCCGATTGCGCATTAATTGTGGTGCCCGGTGGCGGCTTCGCCTCACCGGGCCTACAAAAACACAGAGAATAGGCCGGGTAAGCGTTAGTGCCACCCGGCTATTTTATTGCAGAAAGCACCCACCCCACAGACAGCAAATCCGCACTGCCTCCCGGGCTCAGGTTCCGTTCAATCAACGCGTTATCCATTTTAAGCAGCGCGTCACGATCCCAGCCGTTGGTGATTAATTCCCGCGCGTAGCCCTGCACGTAGCGCAGCCCGTCGATACCGCCGCGCGATACCAGGTTACTGTCCTGATTTATCGCCATCAGGCCTAGCAGCAACTCATGAAGCGAACGCCCGCGCCACTTCGCCAGTGCGTCGCGTACCGTTGAAAAACCGCTTTCGGCCTCACCGCGCGCGCCGGTTAAGCCATACAGCTTAAACTGCCGCTCGCCCGCCGTCGCCTGCCCACTGCGCTCTGTCAGCTCGCGCGCCACCAGCCCACAACAGATGTTACTCACCTCACAGCACAGGCTCTGTGCGCTCACATTTTTCACCCGTCCGGAAGCAAAACAGAGCAGGCCGAGGGCAAAAATCCCGCCTTTGTGGGTGTTCACTCCACCCGTTGCGGTATACATCGCCTGTTCGCAGGCCATGCCCATCGGGCGGATAAGGCGCAGCTGTTCTGCCACAGGTTTATCTGCATGGGCATCGCCCAGCGCGGCAAAGCGCGTAAACCACGGCGTAATGGCCGCAATGCTGCGGGCAAACAGGGCGTGGTCCATATCACGATGGGAACCGTTATTGAGCTTATCCACCAGCCCCGGTTTGGGCGTCAGCTCCAGCTCCTGCCAGAGCGCCTCTTCCGCCAGCCCGGGCACATCCCACAGGCGCGGTTTAGTCGCGAGCAAACCAGTCATCAATCATCTTCTCCACGCGAGCCGTCACCTGTTCAACAGGATGATTTCGCGAACGGGAACAGGCGTGGGCGGGCTCGTCACAAATCAGGCAGCGACGCAGGTTCGCACCTAACGATACCCGGCCAACATGGCCGTTTTGGGGGCAAATCACATCCAGATCCCAGAGCCTGCCGAGCGGATGCGTCTGTTCCAGCTCTGCACAGTGGGCTTTCATTTCCGCCGCCTGATGGGCTACACACCACAGTGCCTCTGGCCCTGTCGGCAGCCACAAAACCTGACGGTCGAGCACCTGCCAGCGGTTCTCCCACAGCAGTTGATCGCACATCTGTAACGCCACGCCCATCGTATTGCGATAACGCAGGCTGTCTTTGATTTCACCCGGTGTGACCAGGGTAAGAGAAATCACCGGTTGTTGATAATGCGCAAGCCAGTCAGCCTGGCGTGCTGCGCGGTGCTCTTTCGCCGCCAGCAACGCTTCCAGGCTGACACCCGCCTGCACGGGTGTCGCTGTTGTCATGATGACTCCTTCACCTGTCTGACGGTGTCGATCACACTGCCGTCTCGGTAGCGGATCACACCCACAATTTTGTCGGTAAATTCAATCGCTTTTGGCACGCCCGTGAGCGAAATAGCCCGCTCGTACAGCGCATTGATATCGACGATTTTCAGCCCGGCCTCAAGCAGGCGCTCGCGGATCTCCGGGCGCGCCGGGTTGACCGCAATACCGTGGTCAGTGACTAACACATCGATGCTCTCCCCCGGCGTCAGACGAGTGGTCACGCGCTTCACCACCGTCGGAATGCGGCTACGTAACAGCGGTGCTACCACAATCGTCAGGTTCGCCGCCGCGGCAACATCGCAGTGTCCGCCAGATGCTCCGCGCATTACCCCGTCAGAGCCGGTGATCACGTTCACGTTAAAATCGACGTCAATTTCCAGAGCACTAAGGATGACAACGTCAAGCTGGTCGCAACATGCGGCTTTGCTGCCAGGGTTGGCGTAAACATTGGTGGAAATCTCAACGTGATTCGGGTTGCGCGCCAGCGATGCCGCCGCCTGCCCGTCAAAACACTGGGTATCAAGCAGCTTTTCGATAAGCCCTTTTTCGTGCAGATCCACCAGGCTGCCGGTGATGCCGCCGAGCGCAAAGCGTGCTTTCACGCCGCTACGCTCCATCTTTTCTTCCATAAAGCGCGTGCAGGCAGTGGCCGCCGCGCCGGAACCGGTCTGCATGGAGAAACCTGGTTTGAAATAGCCGGAGTGTTCAATCACATCCGCCGCGTAACGGGCAATCATCAGCTCGCGTGGATTGCTGGTCACGCGCGCAGCGCCAACGCTGATTTTGGCCGGGTCACCCACGCTCTCGACCTGCACGATGTAGTCCACCTGATCCTGCACCAGGCTGGCGGGCATATTAGGGAATGGCACCAGCTCTTCGGCCAACAGCACCACCTTGCGGGCAAAGTGGGCGTCCACCATGGCGTAACCCAGCGAACCGCAGCTCGATTTCCCGTGCGTGCCGTTGGCGTTACCAAATTCATCGCTGCACGGGACGCCGAGGAACGCAACGTCGATATTCAGCTCCCCGTCCTGCAATAATTTGACGCGCCCGCCGTGGGAGTGGATTTGCACCGGCTCGTCCATCAGCCCGTGAGAGATGGCATCTGCCAGCTTGCCGCGCATCCCGGAGGTGTAAATACGGCTGATCACGCCGCTTTGGATATGTTCAATCAGCGCATCATTACAGGTCATCAGCGAGCTGGAGGCCAGGGTCAGGTTTTTGAAGCCCATCTTCGCCAGCAGGGCCACCACGGTGTTGATCACCCGATCGCCTTCGCGAAACGCATGGTGAAACGAAATGGTCATGCCGTCCTGCAAGCCGCTGCGTAACACCGCCTCTTCAACGGATGCGCACAGCTTACGGGTATGCTTCTCTTCCGGGCTGTTCAGCCACGGCGTCGCGCTGTGGGCGGTATCGAAAGGGGCTAACGCCCGCAGATGGGGAAAATTCACATGGAGAAGTTCTGTCTGATTCATTTTGTAATCCTTAACGACGCACGCCGGAGGCCGCCGCGCGTTCCAGCACCATCTGCGCGTGGTTAATAATCGGGGCATCGACCATTTTGCCGTTGAGCGATACCACGCCAAGGCCGTTACGTTCGCCCTCTTCTGCTGCTTCGATCACCCGTCTGGCGTGATCCACTTCCTGCTGGGTTGGCGCATAGGCGTTGTGCAGCAGGTCAATCTGGCGCGGGTTAATCAGCGATTTGCCGTTGAAACCCATCTTGCGGATCAGTTCCACTTCACGCAGGAACCCGGCTTCGTCGTTTACGTCTGACCACACCACGTCAAAGGCGTCGATACCGGCGGCACGCGCCGCGTGCAGCACGGCACAACGGGCGTAGAACAGCTCGGTGCCGTCGCCGCGCTCGGTTTGCATGTCCATCACGTAGTCAAAGGCCGCCAGCGCGATACCGATTAAACGCGGGGAGCTGCGGGCAATAGCCACGGCGTTAATGACGCCAATAGCCGATTCAATGGCCGCCATCACACGGGTTGATCCCACTTCACGCCCGCATTCGCGCTCGATGCGCTCCAGGTGGCCTTCCAGTTCAGCAATATCGTCAGGCGTATCGGTTTTCGGCAGACGGATCACGTCCACACCGGCATGCACGGCGGCTTCCAGATCCAGCAAGCCAAACGGCGTGCTCAGTGGGTTAATACGCACCACGGTTTCGATATCCTGATACATCGGGTGTTGTAGCGCGTGGAAGACCAGCAGGCGCGCGGTGTCTTTCTCGCGTAGCGCCACCGCATCTTCAAGGTCGAACATGATGGAGTCAGGACGGTAGATAAACGCCGTTGAGAGCATGGCGGCATTCGCCCCCGGCAGGAACAGCATACTGCGACGGAGTTTGCTCATTTCAGCGCCCCCCAGTTGATGGTCTGTTCTTCTGCGGCGCGCATAATCGCGCTTTGCAGACGGGCGCGGATCACACAATCCAGCGCCCCTTTATCTTCAACAATGATCAATCCCTGCTGTACGTTCATCGCGCGTAATGTCTCATCAACGACCTGGCGGATCTGTTCGCCAAACTGCTTGATCACTTCACTGTGAATGACAATCTCCAGCTCACCGTGAGCGGGAGCGATTTTCACCATCAGGTCGCTGGACTCCTGCGTTCCGGCCAGCGCCTCCCTTACAATTTTCATGATAAATTCCTGAGAGTTATGCGACTTCCGCGCGCGCACTGTAGTGCGCTTCGAGATGCGCGAAAGTGGATTCCGGGACAATCTCCCGGATCCGGGTAAACTGCTGTGTCTTGAGTAAACGGCGTACTTCTGAGGCGGAAATGGCGTTGCCGGTAGCTTTTATGCGCGGCATTTCCACCACCTCGATGCGGGAAGAAAGCAGCGCGTGTAGCGTCTGGTTGTACTGACGGGTGATATCGCAAAACGGCTCTGAACCGATAAACCGGTGGGTGATCCCCAGGGCAGGTGCAATGTGATCCCGGAAGATCAACACATCGATTTCACTCCACGCCTGCTGCACTTTGCCGGTATCTTTCAGGAAATAGGCCGGGAAAGTCGCGCGAGAGATGATGTACTGCGAGCCTTCATGCACAATCACGTTTGTCAGATGCGCCACACCTGCACGCACCATCTCCAGACGTGCGCTGAACGGGAAGAAAGACGCGTCTTCACGCACCACAATCAGATGCAATACATCGCACTGCTGCGCGGCCTGCTCCACCAGATGACGGTGGCCGAGAGTGAACGGGTTAGCGTTCATCACAATCGCCCCCACCTTCTCGCCACACTTGCGCTTAGCGCTAAGCGCACGGCAGTAACGTTCAATGCCCTGCGGCGTGTTCTCCATTAACACGGCGTTGTTACCGCTCTGGGCAATGGGCCAGAAGCCACTGCGGGAAAAGCGTTCTTTATTGCACGGACGTGTGCACAGAAAGAGATGAAAGTGACCACGTGCCAGCGCCGCGTTCTCCACTTCTGCCAGTAGCCGCGCGCTTAGGTTCTCGCCACGAAGCTGCTCGTTTACCGCCACACATTTGATGACGTTACCGGCAAGGCCTGCGCAACCCACCAGCTGCATTCCGGCCCAGGCCTCAACGAACAGCGTAATGTCGTTGTCCAGGCCAAGACCGCTGTCTGCCAGTAAATAACGGATCTGACTTAAGCGTTCCGGGTGTTTCGCCACGTCTGTCAGACGAAAATCGATAGTGGGTTGCGATTGCATACTGCCGCCTTACTTAATGTGCTGCCGCAAGCGTGGTTGCTGGCGCTTCCATGATCACGTTACTCAGATGGCCGATATGTTCGATCTCCACCTCAATGCGATCCCCCTCTTTCATAAACAGCGGTGGGTTGCGCTTTTTACCTACGCCACCCGGGGAACCGGTGATGATCACATCGCCCGGGCTCAGTCGGGTGAAGGTGCTGATGTACTCGATCAGTTCCGCGACCTTGTGGATCATGCTGCTGGTGTTGTCTTCCTGCACCATGCGGCCATTCAGCCAGGTGCGGATCGCTAACTGGTGCGGGTCCGGGATTTCATCCGCCGTGGCCATCCACGGACCGAACGCCCCGGTCTGACGCCAGTTCTTCCCGGCGGTAAACCAGGTGTGCTGCCAGTCGCGGGCTGAACCGTCCATGTAGCAGCTGTAACCGGCCACGTGGCGCAGGGCATCGTCGCGGCTGATGTTTTCTCCACCTTTACCGATGATCACCGCCAGCTCGCCTTCATAATCGAACTCGCTGGAGTGGCGTGGTTTCAGCACCGGCTCGTTGTGGCCGGTCTGGGAATCCGGGAAGCGGACAAACAGCGTTGGCGCCGGGTTGTGCTGGTCGAACTCCTTGCGCTTGTCGGCATAATTCATGCCCACACAGAGGATTTTTTCCGGCTGCTCAATCACCGGTAAAAAGGTGATGGCGCTCATCGGCACATCCACAGCATCGTTGAGATAACGGGTGGCCTGTGCCAGCCCATTCCCCTGCAACAACGCTTTAAGGTCGCTGTAGCGGTCACCCAGACGGCGACCTAAATCAATCACACCTTCGGCCTGCACGATGCCGTAGCTGCGTTTACCCTGGTATAAAAAGCTTGCGAGTTTCATTGTTCTTTCCTGAAAACTTAAACGAGGAAGTTGCCCAGAATCAGCAGTGAGACGGAGACGTTAATCGCACCGCCAATACGGGTAGCAATCTGAGCGAATGGCATCAGGCTCATGCGGTTGCCTGCGGTCAGGATCGCCACGTCACCGGTACCGCCCTGGCCGCTCTGGCAGCAAGAGACGATGGCGACATCAATCGGGTGCATCCCAATCTTTTTACCGACGAAGAAGCCGGTTGCGACCAGCGCAGAGACGGTGCTCACAATCACCAGCAGGTTGCTGATGGTGAACGCAGCCACCAGTTCGTGCCACGGGGTGATAGCCACACCGACAGCAAAGAGGATCGGGTAGGTCACAGAGGTCTGGAAGAATTTGTACACCACCTGAGAGCCTTCAAGCAGACGCGGGGACGCGCCGTTGCAGAGCTTCACCAGCACCGCCATAAACAACATGCCAACCGGTGCAGGCAGGCCAATCAGCTTGTGGCCGAGCATTCCGAGCATGTACAGCAGTACCGCCAGCAGTGCGCCAGACGCAATCGTGGTGACATCGGCTTTGCCAGAGAATGCAGGCTGAGTCACGGTTGTATCGGCATTGGCGCGGTTTGGCATCAGCTGGCCTTCACCGGTCAGATGCGGGTAGCGTTTACCGAGCTGGTTCAGGCAGCCAGAGATAATGATTGCCGTCAGACCACCGAGCATCACCATCGGCAGCACGCGGCCAAGCGCAACGCCCTGGTCCATATGCAGCAAGGTGGCATAACCAATCGAGAGTGGAATAGCCCCTTCGCCTACGCCGCCCGCCATGATTGGCAGAATGATGAAGAAGAAGATCTGGAAGGGTTCAAGACCCAGCGCCAGGCCAACACCCATCCCAACAATCATGCCGACGATTTCACCGCACAGCATCGGGAAGAAGATGCGCAGGAAGCCCTGGATGAGCACAGTACGGTTCATACTCATGATGCTGCCGACGATAATGCAGCAGATGTAGAGATAGAGAATGTTGGTAGATTTGTAGAACTTGGTTGTGGATTCGACCACCACGTCCGGCAGCAGACCATAATAGACCAGCGCAGACGGGATAAAGGTGGCGCAAATCGCCGCCGCGCCCAGCTTGCCGATAATCGGCAGGCGTTTGCCAAATTCACCGCAGGCAAAGCCGAAGAACGCCAGTGTCGCCACCATCACCACGATGTCGCTTGGCAGTTTTCCACCCAGACAGTCAATGGCTATCAGCGCGCCCGCCAGGATAAACAGCGGCAGAGGAATAATCCCGACTTTCCAGGTATCCATAATATGCCACCAGCGCTCCTTGAGCGATGGCCGCTGAATATCAATCGGGTCGTGGGTAACAGAGAAAGAATCGTCAGTTGTGCTCATAATAAGCCCCTTGGTTATTTTGTGCGTTCAGCTTAAAGTCACAAAGGCTTACTTTATGTGAGGAATGGCATATTAAAACCGAAGTTTTAATGGCAGCTATGGTTTTAATGGTTTCTTTTATTTAGTGTGATTTATGCCTTATTAATTGCCGTGGTTTTTATGGTTTTTTTTTCTAAATTGAACAAACAAATAACATTTATGAATTTCGTTTCAGGGCGAGAAACCTTTCAGATAAATCTTTTACAGGCCGTGCTGTGCAAGGGATCACAAGTTTTCGGCAAACCGGGGGCTGGCGCGAGAAAAGATGATATATTGGCGCTTCTCATTGATACCCTGCGTGATAGTTATGAAAGTATCGTTTCAGATTAAGCTGTTTATTTCGCTGGTAGCCTTTTTCTCAGTGCTATTTACTTTACTGGGGGGATATTATTATGTCGATGTTGGCAGGCAGCTTTATCAGGAAATGAGTGCGCGCGCTAAAATACAAGCAGAAGAAATTGCGCTTATTCCGACTTTACGTAATGAAGTCGAACAAAAAGATATCAAGTCAATCCATGACTTTATGCAAAAAATAGCCGCCCACAGTGATGCCAGTTTTATTGTGATTGGCGATAACAAAGGGCAGCATCTGTTCCATTCCGTGTTTGCTGACCGGGTAGGTACAACGCTTGTCGGCGGCGATAACGAAGAAGTGCTGCAGGGGAAAAGCACCACCACCATTCGCAAAGGCGGGCTGGGCATTTCTCTGCGCAGCAAAGCGCCCATCTTTAACGATGCCGGCCAGGTAGTGGGGATTGTTTCGGTGGGGTATCTCACCAGCTATCTCGACACCATTACCGTGAATAAGGTCGTCAATATTCTGATTGCCGCAGTACTGCTGCTTATCGCCCTGTTTATCTTCTCGTGGTTCTTCACCCGCAGTATAAAGAAGCAGATCTTCTCTCTCGAACCACGCGAAATCGGCCTGCTGGTGCGCCAGCAAAAAGCGATGATGGAGTCCATTTATGAAGGGGTGATCGCCATTGATGATGACCTGCGCATTGAAGTGATCAACCAGGCGGCCAGAAAGCTGCTGGGGTTAAGCCAGCCCGCTCGTGAACTGCGCGGCCAGCTGATTAGCCAGGTTATCGATCCTGTCCCCTTCTTCGCCCCGCAAACCATGCTGGCGAAAGACACCCACGATGAGATCTGCCGCTTTAACGATCTCACCGTAATCGCCAGCCGGGTCCGCATCATGCTGGAAAATTCCCTTCAGGGATGGGTGATCACCTTCCGCGATCGCAATGAGATAGACACCCTGAGCGCCCAGCTCAGCCAGGTAAAACGCTATGTCGATAACCTGCGCATTATGCGCCATGAGCAGCTTAACCGCATGACCACGCTCTCAGGCCTGCTGCATATGGGCCGTTATGAAGAAGCCATTGGCTACATTCAGGCGCAATCGGAACACGCTCAGGAGCTGCTGGACTTTATTTCATCCCGCTTTAGCTCACCCACGCTGTGCGGCCTGCTGCTGGGTAAAACGGCCCGCGCGCGTGAAAAAGGGGTCGAGCTGAATTTCGATCCGGCCTGTAGGATGGATACCGTGTTCCAGCCCCTGCACGAAGCCGAGCTGATCTCAATCATTGGTAATTTGCTGGATAACGCCATCGAAGCGACGCAACGTTCTGCGCTGCCACACGCACCGGTGGAGGTGTTGATCAAACTGAACGAACAGGAACTGATCATTGAAGTTGCCGATCAGGGTGTGGGCATCACACCGGAGATCCGCGAGCGGATTTTTGAGCGCGGCATCACCACCAAAACACGCGGCGATCATGGTATTGGCCTGTACCTGATCGAAAGCTATGTCACGCAGGCTGGCGGCTCGATAGAAGTTGCCGATAACATGCCGCGTGGCGCAATTTTCTCATTGTTTATTCCCGCCACGGGAGCCGCCCGGCGTTCCGTACAGGAACTGGAAGATACCGATTATGCAACATGAACTTATCGACGTACTGATTGTTGAAGACGAGAGCGCGCTGGCACAACTCCACGCCGAGCTAATCAGCAAACACCCGCGCCTGCGTCTGGTGGGTATTGCATCATCCCTGGCTGACGCGCAAATGCAGCTCGAAAGCAAACAACCGCAGCTGATGCTGCTGGATAACTATCTGCCCGATGGCAAAGGGATCACGCTTATCAGCAACCCGATGCTGACGCGCGCCAACTGCTCGGTGATTTTCATCACTGCGGCAAGCGACATGGACACGTGCAGCCAGGCCATTCGCAACGGCGCGTTTGATTACATTCTAAAGCCTGTCTCCTGGAAAAGGCTCAGCCAGTCGCTTGAGCGCTTTGTGCAGTTCGCCGAACAGCAGCGAGTCTGGAAGATTGTCGATCAGCAGAACGTTGATTCGCTGTATCAGCTCCAGGCCAAAAACTATCGCCAGGATAATGGCAGTAAAGGCATTGAAGAGAACACGCTGGCGCTGGTGCAGGCCCTGTTTAACCAAAAATCAGCCCACTTTTTTTCGGTTGACGAAGTCGTGACCGAGACGGGATTGAGCAAAACGACAACCCGGCGCTATCTGGAGCACTGCGTGGAGGCGGGATTTTTGAGTGTGGAAATGTTGTACGGGAAAATTGGGCATCCGCGGAGGATGTACAAACGTAGTGCGGCTTAACTCCCCTCACCCCGGCCCTCTCCCCAAAGGGGCGAGAGTGAAAAGACGGCTCCGTGCAATCCCCTCTCCCCTTTGGGGAGAGGGTTAGGGTGAGGGGTCTACTTCAACACATACCCGTACAACCGCTTAATTCCGTCGGCGTCTTTTTCGCTGTAAACGCCCTGCAACTCCGGTGAGAAGCCCGGCAGCAGGTTAACGCCCTCTTCCAGCGCCAGGAAATAACGCTGCACCGCCCCACCCCAGATTTCGCCAGGTACCACGCACAGCACACCTGGCGGGTACGGCAGCGCCCCTTCAGCCGCAATGCGCCCTTCGGCATCACGAATGCGCACCAGCTCGACATTACCGCGAATGTACTCCTGGTTAGCATCCTGCGGGTTCATCACCACCGCAGGCAGGCTCTCCTTGCGGAACATCGCCTTTTGCAGATCTTTCACGTTAAAACTGACGTACAGATCGTGCATCTCCTGGCACAGCTGACGCAATGTGTAGTCGCGATAGCGCACCGGGTATTTCTGATAAATAGTCGGCAGCACGTCCGCAAGCGGGGTGTCATCTTCAATATGCTGCTCAAACTGCCCCAGCATCGCCACCAGCTGCGCCAGCTTCTCGCTGCTTTCGGCAGGCGTCAGCAGGAACAGGATCGAGTTCAGATCGCACTTCTCCGGCACGATGCCATTTTCACGCAGGTAGTGCGCGAGGATGGTCGCGGGGATGCCAAACTCAGTGTAGTGACCGGTTTCCGCGTCAATACCCGGAGTGGTCAGCAGCAGTTTGCAGGGATCGACAAAATATTGCTCGCGGGCATAGCCTTCAAAACCATGCCATTTCGCGCCTGGCTCAAAACTGAAGAAACGACGCTCGCTGGCGATGGTCGATGTCGGGTGATCCTGCCACGGACGCCCTGCCACCACTGGTGGGATAAAGGGTTTGATCATATGGCAGTTCGCAATGATCGCCTTACGCGCTTCAATACCCAGCTCCACACACTCCGCCCAGAGCCTGCGGCCACTTTCGCCTTCATGAATTTTGGCGTTTACATCAAGCGCGGCAAACAACGGATAAAACGGGCTGGTCGAGGCGTGCAGCATAAACGCGTTGTTAAGCCGCTTGTGCGGGCAGAAACGTGCCTGGCCGCGAATATGGTTATCTTTTTTATGGATCTGCGACGTTTGCGAGAACCCGGCCTGCTGCTTGTGCACAGACTGGGTCACGAAAATGCCCGGATCGTTCTCGTTGAGTTCCAGCAATAGCGGGGATGTTTCCGCCATCATCGGGATAAATTGTTCGTAACCCACCCAGGCGGAGTCAAACAGGATGTAGTCACACAGATGACCGATCTTATCGATCACCTGACGGGCGTTGTAGATCGTGCCATCGTAAGTACCAAGCTGAATGATTGCCAGGCGGAACGGCCTTGCCTCATCAGCCTTTTCCGGCGCCGCCTCGCGGATCAGCTCCCGCAGATACCCGTCGTCAAAGCAGTGCTCATCAATACCGCCGATAAAGCCGAACGGGTTACGCGCCGCTTCAAGATACACCGGTGTAGCACCGGCCTGGATCAGCGCACCGTGGTGGTTGGACTTATGGTTATTGCGATCGAAGAGCACCAGGTCGCCACGGGTCAGCAGCGCGTTGGTCACCACCTTATTGGCGGCAGATGTTCCGTTGAGCACGAAGTAGGTTTTATCCGCATTAAAGACTTTTGCCGCGAACTTTTGCGCGTGCTTGGCAGAACCTTCGTGAATTAACAGATCGCCGAGCTTTACATCGGCATTGCACATATCGGCGCGAAACACATTCTCGCCGAAGAAATCATAGAACTGCCGTCCCGCAGGGTGTTTTTTGAAAAACGCACCATGCTGATGCCCAGGGCAGGCAAACGTGCTGTTCCCCATCGCTACATACTGACTCAGGGTGTCAAAAAACGGCGGCAGCAGATCCTCTTCATAACGACAGGCTGCCGTTTCCAGCTCCAGAAACTCCTGCGCTTTACCGGCGATGACTGCCGTCACGCCATCAGGAACATCCGTTGGCTCTTGCGAGAACATAAACACCGGTAACTGGAAGCCGGTACGCTTCAGTAACGCAAGGATGCCGCTGCAACTCTCAGCGACCGTAATGACGACTGCCGCCACGTCGGTAAAATCGGTATTGTCCAGCGTCACCTTTTCGCGGTGCGTAGACACGGTGGACACCAGCTCGCGGCTGACGGCAATTTTCATTGATTTCATAAGCGCAAATACCCGTTTCAGGGGAGAAAAGGCCCCGGACAGGGTAAATACCCTGCCCAACGAATGTGTCTGATCGGAATCAGCTCCGACCGCCAGACATCAGTAAAATCAGAACGCGTCTGGTTTTACTGTTGTCCTGCAGTGAGCCAGCGTTACCCTCACCGCACGGTGAGACAAGAGTAGAATGGCGTGATACGGACAGGCATTCGCGCAGCGGTAAGCAGTGTCAACATTGGCGACTCCGTATCAGAAGAGGAGAAAATTCGCGCAATCATGTCACCTTTTATTTTAGGGTGCAAGAAGGAATCATTATGCACTTAATCATCTAAAGCTAAGCCTTTGTTAGCGAGTCCGTGCAATAATAATGCAATATCAATGATTAAATAACAGGAGCTTACTTTGGTTATCGGTCCTTTTATTAATGCGGGTGCCGTATTACTGGGCGGCGTACTCGGCGCCGTATTAAGCCAGCGGTTACCGGAGCGTATTCGCTCTTCAATGCCTTCCATTTTTGGCCTTGCATCGTTAGGCATTGGTATTCTGCTGGTCATTAAATGTGCCAACCTGCCGGTGATGGTGCTCGCGACCCTGCTCGGCGCGTTGATTGGCGAGTTTTGCTATCTGGAAAAAGGGATCAACAACGCGGTAAGTAAAGCGAAGAACCTGATTACGCGCCCGGGCAAAGCGAAGCACGGCAATCATGAGTCGTTTATTCAAAACTATGTCGCGATAATTATTCTGTTTTGCGCCAGCGGCACGGGGATATTTGGCTCGATGCAGGAAGGGATGACGGGTGACCCTAGCATATTGATTGCCAAAGCATTTCTGGATTTCTTTACCGCCACTATTTTTGCGACCACCCTCGGCATAGCCGTAGCAGCGATTTGTGCGCCGATGCTGCTGATCCAGCTGGCACTGGCAACCTGCGCGACGCTAATCCTGCCACTGACCACTCCGGCGATGATGGCAGATTTTACCTCCGTGGGCGGTTTGCTGCTGCTGGCAACCGGGTTGCGCATTTGCGGGATTAAGATGTTTGCGGTAGTGAATATGCTGCCTGCCCTGCTGATAGCAATGCCGCTTTCTGCGCTCTGGACGCATTTTTTCGCCTGAGATGGCCACAAACTGGCGAGAGAGTGTGCAGTCTGTAACGAAAACAACAAATTTCGTTGACGGCAGAAGGTGGATCAGGTTTAATGCGCCCCGTTGCCCGGATAGCTCAGTCGGTAGAGCAGGGGATTGAAAATCCCCGTGTCCTTGGTTCGATTCCGAGTCCGGGCACCACTATTCAGAAAAACCAGCCTTAGGGCTGGTTTTTTGCTTTTGGGGAAAATGATCCATCCCTCAAACCTCTCAAGGCTACTTGCAGTAATTTCCCACTGTCCAACGTGCTAGCCCAAGTGAATATTCAACGGTAATAAAACATCTGGATATTTGTATTTTTCATCTATTTAATTAGCACCCAGGAAACGGATTCTTCAGTAATTGCGGCCAAATTGCCGCCCAGTCGGAACTGTGCGTCATGCCACTGACAACCTCCACGCGCACGCAATTTCCCCCGACAGCCTGCTGGAAACGCCTTGCAACATCGACAGGAACCGTTTTATCTGCATCACCGCTGTAATGAATTTGCGGCAACGTACGCAATTCAACAGCACTATCGATTGCACTGATGGCATTTGGCATCGGCGTAACATTATGCAAGGTATTCACCCATGCAACGTCGAGATTCCCTGCAACGGTACGTAATGACTGAACATCATGGCGGCGAGCAGCGAGCAACGCCGCGATGTTTCCGCCACCGGAATACCCCACCATATCGAGTTTCACCCCTGGGTAGCGGCTGACAAATACGTCCAGCGCCTCATTCATGGCATCAATCACTACCGCCGAAAAACGATCGTTGGTCCACCAGTTCACCTGACAAGTTGCTGGCAGCGGGGGGCCGATAAACTGGCAAGGCCTGGCAAGATACAGCACATTCTGCTCCGGATCGGCGGCGGCCAGTTTCAACCCGGTAGGCAGATGAGGAGTGGGATCATCAGAGGGCTGGGTACGGCTTTTCCAGGCAAATCCATCGCCTTCAATATAAACACGCATTGATTTCACGGGCGGTGTGAACCGGCCCCATGTCGCTATCACGAAGGAACGTGTCGGTATGTTTTCACTGTTCAGACCAGCGGCACTGGCGATCCGGGCGGCTTCGGTCCGGGAATCGACAGAAACACAGCCTGCAAATAAAAAAGATAAGCTAATCAATATGCCAGCGAATAATACCTTGCCCTTTATTTGCATACCGCTCCATCACCTTAAGTTAAATTAATACCAACATTAAAAACAGGGTCTTATTTCAATATGAAATAATTAAACAAACCTTATTGTTTTCTGCAACAAATTGTATATTCTTCGCCACAACAATATCGGATTAATCCGAATAACATTGCACCTGCAACTACACATATCGCAACTTTGTGGCGGCTCATCATGGAAAAAAAACAACTCAGCCAGCTGATTTCTCTGCTGGTTGCCTCTACGGCAGCACAAGGATTATTAATTAATCCTGCTTTTGCAGTTCCTGGTGTTATTACTATCGACTCAGCACAAAGTAGCATGCAGTTTGCAGGCACTATTCCTGAGATACATATCACCAACACCGGATCGCTGACAGGCAGCCCTACAACGGCATTTACCTTAAGTCAGGGTGGGACACTCACGTCACTGACCAATGATGGCACCATTAGTGATCTTAACGATAATCTCCCAGATCCCGCCAACAGTAGCATTGTTCAAATTGATGGCTCAATTGACACGTTCACCAATAACGGTCTGATTACCAGCACCGATCTCTATAATTATGGTGATATCGTTTCAATCAGCGCTTCAGGTTCTGTAGATACCTTCATCAATAATGGAACCATACAGAACAACCCAAATGGTTATAATTTCGGCATGGTAAATGCCGGCGCTGTCGACAACCAGGGTCATATTCATCAGCTGACCAATACCACTGATGCCGTCATTAGTGGTTATCTTGGCATTAATAACCAGGGCACTATCGATAATATTACTAACAACGGTCTTATTATCTCGAACAACGCTAGTTTTATGCCAATGCCCGGTCAGAATGGTGCGATTAATAATAATGGCATTATTGGGACATTGTATAATTCAGGAACCATCAGCAATGGTGTCACGGGTTTCTTCGATGCTGGTGCCGTCATTAACTGGGGTACTATCCATAACATCGTTAACGACAATGTAATAAGCGGTAGTAATTACGGTATTTCCAACTACGGGTATATTGATACCATTGAAAACAATGGCCAGATCAGTTCCAACAGTTCAGGGATTTATGCCAACACCTCAGGCACCGAAGTCGTCAGTAACATTATTAACAATGGGACTATCTCCGGTGGCTTCTCCGGCATTTACCTCTCAAGCTACAGCAGCCAGAACCTTGAAACGAGCATTGTTAACAACGGTACGTTAACCGGCTCGGGTTATGCGCTTTATATTTATAACGATACCAACGCCAGCTCCAGCATCACGCTGACCAACAGCGGGGTCGTTTCCGGTGATATTTACTCCTCCGGCTCGATGCCATTAGTCATCAATGGCGGGACGGGAACGACAGGAACCTTAACCGGGCTGGCGGGTATCGGTAATATCAGCAGTAGCCGTTCCGACGTCGTGTTTGGCTCAGGCTCACTGCTGCTGAATGATAATGTCTTAACCGGCAGAGTGCTCAACGACACAGCCTCGTTACAGGTTAACAATAACATCAACATTACTGGCGATTATCACCAGAATGCCGCTGCAACGCTGATCTCCGGGATTTCCGACCTGGTCGCAGCAGATGGCAATGTGCAGAGCGATTTCGGCTATGGCCGTTTGAACGTAAGCGGGAACGCCACAATCGATGCGGGCTCCAGCGTGAACCTGCTGCGCACCGGCAACACCTATAACTTCGCCGAAGGGCAACGTTATGTGGTTGTTACTGCTGGCGGTGCGAGCACCAATTTCAATGCAGATCAGCTGAATTACAAAGCGGTAGGCTACACCGGAGCAGTGACAGGAACAGTCGTCGATGACGGTTCCAGTAAAGCACTGGTCTTAACCGTAGGTGCTGAACCCGTGGTCACCCCGCCGCCAGTGGTTACCCCTCCGGTTGTAACCCCACCTGTTGTCACACCTCCGCCGGTTGTGACACCGCCTGTGGTCACCCCTCCGGTTGTGACGCCACCTGTGGTTACCCCACCAGTGGTCACGCCTCCGGTTGTAACGCCACCTGTGGTTACCCCACCAGTGGTCACGCCTCCGGTTGTGACACCACCTGTGGTTACCCCACCAGTGGTCACGCCTCCGGTCGTTACCCCGGAACCAACCCGACCTGAGCTAGCGACCATGCCTGGCGCGAAAGCCGCTCTGGGTGGGCTGGCGAATTACACCGGGATTGCCTCCCCACAACTGCTTGACCTCTACAACGCGTCCCTGGCGATTGAGGGCAAGCGGGAAGCAAACCGTGTTGGTGAGAGCCTGTCATCCGCACAAAACCTCAACACCAGTTCCGCAGCAACGGTTGCTACGTCGACGGCGCAAGCTGTGGTCGGGGCGCATATCGATGCCGTGCGTAACCCGGGCAGCGCCGGAACAAGCGGTGTTGCAACCGGTGACGACTACGAAAGCAACTGGATTGTCTGGGGTCAGCCATTTGGTGGATACGCTCGCCAGGACAGTACCGCAGATGTGAGCGGCTACACGGCGAAATTTGGTGGTTTGATCCTCGGTGCTGACCGTTCGCTGGGCGACGACTGGCGTCTGGGCGCAGCGCTGAACTACAGCAATACCTCTGTTCGCGGTAAAGATAACCTGAGCGGCAACACCTCTACCGCCGACAACTACGGGATCATCGGCTATGCCGGATATACGGGTCAGCCGTGGTATCTGAACCTGTCTGCGGGTCTGAACCGTCAGAATTACAGTTCTGTTCGTCGCGCTGAATTTACCGGTTTCTCCGGCTCTGCCGACGGTAAATTTAACGGTCAGTCCATCACGTTGCAGACCGAGTTCGGCTATCCGTTCACGTTGCCAACGAATGTAGTGTTAACACCGCTTGCTAGTCTGACTTACGGCTACCAGCACGTTGATGGCTACAAAGAAACCGGCGGCAACGGTATGGCGCTTGACGTCAGCAGCAGCCACACACAGTCTGTTGTCAGCGAAATAGGGACTCGCGTTGAGAAAACCTTCGCCACCAGCATGGGTAACCTGACGCCGTTCGTTCAGGTCACCTGGCTGCACCAGTACGATACAAGTCAGGCCAGCAGCCATGCGTCTTATGCCGCAGATGCTGTGGGTGAAACTGGCTTTATCTCCAAAGGTGCCGCCCCGGTGGAAGACATGGCTGGCGTAGCTATCGGCAGCACGCTGTACAGCGAAAATAGCCTGAACCTGGATGCTCGCTACGATCTGCAAGCGGGCGACCGTTACCAGGCGCACACCTTCAGCCTGCGTTTACGCAAAATGTTCTAATCGTGACCGTAAAACGGGGCCTCTGATGGCCCCGTTTTTTTATCCTCAACGTAGCGCAACCCACTTCCAGCCCACGCCCATCGTCCCCAGTACAATCGTCACCACCGCCGCCACATGCAGCAGAAAATCCAGCGGATGCACCTCAACGGGATGGCAAAACGAGAGCAACATTAACGCCATGCAGGCTACACCGGCTCCCGCCACAGCAAGTGTGCGCAGCGGATACAGCGCCCGGGTTCGCCGCAAATAGCCGATCACAAGTACCACCATCGGCGCGCTCACCACCATCATAAAGACATAACAGTTCACCTCATCAGGATGATGGGCCTGCACATGCGTCTGGCCGAGACTTAACCCAACGCTGCCCAGCCAGAGCACCACCAGCGGCACAAACCATCGCCAGCTCAATGGGTTACGCCCGGCGATGCTGAGCAAAAACGCGTTACGAATAGCCAGCGTGCCGGTAACAAACGCCAGGATTAGCTGAAGCACAGCTAACACCGCACCCGGCTGTGACCAGTCGGTTGCGACACGCTGAAACATCAGGCTACTCAGGGCACCGCAAGGCAACGCCATCAGCAGCCAGGCGATGACTCTCCTGCTGTTTGTCCAGGGACGATAAACAGGCTTTGCGTCCCGGCTCAGCTGTTCAATTAACACCTCATGACTGCCCATGATTCGCTCCCATACGGCGAAGATTGGTTAATGCTCTGTGGAGTAATGATTTCACGGCGGCGATGCTCAGGTTATGGCGTGCAGCAGCCTCCGCGAGGCTCATCTCCTGCAAATGGATATGTTCAACAATTTGCCGCTGTCGCGACGGAAGCTGGTCTAATATCCGCGCCAGCTGTTCTTCATTTTCCCGATGTTCCGGGTTTTCTACCATGGCGCCGTCATACGCCCTTTCGTCTTCCGTTTCTCGCTGCTGATAACGCCCACGGCGACGCAACGCGTCAACGGCGCGCGCCTGCACGATAGCCATCAGCCAGGGAAGAAACGGAAACGCCGGGTCGTAGGTGTGGCGAACCCGATGCACCGTCAGCAGGACATCCTGGATGACATCGTCAACCAGTACGCTATCGGCAATCTGCTTACGAACCAGCACCCGAATGGCCGGGACGATGGCCCGCAGCAGTTGCGTATAGGCTTCGCGATCCCCCGCCTGAGCGGATGCCATTAGTGCAGGCCAGCTCTCACGCGGGGCGAGATCGTTATCCATAGTCCGCCACGATATTGTTACCTCATGCTTTTTTACCGGATGCCTGATTCAGGGCATTCACCACAATCGACGGCGTAAGCACCTGCGGCAGCACTTTCGGCGCACTGCCATCCGCCGGGTAGACCACATACAGCGGCAGCCCGCCCTGCCCGAAGGCATTCATCGCATCGTCGATATCAGCATTAAATTTAGTTGAATCGGCGACCATGTAGACGGTTCCGGTGCGGGAAATCGCCTGCTTCACTGCCAGGGTGGATAACGACGTGCGATCGTTTACCTGGCAGGTAATGCACCAGGATGCGGTGAAGTTGACGAAAATAGCTTTGCCGTGGCCGCGCATTTCTGCCACGGTCTGCGGCGACCATTTCACCTCGGTAATGTTACCCGCAAGCTGGCTTTCCGGCTGGGCAGGTTGCGTGTGCATCACGCCCGGTAACGGAGTAATTGCGGCCAGAAACAACACGACTGTCACCGCCAGCAGCGCTTTATAGCTGTGCCCGATAAAGCGCCTGCGCTGGGCGATCCCGTACAGCCACGCGGTAAAACTCACCACCACGGCGCAGGCCAGCATCGCCGCCAGCGCGGTGGTTCCCGCTTGCTGCGCCAGTACCCAGACGAGCCAGGCAAAAGCGCCAAACATGGGAAACGCCAGACCGCGTTTGAGGATATCCATCCAGGCACCCGGGCGCGGTAAGCGCTTCGCCATCCCCGGAAAGAGTGAAATCGCGGTAAATGGCGCGGCAAACCCAAGTGCCAGCGCCAGGAATATCGCCAGCGCCACGACAGGCGGCTGAACCAGCGCATAACCCACGGCCCCTGCCATAAACGGCGCTGAGCAGGGAGTAGCCACCACAATAGCCAGCGCGCCGGTTAAGGCTGAACGCACAAACGCACCGCGCCCTTCGGCGTTGATTTCCCCTGCCCGCTGAAGCGACAACCCAACTTCAAACACCCCAAGCAGGTTCAGCGCCGCGCCCAGAATAATCAGCGCCAACGCAGCGATCACCAGCGGCGATTGCAGCTGGAATCCCCAGCCCACCGCCGTTCCTCCGGCGCGCAGTGCCAGCAGCACGGCCGCCAGCGCCATCATGGTAAATATAACGCCAAGCAAAAAGCCCAGTCCTTCCGTGCGAGCGCTCGCGCTGTTGCCCTGATGACGCAAAAGCCCCAGCGCCTTCAGCGAAATCACCGGAAAGACGCACGGCATAAAGTTGAGAATAATGCCGCCCGCGAAGGCGGCCAGAATAGCCGTTAACATAGAAAACCCCGGAGGCTAAGTTACGAGTGCGATTGCACGTATTTTTTCACGGCATCCATCGTTTTCTGGATATGTTCATCCGGGTTACGGTCGGTGTAACTCAGCAGGATCTTGCCGTCCGGAGCGATAACGTACGAGGTACGGTCAGACAGGGTTTTGCCATTCATCTGCATCAGCGTTTTATACTCTGCCGCCACTTTTGCCCCTGGGTCGGCCGCCACCGCGAATTTGTCGCGGCATTCCAGTTTCGAGAACTCGTCCACCTGGTCGACATTCCCGGCGGTCACCCCCACCACGGTTGCCCCAAGTTTTTTAAAGTCATCCGTGGCTTCGGCAAAGGCGTGAGCCTCCAGCGTACAGCCCTTTGTAAATGCCGCCGGGAAGAAATAGAGCACCACCGGCCCTTTCTGTAGCGCCTGCTGCAACGAGAAGGTCAGCGGTTTACCGCCCAGCGCCCCTTGCAGGCTAAAGTCCGGGGCTTTGTCCCCCACTTCCAGCGCAGCCTGTGTGTTCATGGCAAAAAGGGAAAAGCTCAGTACAGCGGCGGCAGACAACGTTTTCAACGGTTTCATGGTCAGCTCCATCAGGGAAAAAATGCATTACCTGAAGAGTAGTTCGCTAATGATGTCGAAAAGGTTTCGCGGGCCACGAAAAATTTTTCACGTTCCCAATCCCCCTGCAAACGAAGGGTGTTCCTGCCCCTCACTTCGGAATTAAAAATGATTAATAATTAATGGGTTAATAATACTGACTAAGAGAAATACATGACCCCGAAAAAAATAAACAGCCAATACTATTAACGCGTTTTCATCCTGGTTTCATCAACACTCAGTGAGGCGTAATGCAATGTCTGACACTGTGAGGTTACTTATGCACCGAGTTTATGAAACCGATAAATGGCCTTTTGTCGAAGCGCGTTTTTTTACGACAGTGAAAGAACACCGTGATGTTTTGTATGTCGTTATCCACACGATGGAAGCCCCCGGGAAACCCGATACCGCCGAGAAAGTCGCCAAATACTTTAAAACGACAGATCGTGAAGCATCTGCGCATGTCTGCATCGACAGTGACAGCGTGGTGCAGTGTGTGCTGGATAACAACGTGGCCTGGGCAGCCCCGGGAGCCAACCGGACAGGTGTTCACCTGGAGTTGGCAGGCTACGCTAAAACAACGCCAGAAGAGTGGAAAAGCGCGTACAACGGCTTACTGCTGAATAACGCAGCCGATGTGGTGGCACAATATTGCCTGAAATATGATATCCCGGTGAAAAGACTCACCAATAATCAGCTCGGGGCTGGCGATGTGAAAGGAATTATCGGCCACGATCAGGTGACGGCAGTTTTCAGAAAAGGCACACATACCGACCCCGGGAAAAACTTCCCGTGGGAATTTTTAATCGACCGCGCCAACTATTTTTATGCCAAAAGAAAATAACGCAGAAGATCAACCGCTCCGGGGATAACGTCCCCGGAGCGGTTAGCATTACTTATTCTTCTCGACAATTAACGGCTCAATATCGCTCTCTTTTTTCACCACCAGCGTATCGTCCCCGCGCAAACAGGTGCCGCCATAGTTTCCGCCCACGGTAAAGGTACATACCTGAATGTACTTGCCATCGACGTTTGGCAGGCACCACAGCTGCTGGTAGATGTTTTTACGGTCAGCAAATTTGCCGCTGGATTTGTCCAGCAGTTCATCCTGCGGGCTTATCAGGTCGATATTGCTGCCGCAACGCCCGGCAATCGGTTTAGCGGCATAGCCGGTCTGTTTCAGCAGATCGTTAACCTCAAAATCGGTATCCAGCAGGTAACGGTGGTTCGGGAAGAGCTGCCACAGCACCGGCAGGATCGCCTTGTTGCCCGGGATGACCGTCCACAGCGGCTCGAACACCAGCACTTCCGGGCGCAGCAGCACATCAATCAGGCGTACGTCACCTTCAGGATGCCCGGTACGGATCGGCACAGCGGCGTATTCGGTTTCGCTCACTTCACGGATTTGCTCAATCGCCGTTTCCCAGGCCCAGGTTTTCCATACGCAGTTCACGTGGCGACCTTCGTCATCGACCAGCTGCCCGGCGTTGTCCCAGCTTAGCGCGCCAAGTCCGTGCAGGATCCTGGTTTCAAACCCGGCCTGGATTAGCGAACGCTGGATAAACAGGGCGTGGTAATCCTCTTCGATATCGTTGTCCTGCATGATGTGAACAAATGGCCGTGCGTGGCTGTGTTTCCATGCGCCGGTAAGTTCTTCCAGCAGCCCTTCAGCCGGATTGTGGCCGTTTCCGCGATAGCCGTTTTTCACCCACTCTTCGAGGATCAACCCACCCTCGGTGTGACAGGAAGCAGAATCGGCGTTGTACTCGTACACCTTCAGGCCGCGCTCATCCATACAGAAATCCATACGACCGGTGATCATATGGTGACGACGCCATTGCCAGGAAAGACGCAGACGCGGCCAGAGAATTTTCGGGATGTCGAAAAGCGCCAGTAAGTTATCGTCTTTCAGCACCTTGTCGGTGGCGTGCAGGTACATCAGATGCAGTTCGTTGGTGGCTTTGATAAGTTCCTGCTCGGCACTTTCGGTGATGGTGAAATACTGGCAGGGATCTTTATTGATAAAGTGGCCGTTCGCCTGGACGTAGGCCTTCTGAAGGGCATCGTCTTCGTTGAGCCATTTCCCGTCGAACTGACGTTTATTTTTCAGCCGCGCACCGCTGATTTTCAGCAGCTCGCCGTCGATTTCCGGCTGCGGCAGGCTGTGTTCGGTGTCATCGGTCTGGATCATCCAGCCGAGGATCTCGGTGTCGTTAAAGGTGTCATGAAGGGTGTAACACCCGTTCTCAACACTCAGGCGCAGTTCGCGCGTCCATTGCTGCCCCAACGGCAGCGGCGAGTGAATCACGTTCTGCTCCGCAATGCGGATCTTATCGTCCAGCAGCTGGGTGATTACGGCAACGTGCCCGGTTTCGTGGAACTCGCCGCCCTTTTGCCAGATCAGTAACGCCCCGGCCTGCGGCGCGCGTTTTGAGCCATTGGCAAAGGCCTGCAAGGGCAAGATGTTATCGTTTACCACTTCACGCAAAAAGCGCAGCGAGAAGATCTCCCACGCCATGCCGACATCGGTAAAGACAACACCGTAGTTGAGGAACAGGAAACGGCGGGCGAACTCAACACACTGCCACTTGTGGCCCATGTATTCGTTGCTGATATAGCTTCTGAAATCCGCGTCTTCCGGGTAGTTACGCGGATCAAGGCTGCCGTAATTTGAAGAGTAAATCGCCACGCCACCCGGCGCATAACCTAACAACGTCCCGAACGGAGCGTCACTGCTTAACTTTCCTTTACGCATGTATCCAACCTAAAACAGGCAGGCGGCAATTTTTTGAAGGGTTGTCGTCGTCTGCACGTTGTAATTAACCTGACAGAGGTGGATTTATCATACACCTGCGTGGCAAATTATTCGTCGCGACAATAACTAAAAAATTCACAACATCAGGAGTCAACATGAGCTTACAGGCGCAACCGCTGGAATGGGGTCACGGCCCACGCACTTTTGAAGTGTTCCTGGAACCAACCTGCCCTTTCTCGGTTAAAGCATTCAACAAGTTAAACGCGTTCCTGGAACGGGCTGGCGCGGATAACGTGACGGTCAAAATCCGTTTACAGTCTCAGCCGTGGCATCTGTTTTCCGGCGTGATTGTGCGCTGCATTCTGGCAGCGTCGACACTGCCGGATGGCAAAGCCGCAGCGCATAAGGTGATGCAGGCCGTGGCCGATCATCGCGAAGAGTTTGAATTTACCGACCACTGTAGCGGCCCGAATATGCAGGCGACGCCGGAAGAGATCGTCGCGCGCATTGAACGTTACAGCGGGGTGCAGGTTGCAGAGGCGTTTGCCCGCCCGGAATTGCAAACCGAGATTAAGTGGCACTGTAAATATGCGCGCCAGAACGGTACTCACGTCTCTCCGACGTTTATGGTCAATGGCCTGGTGCAGGCGGATTTGGGCAGTGGCGATGACGTCGACGTGTGGGCGAAGCGGGTTCTGGGGTGATCTCAGTCCGTCTGTAATGCCGGGTGGTGGCTACGCCTTACCCGGCCTACAAAACATCATCTCTCACATCTTAAACAACCAACACGCCGTAAAATGCCCTGGCGCTATCTCCTGCATCGCAGGCTCCTGCGTCTGACAAACCGGCATGGCATGTGGACAGCGGCTGCAAAACTTACAGCCCGGCAACGCTGAGGTTGGCCCCGGAATTTCCCCGCGCAGAGTCGCTTCTTCAAGGTTGCGAATACGTGGGTCCGGCTGCGGCACCGCTGCCAGCAGCGCGCGCGTGTAAGGATGCGCCGGATGCAGATACAGCTCGTCTGCTGGCGCAACCTCCACCAGCTTGCCGAGATACATCACTCCGATACGGCTGGAGATATGGCGCACCATCGACAGGTCATGAGCGATAAACAGATAGGTCAGATCCAGCTCCTGCTGGAGATCCTGCAAAATGTTCACCACCTGCGCCTGCACTGACACGTCCAGCGCCGACAGCGGCTCGTCACACAGCACAAACTCCGGGCGCACGGACAACGCTCGCGCGATACTGATACGCTGACGCTGCCCGCCGCTGAACTCATGCGGGAACCGTTCAAGATGTTCCTTTTTAAGCCCGACCTTATACAACAGCGTTTCCGTTCGCTCCCGCTGCTCTTCCCGGCTATAGCCGTGGATCTGCATCGGCTCGGCCACCAGCTGTTGCACCGTCATACCGGGGTTAAGCGACGAATACGGGTCCTGAAAAATCGCCTGCATTCTTTTACGCAGCGGCTTCAGCGCTTTTTCGCGGGCGTGAGCTATCTCCTGCCCGGCAAAATGGATCTCACCCGATGTGATATCGAACAGGCGCAAAATGGCACGCCCGAGGGTCGATTTCCCGCAGCCAGATTCCCCGACCAGACCAAAGGTTTCACCGCGCTGAATATCAAAGCTCACCCCGTCAACCGCTTTCACCGCCACGCCTTTACGCAGCAGGCCAGCGTTAAGCTGATAATGTTTGCGCAGTTCCCGTACGCTCACTAAAGGCGAATGTTGTTCGCTCATGCCTGAATCTCCTTATCTGCCCATAACCAGCACGCGGCGCGATGGCCTTCTCCTGTGGTGTAAAACGCCGGCTGTCTTTCGCACTGGGGCATCCGTGTCGGACAACGTTCGGCAAACGGGCAGCCCTGAGGCGGGTTGAGCAAACCCGGCGGCGAGCCTTCAATAGGCGAAAGGCGATGATTCACCTCGTCCGGGCGCGGCAGCGAGGCCAGCAGCCCCCGGGTGTATGGATGTGCAGGACGATAGAAAATGTCCTCTACGCTTCCTTCTTCCATCACCAGCCCGCCGTACATCACCACCACGCGGCTGCACACCTGAGCCACTACGCCAAGATCGTGGGTGACCAGCAAAATGGCGGTCTGCGTTTTCTGTTGCAGGCTTTTCAGCAGACGCAGGATCTGCGCCTGAATGGTCACGTCCAGCGCGGTAGTGGGCTCGTCGGCAATCAACAGTTTCGGGTTGCAGGAGAGCGCGATAGCAATCATCACACGCTGGCGCATCCCGCCGCTGAACTCGTGCGGATATTGGTTGTAGCGGCGCTCAGGCTCGGCAATCCCGACCTGCTCCAGCATGGCAATGGCCGCAGCTTTTGCCGCTTTTTTTGCCATGCCTTTGTTGCGCACCAGGATCTCAGACATCTGCTTGCCGATGGTCAGCACCGGATTCAGGGCCGTCATCGGATCCTGGAAAATCATCGCAATGTCGTTGCCACGAATAGCGCGCAATTGCTCGGGGGTTTTCTGTGCCAGATCATCATTCTGAAAACGGATGCTGCCGCCAGTTATCCGCCCGTTACTGCCCAGAAGCTGAATGATCGACTTGCAGGTGACGCTTTTGCCGCAGCCGGACTCACCCACAATGCCGACAAGTTCCCCAGGCTGAACCTGAAAGCTCACGCCGCGCACGGCATGAACATCACCATCGCGCGTGTGAAAGGTGGTTTGCAGGTTATCGAGTTCTAATAAATTACTCATCGCGGTTCGCTCCCGGCTCAAAGGCGGTACGGAACACATCGCCCAGCACGTTAAAACTGAACACCGTCAGCAGGATCAAAATGCCGGGGAACATCGCAAGCCATGAGGCTTCACCAATGTACGACTGCGCATTGTTAAGCATACTGCCCCAGGACGCGGCAGGCGCCTGGACGCCAAGCCCGAGGAAGCTGAGCGTCGATTCCATCAAAATGGCCGACGCAATGTTAAGCGTGGCGGCCACAATAATGGTCGGCAGGACACCGGGAATAATATGGCGCACAATAATACGCAGCGGGTGTTCTCCTGATGCGCGGGCGTAGAGCACATACTCGCGCTCTTTCACCGACAAGGTTTCGGCACGCACCAGCCGCGACATGCTCATCCACGTCAGCAGGCTGATAATCAGGATGATGTTATCCACCCCGGGCTTGAGGTAGGCGTTCACCACCAGCAGCAGGAAGAAGGCCGGAATGGCCATCAGGATATCGACGGCGCGCATCATCAGGTTATCGAGCCAGCCGCCAAAATAGCCGCTTACCGTACCAACGACCGTGCCAATCAGCGTGGAAAATACCATCGCCAGAAAACCAACCATCAATGAAATCTGCCCGCCGTACAGCGCACGGGTGAAGTAGTCACGCCCGTATTCGTCGGTGCCAAACCAGTGCGCGGCATCCGGGGGTAAGGTGCGGGCACCCAGCGCCATCTGGTCGGGATCGTAAGGACTCAGCCCCGCGCACAGAGCCGCGATGACGAAAATAAACAGAACAAATAACGAAAACTGCGCCGGACGATTGCGGCGCAACTGGTGACGAACCTGTTGCCAGCGTCTGCTCATCCGGGTTACCTCAGTGTACGAATGCGGGGATCGGCGAAGCGATAAAGCAGATCCGCAATCAGGTTGCCGAGGATCAGCATCATCGAGGAGAGCATGATGATCGCCATGATCAGCGGGTAATCCAGCGAGGTGATCGACTGGATCCCAAGCAGGCCCATCCCCGGCCAGGAGAAGACACTTTCCGTCACATACGCGCCCACCACCAGTTCACCAAACGACAGGCCAAACAGGGTGATCACCGGCAGCAGCACATTTTTCAGCACATGACGGAACAGAATGCCGGAACGTGTCGCACCGTAGGCAAGCTGGGTTTGCACGTAGTCGGCAGAAAGCTGCGAAATGGTATTCGAACGGATGTAACGCACATACCTGGAGAGGTTGTAAAAGGTGAGCGCGATACACGGCAGCACGCCATGACGCAGTACATCCAGCCAGTTGTCGTCCATGCCGATGGTGCGCATTCCCATACTGGGGAACCAGTTCAGTTGCACGGCAAAAACGGTAATGAGAAGAATACCGAACCAGAAAATCGGCACCGAGATACCGATATAGGCGAATAAGTTCAGCACGTGATCCAGCCAGCGGTGCTTAAATGCTCCAGCCAGCAGCCCCAGCGGGATGGCCAGCACAATCGCCATCAGCAGCGAGGCCCCCATCAGCCCTAAGGTTGCCGGAATACGCTCGCCGATCATCTCCAGCACCGGGCGGTGGTAAATCAGCGAATATCCGAGATCGCCCTGGAAAACGTTCTTCAGCCACAGCACGTACTGCGTCACCAGGGGTTTATCCAGCCCCATACTCTGGCGGATACGCTCAATATCTTCCGGGGCCATGCGTGGCGTAATGTACGCCGCCACCGGATCGCCGGGTGCAAGCTTGACCAGCAAAAACGCCACCAGCGAAATAAAGAAAAGCATCGGCAGCAGTTGCAGCAGCCGACGCGTGAGTAATGTGTTCACGACATGCCCTTAAACGACTCACCCTACGAAAAACCCCGGTCAGGTGACCGGGGCAACTGCTTATTTTTGGTATATTTTTGACAGATCCTGGAACAGATAAACCGGCTTCGGTTCCGCATCCTGCGTGCCGCCGAAGCGTTTATCCACGGCAACGGTCGCGTTGGTGTAAGCAATCGGGTAGTAGGTCATGTCGTTTGCCACGGTCTGCTGAATTTGCTTGTAGATATCAGCACGTTTCGCGGCGTCGGTTTCCACTGCGCCTTTGTCCCACAGGGCATCAAACTGTGGATTTTTATAGTGGGCGTAGTTGTAGGCTTCGTTGCTCATAAACAGCGATTTGTAGCCGTCCGGCTCTGAACCCATGATGTAACCGCCCAGATTCAGCTCCCATGCGGTGTTGTTCATGTCGAGGCTACGCTGGGACATGGCGTTGGAGTCCAGCGGCATCAGTTCGACGTTCACCCCAATGCCCTTCAGCGCCTGCTGAATGTAGAGCGCCATACTCTCCTGGGTTTTGTTGGTGTTCACATATGCCAGATGCAGCTTCAGGTTTTCCGGCGCACCGGAAGCCTTGAGCAGATCTTTGGCTTTTTGCAGATCGAACTTGTACTGCTCGACGTCGTCAGTCTGATACAGCGTATCCGGCGTCAGGAACGAGGTTGCAGGCTTGGCGTAGTCCAGCGAAGTAAACGCGGTCTGGGTCAGCTCATCTTTGTTGATGGCATACGCGATGGCCTGACGCAGCTCTTTGCTTTTCATGACCGGCACGTTCTGGTTAAAGGTCATGTAAGCCAGGCGCCCTTCCGGGTAAACCACAAAGTCAAATTTCCCGGTGTTTTTCAGGCGGTTCACGTCCTGCGGGTCAACCATTTTGAGGTTGATTTCACCGTTTTGCAGCGCAAGGTTGGCGGAGTTGCTGTCTTTGGCAAAACGGTAGGTCACGGAATCGAGCTTCGCTTTACCGTTCCAGTAATCGTCAAAACGGGTCAGGGCGTAATACTGTCCGGCACGGTATTCTTTAAACTTGAACGGCCCGGAGCCTACTGGAGCATCGTTTTTGGTGCTTTTTTCCAGATCGCCTTCATTCGCGAACACGTGCTGCGGGATCGGGTAGATTTGCACCAGGGTGCCGGTAAAGGCTGCGCTCACCTGCGGTAAGGTGAACTTCACGGTGCGATCGTCGACCTTGCTCACTGCTACGGGTTTGTCGCCGTAGGTGAACATGCTGCGGAAGAAGCTGTGCTGTTTGGCATCCAGCAGTTTATTGAAGGTGAACACGACGTCGTCCGCCGTCAGCGGCTGACCGTCCTGCCATTTAAGATTCGGTTTTAAGGTCAGGGTGTAACTCAGATTATCGGCGGATGGCGTCAGGCTTTCAGCCAGGCCCCATTCAATTTTACCGTTGTTGAAGCTATACAGCGGAGCATAAAGCGCCTGCATGATGGTTAAGGTGGTACGGTCGCTGGCATAGAGTGGGTTAACCGCTAACGGGTCGCCGGAGGTAATACCGATAATCAGCGAGCCACCCTCTTTTGGCGCGTCGCTTTTCGCTGCTGGCGCATTTGCCGTCTCTTTATTTTTCGCATCATCACAGCCTGCCAGACCTAACGCGAGCGATACTACAACTGCGGATAACAGAAGCTTACGCATCTCACTAACTCCTTGCCTGATAAAGTATTTACTACTGATAATTTTCTTTATATGACAGCATCATATTCAGCTTTGCGGTAATACGCATTAACAATGAAAATGCGATTTTCGATTAAGCTTATAACGCTTTTGATATATATAAGCGCCAGAAGGAATAGCCGCGACTCTAATGCGCTCAGTTCGTTAAACCATTCACAAATCTCCTGCTACACTGCCTCAACACATCACTCAAAAGGCAGGCCAACATGTCAGACAACACTTACCAGCCACCGAAAGTGTGGGAATGGAAACAGAACAACGGCGGTGCATTCGCCAACATCAACCGTCCGGTATCGGGCGCAACCCATGAAAAAACGCTGCCCGTGGGCTCGCACCCGTTACAGCTTTACTCACTGGGCACACCGAACGGCCAGAAAGTCACTATCATGCTCGAAGAGCTGCTGGCGCTGGGCGTGACGGGCGCAGAGTATGATGCGTGGCTGATCCGCATCGGTGAGGGGGATCAGTTCTCCAGCGGCTTTGTGGACGTGAACCCGAACTCGAAAATACCGGCACTGCGTGACCACTCCACCACCCCGCCAACGCGCGTATTTGAATCCGGCAATATCCTGCTGTATCTCGCAGAGAAATTTGGCCACTTCCTGCCAAAAGATCCGGCGGGCCGGGTGGAAACCCTGAACTGGCTGTTCTGGTTACAAGGCTCAGCACCGTTCCTCGGCGGCGGTTTTGGCCACTTCTACAACTATGCGCCAGTGAAGATTGAGTACGCGATTGACCGCTTTACCATGGAGTCAAAACGCCTGCTCGACGTGCTGGACAAACAGCTGGCGCGAAGCCGCTATGTTGCGGGAGAAGAGTACACCATCGCCGATATGGCTATCTGGCCGTGGTTCGGCAACGTGGTGCTCGGGAACGTGTATAACGCCGCAGAATTCCTGGATGCGCAGCAGTACACCAACGTGCAGCGTTGGGCAAAAGATGTGGCGCACCGCCCGGCAGTGAAGCGCGGTCGTATGGTTAACCGCACCTTTGGTGAGCCGAGCGAGCAGCTGCATGAACGCCATGCGGCGAGCGACTTTGATACAAATACCGAGGATAAGCGTCAGGGGTGATGCCTTCGGTCTGATGCCCTCACCCTAACCCTCTCCCACAGGGAGAGGGAATCAAAAGTAGGCCGGGTAAGCGCAGCGCCACCCGGCTGAACTACGCCCCGAACCCTGCCTGTTGCAGGATCATTTTCGCCTCTGCTGACACCAGATAATCCGCGAGCGCTCTGCCCTTCAGCGTCATCACTGCACACGCATACTCCGCGCGCGGGTTAAACGGTGCGGGGATATCAATAACCGTCAGCCCGCTGATTTCTCGCAATTTTGCGGCATAGCTGGCATAGCCGATAAACACCTCCGCCTGGCCGCCATGAATGATCCACTCAGCCGCCAGTTTACCCGCCGGAATGGATGCGGAATGTCGCCCGCCCACCAGCGCTTTCGCCCGTGCTCTTACCCCATCACCTGCCTCGCCCATGCGGGTAAATAGCTCCTGGGTGTAATCTCCGGACGGATCGGCGCCTGCCGTCGAGGTCGCGATACGCACATCATCACGGGTAAGCAAAGAGAACCAGTCATCCCCGGAGCGCAGCACATCGCTGCGCACCGTCAGGCAAAGCTGATTGCTGGCAAAAGGCACCACCGATAACGCCTGCCCGGCCGCGAATAACGCCTGCGGATGGGCCAGATTTGCCGAAGCAAACAGGTCGCACGACTCACCGGTTTCAATACGTTCCCGTAACAGCCCGGCCGGGCCGAACTGGGTTTCCACCGGTTCAGGAAAATGCGCCATCAGGTTCTGCCACACCACCCGCAGGCTGCCCGCTGCCAGCACGTACATCAGTCGATCCCCTGATAACTGGTGCGATAAAAACGCTGATACCAGTCGTTTGCAACCTTGCGCATATCCACGTCTTTAAACTTCTCCGGGTAGAGCTTTTTCGCCATCCACAGCTCGCCAATGCCCATGGCTTCCGGCATCGGATAGCCCCAGGCTTTGGCGTAATCCGGCATCAGGTAAACACGCTGATTTTTCACCGCGTCGATGGTCTGCCACTGCGCACCGGTTTTGATCTCGTTCACCACGGACGGATAGCGATCCTGCACGAAGATCACCTGCGGGTTCCAGGCAATCACCTGTTCCATCGCCACGGTTTTAAAGCCCTGAATGGTTGCCGCTGCCACGTTAACCGCACCCGCATGCGCCATCATCAGGCCGGTGTATTTTCCGGAGCCGTAGGTGGTGAGTTCCGGGTTAGCCATGTAAGCGCGAACACGTTTTTCTGCCGGGATATCTTTCAGACGGTCGCTGACCATCTTGCGGCCATTGTCGGTCGCGGCAATCAGGGCTTTCGCTTCTGGCTGTTTATTGACTATCTCGCCAATCAGGGTGATCCCTTCGCGCAGGCCCAGATCGTAGGCCTGTTCTTCATCTGCCATCGTCGGGTTTAGTTTGGCTTTTTCACCGGCAGCATCGTGGCGCAGGGAAATGGCGACCACCGGAATACCCAGGCTGCTGATCTTGTCGATCATCTCCTGCGGCGCGTAGTTAGTGACGAACACCACCTGCGGCTTCAGCGCCACCAGTTTTTCCGGGTCGACGTGGGTGAGGTCGCCAAGCGCGGCTTTCTGATTCAGCTCTGGTGCCAGGCGCGCGTAGCCGTCGCCAAGTTGCTGTTTCCAGTTCGCCATCACGCCGACAATTTTGTCCGTGGCGTTCATTTGCACCAGCAGGTTCAGGGTCTGGTGCTGAAGCACAACCACACGATCAACTTCATCAGGAATAGTGACGGTACGGCCAATCTGGTCAGTTATCTGGCGGGATGCCTGGGATGATAACGGGAGTAAAATCAGTACGCTAAACGCGACTGCCTGCCAAAAGCGCTGTTTCATATAATCCTCACATTTTCGTTATGCAAAATATTATACAGCGATAGCGCATCAGAGTCGTGGTGTGCTTTGGGGGTAGGTAAACAAGCATTATTGGCCTATCGGCTATACAGACCGGCTGGCAGACTTCACGGCGATATGTGATTTACGACAACAAGGAACCGTCATGAAATACCTCAAAACATCCCTTCTTCTCAGCACCCTTATTATTTCAGCCTCCACCATGGCGATGGATAAAACCGCAGCCGGTGCGGTAGCAGGCGCTGCCATTGGTGCCGTTGCCGGCAAAGATGTGAAGTCTACTGTGGGCGGCGCCGTCGTCGGTGCAGGTACGGGGGCAATGTTCAAAAACGGCGATAAAGGAAAAGCCGCGCGCAAAGGCGGCGCAGTGGGTGCAGTCGTTGGCGCGGGCGCGGCGGCTGTAACCGGTAAGAGTGTACTGAAAGGGGCAGCCGTAGGGGCTGGCTCCGGCGCGCTGATTGGTGAAGCCACGCACTAAATACCTCGCCGGGCGGCACTACGCTTGCCCGGCCTACGCACATCCCTCATATGACCTGCCACTCTATTCCTTTTTTGCGATCAGCTTTCAGAAGTAACAACTTCATCCTGCCATTACGGTGTGAACAGTTGTCTGTCGTAGCCTGAAGGTTACAATAATGGCCTTGATTGCAGGATATAAGAGGTAATCGTAATGGCTAAATCAGTACTTCATGATGATGCAATGGTTCAACTCCTGAAAGATTCCCCGGATTTCGCACCGGTTTACCTTCATCAGGCGTTCATCGAAATTGACGAGCCTGGAGGCTATGAAGCATTTATGCTCGCATTACGCCATGTTATTGAAGCCTCTGGCGGAATGACCCTGATTGCAAAACGTGCTGGCATATCCCGCGAATCGCTTTACAAATCACTTTCTCCAAACGGTAACCCCTCTTTTAAGCGAATCGCAGAAGTGGCCTCCGCGACGGGATACCCGATCTCCCGAATTGCGTCTGCCGGGCCACGCGCAACAGCGTAAGAGGCGCACAGCGTACGCCCGAATAAATGCCGATATTAATGGTGATCATCATACTGATGTTCAATCACCATCCCTTCAGCCACACTCGCCACATGGCGTGCACGCGGGTGATAAACCGGCGCAGGTGCGGCATAGGTGGTGGGTGCAGGGGCTGGTGCCACGGTCACTGCCTCGGGGACCGTGGCCGATGACGGGACAATCACCACTTTATAACCGCTCGGCACATCCACGGTAACGCTTTGCGCCATGGCCGAATTGGTCATGGCTAACCCGGCCAGAGCGGCCAGTAAAATAAAGATATTCTTCATCGTAAATTATATTCCAGGTACAGTTCAGAAATAGAATTATGACGAGCCTTTCTTAAGACAATATTAATTTTCGCTCTTTGCAATGTGCAGAAAATGCCAAATTTATTGTTACATTAATAAATAGAAAAAATAGCACAGGCCGGGTAAGGCGCGGCCCCCCCGGCAACTGACGGCATTTTAATTAATCGCGATATTTCCTTCCAGCGTATTTATCCAGCGCGGCGCTTTCAGCGTATCGGCGAAATAACTCACCAGCTCACAGAGCAAACTTTCCATAACCGTAGCCATCTCTTGTGGCAATGCCCGGCTTATCAGCAGTTGGGTTAATACCTGACAATATTGTGCCAGCTGGTCACTTTCAGGCTCAAAAGCAGGCAGTCTCGACGGCAGATCGTCCACGGTGAAATGCGGGATTAAGTGCGCCGGAACAGGATCGTTCAGCGTGGGTTGCAGCAAAGCGAGACAGGCAGAAAGACGCCCGCAAAGCGCCAGTTTTTCGGTGATGTTATTGCATTCCACCAGAGAATAAGCGTACTGCTCGCAGTTATCCGCCAGCTCGGTGAAATCGGTGGTATTGGCAAAGGGGGTGGTAAATAACGCGTGTGCCTGGGTTGGGGTCGTAGCCATGATGGCAGCCTCCGATAAAGTTTTTAAAACCCACCGTTAGAGGTTCCAATCTCATGGCGGTGGACTGAGCGAGGTTGGAACTACCGGCTTTATCGGATACCGGCGCATCTTTCGATGCCCCCGCCAGCCCACCATTGAGGTGCAGCAAAGCGTACGACATAAAGCCTCTTATGTCGCCGATAAAGTCAGTCAGGGTTCCAATCCCGACGCCTGATTTTGCAGGCGCGGCAAAAAGATACTGCGATTAAGACGAGGCGACAAGGGGCATTCCCGGAAGCCGCCTCGCAAAACAGATCAATACTTTATGTCCCGTGCTTATTGCCGTCCGGCCTGTTTCATCTGTCGCTTGTCCTGCCGGCAATCATAATAAGGATTAATGAGATGAACGTAATGGCAGGAATAATCTCTGCGGAGATATCTCAACGGCACGTTAATCACTCTGCGTCGCACTTAACGCAAATCTCCCTCTTTTTTCAACATCATATTTACAAGCTCAGATAAACTGGCAAAAATCATTCTTATTTTCCGAAGAATCTTCGCATGTCAGAACAGGCGCTAAAACAACAGATCCAGAATCTGAAGAAGCACAACGCCCGGCTTGCAAGGCTGGCGCGTGACGCCCACAGCAAACTCAGCGCCGCTCTCGACGGCACGGGTCTGTGTCTGTGGCAGCTCGACGTGCCTACGGGAAAACTGATTATTTATAACCGGCGCTGGGGCTCAATGCTCGGTTATCAGCCAAAAGAGCTGAGCGCGCAGTTTGACGTCTGGCGCGAACATCTTCACCCGGAAGATAAACAACAGGTACTGGATGCGTTCTACGACCACCTGAACGGTAAAACGCCCTTCTACGAAGCACTGCACCGGATGCAGCATAAAAACGGCACCATTACCTGGGTGCTGGACCGGGGTCGCGTCAGCGAATGGGACGACGAGGGGAATCCCCTCAAGGTGACCGGCACCCACATCGACATGACCAAAGAGAAGCAGTACGAAGAACAGCTCGCACAGCTTGCCAACCACGACCCGCTCACCGGGCTTGCCAACCGCCATGCGCTTATCCAGCATTTTGCCGAACGAAAAGAAGCCGGCCCGCTGTGCGTGGCGTTTATCGATCTCGACGACTTTAAGACCGTGAACGACACGTTCGGCCACCGTAGCGGTGATGAACTCTTAATTCAGCTTAGCCAGCGCCTGCGCAAGAGTTGCCCGGAAGGCACGATCGTCGGCCGCCTCGGTGGAGATGAATTTGTGCTGCTGCTGCCCTTCCCGCTCTCCAGTTTACTGGTCAACAGCACGGCGCACAGTTGCCTGCGGGCAGCGCTGATGCCGTTCGAACTGGATAACGGCGAGGCGCGGGTAGGCGCATCAATCGGCATTGATGAGGTACAGGCGCAAGATGATTTTGTGGATGCACTCAGACGCGCGGATCAGTCGATGTACCAGATTAAACACACCGGGAAAAACGGCGTGGCGATTGGCACAACGCTTATCTCTATCTCACGCACCGGAACCGACGCATGAAGGAAAGCCGACAGCAAAGCATCGTTGAACTGCTGAGCAACAGCGACTGGCTCACCACCGACGCGCTGGCAGAGCATCTCGGCGTCAGCAAAGAGACCATCCGCCGCGATCTGAGCGGCCTGCAACAGCAGGGGAAGATCCTGCGCCAGCACGGACGGGCACGGCTGATCCACCCCGACAGTCGCGATAGCGGCGAGCCATTTGGCGCGCGGCTCAAAAGCCATTACGCCGATAAAGCCGATATTGCCCGGCACGCGCTGGAATACATCAGCGAAGGCATGACGATAGCGCTGGATGCCAGCTCAACCTGTTTTCATCTGGCGCGACAGCTACCCGACCTGGAGTTGACCGTTTTTACCAACAGTCTGCCCATCTGCCATGAAATGGCCCGCCGCGAGAAAATCACGCTGATCTGTTCTGGCGGAACGCTGGAGCGCAAGTACCGTTGTTACGTCAATCCGGCGCTGGTGACCCAGCTCAAGTCGCTTGAGATAGATCTGTTTATCTTTTCCTGCGAAGGCGTGGATGAACAGGGAATCATGTGGGACCCGGTTGCGCACAACGCCGCGTTTAAAGCCCAGCTGTTAAGCCGCGCCAGCCAGTCTTTGCTGTTGATCGACAAAAGTAAGTTTCAGCGTTCGAGCGAAGTGAAAATCGGCCAGCTTTCGCAGGTGACGCATGTCATTCAGGGCTGTCAGCCTTCCAGGCGATAACCCGCCATAAAATAGCGCAACGCAGTGCTGGAGTGGCTCTCTTTGAAGAAGTCCATCACCATGTCTCGCTCCAGCCCGTAACGACGGGTTAAAATCCCCGCCTCCCACGCGCTAAGCTGGCGATCGCCGGTTTTCTCAAACATCCGGTGCGAAAAGCCCAGTACAAACCCACGCTTATAGTCAGCACAGAAGTGCGCCACATTTTTCGCCGTGTCGGCCTGCGCCGCCCGCATCCCCGCCATCAGCCCTTTGCCAAAATGGTTTTCCATCGCTTCGCCCTCAATCGTTATATATTAAATTATATAGCGATATTTTGAGCGATAGCCAGAGATAATTAAGGCCGCACAAGGCGGCCTTTACAATGGGGATTTAGAACGAAACCCAATCGTCCGGCGTCGCCTCAGGTTTAGCACGTGCGGGAGTTTTGAGCGGGGTAGCAGCAGCCTGAGTTTGTGGCTCCTGGGCTGATAAACGGAATTTCTGCACCGAGCGTTGCAGATCTTCGGTCTGGCGCTCCAGCGCGGATGCCGCAGCGGAAACTTGTTCCACCAGCGAGGCGTTCTGCTGCGTTACGCCGTCCATCTGGCTGATGGCCACGCCAACCTGCGAGATACCTTTGCTCTGCTCTTCCGATGCAGACGCAATTTGCTTCATGATGGTGGTCACTTCGGTGACGGCACGCAGAATGGCTTCCATGGTTGTGCCGGTGTCGTTAACCAGCTGCGCGCCCTGCTCCACGCGGTTGACGGAATCAGCGATCAGCCCTTCGATCTCTTTTGCCGCATTGGCGCTGCGGCTTGCCAGGTTACGCACTTCTCCGGCGACAACCGCAAAACCACGTCCCTGCTCGCCTGCACGCGCGGCTTCTACCGCGGCGTTAAGCGCCAGAATGTTGGTCTGGAAAGCAATGCTGTTAATCACGTTGGTGATTTCAGCGATTTTCTTCGAGCTGTCGGAAATCCCGCTCATGGTGGTGACAACATCGTCCACCAGCGAGCCGCCACGGCTGGCCGTGGTTGAAGCCACATCCGCTAACTGGCTGGCCTGACGCGCGCTTTCGGCATTCAATTTCACCGTTGCGGTCAACTGCTCCATACTGGCTGCGGTCTCTTCCAGCGCGGCGGCCTGTTCTTCAGTACGGGAAGAGAGATCGTTGTTACCGCTGGAGATTTCCGTCGCGCCGCGCCAGATATTTTCACTTCCCGAGCGGATAGTACTTACGGCTTCGCGCAGGCTGTCCTGCATGGCGCTCAGCAGCGGAACCAGCTGCCCCACGCAGTTGCGGCCAAAAGGCTCAATCGGATGGCTGAGGTCGCCCTGCGCAATCTGGCGGAACTGCTGACGGATACGATCCAGCGGTTTGACCAGCATCGCCACCAGGTAGCGGTCGGTGAAGAGCAAGATCAGCAGGCCAATAATGGTGGCGGCAATAATCACAGTGCGGGTCATGGCGGTCAGACCATCAACCACCACACGGGTGGAGTCCAGACGGTCGCCCGCGGCTTTGTTAAAGCTTTCAGCGGCAGCACCGAACGCGCGACTCAGCGGCGGAGTGACGTTGTTCGCCTGCTGGCGATAGCCGTCCAGTTGCCCCTGTTGCGCCTGCTGCATTTGCGGTGCGACACCCTGGTCGAGCAGCGCCTGCCAGGAGCTGATCACCTGAGCGGAAACCTGCTCATCCATGGGGCCAGGAGAGATAGCTTTCATCTGCTCCAGCTTTTTGCTCATGTTGTCCAGCGCCTGCTGTGCAGAGGCCAGATCAGGGTTACCCCCGCTGGCTTTGACTTCCATCGCGCGGCTCAGGCGTGTAACAAAGCGGAAATACTGATCGTTGCCCTGGCTGAGCACGGTCATCTGCTGCACCAGCTGTCTGTCGACCTCGTTGCCATCAGACACCCGGGAGAGCGACCAGGTGCTGTACAGGCCAACGCCCGCCCACATTAAACAAAAGATCCCCAGTATCGTCAGCATGACGAAGCGGATCGTGAAATTACGAAGCATCTGCATAGAGTGTTCCTTGCCGTGAGGGTGAATTCGCCCAGAGGCGAGACTTACCCTCGTTATCGGCAGATGCTGCGGAAAATCTAACCTTTTATGATGAATTTTGGCGGCGTTTTTTTAATCAATTCAGGTACTTTTCAAACCAGCTTAACGTTCTCTTCCAGGCAAGCTCCGCTGCGGGTTCGTCGTATCTTGGGGTAGAATCGTTGTGAAATCCGTGGTTTACGCCCGGATAGATGTACGCCTCGTAAACCTTATTATTCAATTTAAGCGCTGCTTCATAGGTAGACCAGCCCTCATTAATATTTTTATCCAGCCCGGCATAATGCAGCAAAAGTGGCGCTTTTATTTTCGGAACATCGGCTGCGGCGGGCTGGCGTCCGTAAAACGGCACGGCACAATCCAGCTCCGGGTACGCCACTGCGGCGGCATTTGAAACACCTCCGCCGTAGCAAAATCCGGTGATCCCCACTTTGCCGCTGGCATCCGGGTGCTTTTTCATAAACTCAACGGCGGCAAAGAAGTCGTTCATCAACTTTGTCGGGTCGACCTTCTGCTGCAAAACTTTCCCTTCTTCGTCATTGCCTGGATAACCGCCCACCGAGCTTAAACCGTCTGGTGCCAGCGCGATGTACCCGGCTTTTGCCACGCGTCTTGCCACATCTTCGATATACGGATTAAGACCCCGGTTTTCATGGACCACCACCACGGCAGGCACTTTTCCGTGGGCTTTAGCCGGTTTCACCAGATAGCCGCGCACTTCGCCGTGGCCGTTTGGCGAGGGGTAGTGAATATATTCAGGCAGGATATCGGGATCGGTGAATTTGACCTGCTCGGCCAGCGCGTAGTTGGGCTTGAGCATATTGAACAGGGCCAGCGCCGTTACGCCCCCCACGGCGTAGCGAGCCGCGAGATTCAGGAACTCGCGTTTGTTGATTTTACCGTGGGCGTAGTAGTCGTAATAGTCGAGCAATTCTTGTGGAAAATCTTTGGCGGTCAGGCGCGTCATCGCATATCTCCATGAATTGTGATTTGATAAGCATAGAATGAAAACGTTGTTTCGAAAATTCATCGACAAGAAAGGAGACATCATGTCCTGGCACCCTTACTCCGGCCGCTATGAAAATATGCAGTACCGCTACTGCGGAAAAAGTGGCCTGCGCCTGCCTGCGCTGTCACTTGGGCTGTGGCACAGTTTTGGCCACGTTCAGGCGCTCGATTCCCAGCGCGCACTGTTGCGTAAAGCCTTCGACCTCGGCATTACCCATTTTGACCTTGCCAACAACTACGGCCCGCCCGCGGGCAGCGCCGAAGAGAATTTTGGCCGCCTGCTGCGCGAGGATTTTGCCGCGTACCGCGACGAGCTGATTATCTCGACCAAAGCGGGATACGACATGTGGCCTGGGCCGTACGGCTCGGGTGGGTCGCGCAAGTATCTGCTGGCCAGCCTCGACCAGAGCCTGAAACGCATGGGCGTGGAGTATGTTGATATTTTCTATTCCCACCGCGTAGATGAAAACACGCCGATGGAAGAGACGGCCTCTGCACTAGCGCAGGCGGTTCAGAGCGGTAAGGCGCTGTATGTGGGTATTTCTTCCTACTCAACAGAGCGTACGCAGAAAATGGCAGAACTGCTGCGCGAGTGGAAAATCCCGTTACTTATCCACCAGCCGTCCTACAACCTGCTCAACCGCTGGGTGGATAAAACCGGGCTGCTGGATACCCTGGCGAAAAACGGCACCGGCTGTATCGCCTTTACGCCGCTGGCGCAGGGGTTGCTGACGGGGAAATACCTGAACGGCATTCCTGATGGCTCGCGGATGCAGCGTGAAGGCAAGAAAGTGCGTGGTCTGACGGAAAAAATGCTGACGGAAGCTAACCTTAACAGCCTGCGATTGCTGAACGAGATGGCCCACGCCCGCGGGCAGTCAATGGCGCAAATGGCCCTGAGCTGGCTGCTGAAAGATGAACGCGTGACGTCGGTGCTGATTGGCGCAAGCCGCCCGGAACAGCTGGAAGAGAACGTCCAGGCGCTGAATAACCTGCGCTTTACGGACGATGAGCTGAAGCGGATTGACCAGCATGTTACGGATGGGGAGTTGAATCTGTGGCAGGCGTCGTCGGATAAATAGAGTAGTCTGAGGGGTTCCAAAGTGATTTTGGTCTTTGTGAAGCGATTTAAGACGTCATTAAAATAAAGGAGCTACAGCGGCGCCATGGTCCGGCTGAAAATCGCCGAAGCATTTACGGAAGGCCGGGGCGACGCGCATGGATGCGCGGCGAGGGCGGCTTTACAGGGACGTTTCATCCGCCCGTCCCTGATTAGCCTGGAGCAAACGCTGAGGGCATCGCGAAGCGACGATTTTCTTGCCGGGAGCCCGGGTCGCCAGGGTGGTGGCGGTGAGCCACCCTGGCACGTTCACGGGTAATGTGGTGACAGAGTAGCAGGGAACGTAAAGTGAACGGAATGACTACCCGAGCTGTCTGTTCCCCCTCACCCCAACCCTCTCCCGTAGGGAGAGGGAGCCGTACGTGCTCGTATCTTTTGTGGGGAACCCTGTCCAGATTTACTTCTTACTCAGCTTATCCAGATACCCCATCAAAAACGCCGATAACACGAACGTCAGGTGGATAATCACATACCACATCAGCTTGTTATCCGGGATATTCTTCGCGTCCATAAACACGCGCAGCAGGTGGATGGAAGAGATAGCCACAATCGAGGCGGCGACTTTGTTCTTCAGCGACGAGGCGTCCATTTTGCCCAGCCAGCTCAGTTTTTCTTTATGCTCGTCGATATCCAGCTGAGACACAAAGTTCTCATAGCCAGAAAACATCACCATTACCAGCAAACCGCCCACCAGCGTCATATCCACCAGTGACAGCAGCACCAGGATCAGATCGGATTCAGCAACGGAAAAAATGTTGGGTAAGACGTGAAAAATTTCCTGAAAAAACTTAATGCTCAGTGCGACCAGTGCCAGAGAAAGGCCGAAATAGACGGGTGCCAGTAACCAACGAGAGGCATACATTGCATTTTCAAAAAAGCGTTCCATAAAGTCCTTTGTGCAAAAAAATAAGCGCAGTATATCTTAACGGCGCTTACTCTTTGCAACAACTAACCAACAAAACACCTACACATCATCCGGGTTTACTTCAGGGCGTGCATATTCAGGCCATACCAGCACAACCAGCTCCGGGTAAGCTTCCAGGCTGAACTCACGAAAGCATTGACGCAAATTTAAAACATCCAGATCGGAATACGACACTTTCTCACCATTAAGACAACGCTTCTTGATATTGTCGTAATATTTATACACAGCGGAATTCAGGTCGCTGCAACGGCGCTGAGCTTCAAACAGCCCAGGCGTGTCATTAATTTGCGACATCTTCATGCGTTTTATTGTGGCATGAAGAAAGTCGATATATTCGTGGTTAACTCGCCAGTACCAAACCGGCGTCACAGAGTTCATCAAAACGGAAAAATGATCTTCCCCTTCCTCTTTGCTCATCAGTTCAGATTTAGGCGGTTCACTGGCGTCTTTTGACACTTTCGTTTTATTGAACTCTTGCATCAATAAAAGAACACCAGCGGTCAGTAATAGTAATGTGATGACCGTAAAAAAAATGCTGTTCATGGGTAGGCTCCATTTTTTTTGATTTTAAAATTGCCTCATGTTATTGTCAACGAATCTCACGCCTTTACCAACCCCACCTTTTTGAAATTAAAGGAAATTAAAAATGCTGCCCGACAATCTTGTCCCGGCTAAGTACCACATTGCGCCTGTGGAACAGCAACCGGTGAAAGCAGAAAAAGAGGCTAATTTCACTCAGGGGAAAAGAAAACTCTCCGATTTTGAAGCAGACATATTAATTGGTGTTTCCCGAACCGGGAAGTCTCGTAATATGTTGCTGGAAGAGCACGATCGTCATATAAAAGACCGGTTATTTCGCGTTGTTAAAATCGAAGCCTTTGTTCACCTTCTGGATGACTTGCAGGCCGAGGGCGAAATAGATGCCCAGTCACTAAGTCAAATAATGGTCGAAAAAACAAAAGAAATAAATGAAGCCGGCAACGAAATTTGGCTTAATTTAATTACCCGCGAAAAAACCAACCCTATTTTTTATACCCTGGGGGATGATTAACGTGAAAGGTATTGAAGAGAATAATGCTTATTTGACTTTAGATAACAAAAAAAGTGACGAGTTTATCTTAGAGCAAAATCTCGAAGCGTTGAGAAACACAAAAAATGAAGAAATGACGCGTATTACGCAAGACCTGGTTTCCATACCCGCCACGCTGGTGCGCCTGAAATGGCAGAACCGCCGTGAGATTTATGCGATCCAGGTTAAAGAAGAGATTTACGGCGCAGTGATTAATGCGCTGATTGAGCAGCGGCCAGAGCTCAAAGAGAAGATCCTCGGGCGTCTGGAAGCCAACTACCAGTACCTGCTAGCCAGAGAAACAGCCACCCTGCGCTTGACCCGTAAACTCTCCGACGGTGAATACCGCACGTCGAATGTCACCTATGTCGCGCTGAATGAAGACACGCTGGCATCCAGTACCAACGCGCCCACTGAACCACAAAGCTAATCAAATCTAAATACCGCTATCGCCTCTTTTAACTGTCCGGTCTGCTGCTGTTGCTGCTCAGCAACCTGTATCGTCTGCGCAACATGACGCACATTCTCCTGCACGCTGGCATCAATACTGGCAATACTGCCGTTCATTTGCGCGATGCTGGCTCGTTGATCTTCACTCATCTGCGAAAGTTCCTCCAGCAGCGAACGCAATCCCTCGATGCTCTCAATAATGGATTTCATCGTCTGTCCGGCGTGTTCAACGTGCTCTACACCCTGCTGTGTGGTTGTCTGGGAAGTGGTCAGCAACTGACGGATCTCTTTTGCCGCCTCTTCACTGCGCTGGGCCAACATGCGTACCTCAGAGGCCACCACGGCGAACCCTTTCCCGTGCTCCCCTGCTCTTGCCGCCTCGACAGAAGCATTGAGCGACAGAATATTCGTCTGGAATGCAATACCGTCAATCAGCTCAAGAATGGCGTAAATTCGCTGAGACTCTTCGCGGATCTGATCCATAGCCGCAACGGCCCGGCGAACGTTCTCCCCCCCCTGTTCTGCCACCTCACTGGCACTCAGCGCCATCTCCCTCACCTGAATGGCCTTCTGGCTGGTCTGGGTCGCCACGGTGCTGAGATGCTCCATTGCGCTGGCCGCCGTCGCAAGCGATGACGCCTGATGGTCGGTTCGCTCAGAGAGCGCGCTGTTACGCTGCCGCAATGTCCGGGAGGCCTCCAGCAGCTGCCCGATATTGGCGCTCACCTGCTCAAGCGTGGAACGCATTGTGCCGAGCGTCAGGCTGAAGGTGCGGGCGAAAGAGGAGTCGGCAGGTTCGCTATCCACCGCCAGTGTCAGATAGCCAGGTTCGCGGTTGATAACACCCGCCAGTCTCGCCACCTCGCTGGCCGAGCGGGCATCCTGCTCCATACGTACCGCCAGCAGGACAAGAATGGCCGTCTGTACCACCACAAACAGACCGTGGAAGACCACCATATGAAAACCGGTGTGCATAAAGACCACCACGCCGTACAACCCATTTTCCTGAAGATAATTAAACACCAGATGGTGCAGCGCGATAACCGCTGCGCCCATCACCAGCGGACGCCAGTCACGCCAGGCCAGCAGCGCCGAAAGCAGGACAAAAACAGAGAAGTGATATTCTGTCTCCCCTTCCCCCAGATGAATAAGCAGCGCGGAAAACGCCATCAGAACGAAGGCAAAGCTCAGGCGCAACAGTAGCGAACCGGGGAAAAGCATGGCCAGCAGGGTCGAGACACAGGTCAGCAGTGTGCTGACAATCGCCCCCTGCGCCATATTGTCGTTCATATATCCCACGCACAGTGAAACGCCCCACATGGCCCAGATAAGCACCAGCATTAAGCGGTCAGCACGTTGTCGTATTGCAGTTAAAGAGATGAGGTCGCGTTGAGGTGCGTGCGGGTGCAGCCATGTCGTCATCGCCATAGAGAGTCTCTTGCTGTGCAGGTGAAATAAGCCCTTCAAAAGAAGGTATTTTTTATTATCTGTTTTAAGCGTAGTGGGTATATTCCACGATGCCATTTCAGCAAAAAGATATATTCTAATAAGGCAGCCGAATACTGATATTTTCTTAACTATCAATAGATTATTAACTATGGCTTTATTGATAAATAAATATGAAGAGTGGGGATATACAGCAGAAAAAAGCTGGCTTTCGCCAGCTTAATGCCAGTCAGTTAAGCGATATTAAGCCACTCTGTTATTTTAGTGGCATCGTTCCGTTCACTCAGACTTTCCTGCTACCTGCATAATCCGCTGCGGTGAACGTGTTAAGGGGGCTATCGCGCCCCCTTAACAATCCCGTCTCCCGGCTAA
>NZ_VWWW01000003.1:0-562458 GCF_011752765.1 Enterobacter sp. Tr-810 | reverse complement strand
GGCAACGGGAAGGTTGCCTTCAAGGCAGGCCGCGACAAACTGCAAACGTTGCATGGTAACAGTCTCAGTCCAGGGCACGGTAAACCTCCGTCAGCTGTTTACCGTACTGTTATAACCTGTTACCCATGTGCCCGGTTTAAAGTGTTACCCATGTGACCGGTTCATACACGGCGGCTCCCTTATCCCGTTCACGTGTTCTGAACGAATTATTTTCTGCGGCTATTAAGGTGAACGGAAAACTCCACCGTGCTTAACTGACAGGCATTACAACCTCGGTTGCCGTTTTGCTTTTACTTTCGAATGAAATTAAATTTGTGCTCCCCGTCACCTTGTTATTAGAATGTTTCAAACGCAGTGACCCAGGAGCACAGTATGACCGTTAAAGTTATCGTCACCGATATGGACGGAACTTTCCTTGATGATGCCAAGCAGTACGACAGAGACCGCTTTCAGGCACAGTTTGAGCAGCTTAAAGCCCGTAATATTGAATTCGTTGTCGCCAGCGGCAACCAGTATTACCAGCTCATCTCCTTCTTCCCGGAGCTGAAAGAGCAGATCTCCTTCGTGGCGGAAAACGGCGCTCTGGTTTTCGATCATGGCGAACAGATTTTCCACGGCGAGCTGACCCGTCATGAGTCGCAAATCGTCGTTGGCGAGCTGCTAAAAGACAAGGGGCTGAATTTCGTGGCCTGCGGGCTCGAAAGTGCTTACGTTAGCGATCAGGCCCCCGAGGAATTCGTGAAACTGATGTCAAAGCACTATCACCGCTTAAAACGCATCAGCGATTACCGCGAAATCGACGACATTCTGTTTAAGTTCTCCCTGAACCTGCCGGACAGCGATATCCCGAACCTTATCGACAAACTGCATGTCTCGCTGGACGGTATTATGAAACCTGTGACCAGCGGCTTCGGCTTTGTTGATTTGATTATCCCGGGCCTGCACAAAGCCAACGGCATTAGCCGACTGCTGAAACGCTGGAAAATCTCCCCGCAGGAGTGCGTTGCCATCGGCGACAGCGGCAACGATGCAGAAATGCTGAAGCTGGTGAAATTCTCGTTTGCGATGGGCAACGCCGCACAAAGCATTCAAGACATCAGCCGCTATAGTACCGACGATAACAACCACCAGGGCGCGCTGAATGTCATTCAGGCCGTGCTCGACACGCATTCCCCGTTCGACCTCTGATAGCCTCCCGCCGGGGTACTGCCCCGGCACCTCACTCTTTTTTCATCCTGTGCTGCACGTCAAGTTTTTAAACTTGCATTAACTTATTTTTAACTTAAAGTATCACTTGTAGACACTTTTACTTTCGAATGAAAGATGCGAGGCAGTTATGACGTTTACCAGTGAAATTTTGCCTGCGGACCACAAAGCAGCAATCCGTCAGATGAAACGCGAGTTACGTGCGCAGATCGGTGACGTTCAGGCGGTGTTCGACAAACTCAGTGATAAAATCGCCACCCGTGTGGCAGAGATTAACGCGCTGAAAAATAAGGGCGAGTCCGTCTGGCCGGTGATCCCGTTTGCGGATGTCAAAAACGGTCAGATCACGGATGCACAGCGGGAAGCAGTAAAACGCCGTGGCTGTGCGGTGATCAAAGGGCACTTCCCTCGCGAGCAGGCGCTGGCATGGGATAACTCGATGCTCGACTACCTCGATCTCAATCAGTTCGATGATGTGTATAAAGGCCCGGGCGATAACTTCTTCGGTACCTTAACGGCTTCCCGCCCGGAGATTTACCCGATCTACTGGTCGCAGGCGCAGATGCAGGCCCGCCAGAGCGAAGAGATGGCGCAGGTACAATCATTCCTGAACCGTTTATGGACATTCGAGAGCAACGGCAAACAGTGGTTCAACCCGGATGTGAGCGTCATTTATCCTGACCGTATTCGCCGTCGTCCGCCGGGAACCACCTCCAAAGGCCTGGGGGCGCACACTGATTCTGGTGCGCTGGAGCGCTGGCTGCTGCCAGCTTATCAGCAGGTGTTTGCTCGCGTGTTTGACGGCAATGTGGAGAAATACGATCCGTGGAATGCCGCGCACCGTACCGAAGTGGAAGAGTACACCGTGGATAACACCACGAAGTGTTCTGTATTCCGCACCTTCCAGGGCTGGACGGCGCTGTCGGATATGATCCCGGGCCAGGGCCTGCTGCATGTAGTGCCTATCCCGGAAGCGATGGCTTACATTCTGCTGCGCCCACTGCTGGACGATGTTCCGGAAGATGAGCTTTGTGGCGTGGCACCGGGTCGCGTACTGCCGATTTCTGAAAAATGGCATCCGCTGCTCATCGAAGCGTTAACCAGCATTCCGGCGCTGGAAGCAGGTGATTCCGTCTGGTGGCACTGCGATGTGATCCACTCCGTCGCCCCGGTTGAGGAACAACAAGGCTGGGGTAACGTGATGTATATCCCTGCCGCGCCGATGTGCGAGAAAAACCTCGCCTATGCGAAAAAGGTGAAAGTGGCACTGGAAACCGGCGCATCTCCGGGCGATTTCCCGCGTGAAGATTATGAAACAACCTGGCAGGATCGCTTTACCGTGAATGACCTGAATATCCACGGTAAGCGCGCGCTGGGCATGGTCTAACTGTCATATAACCCTTCCCGCTCAACGGCGGTGCGTCGTTTCCCCTGACGTATCCGCCGTACTGATTCCCGAATCGTCAGCGTCCCGTTCAGCAATAACGTGCCTACCGGCGCCGTCGGGCGCATCAGCCGTTGCTGAAGCATATGCACTGCTTCTGTCCCGAGTTCATCACGCGGTACGTGTATCGCTGTTAGCGGCACATCCTGGATGGCCGCCAGGTTAAAACCATCAATACTCATCACCGACACATCCTGCGGCACGCGCAGCCCATGCTTTTTCAAGGCGCTTATGGTTCCCGCAGCCATAAAATCACCGCCAACTAAAAACGCCGTGGGTAGGTCTTTCCCCTCTCGCTGACGAAGCCATTCACTGACCAGCTGTTCGGTCTCTTTCGCGCTAAAGCTTGGCACCACCAGCAGGTCGCGCTTGTCCGTAAATTTCAGATTATGGTATTGCCACGCTTCACGAATGCCCGCCAGACGCAGCTCCATGGTGTAACGGCGCAGGCACAGTACGGTCATCACCTCACGGTGCCCCATTTCAAACAGATACTCAGCCGCGCGTTCACCAATGGCCCGGTGGTCAGGGGCTACGGCGGGCAGGCGCATCAGGCGATCGCGGCAGTTGATCAGCATACAGGGTTTACCCACATCCACCGCGAGATCGTGGATATGCGGGTCGTCTATCCCCAGTAAAATCGCGGCCTGCGTATCGGCTTCATTCATCCGCGCCAGAAAGAGCTGGGCGTCGCTGTCGTTCTCTTCTAGCGCGCAATAACGCAGCCGGACCTCATGAGACGCCAGCCCTTTACTCACACTCTGGATCACCCGGTAGTAAAAGATGTCGGACCGCTCATCAAATGCCCGCTGCGGCGCAAAGACCATCAGGCTATTCAGCAGCAGCCTGCCCGCGGCCATACCGTCCATCACGCCCAGCTCCCGCGCGCATTCCAGCACTTTGCTGCGCGCTTTTTCACTGGTGTTCGCCTTGCCTGCCAGCACCCGCGAAACCGTGCTAATGGAAAGCTGCGTGCGGGCGGCAATTTCAGCGATTTTTAGCCTTTTATCCATTTTGTGATCTTGCTCCATTTGCGAAATGAAAAAATTTTCATAACGTGAATGTCAGGTAAACAGTGCGTTAGTCGCAATGATGCCAAATGATTGCGGCCAGTTATGAGAAAGCTTGCACAAAATCCGCTATTGCCTGCCCATTTTCTCCCTTAATGTGAATTTGTCACACAGCTTCCATACTAGTTGTATAGCAACTTTTATCAGCAAAACGGATAACTATCAAAGCCATATAAAAATGTGTGTGACATCCGAAACGTCTGCCCCCTACCGTCCCTCTTGTGGAGAGAGAAATGAGTCAGGATATCAATAACACTGCAACAGCAAGTAAAACCCGCCGGGTCATTAAAAACCTGCGTTGGTATGTACTGGTCCTGTTTTTACTTGGCGTCACCGTCAACTACATCACCCGTAACTCACTGGGAATTCTTGCACCCGAGCTGAAAGAGAGCCTGGGCATCACCACCGAGCAATACTCCTGGATAGTCGGCGCGTTCCAGATTGCCTACACCATTTTCCAGCCGCTGTGTGGCTGGCTGATTGATGTCATCGGCCTGAAGATTGGCTTTATGGTCTGCGCGGGTCTCTGGGCGCTGATGTGTATTTTCCATGCGGGAGCCGGAAGCTGGCTGCATCTTGCGATCCTGCGCTTCTTTATGGGCGCCTCGGAAGCGGCTGCCACCCCGGCTAACGCCAAAACCATCGGCGAATGGTTCCCGAAATCTGAACGCCCTGTGGCCGCCGGTTGGGCAGGTGTCGGCTTTTCGATTGGTGCGATGCTGGCACCGCCGATTATCTACTTTGCTCACGCCTCTTTCGGCTGGCAGGGTGCATTTATGTTCACCGGCGTGCTGGCGCTGCTGTGGGTGATCCTCTGGTGGGCGTTCTACCACAATCCGGAACAACACCCGAATCTGAGCAAAGATGAGCTGGCATTTATCAAGCAGGATAACGAACCACCCGCGGTGAAACTGCCGTTCCTGACCGCGCTTAAAACCGTCTCTAAAAACAAACGCTTTTACGGTATCGCTATTCCGGCATTTATGGCTGAACCCGCCTGGGCGGTGCTGAGTTTCTGGGTGCCGCTGTACCTTGCTAAAGAGCACGGTATGGATCTGAAGCAGATTGCGATGTTCGCCTGGCTGCCGTTCCTTGCCGCAGATCTCGGCAGCGTGGCCAGTGGTTATCTCACGCGTCTGTATACCCGGCTGTTCGGCTGCTCCCGCGTGAACTCAGTGGTGGCCAGCTCCGTCACCGGCGCGTTCCTGATGATCTCATTAGGCATCGTCGCCATCACCCGCGACCCGTATATCACCATTGTACTGATCTCCATCGGCGGTTTTGGGCATCAGATTATCTCCTGCATGTTAAGCGCCCTGGTGGTGGAGTCGTTTGATAAGGGTCAGATGGCCACTGTCAACGGGATGCGCGGCTCGGCAGCGTGGATCGCCAGTTTCTTGTTCTCTCTTTTGATTGGTGTTACCGCCGACAAAATCGGCTTTAACCCGCTGTTCATTGCCATGGGCTTCTTTGACCTGATTGGCGCTGTTTTCCTGGTGGCATTTATTGCTGAACGTCGCGCTAAACGCGCCTGATAGTGGATGTATTGCATATGAAAACCCTGAAAAGCTGGACCGTAGATAAGCAGTCGGCGAACCATCTGGAACTGGTGGTCGATAATCAGCACCGCCTGTGCCTGTATGTGCTGGAAGAGAATCTGTTCCGCGTGCTGATTAAACGCAAAGGCGAGCTGGCGCTGGACCGCACCTGGAGCATCGCCCCAGAGAAAGATGTGCCGTGGGAAGGCCGTCGCCGCGACGATCTGAGCGGGTTTTCCTGCCCTGCCTGGACGCTGACGCAACTGGGCGATACCCTGACGGTCGCCACTGAACAGCTGCGGGTGACGGTGCATCAGCCGCTGTGGCTCGAGTGGCATTACCGGAATGACGCGGGTGAGTGGCAACCGCTGGTGAATGACCGCCCGACCAGCGCCTATCTGCTGAACGCCCACGGCGACGGCGTGGCGCACTACCTGAGCCGCCGTAAAGACGAACGTTTCTACGGTCTGGGTGAAAAAGCGGGTGATTTGCAGCGTAACGGCAAGCGCTATGAGATGCGTAACCTTGACGCCATGGGCTATAACGCGGTCAGTACCGACCCGCTCTACAAACATATTCCGTTCACCATCGCCCGTCGTGATGACGTGAGCTACGGTCTGTTTTATGACAACCTGAGCAGCTGCTGGCTGGATCTGGGTAACGAAATCGACAACTACCACACCGCCTATCGCCGCTGGCAGGCGGAAGCAGGCGATATCGATTACTACATCTTTACCGGCAAAAAGGTCCTGGATGTCACCAAAGCCTTCGTACGTCTGACCGGGAAAACGCTGTTTGGGCCGAAATGGAGCCTGGGTTACAGCGGTTCGACCATGCATTACACCGATGCACCGGACGCGCAAAACCAGCTGATGAACTTTATCCGCCTGTGCGAAGAACACGCCATCCCGTGCGATTCGTTCCAGCTGTCGTCGGGTTATACCTCCATCAACGGCAAGCGTTATGTCTTTAACTGGAACTACGACAAGGTGCCGCAGCCGAAGGTGATGAGCCAGGCGTTCCACGATGCAGGGCTGAAGCTCGCCGCGAACATTAAACCGTGCCTGTTGCAGGATCACCCGCGCTATAACGAAGTGGCAGAAAAAGGATTGTTCATCCGCGATTCAGAAACGGATGCGCCAGAACGTTCTAGTTTCTGGGATGATGAAGGATCTAATCTGGACTTCACAAATCCACAGACCATTCAGTGGTGGCAGGAAGGCGTCACCACACAGTTACTGGAAATGGGGATTGACTCCACCTGGAACGACAATAACGAGTTTGAAGTGTGGGATGGCGAAGCGCGTTGTCACGGTTTTGGGCAGGAAATCGCCATCAAGCATATTCGCCCGGTGATGCCACTGCTGATGATGCGTGCCTCGCTGGAAGCGCAGCAGCGCTTTGCCCCGGAAAAACGCCCGTATCTGATCTCCCGCTCCGGCTGTGCCGGGATGCAGCGCTACGTCCAGACCTGGAGTGGCGATAACCGCACCAACTGGGACACGCTGCGCTTTAACACCCGTATGGGGCTGGGGATGAGCTTGTCCGGGTTGTTTAATGTGGGCCACGATGTCGGCGGTTTCTCCGGCGATAAACCCGACGCCGAGCTGTTTGTCCGCTGGGTACAAAACGGTGTGATGCATCCCCGTTTTACCATTCACTCATGGAATGACGATCACACGGTGAACGAGCCGTGGATGTATCCGGGTGTGACGCCAGCAATTCGTAGCGCCATTGAACTGCGTTATCGCCTGCTGCCTTACCTTTATACCCTGCTCTGGCAGGCACATGCGGACGATGAACCGATGTTGCGCCCGACCTTCCTCGATCATGAACATGATGTTCAGACCTTTGAAGAGTGCGATGACTTCCTGCTGGGCCGCGACGTGCTGGTGGCAAGCGTGGTCGAAGCCGGGCAGCGTGAACGTCGCGTCTGGCTGCCGGATAACGAAACCGGCTGGTATGATTTTTACACCCACGAGTGGTTCTCTGGCGGCCAGTGGATCACCCGCGATGCGCCGCTGGAAAAACTGCCGCTGCTGGTACGCGCCGGCGCAGGTCTGCCACTTAGCGAACGTATTACCCATGTGAGCGCCGAAAAGGACGATACCCGCGAGCTGAAACTGTTCCCGGTGAAAGGCGTGGGTACGACGACCGGATTGCTGTTTGAAGATGACGGCGAGTCCTGGGGCTACCAGAAAGGTAATGCGCTGTGGGTTGAGTGGGAAATGATTTGCGATGGCGCAACCATTAACCTGAAGGTCAATGCGAGTGGGGATTATCGTCCGGCATGGAAAGCGCTGAAGGTGTCGTTACCGGTGGGGGAAAAACGTACGCTGCTGGTGAACGGGGTTGAAGGGAGCGAGTGGGTGGTGTAGTGCGGTCTGATGCCCTCACCCTAACCCTCTCCCACGGGGAGAGGGAATAGAACGTAGGCCGGGTAAGGCGAAGCCGCCACCCGGCTTTTTTTAATTATCGATACCTTTGCTGCGCAGGTAATCTTCGTAGTTACCGGTGAAGTCCACCACGCGCTCTGGCGTAATCTCAATCACGCGGGTAGCCAACGAGCTCACGAACTCACGGTCATGGGAAACGAAGATCAGCGTACCCTGATACATCTCCAGCGCCATGTTCAGCGATTCGATAGATTCCATATCCAGGTGGTTAGTAGGTTCATCCATCACCAGAATATTCGGTTTTTCCATCATCAGCTTGCCGAACAGCATACGGCCCTTCTCACCACCGGAAAGCACTTTAGCAGGCTTCTTGATGTCGTCCTGGCTGAACAGCAGACGACCCAGAATACTGCGCACCGCCTGCTCGTCATCGCCTTCCTGTTTCCACTGGCTCATCCAGTCAAATACCGTCAGGTCGTTTTCAAACTCGTATTCGTGATCCTGCGCGTAGTAGCCAATCTGCGCGTTTTCAGACCACTTCACCGTGCCGTTATCCGGCTGCAATTCACCGACCAGGGTTTTCAGCATGGTGGATTTACCCACGCCGTTGGCACCCAGAATGGCGATCTTCTCGCCCACTTCCAGCAGCAGGTTGAAGTTTTTAAACAGCGGACCATTTTCGAAGCCTTTAGAGAGTGCTTCTACTTCCAGTGCGTTACGGAACAGCTTCTTGTCCTGCTCGAAGCGGATGAACGGGTTCTGACGGCTGGAGGCTTTCACTTCGTCGAGCTTGATCTTATCAATCTGACGAGCGCGAGAGGTTGCCTGACGCGATTTAGAGGCGTTGGCGCTGAAGCGGCTGACAAAGGACTGCAGGTCCGCAATCTGGGCTTTTTTCTTGGCGTTATCGGCCAGCAGACGTTCACGTGCCTGGGTTGCCGCGGTCATGTATTCGTCGTAGTTGCCCGGGTAAACGCGCAGCTCGCCGTAGTCCAGATCCGCCATATGCGTACAGACCATGTTCAGGAAGTGACGGTCGTGCGAGATGATGATCATGGTGCTGTCGCGATCGTTCAGCGTCTGCTCCAGCCAGCGGATGGTGTCGATATCCAGGTTGTTCGTTGGTTCGTCGAGCAGCAGGATATCCGGATTAGAGAACAGGGCCTGCGCCAGAAGGACACGCAGCTTCCAGCCAGGTGCAACTTCGCTCATCGGGCCGTAATGCTGTTCAACAGGAATACCAACCCCCAGCAGCAGTTCACCCGCGCGAGATTCAGCAGAGTAACCGTCCATCTCACCGTAGAGTACTTCGAGGTCAGCCACTTTGTAGCCGTCTTCTTCGCTCATCTCAGCCAGCGCATAAATACGGTCGCGCTCCTGCTTCACTTCCCACAGCTCCGCGTGCCCCATGATCACGGTGTCAAGCACGGTGAACTCTTCGAAGGCGAACTGATCCTGACGCAGCTTACCGATACGCTCGTTCGGATCGAGCGATACGTTGCCAAGCGTCGGCTCTAAATCGCTGCCGAGGATCTTCATAAAGGTGGATTTTCCGCTACCGTTGGCACCAATCAGGCCGTAACGGTTGCCGCCGCCAAATTTGACGGAAATGTTTTCGAACAGCGGCTTACTGCCAAACTGCATAGTGACGTTGCTGGTAACTAACACGGGAGATTCCTGCGAAAAGTGTGATAAACACGGCATTATGCCACAATTCCGAATTGAGATCCCGTGTTGCAGCTTTCCACTAAACTTTAACAAAATCGAAAAAAGTGTGATTTCGTACACATCTGAATTCCCTGCGAGAGGGAATGCACATATAATGCGCTCCCATCACAGATTCAGACTTATCAACTAATCGCCAGAGTGGCTCAGATACCTCGCACAACATGAACATGAAATTAAAAACGCTTTTTGCGGCGGCGTTAGCCGTAGTAGGTTTTTGCAAAACCGCTTCTGCGGTGACTTATCCTCTGCCGACAGACGGTAGCCGTCTGGTGGGTCAAAACCAGGTTGTCACCGTTGAAGAGGGTAACTCTCAGCCACTGGAATATTTTGCTGCACAATACCAGCTCGGCCTGTCAAACATGCTGGAAGCCAACCCGGGTGTTGACCCGTACCTGCCAAAAGCCGGTACCGTGCTGAACATTCCGCAGCAGCTGATCCTGCCAGATACCGTGCATGAAGGTATCGTGATCAACAGCGCCGAAATGCGTCTGTACTACTACCCGAAAGGCACCAACACCGTGATCGTGCTGCCTATCGGTATCGGCCAGTTGGGTAAAGACACCCCAATGAACTGGACCACCAAAGTTGAGCGTAAGAAAGCAGGCCCAACCTGGACCCCAACGGCGAAAATGCACGCGGAATACATTGCCGCAGGCGAGCCGTTGCCAGCCGTTGTACCGGCAGGCCCGGATAACCCAATGGGTCTGTATGCCCTGTACATCGGCCGTCTGTATGCCATTCACGGGACCAATGCCAACTTCGGTATCGGCCTCCGTGTGAGCCACGGTTGTGTGCGTCTGCGTAACGACGACATCAAGTTCCTGTTCGAAAACGTACCGGTCGGGACTCGCGTGCAGTTCATTAACGAGCCGGTAAAAGCCACTTCCGAGCCGGATGGCAGTCGTTACATCGAAGTTCACAACCCGCTGTCTACCAGTGAAGACCAGATCAACAACAACGAAATCGTGCCAATTACGCTGAACAGCGCAGTGCAAGCTGTAACGTCTCAGGCTGACGTAGAATCCACGGTTGTTGACCAGGCGGTTCAGAACCGTTCCGGGATGCCAGTGCGTTTAAACTAAATGCTCCCGCTATTTAGATAATCCGAAAAACCCCGCACTGTCGGGGTTTTTTATTTGCGCTATCCCACATTTCTGTCGCGGCTAAAAGACATTAATTGCTATTTCCCCCATTCCGCCATCTTCTGCTAAAGCTTCGGGGTTACTTCTTTTCATCTAAGTGCTATCATGCGCCAACTTATAAAATCAGTTTTTTCTGCATTTTGTAGGGTTGTGAATTCTTTCTGGAGCCTGCTTAGTCACGATGATCAGTATTAACTTAACAACAACAAAATCGCGCCTTTATCTCTGTTCGCAAACAGTGTGGTCACTTGCGAACCAGAGTACCAGGGTCGATCAAATTGTTGTGTGGGTTTCCAGCACCGCATATCTCAGTGACGATGGCATCACTGAAGAGCCTGAGTGGGCGGATAAAATCCGTCAAACAGGCACTAACCTCGTCTTCAAATGGGTAAAGAATACAGGACCTTATCGTAAACTATTCCCGGCACTGCAAGTTGCCACGGATGACGATATTCTGATCTATGCCGATGACGATGCCATTTATAACGAAATTTGGGCGCAAACTCTTCTTGATGACTTTTATCGTCATAATCAAAAATGTGTTGTCGCGGCCCGCGTGCGTAAAACGGTAAAGAAGAAGAAAGATATCCTCGATACCTATCGTAATTTCCCGTTAATTACGGTACCGAAAGTGATTGAGCAGGACTATATCATCACCGGTCTGGGTGGCGTTGTGCTCAAGAAAAGTATGATCCCGGAGTATTTTCACTACAATGAGGACTTCCTTAAAGTTTGTCCTCGTGCGGATGATATCTGGATCAGTAAACTTATCCAGTTAACCAAAACGCCTGTTTATGTTTCAGCACAGAGCATCCGTTTTGTTCATGAAATTATTCATGACTACGGTTTGTCCCGCGCAAATACCAGTAAAATTAAACGTTCACTTTTTCAAAAAATTCGATTTACGTTTAAGCCTGGTCAGATTCACTATTTGTGCCAGAACGATCTCTACATTAAAGACACCGACAGCTACTTTGAGACCTGTGCCTGAAAGCTGAATAGCGCGTTAGCCATTGTTGACGATCACAATCCCGCCGTGATCGTAACGATAGTGACAGTGGGCATACTCCAGCGGTGTGCCATCTTCCAGATAGATAACCTGCTCAACCTCCAGAACCGGATCGGTTTGTTCACAAACCAGATGCTGCATATCCAGCGCATTGGGTTTTAGCGCCCGCACCACACGGTATGACCCCATAATTTTCAGCCCCAGCGTCTCCTGCACGTAGCGAAACACCGAGCTTTCAAGATGCGATTTATTCAGGCCGGGCACCAGATTGAGCGGCATCACGGTAGAATCCAGCGACATGGGCTCGCCATTGAGCAGCCTCAGGCGAACAAAGTCGTACACGGGCGCATCGCCGTTAATCATCAGCGAGGCTTGTTCTTTCTCATTGGGAAAACGCAGTTCGAAATGGACAACCCGGCTGCTGACCGTGCCCAGATGCTCCCAGGTTTTTGTCGCGCCAAAGTAGTCGCTTCCTGAAAGATCCCACTGCGAGAGTTGCAGGAAATTCTTGCGAATGAACGTCCCCTGCCCCTGTCGGGTATACACCAGCCCTTCAACAATCAGCTGCCGCATGGCCTGCTGAATAGTCATACGACTGGTACTGAACTCCGCTGCCAGCGCAAACTGGTCCGGCAGCGGTTCATTGGCGGCATACTGTTGGCTGATAATACGTTTTTTGATTTCACGCGCTATGGTGATGTACTTCGCCGCCATCGTCCTTTCCTTCCGTTAGTTTTCTGTCCCGCGGTTTCTCAACGCCACTCTCTCGGCAATCTTGAGGAAAGGCAGGTAGAAGAATACACCAAATATAATGATTGCCAACTGCACAACCACGGCCCGCCAGTCCCCTGCCGTCGCCAGCCAGGCGCTCAGAATGGGCGGCGTTGTCCAGGGGATCATCACCACACAACGCGACATTAACCCGAGCGTCGTACAGAGCCAGGCAAAGTAAATGCCAATGGCAGGCAACAGGACAAACGGGATCATCAGCGGCAGGTTAAAGACAATCGGCAGACCAAAAATCACGGGTTCGTTGATATTGAATAAACCCGGCGCCAGAGACAGGCGTGCAACCTGTTTGGCAGACTTTTGCCGTGAGAAGACAAAAATAGCGATCAGCAGTGAGATGGTACTGCCGGTGCCGCCCACCATGCCAAACGTCGGAACAAAGATATTGTTGATGATATGTGGGATCGGCTGGCCGTTGGCGAAGGCCAGCATGTTCTCATTGGTATTAATCAGCAGGAACGGCTCGAGCACCACGCTGTTAACCACCGACTGATGTATACCCAGCGTGAACAAGAAATTGCCGAAGCTATAGATAAAAATCGTGCCCGGCAGACTGGTGTTAATCAGACGCAAAGGCTGCTGAATAAAGGTGGTAATCAGATGGATAAGATCCGTATGCATCACGGTTGCCAGCACTGCGGCCAGTACGGCAAATAACGAGAGCGTGAGGATCGTTGGGATCAGTGCGGTAAAGGATTTACTCACCGCCGGCGGCACATTTTCCCCAAGCGAGATGTGCAGTGCCTTCAGTCGGGAAATGGCGATAAACACTTCCGTCGCGAGTAAACCAATCAGTACGCCGGCAAATATCCCGGTGGAGCCGATGTTGGCAAACGTCAGCACCTGCGTGACGTTGACCGTGGTCTGGCTGCCGACCGGGGTAAGTTGCAGATGCATTGGCATCATGATGATAAAACTACTGACCGCGATAACCACTGCCGAGACCGGGTTGTCGAAATCTTTGTTGCGTGCCAGCGACCAGGCAATCATCGGTGCAAGCAAAAGCGCGGCGATATTCAGCGTACCGTTGATAATCGCCTCTCCCCACACTTTAAACTGCGTCAGCGTGTCGCCGTGAAATAACCACGGAAATACCACATTGTTCACCAGCACCGCTAAACCGGCGAGGATAAAAATGGGCATTACCGTGGCGAAGGCATCGCGCAAGGAACGCAGGTGCACCTGATTGGCCAGGCGCGCCGAAAACTCAACAAATCTGTCGACGAAGGACTGCATCGCAGGTGTAATTTTTGTTTCAGACATAGCGGATATTCCCATTCATCAGTCACAAAAACAGCCCGGCAGCGTACAACTTACATCTCGCGCCCGTTGGTATGGATAACCTTTTTCAACCACGCATAGCTCTTTTTCGGCACGCGCTTCATATCCCGCAAATCATGGTTCTCGCGGTTCACATACACCACGCCGTAGCGCTTACGCATGTCGCCCTGCGAGCTCAGAATGTCGATAAGTCCCCAGCCGAGATAGCCAATAACCTGCGCTCCGTCTTCAAACATGGCCTCTTTCATGGCCTCGATGTGCGCGCGGTGGTAATCAATGCGGTAGGTATCGTTAATCGGGTTAACGCCATCCCAGGATTCAATTACCCCAATTCCGTTTTCAATCGGGAACACCGGCAGACGCCAGTCGTTGTAGTAGCGGGTGATAATGGTGCGGAAACCCAACGGATCAATCTGCCAGTTCCACTCGGTCGCTTTCAGGTATGGGTTGTTTTTGTCGCCATGCAGCAGGTAATAGTTAACCGGCGTCCCTTCCGGGATGGCATCGCTGTCGAGGGTTTTACTGGCGTAATAGCTGAACGCCATGTAGTCGTTTTTGGTGCGCGCCAGCAGCGCCAGATCTTCAGGATGGTAGATATCCTCAAAACCTTGTTGTTCGACAACAGCCATCACCGCCGGGCTATAGCCCTGGCCTGCGAAAACGCGCAACAGGTTTTGATTAAGGAACTCGTCATACTGCTGGGCGCAGAAGATATCGCGCGGTTTGCAGGTGGCCGGATAGATAAGCTGGTGCGCCAGCATCCCGCCCATCAGCTTGCCCGGTTTGGTCTGGTGCAGATATTCTGTGAGCGCCATATGCGCCACCATCGTATGATGCTGGAGCTCATACAGCTCGCGCAGGGTTTTCTCCCCTTTCATGTAACCGGAAATTCTGAAGGCTTCCGGCATATGGAAAATGTTCTGCTCGTTAAATGTCAGCCAGTACTTCACGCGATCGCCATAGCAGTCGATCATCTTTTTGCCATAACGGATGAACGCGTCCATCACGCGGCGATCGTTAAAACCGTTGTACTCCTGCGCCAGCGCCAGCGGCATATCAAAGTGATAGAGGCAAATCATCGGCTCGATGCCGCGGGCAATCAGGTCGTTGATAAAGCGGTCGTAAAAGGCGATACCTTCTTCGTTAAATTCGCCGTCACCCTGCGGGCACACGCGGCTCCAGGCGATCTGGAACCGATAGCAGTTCATGCCCAAATCCTGCATCAAATCAAAGTCTTCACGGTAACGATGGTAAGAATCGGTTGCCACTTTCCAGTCAGAGGCATGTTCACTCGCTTCCCGAATGTCGTACACCGACATCCCTTTTCCGCCCTCATTCCATGCGCCTTCGGTCTGCATACTGGAAACCGAGTTTCCCCATAAAAAGTTGGCTGGCAGTAATTTCTTCATGGACTCTCCCTATATGACTAGTCATTTAAATTTCATGACTAGTCATATAGATGAGGATGAAAAATCAATCAAAGAGAAGGATCGTTTTTTGTGAGCAGTGCGGGAAAAATAGTGACCCCGGCAGGCGAATCGCTGCCGGGGAAAGCGGGGTTATTGCTGTGCTAATTGATTACGACGATATTCACCCTGGCGCTCGAGCATCCAGCCCGGATATTCACGCGGCAGCCCGCTAACGGCATCCAGCTGTTTTAGCTCATCGTCGCTTAAACGGATGTGGGTCGCCGCGATATTGTCATCAAGCTGGTCCACGCGTTTGGCGCCTATGATGACGCTGCTGACCGCCTTCTGATGCAGCAGCCACGCCAGCGCAATTTGTGCAACCGATACTCCTTTACTCCCGGCAATGGTGCGCATCACGTCCACACAGTCAAACGCGCGTTCTTTGTTAACCGGCGGGAAATCAAATTCCAGACGGCGACTGCCAGCCTCGCCCTGCCCGTCACGGCCATATTTCCCGCTCAGCAAACCGCCCGCCAGCGGGCTCCAGACCATCAGCCCGACACCTTCACTTTGCATCATCGGTACCAGCTCACGCTCCAGATCGCGTCCGGCAATGGTGTAATAGGCCTGCAACGACGCAAAACGCGCCAGCCCGAGCCGCTCGGAAATCCCAAGCGCCTTCATGATTTGCCAGGCTGCCCAGTTGGAAACACCGATGTAACGCACGTGGCCTTGCTGCACCAGGTTATCGAGCGCGTAAAGCGTTTCTTCAACCGGCGTGGCCGGATCGAAGCCGTGTAATTGATAGAGATCGATATGATCAAGCTGAAGACGGCGCAGGCTCTCTTTCACACTGCCGATGATATGGTAACGAGAGTTACCCCGGGAGTTCACCCCCGCCGTGCCTGTTTCGCCAAACACTTTGGTGGCGACCACTACGTTTTCACGCGGGACTTTCAGGTTTTTCAGGGCCTGGCCAGTTATCTCTTCCGAACGCCCTTCTGAGTAGACGTTCGCGGTATCGATAAAGTTGATCCCGGCATCCAGTGCGCGCCCTACCAGCTGCTCTGACTCATTCTGTCGCAGCTGGCCAATCTTGCCCCACATGCCGCCTTCACCACCGAATGTCATGGTGCCGAGGCACAGTTCAGAAACAAACAGACCGGTATTGCCCAGTTTTTGATAACGCATAATGCTTTCCTCGCATGTCGATTGGGTGTCTGTTAGTTATACCCGCCCCTCAGCCATCGCGAATGTGGCGTTCCTGTCCGTTTCTTGCCCAATCCTCTGAATCGTTATCCGCGTGAGGCGTCGCCAAAGACCTTGTAATCCGGCAGCTGCACCTGCTGATACGGCTCCCAGCCGCCGCCGAGCGCTTTATAGAGCGCAACTAAATCCAGCGCGCTTTGCACCTGTGCCTGCGCGCGCTGCTGCTGCGCCTGCGCCAGCTGGCGCTGGGCGTCCAGCACGTCGATAAAGCTGGCGATACCCTGCCGGTAGCTGTCGCTCGCCAGGTCAAAGGCGTTTTGCAGCGCGTCGATGGTTTTCGCCAGCCCCGCTTCACGCTGCTGGTCGGTGCGATAGCTCACCAGCGCATTTTCCACATCTCCGAGCGCCGTCAGCACCGTCTGGCGATAGTCCAGCACCGCCGCGCCCTGCTGCGCGCGCGCCACCTTGACGCTGGACACCAGCCGCCCCCCCTGGAAGATGGGAATAGAAACCTGCGGGCCGAAGCTGTAAAAGTGGCTGCTCCAGTCGGTCAGCCAGTTGCTTTCGCTGTTGCGCAGGCCAAACTGCCCGGAGAGGGTGAAGCTCGGGAACAGTTCCGCCACCGAAACACCAATCTGCGCCGTGGCGGCATGTAGGTTCGCCTCGGCTTCGCGCACATCGGGGCGACGTCGCGCTAGCGTGGACGGAATGCCCGTTTGCACGATATCCGGCAGCACGGGCATCGGCTGTGCTGATTGTAGTTCCGCATCCAGCGCGCCCGGCGGTTTGCCAAGCAGGATGGCCAGGCCATTCATCGCCTGACGCTCCTGCGCCTGGTACTGCGGGAGCTGCGCTTCAAGATTGCCCAGCTGCGCACGGGCGTTTTCCACATCCATCTGCGGAGACAGCCCGCCGCGCTGGCGGCTTTCGGTCAGATCCAGCGTCTGCTGGGCGCTCTCAATCTGAGTGTTCAGCGTGGCGATAATGCTCTGCGCCCCGCGCAGCTGGAGCCACGCCCGGGCCACTTCGGCCTCCAGCGACACCAGCGCGTCGTTACGCTGCTCTATCGCCGCTTTCTGCTGCGCTTCGGCGGCCTCCACCTGACGGCGCACCTTGCCCCACAGGTCGATTTCCCACTGGGCGTCGAAGCTGCCCTGGTAGAGATTGATCGGCTGCGTCAGCGGCCCCAGCGCGCCTCTGAGTTCAGGATCGACGTTATCCAGCTGGTCGTACACGCCGTGGGATTTCAGCTCTCCTTCCAATCCAAGCTGCTGGCGCGTCGCCTGCAGGTTACCGTTGACCGACGGATAAAACGCCCCACCCGCCTGGTTAATCTGTTCGCGCGCGCCGGCGATGCGCAGCACCGTTTGCTGCAGGGACAAATTCCCGGCGATGGCGCGTTCAACCAGGCTGTCGAGCTGTGGCGAGCCGAAGGTTTTCCACCAGCGCGGGTTGGTTGCCGTCGATTCTGTTTTTGATTTTACCTCTCTGTCGCCCTTGTCGTTCCAGTGCGAAGGGGCAGGCGGCGCAGGCTGCTGATAATCAGGCCCGACGGCGCAGCCTACCAGCAGCATCATTATCATCAGGGGGTGTAAACGTCTGTGTATCATCAGTGTGCTCCTGCACTCCCCTCGCTCTTAACCGGCGAGAGCAACAAACAAAACGGGATCAGTAACAAGGCCACCGCGCTCAGGAGGGTGAAAACGTCGATATAGGCCAGGAAGCGCGACTGCTCGATCATGGTCTGGTACATGCGTCCAGTGGCGATACCGGTCGGGTCACCCACCTGGGTGGTGAAGTTCTGGATCGCCTGAGCGCTTTCGCGGATCGCCAGCTGGAACTGTTCGTTAAACGGCGAAGCGTGATACGCCAGATGGGCGCTGTGCGCCTGCGCGCGTTCGGTTATCGCCGCCGTCGAGAGCGAAATCCCAATCGAACCGGCCACGTTGCGGAACATGGTAAACAGCGCCGCCGCGTCGGCATTGAGCCGCCTCGGTATCGAGATAAAGGCAATGGTAGTCAGCGGCACAAACAAGAATCCCAGCCCAATCGACTGCGCGCTGCGGAACAGCACCAGGGTTTCGAAATCGATATCCGGCGTCAGCGTACGCGACCAGAAGAATGACACTGCCAGGCAGGTAAATCCGAAGGCAATAATCCAGCGCGTCTGCACCACCGGCATCAATTTCAAAACCAGCGGGATGGTCAATACAATCAGCACTGCGCCGGGCGAAAGCACCAGCCCGGACCAGGTGGCGGTATAGCCTAAATCCTGCTGCGCCAGCTGCGGGATCACCACCGAGCTGCCGTAGAGGATCATCGCCATACCCGCCATTAGCAGGCAGGAGACGGTGAAGTTGCGATCTTTCATACAGTGCAGATCGACCACCGGCTTTTTGGCATACAGCAGCCAGTAGATGGCGCCGATAATGCCAACCAGCGTCAGCACAGCGAAGGTGCGAATAAAGTTCGAGTAGAACCAGTCGTCATCTTCACCGCGATCGAGCATCACCTGCAGACAGCCCAGGCCGAGGGCGATAAGACCAATCCCCGTCCAGTCAATCGACAGTTTTTCTTTCGATTTGCTCTCCCACGGCGGGTCTTCCAGCAGCTGATAGATTGCCAGCACCGTCACAATCCCCACCGGAATGTTGATGAAGAAGACCCAGCGCCAGGAGTAGTTATCGGTGATCCAGCCGCCAAGCGTCGGCCCAAGCACGGGGGCAACGATGATGGCAATGGACGAAAGGCCAAAGGCTTTGCCCCTGTCTTCGGGCTTGAAGTAGTCGAGCAAAACCGACTGCTGGGTAGGCTGCAGCCCGCCGCCAAAGAAGCCCTGCATCACGCGGAACAGGATGATTTGCCACAGCTCGGTGGCAATACCGCACAGAAACGAGCATATGGTGAACATCACAATGCAGATCAGGAAGAACTGCTTGCGGCCAAACAATCGGCTAAGGAAGGCTGAGATAGGCAGAACAATGCCGTTCGCCACCAGGTAACTGGTCAACACCCAGGTGGATTCGTCATAGCTGGCCGAGAGCGACCCTGCGACGTGCGGCAGTGCCACGTTAACGATGGTTGTATCCAGAATTTCCATAAATACCGCCAGGGTGACCACAATCGCCACCGCCCACGGGTTGCTGACGGGCTTCCAGTTATCGTGACTGTGATCCGTCATTCCAGCGTAACCTTCGGCTCAACCGACAGCCCCAGCGGCAGCGGTTTATTCGGATCCAGACCTTTATCAATCACGATTTTCACCGGCACGCGCTGCACGATCTTCACAAAGTTTCCTGTCGCATTTTCCGACGGGAACGCGGAGAAGCGCGAGCCGCTGCCCTGCTGGATACTATCAACGTGGCCTTCGAGCGCCATATCCGGCCAGGCATCAACGGAGACTTTCACTTTATTGCCAGGCTTCATGCGCTCTAGCTGCGACTCTTTAAAGTTCGCCACTACCCACACGTTTGGGGAAACCAGCGAGAACAGTGCTGTGCCCGCCTGCACCAGCGTGCCGGGCTGGACGTTGCGTTTGGTGACAAAACCCTCGAACGGGGCACGGACTTCGGTATAAGAGAGGTTGAGATTCGCGGTTTCGAGCTGCGCTTTGGCCTGGTCAACCTGGCGCTCGCGGGCTTCAACGTTGGTTTCCTGCTGGCGGATCTGCAGCTGAACCTGTTCTGCCACTTCCAGCTGCGCCTGCGCGCTCGCCAGCCCTGCCTGAGCACTGCGCAACTGGGCGTTGGCGGAATCAATGCTTTGCTGGGTCGTTGCGCGCGGGTCAACGCCGCGCTGACGGCGGTACTCTGCCTGCGCGTTTGCCATATCGGCCTGCGCTTTCAGCACCTGGGCTTTGGCCTCGTCGCGCTGAGCGGGATATTGCACTTTGGAGAGCGCCAGCTGCGCCTGCGCCTGATGGAGCTGAGCCAGCGCCAGCCCAAGCTGGGCCTGAGCCTGATCGCGCTGGGCCGTGGTATCACGAGGATCGATCACCACCAGCACATCCCCTTTCTTCACGCGCTGGTTATCACGCACGCGAAGCTCGGTCACGTAACCCGCCGTTTTCGGGGCAATGGTCACCACGTCACCATCAGTAAAAGCGTCGTCAGTGGTCTCTTCATTACGGGTCAAAAACCACCAGACTGCCGCCACAATCACCATCACGATGACGACGATGCCAAGGATAATTAACGGTTTTTTGCCCGGGCGCTTGCGCGCGTTATTGTTGTTGTCCTGCTCGTCAGCAGGCGAGTTTTGATCTTCTGCCATAGTTCAGCAACGGTCCTGTCAGTGAGCGGCATCACACTATGCCGTTCACTAAAGCTAGGACGTTGCTATACATTTGCCAGGATAAACTGACAAATAGCGCACTATATGAGAAGGAATAGTCCGAATCCGATCGCCGCGGCCCAGGCCAGCATCGGCAGAGACCATACATGGAATCGCCACCAGATACGGCGGTCGTTAGCCATCCGCAGGGCAATCAGATTGGCAAGCGAGCCAGGCAGCAAACCAAACCCGCCAACGTTTACCGCCCAGGCCAGTAGCACAGTCGGAGGCACATAATTGAGGAGCAAAATGGTTGAAGGAACATTGCTAATAAACTGCGACAAACCGATTGCCGTGAGCCACAAACCTGCCTGCGACAAACCGCTGACACTGTGCAGGACATGCTGTAAAACCGGCAGCTGGATAAGCAGATGGACATCAATAAACATGGTCATAAATACCAGCAACAGCGTCCAGTCCACGCTAACCAGAACACGTCTGGCGAGAATGAAAAATCCGCAGGCAACCAGCCCCACGCCGACCAGCTCTTGTTTCATTTCCAGCGCCGTCAGGAAGACGATATACAGCGCCAGGCAGCTCCAGACCAGCCGCGGTTTCCACTCCGGGCCTGTTGTTCCGCTGTGGTACTGCAATCTCTTATCCGGGAACGCAAACCAGCAAACTACCAGCAACGACACCATCATCACCAGTGCCAGCGGCAGCATCTGCCAGGTGAATGCAGCAAACGACAGACCGGAACGCCCCCACAGCAGAATATTTTGCGGGTTACCAATGGGCGTTAAAAGTGAGCCCGCATTAACCGCCAGTGCTTCAAAAATGATAAGCCGGGTAACCGGGATCTCGCAGAGCTTACGTAACGTAAGGGTCAGTGGCACAACAATAAACAGCGCCACATCGTTGGTCAGGAAGGTCGACAGCATGGCAGCCGACAAGACCATAAACAGCGCCAGCTTGCGCTCGGTGGCAAAGCGGCGCACCATTTTGCGCCCCAGTACGTCAAAATAGCCGCTCAGCTCGACGCCTTTGGTGAGCATCATTAAACCACTGAGCGTAATGATCGTGCGCCAGTCGATAGCTGCCGGCCAGGTGTGAGGTGCAAAAGGGACAAAAAAGCTTAACCCTGCCCCGATAATCAATAAGAGATGAAAGAAACGATCGCGTTTCAGCGCCTGCAATCCCGGGAATGTCATTCCGCAGATGGCCCGTATTTCATGGTGAATTCGTGGAATTTCGCCAGCGTCTCTTCACTGACGTGGTGTTCCATGCCTTCGGCATCCCGGCGCGCAATATCCTGGCTTACGCCCAGTACCAGTAAAAAGTTCTCTACTATCTGGTGGCGCTCGCGGCTCGCATGGGCCAGCTTTTCGCCTTCAGGCGTAAGGAACACGCCGCGCCAGGGGATCATTTCAATTAAGCCCACCGAGGCCAGTCGTTTTAACATTTTGGCGACAGTTGGTTGTGAAACACCCAGACGCGCGGCCATATCTACCTGGCGCGCTTCCCCAACCTCACGAATCAAATCCGAGATCAGCTCAACGTAGTCATCAATTAACTCACGACGATGCGCTTCGCGCACCTGACGAAACCCTTCAACATGCTCTTCAACATTAACCAGTTGCGTCGTTTTTTTTATTGTTGGCTTACCTGCGCGACGGTTCATTGTGTGTCCTCAATGGGGGTGACGCTTCCAGCGCCGTGTTACGAGAGCGCCATTGTAAACCATAGCTGTACAAGCACAAAAAATTAACGAAATAGCCGTAGCTATACAATATAGCCTGTGCTATATCTGTATGTAATGCAGTCACCCTTCACGGATCGAAGGGATCTTAAATCAGGAGGTCTTATGAACGAATTCAAGAGGTGTATGAACGTGTTTACTCACTCTCCCTTTAAAGTACGGTTAATGCTGTTATCGATGCTGTGCGACATGTTTAACAACAAACCGCAGCAGGACGATAAACCTTCTCATTAAGCGGCGTCGCGGTACGCCGCTTCATTTTTTCGTCACAATCCCCGTGTAAACTGGCTTTCGGCCGCCTAATTCCCGTACTTTTTCGCGGATTTGCAATCCCCCTCGCAAAACATCTGCTTAGCAACTGTTGACCTTATTTACCGCTAGCACTATCTTCGTGCAGCCCTGCACTATTTGCGGCTCGCTGAAGCGGACCCACATTCCCTTTCCACGCACTGTCAGGCAGGCTTTGACCCTTGACGCCAGGGTGAGCACATGGCGTTTTCATGATAGTGACCTATGAATTTAACCCTGAAAGATACACTTGTTACCCGCAGCCGGGCCTTAAGCCCGTGGACGGGATTCTACTTTCTGCAATCGCTGCTGATAAACTTTGCGCTTGGCTATCCATTTAGCCTGCTTTATGCCGTGGCTTTTACCTGCATTCTCCACGTGTTGTGGCGTACTGCTCCGCGCGCGCAAAAAACGTTAGTCGGGATCTGTTCTCTGGTCGCTGCGTTTTATTTTCCGTTTGGCCAGGCCTATGGCTCGCCAAACTTTAATACCCTGCTGGCCCTGCATTCCACCAATATGGAAGAGTCGACAGAAATACTGACGATCTTCCCGTGGTACAGCTACGTGGTCGGCCTCTTTATCTTTGCGCTGGGCGTCATCGCCATGCGCCGTAAACCCGAAGAGAAAAAAACCTGGGGTAAAATTGAACACCTGTGCCTGGTCATTGGCGTAGCGACCTTCTTTGTCGCCCCGATTCAAAACCTTGCCTGGGGAGGTGTGTTTAAGCTCAAAGATACTGGTTACCCGGTTTTCCGCTTCGTGAAAGATGTGGTGGTCAATAACCAGGAAGTTGTTGATGAGCAGGCACGCATGGCTGAGCTTTCAAATATGAAAGACACCTGGAACGTGCTGGCGGTTAAACCGAGGTATCACACCTATGTGGTGGTGATTGGCGAAAGCGCCCGTCGTGATGCGATGGGAGCGTTTGGCGGCCACTGGGATAACACGCCGTTTGCAAGTTCGGTTAATGGCACCTTATTTACCGATTACATCGCCGCCAGCGGCTCAACGCAAAAATCGCTCGGTCTGACGTTAAACCGCGTGGTTGACGGTAAACCGCAGTATCAGGATAACTTTGTCACTCTGGCTAACCGCGCCGGTTTCCAGACCTGGTGGTTCTCTAATCAGGGGCAGATTGGCGAGTACGATACGGCAATTGCCAGCATTGCAAAGCGTGCTGACGAAGTTCAGTTCCTGAAAAGCGGTGATTTTGAAGCCGATAAAAACACCAAAGATGAAGCGCTGCTGAAAATGACCGCTCAGGTCTTTGCCAACCAGCGCACGCAGCCACAGCTGATTGTCTTGCATCTGATGGGTTCGCACCCGCAGGCTTGCGACCGTACTCAGGGGAAATACGCTGAATTCGTTCAGTCGAAGGAAACCTCTTGCTATCTCTATACCATGACGCAAACGGATGAGTTGCTGAGCAAGCTCTATGATCAGTTGCGTAATACCGGGGAAAGTTTCTCGATGGTCTATTTTTCTGACCACGGCTTAGCGTTCAAAGAACGTGGAAAAGAGGTGCAGTATCTGGCGCATGATGACAAGTACCAGCAGAACTTCCAGGTACCGTTTATGGTGCTGTCGAGCGATGATAAAACGCATCGGATCGTGAAGGCACGCCGTTCGGCGAATGATTTCCTTGAGTTCTTCTCACAGTGGACCGGGATTTCCGCAGAAGAGATAAAAAAAGATTACCCGTTTGTTTCGGGTAAGAAGGCTCCCCCAGTGTACATTACCAACTTCAAGTTACAGAAAGTTGACTATAACCACCTGGGTACGGATATCTTCGATATCAAGAGTAAGTGACAATTCCAACAAGCCCAGGCTGCACGAACGCCTCCCTCTCCTCTTTGGGGAGAGGGCTGGGGTGAGGGGGAACATACGGCTGTAGTGGTCATTCCGTTCACTTTACGTTCCTTGCTACTCTGTCACCCCATAACACGTGAACGTGCCCGGGTGGCTCACCGCCACCACCCTGGCGACCCGGGCTCCCGGCAAAAAAATGACTGGGGAAGCTGCATCCCTGTATTTTCCCCATAAAAAAATCCGCCACATTGGGCGGATTTTTTATTGGCTCACCGAAGTGATTAGAAGCGGTAACCTACGCCCGCGATCCAGGTGCCAACGTCAACGCTGCGAATACGGCTCTGCTCATAGGAGAAGTCCAGAGCAACGTTTTCGATTGGGTTGAACTGTAAGCCCGCGCCATAGGAGAAACCGTAGTCGCTGGTGCTTGCAGTGCGGTTAGCACCTTCGTTTTCAGTCTGCTGGAATTTACCGTAACCAACACCCACAACGCCGTAGATGCTTGCCCAGTCGTTCAGACGGTAAGCTGGACCAGCGGTGATACCGTAGTACTGGCTCTTGTTGTAAGCGCTGTTGTCGAAACGGTCTTTCTCAGTGTAAGTGAAGGAACCGATCACACCCAGTGGGTTGTTGTCCTGCTCGTAGCGGTATTTCAGGTTGAAACCGTTAGCTTTGTTCATCACGCCCTGCATATCGCTCTGAGCGTAACCACCAGTAACAGTAGAAGTAGCAGCTACAGCGGTACCTGCGGAAACAGCCAGAACAGCTGCCAGTGCTGAAAGACATGCAATTTTTTTCATAACCACCTCAAATGTGCTTCAAGTAAATCCGTAAGTTTTAAATATATCAAAAATTCTTGTGAAACTCTTTCTGATTCATGATGTCTAATGAAGCCTTTCCTGTAACAGAACGTTTCCAGTATCAGCTATCTCTTTCAAATAACGCAGAATTTCCACATCAAAAATCTAATACTGCGCGTCCATGCCGCTGTATTCATCCAGATTATTCTTAATCTGACAGTCGATAAATCCATCAACGCTTAACCATTTTACGGATTTCACGCATTTTTTTTTCAACGGCGTCTCAACCGTTGCAGCATATTTCCATATACACTGCGGCTTTTACTTCACTTGACATAAATTGACAGGAGAAAGGATGCCAGGGTTATCCCGCAAAACGTCGGTCTGGATGCCGGTTGCAGTCATACTCATCGCCATGCTCTCCATTCAAAGTGGTGCGTCGCTGGCAAAATCGCTTTTTCCGCTGGTCGGTGCGCCAGGCGTAACCGCGCTGCGTATCGCACTGGGTACGGCGATACTGGTGGTCATTTTCAAACCCTGGCGGTTGCGCTTCAAAAAAGAACAGCGCCTGCCCTTGCTGTTTTACGGGCTGTCGCTGGGGGCCATGAACTATATGTTCTACCTCTCTATTCAGACCATACCGCTTGGGATTGCCGTTGCTCTCGAATTCACCGGCCCACTGGCCGTGGCGCTTTTCTCCTCCCGCCGTCCGGTAGACTTTATCTGGGTGGTGTTAGCCGTACTGGGCTTATGGTTCCTGTTACCGCTCGGCCAGGATGTGTCGCAGATTGATTTAACGGGCGCGGCACTGGCGCTGGGCGCGGGAGCCTGCTGGGCGGTCTATATTCTTACGGGCCAGCGCGCGGGTGAAGAGCATGGCCCGGCAACGGTTGCCCTGGGCTCATTAATTGCCGCGATCGTCTTTGTCCCTGTTGGCATGGCGCAGGCAACGGAATCTATCTGGCAATGGTCAGTCATGCCGATAGGGCTTGCAGTTGCCATCCTCTCTACGGCACTGCCCTACTCTCTGGAGATGATTGCCCTTACGCGTCTGCCGACAAGGATCTTTGGAACGCTGATGAGTATGGAGCCCGCGCTGGCGGCGATCTCAGGGATGGTGTTCCTCGGTGAGACGCTGACCTTCACCCAGACACTTGCGCTCTGTTCCATTATTGCCGCGTCAATGGGATCCACGCTGACCCTGCGCCGCGAAAGCAAAGTCGAAAAAATCGATATTAATTGATGAGATTGATTCTGCATGGCGAAATAGCCATGCAGAATATACGCCAGTATCTCTTCCTGTATTATTCATTCACAATTTTCGCATTATTCTGAAATATCATTACCGCGCTGCACCGCACGATGGGAAATAGTAACATTTCTGCAACCAATACATTATCACAATGATAATAAAGACATTTAATTCTCAAGGCTCTCTACGCTATTAAACTGATAGGCAGGACCGAAGCCGCAATATCCTGAACAGGTGCTATACTCTTTTTCGTTAATTACCTGGGACACAAACATCAAGAGGATATGAGATTATGAGTACCGCTAAACTGGTAAAAACGAAATCATCTAATCTGCTTTATACCCGCAACGATGTATCAGATAGCGATAAGAAAGCGACTGTTGAGTTGCTGAATCGCCAGGTGATCCAGTTCATTGATCTGTCGCTGATAACGAAACAGGCTCACTGGAACATGCGCGGCGCAAACTTTATTGCCGTACATGAAATGCTGGATGGATTCCGTACCGCCCTGACCGAGCACCTGGATACCATGGCCGAACGTGCTGTTCAGCTAGGGGGCGTAGCGCTAGGTACAACGCAGGTCATCAACAGTAAAACACCACTGAAAAGTTACCCGCTGGATATTCACACCGTTCAGGATCACCTGAAAGAGCTGGCGGACAGGTATGCGATTGTCGCTAACGACGTTCGTAAAGCGATTGGTGAAGCCAAAGACGAAGACACCGCGGACATCTTCACCGCCGCTTCCCGCGATCTGGATAAATTCCTGTGGTTCATCGAGTCTAACATCGAGTAATCCATACGATTTTTCTATCAAACCCTCGCTTTCGGCGGGGGCTTTGCACTTTTATGGTGCGCATTTTTTTGTTCACCCCCTGCAAAAGTGAACGAAATGTAATAATCACCTCACACAACCGTTAATAGAAGATTGTTTTTTCGTCAGAACCTGCGCTAAATATCACCCCGTCAGTTGACCAAAACGAAGCGCACCAAAAGGGTGCTCCATCTTGGTGCAATAAAACAGGATTGCCACGTTTATTGTGCAACCTGTGACATCATCCTCTTTGCAAAACAACAAGTTGTAAAGTTGGCACGATTTTTTCATGGTGCCTGTTGTTCTCGCAGGGGATCGCCCCGTGGATATAAAAGGAAATGCTATGAAGTCTGTATTAAAAGTTTCACTGGCTGCACTTACCCTGGCTTTTGCAGTGTCTTCTCAGGCCGCCGACAAACTGGTTGTGGCGACCGACACGGCGTTCGTTCCGTTTGAATTCAAACAGGGTGACAAATACGTTGGTTTCGATGTGGATCTGTGGGCCGCTATCGCAAAAGAACTCAAACTGGATTACACCCTGAAGCCAATGGATTTCAGCGGTATCATCCCGGCACTGCAAACCAAAAACGTTGACCTGGCGCTGGCAGGTATCACCATTACTGACGAACGTAAAAAAGCGATCGACTTCTCTGACGGCTACTACAAAAGCGGCCTGCTGGTGATGGTTAAAGCTGACAATAACGACATTAAAAGCGTTAAAGATCTCGACGGCAAAGTGGTTGCTGTAAAAGGCGGTACCGGTTCTGTTGACTACGCAAAAGCAAACATCAAAACCAAAGATCTGCGTCAGTTCCCGAACATCGACAACGCGTACATGGAACTGGGCACCAGCCGTGCTGATGCCGTTCTGCACGACACACCAAACATCCTCTACTTCATCAAAACTGCGGGCAACGGCAAGTTCAAAGCAGTGGGTGAATCTCTGGAAGCACAGCAATACGGTATTGCGTTCCCTAAAGGCAGCGATGACCTGCGCACTAAAGTGAACGGCGCGCTGAAAACCCTGAAAGAGAACGGCACGTACAACGAAATCTACAAAAAATGGTTCGGTACTGAACCTAAATAAATCAACCTGATCCATCAGGTACTGTAAAGCCCGGTAGCGCTTACGCTTACCGGGCCTACAATTTTAGTCATCCCTCTGGCTAAATTTTTGTTTTCACCACGGTATACAGGAATACATCATGCAGTTTGACTGGAGCGCCATCTGGCCTGCCATTCCTCTCTTGCTTGAAGGCGCCAAAATGACCCTGTGGATTTCGGTCCTCGGTCTGGTTGGCGGGTTGATTATCGGTCTTGTCGCCGGTTTCGCCCGCACCTACGGTGGCTGGATTGCTAACCACATCGCACTGGTTTTCATTGAAGTGATCCGCGGTACGCCAATCGTCGTACAGGTCATGTTCATCTACTTCGCCCTGCCTATGGCATTCACCGATCTGCGCATCGATCCGTTCAGCGCGGCCGTTGTCACCATTATGATCAACTCCGGTGCGTACATCGCGGAAATCACCCGTGGTGCGGTACTGTCGATTCATAAAGGTTTCAGCGAAGCGGGCCTGGCTCTGGGTCTTTCACGTCGCGAAACGATCCGCCACGTTATCCTCCCGTTGGCGCTGCGCCGTATGCTGCCACCGCTGGGTAACCAGTGGATCATCAGTATTAAAGACACGTCGCTGTTTATCGTTATCGGCGTTGCTGAACTGACCCGTCAGGGCCAGGAGATTATTGCTGGCAACTTCCGTGCGCTGGAAATCTGGAGTGCGGTAGCCGTTGTCTATCTGATTATCACTCTGGTTCTGAGCTTTGTTCTGCGTCGTCTTGAAAGAAGGATGAAAATCCTGTGATTGAATTTAAAAACGTTTCCAAGCACTTTGGTCCAACCCAGGTGCTGCACAATATCGATTTAAATATTAAACAGGGCGAAGTGGTGGTCATTATCGGGCCCTCTGGATCCGGTAAATCTACCCTGCTGCGCTGCATCAACAAGCTGGAAGAGATAACCAGTGGCGACCTGATTGTCGACGGCCTGAAAGTCAATGACCCGAAAGTGGACGACCGTCTGATCCGTCAGGAAGCAGGAATGGTGTTCCAGCAGTTCTACCTGTTCCCACACCTGACGGCGCTGGAAAACGTGATGTTTGGCCCACTGCGCGTGCGCGGGGCCAACAAAGCGGCAGCAGAAGCGCTGGCGAAAGATCTACTGGCGAAAGTTGGTCTGGCGGAGCGTGCGCACCACTACCCTTCTGAGTTGTCCGGCGGCCAGCAGCAGCGTGTAGCGATTGCCCGCGCGCTGGCAGTGAAACCGAAAATGATGCTGTTTGATGAGCCAACCTCTGCACTCGATCCTGAGCTGCGCCACGAGGTGCTGAAAGTCATGCAGGATCTGGCAGAAGAAGGGATGACGATGGTTATCGTTACCCACGAAATCGGCTTTGCCGAGAAAGTGGCTTCTCGCCTGATTTTCATTGATAAAGGCCGTATCGCTGAAGATGGCAACCCGCAAGAGCTTATTGCGAACCCGCCAAGCCAGCGTTTGCAGGAATTCCTGCAACACGTTTCCTGATACACCTTTCAGCCACAAGGCCGGGTCAGCGAAAGCTGCACCCGGCTTTTTTTTGCCAGATTGTTCCCAAAAATCCTCCACCGCCTCCTGCCTTCTATACTTATCATTTCATTCGACATTTTCACCGGAGGACGCCGTGCCGTGGATACTGTTGCTTGTACTTAGCCTGTTTTGCGCCCCTTCTCTTGCGGTCGCGATCCCGGGCGTTACCACCGGAACCTCGTCCACCGCGCAGAATACGCCCCCACCAGAACCTGATGCCGAACAGAAAAAAGCGGCCTATAGCGCGCTGGCCGATATCCTTGAGAATGATACTTCACGCCAGGCGCTCATCGGCCAGTTACGTAACGCTGCCGCCACACCGTCTCAGGAGCCTGTCCCCGCTATTGCGCCGCCAGAGACAGCTGAACAAAAAACGGTGCTGGAAAATGTTACCGAGGTAAGCCGGCACTACAGTGAAGCCCTCTCTTCACGCTTTGCCCAGCTCTGGCGCAACTTAATTGGTTCTCCGCATAAGCCTTTCAACCCGCAGACTTTTACCACTGCGGTGAGCCATTTCCTGATGCTGGCAGCCATTGTGTTTGCTTTTTACTGGCTGGCACGCCTGTGCGCCTGGCCGCTGTACCGCAAAATGGGTCAGTGGGGACGAAAAAAGAACCGCGACAAGGGCAGCTGGTTTCCGTTACCGCTAATGATTACCGGCGCATTTATCATTGATTTACTGCTGCTGGCCCTCACCCTGTTTGTCGGGCAGATATCGAGCGACGCGCTGAATGCCGGCAGTAAAACCATCGCCTTTCAGCAGGCGCTGTTCCTGAACGCATTTGCCCTGATTGAGTTTTTTAAGGCGCTGCTACGCCTCATTTTTTGCCCGGGCGTACCGGATCTTCGCCCTTTTGCCATTCAGGATAAGAGCGCTAAATACTGGGCTCTAAGGTTGAGTATTCTCAGCGGGTTGATTGGCTATGGGCTGCTGGTTGCCGTGCCAATCATTTCTAATCAGGTGAATGTCCAGTTCGGCGCACTGGCCAACGTGTTGATCATGCTCTGTATTACCGTCTGGGCGTTGTACCTGATCTTTCACAATAAAAAGCACATCACCGAAAGTCTGCTGCAACTGGCCGACCGTTCACTTTCGTTCTTCAGCCTGTTCATACGCGCCTTCGCACTGGTGTGGCACTGGCTGGCAAGCGCTTACTTTATTGTGCTCTGTTTCTTCTCCCTGTTTGACCCGGGCAACAGCCTGAAATTTATGATGGGAGCCACGTTCAAAAGCCTGGCCATTATCGGCATTGCTGCCTTCGTTTCGGGCCTGCTTTCACGCTGGATCTCAAAAACTATCACCCTGTCACCACAGGTTCAGCGCAACTACCCGGAGCTGCAAAAGCGGGTGAATGGCTGGGCGTCGGTATCCCTTAAAGTGGCGCGGATCCTTACCGTCTGCGTTGCCGTGATGCTGCTGCTGAACGCCTGGGGGCTGTTTGATTTCTGGAACTGGCTGCACAACGGTGCGGGGGAAAAGACCGTCGATATTCTGATTCGCATCGCGCTGATCCTGTTCTTCTCAGCCGTAGGCTGGACGCTGCTGGCGAGCCTGATTGAGAACCGTCTGGTTTCAGATATTCACGGCAGGCCGCTGCCGAGCGCCCGTGCCCGCACGCTGTTAACTCTGTTTCGCAATGCGCTGGCGGTCATTATCAGCACCATTACCATCATGATTGTATTGTCAGAAATAGGCGTGAATATTGCCCCACTGCTGGCCGGTGCCGGCGCGCTGGGGTTGGCGATCTCCTTCGGGTCGCAAACGCTGGTGAAGGATATTATTACCGGTATCTTTATTCAGTTTGAGAACGGCATGAACACTGGGGATCTGGTGACTATCGGGCCATTAACCGGCACGGTCGAACGGATGTCCATCCGCTCCGTCGGCGTGCGCCAGGACACTGGCGCGTACCACATTATTCCGTGGTCATCGATTACCACCTTCGCTAACTTCGTGCGCGGTATTGGCTCCGTAGTGGCAAATTACGATGTCGATCGCCATGAAGATGCCGATAAAGCAAAGCAGGCGCTACAGGCCGCGGTGGAAGAGTTACTGGAGATGGACGGCATTCGGGGGCTTATCATTGGCGAGCCCTCTTTTGCCGGTATTGTCGGGCTTACCAATACGGCGTTCACGCTGCGTGTGTCGTTCACCACCCAGCCGCTTAAACAGTGGACCGTGCGATTTGCGCTCGACAGCATGGTGAAAAAACACTTTGATCTGGCGGATGTGCGAATGCCGGTGCAGACCTATCAGGTGTTGCCATCACCGGCATCAGCGCCACCGCCGCAGGAACCGACGCTGTAGCCGTGTTGCCGGGCGGCGGCCTCGCCTTACCCGGCCTACACAAGAGGATTATTTGCTGCGTTTGTTATCGTCCATAAACGACCACGCGATAAAGCGGCTCTGCTTCTGGCCTTGCGCCATCTCTTTTTTCACCACTTTAACCGCACCCGCTTCCGTTAACGCACGATACAGCGGCGGCAGGTTGTCCCCGCGAGAAACAAGGGTTGTAAACCATTTCACCTGACGGCCAAATGCTTTGCTTTGGGCGATCATTTTGAGAATGAAGGCTACTTCGCCACCCTCACACCACAGCTCCTGCTGCTGGCCACCAAAATTCAGTGCGCCATCTTCAGCCTGCCCCAGATTACGGCGTTTACGCTCGCTGCCAGCACGCGCAGAAGCCGCAGAGTCATGGAATGGCGGGTTGCACAAGGTAGCATCGTACTGCTCATTTTTATGAATAATGCCGTTAAAAATATCTGCGGCATCTTTCTGCCGACGCAGTCGAATGGCACGGCTGAGTCCGGCATTGGCATTGATAATCGCCTGCGCACTGGCGAAAGCACTGGCGTCAATTTCCGTTCCGGTAAAACGCCAGCCGTATTCATGCGCGCCAATCAGCGGATAAATCAGGTTCGCGCCAGTGCCGATATCCAGGATCGTGGCCTGTTTCGGGATAACGCCTGCGTAATCTTCAGCCAGCAAGTCGGCAAGATGATGGATATAATCCGCACGCCCAGGCACGGGTGGGCAGAGAAAGCCTTCGGGAATATCCCAGTGCGCAACGCCGTAATAGTGGGCAAGCAACGCTTTATTGAGCATTTTGACAGCCTGCGGATCGGCAAAGTTAACCGACGGTTCACCCGCAGGCGTTTGCACAATAAAGTCCTGCAACGGTGGGCAGCTCAGGCACAGCGCCTGCATATCATAACGGCTGCGGTGACGGTTACGCGGGTGCAACCCCGGCTTTTGGGAAGTCATGGCATTCTCCTTTAAACAGCGGCGTAAGATACCCTTTGCCGACTCCAGGGTAAATATCTCTGTGCATGAGGCAAAATTACGAAAAAAATCAGTGGCCTGTATGTCTATGATCTGTCAGTGATTTGTCAATTTATATCGTTCAAAAAATAAGCAGATCATCATCAAATATTTGCTCTAAATCACACTCTGCAAGCTTCTAAACTTACTGAGGATCACCCGTTGTCATTCAGAGGATGTGATTATGAAGAAATACCTGACACTCATCGTCATCACAGGTGCACTGGCTGGAGCATCTTTCTCCGCCTGGTCTGTTGAAACGCTATCACATGGCGATACCGGGCAGTTGCGCCCTTCAGGCACCGTTTCCGTAACAGGTGCAGCCAATCTTGACGACCTGCAAGCGAAACTCGCCGAAAAAGCGCGTGAAGAAGGTGCTAAAGGCATTGTGGTTAATTCTGCTGGGGGTGAAAACCGTATGTACGGTACAGCCACTATCTACAAATAAGCTCCCTCCTGATAAAGAGCTGCATCTGCCCGGCAGATGCGGTTCTCTTTTCCTCCACCTTGACTGTACGTTTTTTAACCCCATAGTAATCTTATGAGGTACATCCCCTGTACAGGAGTAGGCAATGGCTTCCGGTTGGGCAAATGATGACGCGGTCAACGAACAGATCAACAGTACAATTGAAGATGCTGTCGCGCGCGCTCGCGGTGAGATACCGCAGGGTGAAAGTTTAGAAGAGTGCGCAGAGTGCGGCGCTCCGATTCCTGAGGCACGGCGTAAAGCCATTCCCGGCGTACGGTTATGCATTACCTGTCAACAGGATAAAGATTCGAAAAACTCATCTTATGCGGGATATAATCGCAGAGGATCGAAAGACAGCCAGTTACGTTGACTTTCATTTACGTAAGATAACCGCGCAAGCGGTTTCCTTTACGCTCACGAAATTTTCCGCCACGCGTAGCAAAATGTGCCCTTCATTCTGGCTCTGTAAAGCGCAGCGACAAGAAGTGTAAATCCCGCTTTTGAATTTATTAATATTCAATAACTTATTTGTCATTCAATTTTTTTGAGCAATGCCGTCAATTCTCTTCGATTTTATCCTCCGCAAAAAAACGTGATACTTATCACATCGACGGAACATCGTCCCCTTAACAGAATAACCTGCGAGAGATTAACTATGAAAACCATCAAATATGCTGTTGCTGCTGTTGCCCTGTCTGCTCTGTCCTTTGGCGCGTTCGCCGCAGAAGCTGTCTCCTCTGCCGAGGCGCAGAATATGAATAAAATCGGTGTGGTCAGTGCTGAAGGTGCAACCACTCTGGACGGTCTGGAAGCCAAACTGGCTGCGAAAGCTGAAGCGGCGGGTGCAAGCGGTTATACCATTACTTCCGCAAACACCAACAACAAACTTAGCGGTACTGCGGTTATCTACAAATAACCGAACAGAATTATGCTCCACACTCGCTATACCCTCTGGCGAGTTGCTCCACCCTCATTGACCCTGTTGTTGTTACCCTTGCTTGCCCGTCCGCCACTGAACGGGCTTTTTTTTTGCCTAAAATGACTGCTCAACGCGCTTAAGCCCGGCTTCCACCGTTTCAGCTTCACCCGTTGCATACAGGCAACTGGCCATTTGCAGCTTAATGGAGTGCGGAACGGGGACATTCCCGGCAAGGCATTGTTCAATCCAGTGTGCGGTCGTATGCGGATCTTTCGCTGACGGCAACACCACATCTGAATTCTCTTCACCACGCTCCAGAACGGCACGCATACCTGCTGAATCAATCAGCATAAGCTGCGGACAACGCTGCGGATTGGCGTAAACCTCGCCTTCGGTCCCGTGCATCAACAGCGCCCGTCCACCGATATCCTCAAAGAAGTTAGCGACACGCGTGACATATTCGGGATGCGACACGCTGGAAAGGCGCAGCGCTGCATCTTCCGCAAATGGCGTCGCCAGTTTCGCCAGCGTGTGCGCGCTGTTACGCACGCCCATACGCCAGCGCATATCCAACTGCTTTTCCAGTGGCGGACACAGCGCCCGAACCGGAATATACACCGGCTGATGCCCGTCCAGTTTCGCCTGTGCCTGGCCTGCGTGCAGGGTCGGTTCAATGCCCAGCATCTCGAAAATGGTTTCAGTCAGAACGCGGGTTGGATCTTCGCTTACACCATGAACGACCACCGGGAATCCCAGCTTGTGTAACAGAATGGCCAGAAGCGGTGTCAGGTTCGCCTGTTTACGCGCACCGTTATAACTTGGAATGACAATCGGCATAGGCTTTGCCACGGGCGGCGTCAGACGAAGCGTTTGCGCCTGCATCGCTTCATAAAAGCCGCGCATTTCGGCCTCACCTTCGCCTTTAATGCGCAGCGCTATCAGGATGCCGCCCATTTCAAGCTCCGGCACATCGCCATTCAACATATGCGTATACAACGCGTGAGCTGTTTCCTGATCCAGGTCGCGGGCATGATTTTTTCCACGCCCTACCTCTTTGATAATTTTGCGATAATCCACGACATTTCTCCTGACAACATCATCTTGTTAACAATATAGCCCTGAAGATGCGCTGGCCGATAGTTTTTTATCACCGCAATCAAGATCTTGATTTTATGGAAGATAATGAAACACAAGGTTTATTTCAATTATTTGTGATTTCTATAGAAGATTCTTAAGCATACCTTTTTTGATTAAATAGTCGCCGAAACGTTAAGAGGGGAACGGTAAAAACGTCCAGATAACGTATTTACCCGAAACACACCAGGATTGATTATGAACAAGGTTGCTTTAGGTTTTTGCATCGCTGCAACGGTGGGATGTTCTGCATCCGCATTTGCGGCAACAAACGGTGAAGGGCAGATTAACTTCACCGGTGAAATTGTTGATTCTGCTTGTCAGGTGGTTAATGGATTAAGCGATCCATTAAACGTGCAGTTAGGCAAAGTCTCTAAAACGGTATTTACTGGTGCAGGCTCTACCAGTACACCGACGAAGTTTGACATTCAGTTAAAAGATTGCCCGGAGACAGTGACCACTGCCGCAATTAATTTCGGCGGTACACCAGATGCGAATAACAGCACCACGCTGGCATTGACAGCAGATGCTGATGCGGCAACCGGTGTCGCTATTCAGTTGCTTGATTCGTCAGAACAACCCGTCAGCTTATATACCCCTTCCCGCCAGTATCCGCTGAATGCAGGAAGTACGGTCAACGATCTGGAATTTGCAGCGCGTTATATTCAGACACAGGCTGCCGTTACGGCTGGCCCTGCTAATTCCGTATCAACTTTCACCGTTATTTATAACTGATATTATCAATCGGAAGATATTAGCTTTTTCACAGAGCTAATATCTTTTATTTATGTTGAGAAATATTCATGCGCCACGGCTATTTGCTAAGCACTCTTTTATTGGTAGCAGCAACAGCACATGCCGGTGTCATTATTAATGGCACCCGTCTGATCTACCAGGGAGATAAAAAGGAATCCTCTCTTGGCCTTTCAAACCCAGATTCAACGGATTATCTGGTACAGTCATGGGTTGATTCTGGCAATAAAAATAATGCCGCTGCCCCATTTTTGATCACCCCTCCTCTGTTTCGCCTTAATGCGAAAGAGGATAACGTCCTGCGCGTCGTTCGCACCGGTGGGAATTTACCTGAAGATCGTGAATCACTGTACTGGATGAATATTAAAGCGATTCCTTCATCGAAACACGTCGAGGGGGTGAACACGCTACAGCTCGCCATTAATACACGCATCAAATTACTTTACCGCCCTTCTTCCATTAAGGGTAAACCCGAAGAGGTTGCGGATAAACTGGAATGGCACCGTGAAGGAAACGACCTGGTCGTCAATAACCCGACACCTTTCTACATGAATTTCCAGAACGTAGCGATTAACGGCCACAAAATCACTAAGGCTACCTGGGCTGTCCCTGAAACCGGGACGCATATTGCTCTACCCGCACATACCGGTGGCAATATTGTTACGTACTCCATTATTACCGACTACGGCAGCATCAGTAAAACCTGGACAAAGTCTGTTCATTAATCTCACGATAAAACATCATTAAAATAATCATGTACAGCCATAAAGAGCCGTTTCCCTGCAAATTTTTCACGCTGCTGACTCTGCTATGTGGTCTGGTAGTGGTGTGTTTTGCACAACACGCGCGGGCTGATGATTATTTTAACCCGGCACTGCTGGATATTGATAACCCTCTGCAGAGCAAAACTGATTTATCCCTATACGACAAGGGGCCAGGACAGGCCCCCGGTAAATATCAGGTCGCGATCTACATTGATAATAATAAAATCGATACCCGTGAAGTGACGTTCAAATTACAGCAGGAAAAACAGGGAAGCAGTTCGCTTCAGCCGTGTTTTAGCCTCGAAGATTTAAAAAGCCTCGGCATAAAAACAAAAAAATACCCAGCGTTAATGGTAAAGGGCGAATGTGCAGATTTACGCGCGATCCCTTCGGCATCGGCATCGTTCCATGTACGCAATCAACAGTTGATGCTGAGTATTCCACAAACGGCATTGGGCCAGGTGCCACGCGGCTACATTGACCCAAAAGAGTTCGACGAAGGGATCACCGCAGGCCTGCTCAACTACAGCGCAAACGCCAGCCAGAGCCATTCGCGTATACAAGGCGAGCAGGATAACAGTAACCAGTATATCAACCTGCGCCCCGGTTTTAACATCGGCGCCTGGCGCATTCGCAACTACTCTACCTGGAACCGCAGTACCACGGGCCACGATAAGCAGCAAAAATTCTCCTCCGTCTATACCTACGCCCAGCGCGATATCGTCTCGATGAAAAGCGATCTCACCGTCGGGCAGAGCTCTTCGCCTGCCGATGTGTTCGACAGCGTACCCTATACCGGGGTGCAAATTAATTCCGACAGCGACATGCTGCCGGACAGCGAAAAAGGCTATGCGCCGATTATTCGCGGTACTGCACACAGTAACGCGCTGGTGATGGTTCGCCAGAACGGCTACGTCATTTACCAGAACACCGTCGCACCTGGCGCGTTTGAAATTAACGACCTCTACCCTACCGGCAGCAGCGGCGATTTACAGGTTACGGTTAAAGAGACCGACGGGAGCGAAAGCCATTTTGTGGTGCCCTACGCGTCAGTCCCGGTATTGCAGCGTGAAAAAAACCTGCGCTACAGCGTTACCGCAGGCCGCTATCGCTCGTATGACGACAACGTCGAGAAAACACCGTTTGCCCAGGGTAGCGCAATTTACGGCTTACCTTACGGATTCACCGCTTACGGCGGCGTGCAGCAGAGCAGCCATTATCAGTCTCAGGCTGTGGGTATTGGTAAAAACATGGGTGATTTGGGTGCGTTCTCACTCGACGTCACCCGCGCAAAGGCATTGCTGAAAAAACAGCAGTCCAGCAAAGGGCAGTCTATGCGTGTCCGCTACAGCAAAGATTTTGCGGGCTCGGGAACAAACTTTTCCGTAGCGGGCTATCGCTACAACAGCAAAGGGTTCTACACGCTGGAAGACACCATGGAGTCTTATACCCGTGCTGATGACTGGTCGGCACCTCAGCAGCGCCGCGATCGAGAAGAAGCCACAATCGACCAAACGTTGCCAGAAGGCTGGGGCTCCATGACGTTGAGCCTGGTCAAAGAGACTTACTGGAGCCAGAGCCAGGACATGGCCTCAATGAGCGTCAGCTACAACAACAGCTGGCACGGCGTGAGTTACAGCCTGAGCTACAGCATGAACAAAAATACCAATGACAGCGATGAAAACGGGGAGTCCGTCACCAACGACAACCAGTTTTCCCTGAGCGTATCTGTTCCGCTCGACCACTGGATGCATAACACCTGGGCGACTTACAACCTGAACAATAGCAAAGAGGGCACGACGCAGAACATTGGCCTTAACGGCACGGCGCTGGCCGAAGATAACCTGAACTGGAACATCCAGGAAGGGCTTAGCGACACAGGCAGCGGCAGCTCCACCAGCATGAACGCTGACTACAAAGGGACGTATGGCGAACTGAGTGGCGGTGTGAGCCAGGATAAATACCAGCAGACGGTGAACGTGGGTATGCAAGGTGGCGTCATTGCCCATGCCAATGGCATCACTCTGAGCCAGCCTCTCGGTGAAACCATTGCGCTGGTGAAAGCGCCGGGTACACACGGTACGCACATCACTAATCAGACGGGCGTTGAAACAGACTTCCGCGGCTATACCGCAGTGCCATTTGTAACGGCCTACCGCCACAACACCATTGCACTGGATACCGAAACATTGCCAGACGACGCCGACGTTACCCACGCCGCACAAGTGGTTACCCCAACTCGCGGGGCAGTAGTTCGCGCCAGCTTTAACACCCGTGTGGGCAGCAGAGTCTTAATGCTTCTCACGCAAAACGGTAAACCGCTGCCCTTTGGCGCAACGGTGACCACACAAGACAAGGACAGCGAGTTCATTGTTGGCAGCGGCGGCCAGACTTACCTCTCCGGTATGCCTCAGCGCGGAACACTCTCGGTGTCATGGGGTGAAAGCGCCAGTGAACACTGCGTCGCTGAATATGCACTGACGGATGAGAAAGATAAAAACAGCATCATTAACGCTGCCGCGCAGTGTCATTGATTTACCGTGAAGGTTTCACTATGCAGATAATTAAACAATGTTTTTTCTTACTGATTCTGGGTACCGCGGCGTTATTTATGCCTCATGCCAAAGCATCGTGCGACACACCCGATCTGCCAAAGCTGATCAACGTCACCACCATATCGATCTCTACCACGCTGCCAGTAGGCGCGACCATTCCAGGGACTGAACAAACCGTGCATATTGCAGGTAACTGCTACGGTACAAACAATTATGGACTGCCCATTGTCTCTTGTTTTTACGGTACGGGTGGGGAGATCCCAGGGCTTTCTGGCGTATATGAAACAGGTGTCGAGGGCGTTGGCGTTGCGTTGATGAACGATAAAGGCCAGCGTATAACCGGTGCTGGCGGCGTTTACTGCAACTCAAGCAGCACGCCACTGGGGTATATTTCTCAGGATGTGAGTCAGTCATTTGATTTTAACGTAACGCTAGAGTTGGTTAAGACTAGCGATACCGTCAAGTCTGGAGCGCTCTCGCAGGCACAAACAAAGTTTGGTGTTGGTGTTTATGAACATGAGGGAATTGGTAACCCTAATACCATTTCCTACTCAGGAAACGTTAATGTCCAGACAGTGACTTGCTCCGTTTCACCTAAAAACCTCACCGTTCAACTAGGCGATTTCCCGCTCAGCGATTTTATTGGTGTGGGCACACTTTCTTCACCCGCTCAGAGTTTTAACGTCACCGTCAATTGCAATACCACTGTACAACCCGAAGTAAAGATCGTCAGCGCCAACGGGTATGAATCGGGGTTTGAGGGCGTGATCAAATTAACTCAGCAAACCGGGATGGCGACAGGTGTCGGTGTGAGAATGCTATTCGACGACAATATCGCCACCTTCGATCAATACGTCACGACCAAAAGCGAGGCCGTGGCAAACCAAACGCTGGATATCCCATTCCAGGTTCGCTATCAACAGACAAGCGACGAGGTCACTCCCGGGCCTGCCAACACCGTTGCTACTATCACTCTGGCTTATAAGTAATCATTATAAAAAAAATCATACTTTTCGTTGCAATGGGCGTGATGGCACAGGCCAATGCGGATGATATCCAGGTTCAGATGGTCGGTAATATCTATGCGAACACGTGCGTTATCGACAGCGCCAGCAAAAACCTCACTGTCGATCTCGGTCAGGCTGCGTCCAGCAATTTCAAGGATGTGGGGGATACGGGTGAGTGGAAAGACTTTTCACTCAGTGTCTCGCATTGCCCAAAAACCCTGACCCTGGCAACAGCCTTTTTCTACGGCCAGGCAGACAGCGTACATCCAACAAAATTTGCCAATGTCGGCAGTGCCAAAGGGCTTGCGCTGGAGTTAGCCGATCGCCAGGACAAGATACTTATCGCGCCTCAGGCCAGTTTTAGTGCCCTGATTAACCCATCCGATCACACAGCCACTTTCCCGTTGGCTGCACGCTACTACGCTACCTCCATGCCGGTGAGCGCGGGTACGTTCAGCAGCCTCGTGCAGGTGACATTCACTTACCAGTAGGACCGCGCCCCTTAGTACGGAGGCTTTTCCTGCGCCCGGTAGTCAGTTTAACCGGGCGTTTTTTTACTTCGGGGACGTCAGGCTGATCGATGGGGAATATCGGTAGCGCGTTCAGCAAGCGTTGACCGTAGTTCTTCGTTAACAAGCGCTTATCATAAATCACCACCTCGCCCCAGCAACCGTGGCTACGGATTAGACGCCCCACCTGCTGAATCAAATTAAACGACGCCGCAGGCAGGCTTTGCACTTCAAATGGATAACGATTAAGGCTTTTTAGCCATTCACCTTCGGTGATCACCACCGGGCTATCAATAGGCGGGAAGGCAATTTTATGGATGTGAACCTGCGTCAGATAGTCACCTTTCAGATCTAGCCCTTCTGCAAAGGACTGCAATCCAACCAGCACGCTGCGCTCACCGTTGTCGATGCGTTTGCGGTGCAGTTCTACCAGCCGATAGCGCGGCTGATCGCCCTGAACCAGCAGCAGTAAACGCAGATCGGTAACATGTTCCAGAAAGCGCTGCATCGCGCGCCCACTGGCAAACAGCACCAGCATCCCTGGGTATTTTTTACTTTCTACTTGCTCACTGAAATAGGCGGCCATTTCGGCAATATGCTGCTCTTCGTTGTCGATAAGCGGTTCGTACTTCATGCGTGGGATCACCAGTTTTCCCTGCTCGCAGTGGTTAAACGGCGAGTCCAGTGCCACGAAGCGATCGCCCGCTTTCTCTTTCAGGCCGCTCATCTCCTGCAAGCGCGAAAAACTGTTCAGGGAACGCAGAGTGGCAGACGTCACCACCACATGCGGCACACTGCGCCAGATAAGCTTTTCCAGCTGATCGGCCACGCGGATACCCACGCAGTGGAAAAACAGATGTGCCTGGCCGTCTTTCACTTCACGGGTCGCCCATTTGGTGACCGGTGCGCCTGAAGCCTGCACCATCGAGGCCAGGCGCCACAACTTGCTTTGCGCTTCAAACATCCCCAGCGCGCGGTTCATCTGGAGAAGAATACGGTGTAATCGCACCACATCATGCGTGCCGGTTTTCTCACTGAGATCGTTTAAAAACATCTCCGCCAGCCCGCGTAATTTTTCAAGGTGCTTCGCCAGCTGCTGACAAATCTCCATCACTTCATCCGGGAGTTCGCCCATCGCAAAGCGGTGTTCAGCCTCCTGCGTTGCCGGAAGCCAGAGATTGAGGATGTTATTGAGTGAGGCTATAAGGCTATAAACCTCTTCGCAGTGCTCGCTCAGACGCTCGGGCACTGCCAGCGGTGGCGTGGTTTTCGGGCGGAACTGCTCCATGCAGGTCGCGACGAGTTTGCAGAACAGATCCAGCTGCAAGCGAAACCACGGTGCGGTTATTTCAGCACTCATTTCCAGCGCATCGCGCGCCACGTCAGGCAGGTGGTGGCCTTCATCCAGCACCAATAGCAGGTTTTTCGGCTCTGGCAATACTGCTTCGCTTTCAAGTGCGGCCATCACCAGCGCGTGATTAGCCACCACCACTTCCGCCTCCTGAATTTCACGGCGAGCGACAAAAAACGGGCATTCGCGGTAGTAGTGACAGTTACGATTCAGGCAGCTGGCTTTATCGGTACTGAGCCGGCGCCACAGATCATCACCAATGGCCTGATCGGTGTGATCGCGCAGGCCATCCCACTTATAGCTATCCAGAGAAACTTTTAGCTTCGCGCACTGATCCTGCTCGGCTTTGTTGTTTGGTGTCAGCTCGTCATCCAGAAATGCGAGCAGATCCTGCTGCGTGGGTTCGCTACTGGCGAGCGCCGCCAGGTTACGCGGGCAGACATAACGCCCGCGCCCAAATGCTGCCGTAAAGCGCAGGTCCGGGATAATTTTGCGCAGCAGCGGTAAATCTTTGCTGTAGATCTGATCCTGCAACGCCACGTTGGCGGTACTGACCACCAGCGTTTTTTGTTCTTCACGGGCGATGGCAATACCGGGGATCAGGTACGACAGGGTTTTGCCGACTCCCGTGGGGGCTTCAATCGCCAGATGTCGCCCGTCGTCCCCGGCGAGCGTTTTGGCCACGTCAGCAATCATCTGCCGCTGCGGCGCTCGGGGGATAAAGTCGGGGATCTGCTGCTGTAACGCCTTATACCAGGCGCCAATTTGCGCTTTTAGCGCAGCGGTTAAAGCCATCGGAAAACCTGAAATACTGTATAAACAGCCACTATTGTGGCACTTTCTTTTCGTTGTCGCAAAAAGAAAAGCCCGGCTTTACGGCCGGGCTTCCAGATTACTGCGGGTTAGCCGGTTTGCGCGGTCGACGGCGACGTTGCCCTTCTCCTGCCGGTTTCCCTTCGCCGCTGCGCCACGGGTTTTCACCCGCCGGTTTCGCATCGTTGTTACGGCGTGGAGGTTTACCTGATTTCGGTGCTCCACCTTCAGAGCGACGCGGTTGTTGGCTACGGCCACCGCCGCCCTGACCACGACCGCCGCCCTGGCGACCGTTCTGAATCGGCTCGGCTTTAATGGAAGGATCTACTTCGTAGCCCGGGGTTTCGATGCGTGGGATCTCTTTTTTCAGCAGACGTTCGATGTCGCGCAACAGTTTGTGCTCATCAACGCAGACCAGAGACAGCGCTTCACCGGTTGCCGCCGCACGACCGGTACGGCCGATACGGTGAACGTAATCTTCCGGCACGTTTGGCAGCTCGTAGTTCACCACGTGCGGAAGCTCTTCAATGTCCAGACCGCGCGCGGCAATGTCAGTTGCCACCAGCACACGAATATCGCCCGATTTAAAATCTGCCAGCGCACGGGTACGCGCGCCCTGGCTCTTGTTACCGTGGATCGCAGCGCTGCGAATGCCGTCTTTATTCAGCTGTTCCGCCAGGTGGTTAGCACCGTGTTTGGTACGGGTGAAGACCAGCACCTGCTGCCAGTTGCCCTGGCCAATCATCTGGGAGAGCAGTTCCCGCTTACGTTTTTTATCAACGAAATGCACATGCTGGGTCACCTGCTCGGACGCCGTGTTACGGCGCGCCACTTCCACTTCCAGCGGGTTATGCAGCAGCTTCTCGGCAAGGGCTTTAATCTCGTCGGAGAAGGTCGCAGAGAACAGCAGGTTCTGGCGACGCGGCGGCAGCTTAGCCAGTACGCGACGAATATCATGAATGAAGCCCATGTCCAGCATCCGGTCAGCTTCATCCAGCACGAGGATTTCGATGCTATCGAGCTTCACCGCGTTCTGGTGTTCCAGATCCAGCAGACGGCCCGGCGTTGCCACCAGCACGTCTACGCCGCCGCGCAGTTTCATCATCTGCGGGTTAATGCTGACCCCGCCAAAGACCACCAGCGAGCGGATGTTGAGATAGCGGCTGTACTCACGCACGTTCTCACCAATCTGAGCGGCCAGCTCACGGGTTGGCGTGAGGATCAGGGCGCGTACCGGGCGACGACCTTTTGCGTGCGGCTGGTTTTTTACCAGCAGCTCAAGGAGCGGCAGGGTAAAGCCTGCGGTTTTGCCGGTACCGGTCTGGGCGCTGGCCATCAGGTCGCGGCCTTGCAGTACGGCAGGGATTGCCTGCGTCTGAATTGGGGTAGGCTCAACGTAGCCCTGCTCTGCAATCGCGCGCAGAATTTCCGGGTTCAGGCCAAGGGAATCAAAAGACATAAAAACTCCGAACCGCCCCGACCATCACAGGTGTAGTTTTCAGGGAGATATAACGAATATGAGAGGACAAAAACCACAATGTCGCGAAGCGCTCGAGTGTAGCAGCTTTTGTGACGTGGCGCATAAAATATCCCTCTGTGATTCATCGACGAAATATTTCCCGCATAAGAGGGCAACTGGACAAAATAGTGAACCAGGCATAATCTTAATCAATCGATTGATTAATTTTAAATGCCGCTATGAACACAACCCCAACAACAACCAAAGGCGAACAGGCTAAAAGCCAGCTTATCGCCGCCGCGCTGGCACAGTTTGGCGAGTATGGACTTCATGCCACCACGCGCGATATCGCCGCGCAAGCCGGACAAAACATAGCGGCCATTACCTACTATTTTGGCTCCAAAGAGGATTTGTACCTCGCCTGTGCGCAATGGATCGCTGATTTTATCGGCGCGAATTTTCGCCCACACGTTGACGAAGCCACGGCGCTGTTCAGCCAGTCGTCGCCCGACCGTGCCGCCATCCGTCAGCTTATTCTCAACGCCTGCCATAATATGATCCGCCTGCTGACGCACGACGATACGTTGAACCTGAGTAAGTTTATCTCACGCGAGCAACTCTCGCCTTCCGCTGCCTACCAGCTGGTTCACGATCAGGTGATTTCCCCGATGCACACGCACCTGACCAGGCTCATTGCGGCCTATACCGGGCGCGATGCCAGTGATACTGAAACTATTTTGCATACCCATGCCCTACTGGGCGAAGTGCTGGCTTTTCGCCTGGGCCGGGAAACCATTTTGTTACGCACCGGCTGGACACAATTTGATGAGGATAAAGCCGCGCAGATTAGCCAGGTGATCACCTGTCACCTTGATCTGATCCTGCAAGGCTTAACGCTAAGGAGCCTGAAGTCATGAAAAAACCTGTCGCCATCATTCTGGTGGTCGTTATTCTGCTTGCTGCGGGGATCGGTGGCTGGCTGTGGTATCAGAGCCGACAAGACAACGGCCTGACGCTATACGGCAACGTCGATATTCGAACGGTGAACATGAGTTTCCGTGTTGGCGGCCGCCTGGCTTCCCTCTCTGTTGACGAAGGTGACACCATTAAAACCGGGCAGACGTTAGGCGTGCTGGACACCGCGCCTTACGAGAACGCGCTGATGCAGGCAAAAGCAGGCGTTTCCGTCGCCCAGGCACAGTATGACCTGATGCTGGCAGGCTATCGCGATGAAGAAATTGCCCAGGCCGCGGCGGCAGTTAAACAGGCGCAGGCAGCCTATGACTATGCGCAGAACTTCTACGCCCGTCAGCAGGGGCTGTGGAAAAGCCGCACCATTTCCGCCAACGACCTGGAAAATGCCCGTTCCTCCCGCGACCAGGCGCAGGCAACGCTTAAATCCGCGCAGGATAAATTAAGCCAGTACCACACCGGTAATCGCCCGCAGGATATCGCCCAGGCCAAAGCCAGCCTCGAACAGGCGCAGGCGCAGCTGGCTCAGGCACAACTGGATCTGCATGACACCACGCTGGTTGCTCCTTCTGACGGTACGCTAATGACCCGCGCCGTGGAACCCGGCAGCATGTTAAGCGCAGGCAGCACCGTACTGACCCTTTCGCTGACGCGCCCGGTGTGGGTGCGGGCCTATATCGACGAGCCGAATCTCAGCCAGGTCCAGCCAGGCCGTGAGCTGCTGCTCTATACCGATGGTCGCCCTGACAAGCCTTACCACGGCAAGGTGGGCTTTGTGTCGCCGACTGCCGAGTTCACGCCGAAAACCGTTGAAACGCCAGACCTGCGTACTGACCTGGTCTATCGCCTGCGCATCGTCGTGACTGACGCTGACGATTCCCTGCGTCAGGGGATGCCGGTTACCGTGAAATTCACCGACGGGGAACGACATGAATGACGCGGTTATCCAACTCGACAACCTGGTAAAACGCTTCGCGGGCATGGATAAACCCGCCGTCGCGCCGCTGAACTGTACGCTGCAAAAAGGCTATGTTACGGGGCTGGTTGGCCCCGATGGCGCGGGCAAGACCACGCTGATGCGAATGCTTGCCGGGTTGCTCAAACCTGATGACGGACGTGCAAGCGTACTTGGGCTTGATCCTGTCCATGACGACAGCGCCCTGCACGCCATGCTGGGCTACATGCCGCAGAAATTCGGTCTGTATGAAGATCTGACGGTGATGGAAAACCTGAATCTGTACGCCGATTTGCGCAGCGTCACCGGAGAAACGCGGCAAAAAACCTTCGCCCGTCTGCTGGAATTTACCTCGCTCGGGCCGTTCACGGAGCGCCTCGCGGGTAAGTTATCCGGTGGGATGAAGCAAAAACTCGGGCTGGCCTGCACGCTGGTTGGCGAGCCAAAAGTGCTGCTGCTTGATGAACCCGGCGTAGGCGTGGATCCCATCTCGCGCCGTGAGTTGTGGCAAATGGTGCACGAGCTGGCGGGCGACGGGATGCTGATCCTCTGGAGCACCTCGTATCTCGACGAAGCAGAGCAGTGTCGTGATGTACTGCTGATGAACGAAGGGGAACTTCTTTATCAGGGCGAGCCAACAACGCTCACGCAAAGCATGGCCGGGCGCAGCTTCCTGCTGCACAGCCCGCAGGAGTCCAACCGCAAGCTGCTCCAGCGGGTACTGAAACTGCCGCAGGTCAGTGACGGGATGATTCAGGGACGATCTGTGCGGGTCATTCTCAAAAAAGAATCCACGCCGGACGATATTCGTCAGGCGCAGGGAATGCCGCAGGTTGAGATTGAAGAGACCGCCCCGCGTTTTGAAGATGCGTTTATCGACCTGCTGGGCGGCGCGGGGACATCAGAATCTCCACTGGGGGCGATTCTGCACACCGTTGAGGGCACACCAGGCGAAACAGTGATTGAAGCCAAATCCCTGACCAAAAAATTTGGCGATTTTGCCGCCACCGACAACGTTAATTTCGCGGTGAAACGCGGCGAGATCTTTGGCCTGCTGGGGCCAAACGGCGCGGGGAAATCCACCACCTTTAAAATGATGTGCGGCCTGCTGGTGCCGACCTCTGGTAAAGCGCTGGTGCTGGATATGGATCTGAAAGTAAGCTCCGGGAAAGCGCGGCAACACCTCGGCTATATGGCGCAAAAATTCTCGTTGTACGGCAACCTGACCGTTGAACAGAACTTACGCTTTTTCTCCGGCGTTTACGGCCTGCGCGGGCGGGCGCAAAACGAAAAAATCAGCCGCATGAGCGACGCGTTCAGCCTGACGAATATTGCCTCTCACGCTACTGACGATCTGCCACTCGGTTTTAAACAACGACTGGCGCTGGCCTGTTCGCTGATGCATGAACCCGACATCCTGTTTCTTGATGAGCCAACCTCTGGGGTTGACCCCCTCACCCGCCGCGAGTTCTGGCTGCATATCAACAGCATGGTGGAAAAAGGCGTTACCGTCATGGTGACCACGCACTTTATGGATGAAGCGGAATATTGCGATCGTATCGGGCTGGTGTATCGCGGCAAATTGATCGCCCACGGTACGCCGGATGACCTGAAAAGCCAGGCCGCTGACGATGAGCAACCGGATCCGACAATGGAGCAGGCGTTTATCACGCTCATTCACGACTGGGATAAGGAGCACGCCAATGCGTCATAACGCGATTTCATGGCGCCGGGTGCGGGCGTTATGCATCAAAGAAACCCGCCAGATCGTACGCGATCCCAGCAGCTGGCTGATTGCGGTGGTGATCCCACTGCTGCTGCTGTTTATCTTTGGCTACGGGATAAACCTCGACTCCAGCAAGCTGCGGGTGGGGATTTTGCTGGAACAGCAGAGCGAAGAGGCGCTGGATTTCACCCACGCCATGACCGGCTCGCCTTACATTGACGCTACCATCAGCGACGATCGCCAGGCGTTGATCCAGAAAATGCAGGCCGGGAAAATTCGCGGCCTGGTGGTGATCCCGGTGGATTTCGCCGCCAACATGGCGCGCGCCAATACCGACGCGCCGATTCAGGTCATTACCGACGGTAGCGAGCCTAACACCGCTAACTTTGTGCAGGGCTATGTTGAAGGCATCTGGCAGCTCTGGCAGAAGCAGCGGGCGGAAGACACAGGGGAAACCTTCGAACCGCTGATCGACGTACAGACCCGCTACTGGTTTAACCCGGCTGCCATCAGCCAGCATTTTATCATTCCAGGTGCGGTGACCATCATCATGACGGTGATCGGGGCGATCCTCACGTCGCTGGTGATCGCCCGCGAGTGGGAGCGCGGCACGATGGAGGCGCTGCTCTCCACCGAAGTCACGCGGGTGGAGCTACTGCTTTGTAAGCTTATCCCCTACTACTTCCTCGGAATGCTGGCCATGCTGCTCTGTATGCTGGTGTCGGTGTTCATTCTGGGAGTGCCTTATCGCGGCTCGCTGGTGTTGCTGTTCTTTATCACCAGTCTGTTTTTACTGAGCACCCTGGGTATGGGGCTGCTGATTTCAACCATCACCCGTAATCAGTTTAACGCCGCGCAGGTCGCGCTGAACGCCGCGTTTTTACCGTCAATCATGCTGTCGGGCTTTATCTTCCAGATAGACAGTATGCCCGCCGTCATCCGTGCGGTGACCTATATCATTCCGGCGCGTTACTTCGTCAGTACGCTGCAAAGCCTGTTCCTGGCCGGGAACATTCCGGTGGTGCTGATTATCAACATCCTGTTTTTGATGGCGTCAGCGGTAATGTTTATTGGACTGACGTGGATAAAAACCAAACGGCGATTAGATTAACGCTGAGCAGATATTTCGCCCGGTGGCGCTACGCTTACCGGGCCTACGATTTGTAGGTCGGGTAAGCGCAAGCGCCACCCGACAGGAGGACGATGCAATGTTTCACCGCTTATGGACGTTAATACGCAAAGAGCTGCAATCGCTGTTGCGCGAACCGCAAACCCGCGCCATTTTGATCCTGCCCGTGCTGATCCAGGTTTTCCTGTTTCCGTTTGCCGCAACGCTTGAGGTGACGAACGCCACCATTGCCATCTACAACGAAGACAGCGGCAAACACTCCGTGGAGCTGACCCAGCGTTTTGCCCGGGCGAAAGCCTTTACCCACATTCTGCTGCTGAAAAGCCCCCAGGAGATCCAGCCCACCATCGACACGCAAAAAGCGCTGCTGCTGGTGCGTTTCCCGGCCGATTTTTCCCGCAACCTGGATACCTGGCAGACTGCGCCGATGCAGCTGATTCTGGACGGACGTAACTCGAACAGCGCGCAAATTGCCGCAAATTACCTGCAACAGGTGGTGAAGGACTACCAGCAGGAGCTGATGGAGGGCAAAACCAAGCCCAACAACAGCCAGCTGGTGGTGCGTAACTGGTATAACCCGAATCTGGATTACAAATGGTTTGTGGTGCCATCTCTTATCGCCATGATCACCACCATCGGCGTGATGATCGTGACGTCGTTGTCGGTCGCCCGTGAACGCGAGCAAGGCACGCTCGATCAGCTGCTGGTGTCCCCGCTGGCCACCTGGCAGATTTTTGTCGGTAAAGCCGTTCCAGCGCTGATTGTTGCCACCTTCCAGGCAACTATTGTGCTGGGCGTGGGGATCTGGGCGTACCAAATTCCCTTCGCCGGATCGCTGGCCCTGTTTTACTTCACTATGGTGATTTACGGTCTGTCGCTGGTGGGTTTTGGTCTGTTGATTTCCGCACTGTGCTCCACGCAACAGCAGGCGTTTATCGGGGTATTCGTCTTTATGATGCCGGCGATTTTGCTTTCAGGGTATGTATCACCTGTCGAGAACATGCCGGTGTGGTTGCAGGATCTGACATGGATTAACCCTATCCGGCACTTTACGGATATCACCAAGCAAATTTATCTTAAGGATGCGAGTCTGGAGATTATCTGGGGAAGTTTGTGGCCGCTATTGGTTATAGCGGCCACGACGGGCTCAGTGGCGTACGCGATGTTTAGACGAAACATTGCGTAACTTTTTCTCTTTAGTCAGCAACGAGACAACCGCAGGCCCTGCAAGAATTGCCAGACCCGCCAGGGCCAGCAGCAGGTTGTTTTGCAGCACACGCGACAACAGCCAAAGCACAATCATTGCGGCACCAAAATACCAGGTGGTGGTGAGCTCCTCGAGCACATCACCCACCTCGCGCCAGCGCGCTTCATGGTGGCGCTGCAAAAACAGCATCGACAGTACGGTGACACCGTAAAGAACACATAACCCTAAGCCGACACGCACCAGCGCGCCGCTCATCCAGCCCATCACCAGTACGGCCACGACCAGTAAATGCAACATTATCTGCCAGCAACTCAGGCCAGTTGCGACACGAACACGTTGTTGCCACTTCATGGCTTCTCTCCTGAAGAACATTTCTCTGCTAATTCAGACTACCGCACTTTACGGAAAATTCCGTAACACCGCATCTTTTTGTGACGCCTACTACACTTTATTTTCATCAGGATAGTCACCCTGGAAGGTGTTTATGACGCATAAAACGCAGCATTTATCGCTTAAAGTGCTGACAATTAACATTCACAAAGGCTTCACAGCATTTAACCGCCGCTTCATGTTACCGGAGCTGCGCGACGCTGTACGCACCGTCAGCGCGGACATCGTCTGCCTGCAAGAGGTGATGGGCGCCCATGACGTGCACCCAATGCATGTCGAAAACTGGCCCGACACGCCGCACTACGAATTTCTGGCGGATACGATGTGGAGTGATTATGCCTACGGGCGTAACGCGGTTTACCCGGAAGGCCATCACGGCAACGCGGTGCTATCGCGTTTCCCGATTGAATATTACGAAAACCGCGACGTTTCCGTGGGCGAAAGCGAAAAACGCGGTCTGCTTTACTGCCGCATTACCCCACCCAGACTGGACTTTCCCGTTCACGTTGGCTGCGTGCATCTCGGCCTGCGTGAAGCGCACCGTCAGGCGCAGCTAAAGATGCTGGCCGAATGGAGCAATGCCCTACCGGAAGGTGAGCCGGTAGTGGTGGCGGGTGATTTTAACGACTGGCGGCAGCGGGCCAACCACCCGTTGAAGGTGGAAGCCGGGCTGGAGGAGATTTTTACCCGCGCCAATGGCCGCCCCGCACGGACCTTCCCGGTGCGTTTTCCCCTGCTGCGACTTGACCGTATCTACGTGAAAAACGCTCATGCCAGCAGCCCGACCGCCCTGGCGTTACTCAACTGGCGCCATCTTTCCGACCACGCCCCGCTGAGCGCGGAGATCCACTTATGAGATGCTCATGGCAGGAAGGAAACCGCATCACGCTGCTGGAAAATGGCGATAACTATTATCCTGCAGTGTTCAAGGCCATTGACCGTGCCCAGCAGAAAGTGATCCTCGAAACCTTTATCTGGTTCGAGGACGAAGTGGGGAAACAGTTACACAGCGTGCTGCTGCGCGCTGCCCTGCGCGGCATCAAAATCGAAGTGCTGCTCGACGGCTACGGCTCTCCGGATCTGAGCGACGAATTCGTCAATGAACTCACGTCGGCTGGCGTGATATTCCGTTACTACGATCCCGGCTCACGTCTGTTTGGTATGCGCACCAATCTTTTTCGCCGTATGCACCGCAAAATTGTGGTGGTCGATGAAACAGTAGCCTTTGTCGGCGGCATTAATTATTCCGCCGAACATATGTCTGACTATGGCCCGGAGGCCAAACAGGATTACGCGATCCGTATCGAAGGCCCGGTGGTTCAGGACATCTTACTGTTCGAACTGGAAAACCTGCCGGGTAATAATGCGGTGCGACGCTGGTGGAAGCGCCGCCATCGCCCGGAAGAGAACCGCAAGCCCGGCGAAGCGCAGGCGCTGTTTGTCTGGCGGGATAACGGCGAACACCGGAACGATATTGAGCGTCATTATCTGAAGATGCTGGCGAACGCGAAGCGCGAGGTGATTATTGCCAACGCCTATTTCTTCCCTGGCTACCGCCTGTTGCACGCCATGCGCAATGCGGCGCGTCGCGGCGTGCGGGTGAAACTGATTGTGCAGGGCGAGCCCGATATGCCGATTGTCAAAGTCGGCGCGCGTCTGCTGTATAACTATCTGGTGAAAGGCGGCGTGCAGATTTACGAATACCGCCGCCGACCACTGCATGGAAAGGTCGCACTGATGGACGATCACTGGGCGACCGTCGGCTCCAGTAATCTCGATCCGCTGAGCCTGTCGCTCAATCTGGAAGCCAATCTGATCGTCCACGATCGCCAGTTCAACCAGACCCTGCGCGATAACCTTCAGGGACTGATCGTTAACGACTGCGTGCAAGTGGATGAGTCTATGGTGCCGAAACGCACCTGGTGGAACCTCGGTATCAGTGTGGTGGTGTTCCACTTCCTGCGCCATTTCCCGGCCATGGTCGGCTGGCTGCCTGCACACACACCTAAACTTGCGCTGGTCAACCCGCCGGTGCAGCCTGAAATGGAAACACAGGATCGCGTTGAAGTGGAAGATGGAGGAAAAACCTGATGTCACACTCCCATCCTCGCTGGCGCCTGGCTAAGAAAATCCTCACCTGGCTTTTCTTTATCGCCGTCGTGGTGCTGTTGGTGGTATACGCCCGGACAGTCGACTGGGAAGAGGTGTGGAAGGTTATCCGCAACTACAACCGGATGGTACTGCTGGGCGCGTCTGGACTGGTGATTGTCAGTTACCTGATTTACGGCTGTTACGACCTGCTGGGGCGAAAGTACTGCGGCCATAAACTGGCGAAACGGCAGGTGATGCTGGTGTCGTTTATTTGTTATGCCTTCAACCTGACGCTCAGCACCTGGGTGGGCGGCATCGGGATGCGTTACCGCCTCTACTCCCGGCTTGGGCTGCCTGGCAGTACCATCACGCGTATTTTTTCCCTGAGTATTACCACAAACTGGCTGGGCTATATCCTGCTGGGCGGCGTTATTTTCACCACAGGCGTGGTGCAACTGCCCACACACTGGTACATCGATGAAACTACGCTGCGCATTTTAGGCGGTGTGCTGTTGCTGATTATCGCGTTTTATCTGTGGGCCTGTGCGTTTTCACGCCGCCGCCACATGACCATAAAAGGCCAAAAGCTGGTGCTGCCCTCCTGGCGATTTGCCGCCATACAGTTAGTGATATCAGGCGCCAACTGGATGGTGATGGGGGTGATCATCTGGCTACTGATCGGCGAGGATGTGAACTATTTCTTCGTGCTGGGTGTGCTGCTGGTGAGCAGTATCGCGGGTGTAATTGTCCATATCCCGGCAGGGATTGGCGTACTGGAAGCGGTGTTTATCGCCCTGCTTGCCGGGGAGCATGTCTCTCAGGGAACCATTATCGCCGCCCTGCTCGCGTACCGTATGCTCTATTACTTCCTGCCGCTGGCGCTGGCAACGATCTGTTATTTGCTGCTGGAGAGCCGGGCGAAAAAGCTTAGAGCGAAGAATGAGAAGGCGATGGCGAAATAAAAGCAAAACGGCAACCTTGTTGCCGTTTTTTGTGTTTGTTCCCTCTCCCGTGGGAGAGGGTCAGGGTGAGGGCATCAGGCCGCACCAACCCTAGCGACGGTTGCCCAGAATACGCAGCAGCATCAGGAACAGGTTGATAAAGTCCAGATACAGCGTCAGCGCGCCAAGGATGGAGTATTTACGCAATGTTGAGCTATCGCGCACGTCAATCTGCTCGCCGATGTTTTTCAGTTTCTGCGTGTCATAGGCCGTCAGCCCGACAAAGACAATCACCCCAATGTAGGTCACTGCCCACATCAGCGCTTCGCTCTTGAGCCACAGGTTCACCAGCGATGCCAGCACGATCCCAATCAGCGCCATAAACAGCATACTGCCAAAACCGCTCAAATCGCGCTTTGTGGTGTAACCGTACAGGCTCATCGCGCCAAACATCCCGCCGGTCACGACAAACGTGCTGGCGATGGAGGAATAGGTGTAAACGATGAAAATACTCGAAAGCGTTAGCCCGGTCAGCGCCGAGTACAGCATAAAAAGCGTGGTCGCCATGCCGGCACTGAGCTTTTGCACCATGCCAGAAAGGACGAACACCAGCGCCAGTTGGGCGATGATTAAGCCAAAGAAGGTGATTTTGCTGGAAAAGATAAACATCATCAGCTCAGGTGTATTTGCGGCGTACCACGCGATAAACGCGGTCAGCAGCAGGCCGACTGTCATCCAGCCGTACACCTGGGCCATATACGTTTGCAGCCCGGTTCGGGTCTGCTGCACTATCGAATCGGAACGCGGAAATCGGTCCATGATTCACTCCTGATTAAGATTAAGTAGACATACGCTTTAAGACTAACACATCTACGTAAACCGACTACCAACGACCAGCAGCTTGTTTATCGCTGTCACGCGATTCCACCCACCGCTCACCTTCTGGCGTTGCTTCACGCTTCCAGAATGGCGCTTTGGTTTTGAGGTAGTCCATAATAAATTCGCCCGCCGCAAACGCACTGCTGCGATGCGCGCTAGTGACGCCTACGAACACGATCTCTTCACCCGGCCACATTTCGCCGATGCGGTGGATAACCGTGACGCGCCCGAGCGGCCAGCGCCCGCGCGCCTCGTCCACGATCTCCGCCAGCGATTTTTCGGTCATGCCTGGATAGTGTTCCAGCGTGAGCGCTTTTACGCTGTCGCCAAGATTGTGGTTACGCACTTTACCGGTGAAGGTGACCACCGCGCCATCTTCGTCGCGCTCCGCCAGCCAGCTGTATTCTGTACCGACACTGAAGCGGTCGTGACCTACCAGAATTCGGGTTTCAGCCATTTCAGCCTCCTGTTACCGGCGGGAAGAACGCCACTTCGTCACCGGACTTCAGCGGATGGTTAAAATCCACCAGAGTCTGATTAACAGCCGCCAGCAATTTGCCCTCATCCAGCGCCAGCGCCCAGCGGTCGCTTTGTTCTGCCAGATGCGCGCGCAGTGCGGCAACGTTATCGAATGAAGTATCCAGGGTCAGGCTATCGGTGTTGACCAGCTCGCGGACCTGAGCAAAAAAGAGCACTTTAATCATGGCTGTCCACCTTAAAATCGCCAGATTTGCCACCGCTTTTTGCCAGCAGACGAACCGGGCCAATCACCATATCTTTTTGCACGGCTTTGCACATATCGTAGATAGTCAACGCGGCGACAGAGGCCGCCGTCAGTGCTTCCATCTCGACGCCGGTTTTCCCGGTTAAACGACACAGCGATTCAATTCGCACGCGGTTATGTTCCGGCTGTGCCAGCAGGTTTACCTCAACCTTGCTGAGCATCAACGGGTGGCACAGTGGGATCAAATCCCAGGTCCGTTTCGCGGCCTGGATACCGGCAATGCGCGCGGTAGCAAACACATCGCCCTTGTGGTGGCTGCCATCGATAATCATCGCCAGGGTTTCAGGCAACATGGTCACGAAAGCTTCAGCACGCGCTTCACGCACCGTTTCGGCTTTGGCAGACACATCCACCATATGCGCTTCGCCAGCGGCGTTAATGTGGGTCAATTGCGACATAACTTATTTCTTTAAATGGGGATGGAAATTACACGGGCGGGTACGGGCATCGAGCTGCGGCGCGATGATGTTCTCCCACGCGGTACGACACGCTTTGGTGGAGCCTGGCATGGCAAAGATCAGCGTTTTGTTCGCCACCCCCGCCACCGCGCGGGACTGCAAGGTTGAGGTGCCAATCTCTTCAAATGAGAGCATCCGAAACACTTCGCCAAAACCTTCCACTTCGCGATCGAACAGGGGAATCAACGCTTCGGGAGCCTGATCTCCTGCGGTAAAACCGGTCCCGCCAGTAATCAGCACCACCTGCACGTCATCGCCAGCGATCCACTGGGAAACCTGGGCGCGGATGGCATAGCGGTTCTCTTTAACAATCGCTTTATCCACAATATGGTGCCCGGCTTCGTGTGCCGCATCGCGCAGCCAGTGGCCAGAGGTATCATCCTCTTCACCACGGCGTTCAGAAACGGTAAGAATAGCGATACGTGTCGGGATAAATTCTGCGCTTACCTGACTCATCTTCTGGTTCCTTCTTAAGACTGATTACCCGCCAATGTATGACAGGTTCTGAGTAATTCCGGTATTGCCCTGATGCAGGAAGTGGGTCTGTTTTTTATGCGTCAGTGCTTCGGAAATGCGCGCTTCAAGCGCGTCCTGTTGAGCATCATTTTCCAGCAGGTCGCGCAGGTCGACGCCGCCGTCCCCAAACAGGCATAAGTGCAACTTGCCCACGGACGAGACGCGCAGGCGATTGCAGCTGGCGCAGAAGTCTTTCTCGTACGGCATGATAAGCCCGATTTCCCCTTCGTAATCAGGGTGACAAAAGACCTGCGCCGGGCCGTCGCTGCGCTGGCGGATCTGGTGGATCCAGCCGCGTTTCAGCAGCTCGTCGCGCAGCACCATGCCGGAGATGTGATGACGACGGAACAGCTCGCTACCCTCGCCGGTTTCCATCAGCTCAATAAAACGCAATTGAATGCGGCGTGATTTGATCCACGCCAGGAAGGTGTCCAGTTGATGATGGTTAACATCGCGCATCAGTACCGTATTGACTTTCACCTTCTCGAAACCGGCAGCAAACGCCGCATCAATGCCGTCCATCACCTGCCGGAACTTATCCTGGCCGGTAATGGCGTGGAACTGGCGGGCATCAAGGCTATCGACGCTGACGTTAATCGCCGTCAGGCCAGCGTCACGCCAGTTCGCCACGTCCCGCGCCATACGATACCCATTGGTGGTTACCGCAATTTGACGGATACGGTCGTTTTCGCGCACCGCAGCGATAATGTCGGGAAAGTCGCGACGCAGAGAAGGTTCTCCCCCGGTCAGGCGCACTTTTTCGGTGCCGAGTTCAGTGAACGCACGCGTGACGCGGCGCACTTCATCCACGGAGAGAAAGCCGTTATTGGTGGTGCTGCCAGGCTTGTAACCGTCAGGCAGGCAATATGTGCAACGGAAATTGCACACATCGGTAATCGACAGACGTAAGTAGAAGAACTTACGCGCGAAAGCATCAGTAAGTTGTGAAGCCATGTACACCTTTCCAGATACGGGAGGCACAGTCATTTCTTTCTGTACCCTGGTGGCAAATCCGCCACGGCCAGAGCGCCATATCTTTCGACACAGGCACAAAGGCTAGAGTGTATGTTTTCAAATTCGAAAACGTGGTTAAGGCGATAGTAGCGCGGAAATCATCTCTTCGCCATTATCGCTTTTCGCTATATAATTATATATATAACGACCTGATCGTGCATTTTCGTAACAGAATACGCAAAAACAGGACTTTCGCATTGATATACGTCATTTTGCATCGGGTGAAGCATCGTCTTTTAGGGGTAGTTAGGTTACTGTTACGCTGTTCGAACGTGATAAGGAATGGGTATGCGCAATCGCACTTTTGCGGATCTTGATCGGGTGGTCGCTCTTGGCGGAGGCCACGGTCTGGGGCGAGTGATGTCTTCACTTTCCTCTCTTGGATCCAGGCTCACAGGGATAGTCACCACCACTGATAATGGCGGTTCTACAGGGCGCATTCGCCGTTCGGAAGGCGGTATCGCATGGGGCGATATGCGTAACTGTTTAAATCAGTTAATTACCGAACCGAGCGTAGCATCTGCGATGTTTGAGTATCGTTTTGCCGGTAACGGCGAACTTTCTGGCCATAACCTCGGAAATCTGATGTTAAAGGCGCTGGATCACCTGAGCGTGCGGCCTCTTGAGGCCATCAATTTAATACGTAATCTGCTTAAAGTAGATGCGTTCCTGATCCCGATGTCTGAACATCCGGTCGACTTGATGGCAATTGATGTGGAAGGCCATGAAGTTTACGGCGAAGTGAATATTGACCAGCTGACCCTGCCGCCAAAAGAGCTTATGACATATCCGGCCGTGCCCGCGACGCGCGAAGCCGTTGATGCTATCGGCGAAGCGGATTTGATCCTTATTGGGCCGGGCAGTTTTTACACCAGCCTGATGCCCATTCTGCTGGTCAAAGAGCTGGCCCAGGCGCTGCGCAGAACCCCTGCACCGGTTGTCTATATCGGTAATTTAGGGCGTGAACTGAGCCCGGCGGCGGCAAGCCTGACGCTTGCGGATAAGCTCGGCATCATGGAACAGTACGTCGGGAAAAAAATCATCGACGCGGTGGTGGTCGGCCCGAAAGCGGATGTGTCAGGAATTAGTGCCCGTGTGGTGGTGCAGGAACCGCTGGAAGCCAGTGATATTCAGTATCGCCACGATCGCCATCTGTTGCGCGAAGCGCTGGAAAAGGCGATTCAGGCGCTGGGTTAAGGTTTTGTTTTCGTGCGGTCTGGTGCCCTCACCCCGGCCCTCTTCCACAGGGAGAGGGAGAAAACACTAAAGATGGCAGCTTTTGGCTGCCATCTTGTTTTTGTTACGATGCAGCAATAAACAGATCCCGCAACTGATGCAGCTGGTCGCGGATTTGCGCAGCCTTTTCAAACTCCAGGTTCTGCGCATGCTGCATCATCTGTCCTTCCAGCTCATGAATTTTCTGCTGGAGCGCTTTCGGCGTCAGCACGACGGTATCTTCTTCCACCACTGAACGTGCCTTGCCACGCCCTTTCGCTTTGGTTTTGGCGATGTTCTGACCCAGCGCCAGGATATCCACCACCTTCTTGTTCAGCCCTTGCGGCGTAATACCGTTTTCTTCGTTATAACGCTGCTGTTTCTCGCGTCGACGTTCCGTTTCACCAATCGCTTTCGCCATCGATGGGGTTATCTTATCGCCGTAGAGGATTGCCTTGCCGTTCACGTTACGTGCGGCACGGCCGATGGTCTGGATCAGGGAACGTTCAGAACGCAGGAAGCCCTCTTTGTCGGCATCCAGAATCGCGACCAGCGACACTTCTGGCATATCCAGACCTTCTCGCAGAAGGTTGATCCCCACCAGGACGTCGAACTCGCCCAGGCGCAGGTCACGGATGATTTCCATACGCTCCACGGTATCGATATCCGAGTGCAAATACCGCACGCGCTCACCGTGTTCTTCAAGATATTCAGTCAGATCTTCCGCCATGCGCTTAGTCAGGGTCGTCACCAGCACACGTTCATTGATGGCAGCGCGAGTGCGGATCTCAGACAGAAGATCGTCAACCTGGGTGGCAACAGGACGCACTTCGATAATCGGATCCAGCAGACCGGTCGGACGCACCACCTGATCAACGACCTCATCGCCGGATTTTTCCAGCTCGTAGCTACCTGGCGTTGCCGACACGTAGATGGTTTGCGGGGCAAGCGCTTCAAACTCTTCAAACTTCATCGGGCGGTTATCCAGCGCTGATGGCAGGCGGAAGCCGTACTCCACCAGCGTCTCTTTACGAGCCCGGTCACCGCGATACATGCCGCCAATCTGCGGGATCGTCACGTGGGATTCATCCACCACCAGCAGGCCGTCCGCCGGGAGATAGTCAAACAGGGTTGGCGGTGGCTCGCCCGGCCCACGGCCAGAGAGGAAGCGTGAGTAGTTTTCGATACCGGAGCAGTACCCCAGCTCGTTCATCATCTCCAGGTCAAACTGGGTGCGCTGGCTTAAGCGCTGCTCCTCGAGCAGCTTGTTATTCGCCAGCAGCACCTTACGGCGGTCTGCCAGCTCGACTTTAATCTCTTCCATCGCCTGCACAATACGTTCGCGCGGGGTTACGTAGTGCGTTTTAGGGTAAACCGTGAAACGCTGAATGATCGATTCCACATGCCCGGTCAGCGGGTCAAACAACGACAGCCGCTCAACCTCTTCGTCGAACAGTTCAACACGCAGTGCAATATCGTCCGACTCTGCCGGGAAGATATCGATAACTTCACCGCGCACACGGAACGTACCGCGCTGGAAGGCCTGGTCGTTACGGGTGTATTGCAGCTCCGCCAGGCGGCGCAAAATCGCACGCTGATCGATGATCATTCCCTGAGTGAGGTGCAGCATCATCTTCAGGTACAAATCCGGGTCGCCCAGACCGTAGATAGCGGACACCGACGCCACCACAATGACATCGCGGCGTTCCAGCAGCGCTTTGGTTGCCGACAGACGCATTTGTTCGATGTGTTCGTTTACCGACGCATCTTTTTCGATAAAGGTATCGGAGCTTGGGACATACGCTTCAGGCTGGTAGTAATCGTAGTAAGAGACGAAGTACTCCACCGCATTCTCCGGGAAGAACTCCTTCATTTCGCCATAGAGCTGAGCCGCCAGCGTTTTATTCGGGGCAAGCACCATTGTGGGGCGCTGGAGATCCGCAATGACGTTGGCAACAGTAAACGTTTTACCCGAGCCGGTAACGCCCAGCAGCGTCTGATGTGCCAGACCGTCTTCCAGCCCCTCTTCCAGGCGACGGATCGCCTCAGGCTGGTCGCCTGAAGGGCTGAAAACAGAATTCAATTTGAACGGTTTACTCATGGGCGATGACCTGATGACGTAATTAGCGGCAGGTGAGTAATTTTACTCGCAGCTGCCAGGATTGCCAGTAAAAAATACTGGATGAAAAACCAGTGGCGTGGCAGGATATTTAGAGTAGCGTTCGGGTGATTAGCGCAATCCCGGTCAAAATTTAGACTGAGACAAAATAAAACACCAGCGAACCCGGGTTATCCCCAGAACTTTTTCTTTTTTAACATTTGTCAAGGTGTGTAATGAAAGTTTTGTGGCAACCAGTGACAGTTTCATTACGCTAATTGCTTTTATATAACAAATTGATTTTTAACCGATATTTCATAAAGCCGCGTTTCGCACCAATTCAGGCGTAAGCCGCGTATTCTCTCGCTTATCGCGTGTTTTCTAACTCTAATACACATGGTTATCCACAGGAATAGTGGATAACTGCTTCCAGCCCGTATAGACCGCCACTCAGCTAATTCCCGGTTTTTCCCATCGGTGGGGTGACAAAAAATTTTTATAGCTCTTTTTTGATAGTAATCAGTTGCGCCAGACATAACGGATTGGTGAGATCTTAATCACAATTCAGTGATTATGCCGCTGCACCACAACTCAACACCACCAGCACTGCTACTGTGCAATTCCCTGCCGCATCCCTCCCTTGCCCCAGGCTCATTCCTAAAAAAGTCTCTTTTTTAATCAACTTAACGGTTCTGGCAGGAGTTTTGCACAATTCGTACGAGCCATACCCACATCGATGTTTAAGGAGAGAAACATGTTGAGTCTGCGTGCAGTGAATCAGTTTTACGGAAGCCAACATACGCTATGGAATGTTGATTTAGATTTACCGCCAGGTCTGTGTACGGGGGTCGTTGGCCTGCCGGGTATGGGGAAATCCACGCTGATGAACTGTATCGCGGGCAATTTACCCGTTGAGAGCGGAACCATCATCTGGCATGAAGCTGGCGCACCACCGCGCGACCTGCTCAGCCAGCCGCCTGAACAGCGAAACCGGCCTGGTATTGGCTACGTCCCGCAGGACAGGCGGATATTCTCGCAACTGACCATTGAAGAAAATCTGCATATCGCGATGCGGGCCACCGGGAAGCCGGATGCCACCGCCAAAAGCGAGGTTTACGCCCTGTTCCCGCAGCTCTATACGCTGCGCCAGACCCGCGCCAACGGGTTATCACCGGATATTCAGTATCAGCTGGCGATAGCCAACGCCCTGGTGAACCGACCGCGGGTATTAATTCTGGATGAGCCGATGCACGGCGCGGGGCCGAGCTTTGCCCAGAAGCTTGCGCAACTACTGATACGGCTGAACCGGGAGCTGGGTATGACAGTACTGTTAGCGGAGCAGCAGCTGTCGTTTATCCGCCGGGTTGCGGACCGCTTCTGCATGTTGTATCGCGGGCGTAACGTGGCGCAGGGCCACGTTAACGAGCTGAATGATGAGCTTATTGCCCACTGGATGACGCTGGAGGCAAGACGCTGAGATCCAGATAGTGACCGGTTTCGGCACCGTCGGCCCCCTCAGTAAGCCAGGGGATCTCACCCAGACATGGCGCAGGCAGCACGCGTTTTAGCGTTGCCAGATACTCCTGATGACGCCTGCCCGGGGCAACCACGTCGTTGGCTATCCAGCCCGCCAGGCGCAACCCTGCCTGCTGGATAGCCTGCGCAGTCAGCATGGCGTGGTTGATGCAGCCAAGCTTCACCCCCACCACCAGAATGACCGGAAGCTGCTCAGCCTGAACCCAGTCGGCAAAGGTCTGTTGGTCCGAAAGCGGGGTAAACCAGCCGCCAGCCCCTTCCACCAGTACCCACTCTGCCTGCTGTTCCAGAGCACGTAATCCCCCCGACAGCACCGCGAAATCAATCGCCCGACCTTCATCTGCACTGACGATGTGCGGAGAGGTTGGTTCCGCGAACGTGTATGGATTCACCTGCGGGTAGCTCAGCGCAAGGCTGCTGTTACGTTGCAACGCCAGCGCGTCGGTGTTACGTAACCCCTCTGCCGTCATCTCACTGCCGGAGGCCACAGGTTTGTAGCCAGCGGTGACAAACCCTTGTAGATTCGCCGCCTGCAATAGCGCCGAGCTGGCAACCGTCTTACCGACTTCCGTATCGGTGCCGGTGACAAAATAACGTTCAGTCACGTTCGATAATCCCATGAAAAAGTTGATAAGAGAGCGGAAACTCACCCTGTTGCTGCGGCCAGGCCATCTCTAAACGGTGCAACTGACCGCGGGTAAGTGGTTTTTTGTCCCGCCCTGAATGCAAATGCGTTGCCCCAATACCTTTCAGTGAGCGCATGGCGCTGAGGGCATCGCTAAAACTGAGCGTAATGGTCTGCACCACACTGCGATAACGCCAGCCTTTCAGCGCCTGGAGCACTTCGTCCTGCGATAAAAAGCGGTTCGCGTGCGCCTCGCTATCCACCGCGTGCCAGGCCTGATTTAGCTCCGGCAACGAGCTTTCAAGCAGCGTGGTAAAGGCGATTTTTCCGCCCGGTCGTGCCACGCGATACAGCTCCTGCAACGCCTGAGGCAGGCTGCTGCACCACTGCACCGCAAGGTGGCTCCACACCAGGTCAAACTGCTCATCTGGCAGGGGAATAGCTTCAATATCCGCCACCAGATAGCGGTCGGCCGCCTGTTGCTGGCGTGCTTCGTCCAGCATTTGCGAGGAGAGATCGATAGCCGTTACACAGCTTCCCGCCGCACGCCAGTAGCGGCTATTTGCGCCCGGGCCACACCCGGCATCCAGCACCTGCGGGAAATCGCTCTCCCCCAGCGTGCGGAGCAACCCACGCGCGCTCTGACGTTGCAGTTCATCGTGTTGTGAATAGCTCTGCGCCGCGCGGCCAAATGCGGCGGCAATGGCCTCTTTATTGACGGGCGACATGCAGCGCCTCCAGCAGCGTATCGATATCCTGCGTTTCGTGCGCCGCCGTGAGCGTAAGGCGTAACCGCGCCGTGCCCGGTGGTACAGTCGGCGGGCGGATCGCCGTCACCCACATGCCCTGTTCACGGAGTTGCTGCGCCAGCTCCAGCGCCTGGCCGTTATCCCCCACGATCACCGGCTGAATGGCACTCAGTGAGTCAGTGCTCTGGAAAGGTAGCGTGCTTAAGCCCTGGCGGAAATGGCGGATGTGCTGCGCTAAGCGCTGCCGACGAGTTTCTCCGTCATCCCCGCGAATGACCTGCATAGCCGCAGATAACGCCACGGCCTGCGCAGGCGGCATACTGGTGCTGTAAATCAGGTGCCGTGCGAATTGCAGCAGATAATCGGCCACCGTTTCACTGCACAGCACCGCTGCCCCGCTGACGCCGAATCCTTTACCGAACGTCACCACCAGCAATTCGGGTTTCACGCCCTGGTGATATGCGCTTCCACGCCCTTCATCACCCACCACACCGATACCGTGGGCATCATCCACCAGCAGCCAGGCATTGTGCTGCTGCGCAGTGTCATGCAGGGCGTTCAGCGGTGCGCTGTCGCCGTCCATGCTAAACACCCCTTCCGTCACCACCAGCTGCTGGCCGTCACAGGGTTTGCCCAGCAGAGCGTGAAGCGGGGTGAAGTCATTATGGGCAAAGCGGCGAAGTTGCGCCGGACTGAGGTTTGCCGCCTCCAGTAGTGAGGCATGGCTTAAACGGTCGGCCACAATTCTGTCGTCTTTCCCCATCAGGGCAGTAATCACCGCCTGATTGGCCGCAAAGCCCGAGATAAACAGCAACGCACGGGGATACCCCAGCCAGTCGGCAAGCTCTTCTTCCAGCGCCTGATGGGCTGTGGTGTAGCCGCTGACGTGGCCCGATCCGCCACTGCCCACGCCGTAACGTTCGGCCCCCTGCTGCCAGGCGCGCACAACCTGCGGGTGCTGACTTAGGGCCAGATAATCGTTACTGGAGAAGTTGCAAAAACGCTGATTGTCGCGAGTGAGAAAACGGCCTGCACCGTTTTCCACCACCCTGCGTACGCGAAAAGCCTCCGCCGCCCGGCGTTCCTCCAGGGCGGTGTTTATGCGTTGTTGCCAGGTCATACGGTCGCCGCGTTGTAAAACTGGTCAGTATCAGCGTTAAAAATTTGCTGCTCCAGCTGCTGCTGTTGCTCGTTATCACCCGTCAGCACCTCGGTCTGATGCGGATTCAGCCCCAATTTACGGAACAACTGGACGTCTTTGTCCTCTTCCGGGTTTGGCGTGGTCAGCAGTTTGCAGCCGTAGAAGATGGAGTTCGCACCGGCCATAAAGCACATAGCCTGGGTCTGTTCGCTCATCTGCTCGCGTCCGGCAGACAGGCGCACAAAAGAGGTCGGCATCATGATACGCGCGACCGCAATAGTGCGGATAAAATCAAACGCATCGACATCGTCGTTATCCGCCAACGGCGTACCTTTCACCTTCACCAGCATGTTGATTGGTACGCTTTCCGGTGGGGTTGGCAGGTTGGCCAGTTGCAGCAGCAAGCCAGCGCGATCTTTCACCGTTTCGCCCAGGCCAACGATACCGCCGGAACACACTTTGATGCCTGCATCGCGGACTTTATCCAGCGTGTCCAGACGCTCCTGGTAGGTACGCGTGGTGATGATGTTGCCGTAAAACTCCGGAGAGGTGTCGAGGTTATGGTTGTAGTAATCCAGCCCCGCAGCGGACAGACGTTGCGCCTGATCGTCATTCAGCGTTCCCAGGGTCATACAGGCTTCCAGCCCCATCTCCTTCACGCCTTTCACCATCTGTTCCAGGTATGGCATGTCGCGATCGTGCGGGTTCTTCCACGCCGCACCCATGCAAAAACGGGTCGACCCGGCGTTTTTCGCTTTACGCGCGGAATCCAGAACCTGCTCGACTTCCATCAGGCGTTCGGATTCAAGCCCGGTTTTGTAGCGGGCACTTTGCGGGCAATATTTGCAATCTTCCGGGCACGCGCCCGTCTTGATCGACAGCAGCGTGCTGACCTGCACATGACGCGGGTCGAAGTGCTGACGGTGTACCGTTTGCGCTTCAAACAATAGCTCAAGGAAAGGTTTATTGAATAATTCAGTAACTTGCGACATTGTCCAGCGTGCGTGGTGAGCCATCGGGCTTCTCCAAAGGGTTTTGTTAATTTCCGGTTCGGTTTATACTCGTAAACCTAAAACTTTTCAAAATGGTTTACAAGTCGATTATGACCCAGGACGATCTCGCCTTCGACAAGCTGCATATCTGGCACCCTTACACTTCCACGACGAACCCGCTGCCCGTTTACCCGGTGGCCTCTGCCCACGGCTGCGAACTGCATCTCGCCAGCGGAGAGCGGCTTGTTGACGGGATGTCTTCCTGGTGGGCCGCCATTCACGGTTACAACCACCCGCGTCTGAATGCGGCGATGAAAACGCAGATCGACCAGATGTCGCACGTGATGTTCGGCGGTATCACCCATCAGCCTGCGGTTGATCTTTGCCGCCGTCTGGTGGCGATGACGCCGGACTCGCTGGAGTGCGTTTTCCTCGCTGACTCAGGTTCCGTGGCCGTTGAGGTGGCAATGAAAATGGCGTTGCAGTACTGGCACGCCAAAGGCGAACCCCGCCAGCGGTTCCTCACCTTCCGCAACGGTTATCACGGGGATACCTTCGGCGCGATGTCGGTCTGTGACCCGGATAACTCGATGCACAGCCTGTGGAAAGGTTATCTGCCGGATAACCTGTTTGCCCCGGCACCGCAGAGCCGCTTCGATGGCGAGTGGAATGAAGCCGATATGGTGGGCTTCGCACGCCTGATGGCCGCGCACCGCCACGAGATAGCAGCCGTGATCCTCGAGCCCGTTGTGCAGGGTGCGGGCGGGATGCGCATGTACCACCCGGAGTGGTTAAAACGTATTCGTAAGATGTGCGATCGCGAGGGCATTCTGCTGATTGCTGATGAGATAGCCACCGGCTTTGGCCGCACCGGTAAACTGTTTGCCTGCGAACATGCCGGTATTGCGCCGGATATCCTGTGCCTGGGTAAGGCATTGACCGGTGGCACGATGACGCTTTCCGCCACGCTCACCACCCGCCACGTTGCGGATACCATTAGTGACGGTGAAGCAGGCTGCTTTATGCATGGCCCGACATTTATGGGAAATCCACTGGCCTGTGCGGTGGCAAGCGAAAGCCTGGCCATTCTGGAAAGCGGTGAATGGCGAACCCAGGTTGCCGCAATTGAAGCGCAGCTTCAGCAGGAGCTCAGCGCGGCATCAGATTCTGAGTTTGTGGCGGATGTGCGCGTACTTGGCGCAATTGGCGTGATTGAGACAACGCATCCGGTGAATATGGCCGCGCTACAACGCTTCTTCGTCGAGCGTGGCGTCTGGGTTCGTCCTTTCGGGAAACTGATTTATCTGATGCCGCCGTACCTTATTACCGGGGTACAGCTGCGCAAGCTGACCGCCGCGGTTGTCGAAGCGGTTAAGGTTCCCGCACATTTTGCGATTTAATCCAGGGCGTTAGCTTCGGTACTCTGTTTATGCATTACACTTTTTGCACGGCTCAGTACGGAGAAAACGAATGAAACTCATCAGTCAGGATCTGCGCGACGGCGAGAAATTGCCTGAGCGCCACGTATTTAACGGAATGGGATATCAGGGGGATAATTTATCCCCGCATCTGGCCTGGGATGACGTTCCTGCAGGAACCAAAAGCTTTGTCGTCACCTGCTACGACCCGGATGCGCCAACCGGCTCCGGCTGGTGGCACTGGATTGTCGCCAACCTGCCTGCCAGCACGCGCGTCCTGCCACAGGGTGCGGGTTCTGGCGTTTCCGCCCTGCCAGAAGGCGCGATCCAGACGCGTACCGATTTTGGTAAAGCGGGCTATGGCGGCGCGGCGCCACCAAAAGGGGAAACCCACCGCTATATCTTCACGGTTCATGCACTGGATGTGGATAAGATTGAGGTGGACGAAGGTGCCAGCGGCGCGATGGTGGGCTTTAACGTGCACTTCCAAACGCTTGGAAGCGCGTCGATAACGGCGATGTACTCCTGAAAAAAGCCGGGTGGCGGCTTCGCCTTACCCGGCCTACATTTTGCACTCATAGGCCCGGTAAGCGCAGCGCCACCGGGCAAACAATCACAGCACCGAAGGTAATAATCCCACCAGTCGCCCTTCTTCAAGAAGCTGCATCGCTTTATCAATATCCGGGGCAAAGAAACGATCATCGTCATAATGCGTGACATGCTCGCGCAGAACATGGCGCGCCTGTTCCAGCAATGCACTGGATTTCAGCCCATCACGCAGATCGATCCCCTGGCAGGCTGCCAGCCACTCAACCGCCAGCACGCCGCGGGTGTTAGAAGCCATCTCCCACAGACGACGCCCGGCAGCCGGAGCCATCGAAACGTGATCTTCCTGGTTGGCCGATGTCGGCAGACTGTCCACGCTGTGCGGATGCGACAACGCTTTGTTCTCACTTGCCAGCGCCGCGGCCGTCACCTGAGCAATCATAAAGCCCGAGTTCACCCCACCGTTACGCACCAGGAACGGTGGCAGCTGAGACATATGTTTGTCCATCATCAGCGCGATACGACGTTCAGATAACGCCCCCACTTCGGCAATGGCCAGCGCGATGTTATCCGCCGCCATCGCCACAGGCTCGGCGTGGAAGTTACCGCCGGACACCACCTCGTTTTCCTGGGCAAACACCAGCGGGTTATCCGATACCGCGTTGGCTTCCACCAGCAATACCTCCGCCGCCTGACGCAGTTGTGTCAGACACGCCCCCATCACCTGCGGCTGGCAGCGCAGGGAGTACGGGTCCTGCACCTTGTCGCAGTTATGGTGAGACTCGGCAATGTCGCTGGTATCGGTCAGAAGATGGCGATACAGGGCGGCAGCGTCAATCTGGCCACGCTGACCGCGCACCTCGTGAATACGCGCATCAAACGGACGACGGGAGCCGAGCACGGCTTCCGTGGTCAGTGCACCGCACACCACCGCTGAGGCAAACAGATCTTCGGCTTCAAACAGGCCGCGCAGGGCAAACGCCGTGGATGCCTGCGTCCCATTGAGCAGCGCCAGCCCCTCTTTCGCCGCCAGCGTAATCGGCGCCAGACCGGCTTTTTTCAGCGCTTCTGTTGCAGGTAACCACTCTCCCTGCCAGCGCGCCTTGCCTTCACCCAGCAGCAGCAAAGACATATGTGCCAGCGGCGCCAGGTCGCCGGAAGCGCCCACAGAGCCTTTCGCCGGGATCCACGGATAAACTCCGGCATTCACCAGCGCCATCAGCGCCTGGATAACGCTCAGTCGGATGCCGGAAAAACCACGTGCCAGGCTGTTGATTTTGAGCACCATCATCAGACGGACAATCTCATCATCCAGCGGCTGCCCCACACCCGCTGCATGGGAAAGCACCAGCGAGCGTTGCAGGTTTTCCAGATCGTGAGTCGCAATTCGCGTCTGGGCTAACAGGCCAAATCCGGTGTTGATACCGTATGCGGTGCGCCCTTCGGCCACAATGGCCTCGACGCAGGCAACGCTATCGTTAATTGCGCGATGGGCGCTTTCATCCAGCGCCAGTGTTACCGGATGACGCCAGACGTTACGCAGCTGTTTTAGCGTCAGTGAGCCGGGAGTGAGTGTAAGAGCGTTCATTAAAGCTTTCCTTGTGTGGCAGGGATCATCGGCAGGTTTAGCCCCTGCTCTTTGGCACATTCAACCGCTATCTCGTAACCCGCATCCGCGTGACGCATCACGCCGGTTGCCGGGTCGTTATGCAGCACGCGAGCGATACGCGCGGCCGCTTCGTCAGTACCGTCGCAGACAATGACCATCCCTGAATGCTGGGAGAAGCCCATTCCTACGCCGCCGCCGTGGTGCAGAGATACCCAGGTTGCGCCGCTGGCGGTGTTCAGCAACGCATTCAGCAGTGGCCAGTCGGATACCGCATCCGATCCGTCGCGCATGGCTTCGGTTTCACGGTTCGGGCTGGCGACCGAACCGGAGTCGAGGTGATCGCGCCCGATAACAATCGGCGCGGAAACTTCACCGCTGCGCACCATTTCGTTAAACGCCAGGCCCAGCTTCTGGCGCCATTCCAGCCCTACCCAGCAGATACGCGCCGGTAAGCCCTGGAAGTTAATGCGTTCGCGGGCCATATCCAGCCAGTGATGCAGGTGTTCGTCGTCTGCGACAATCTCTTTAACTTTTGCATCCGTTTTGTAGATATCTTCCGGGTCGCCGGACAGGGCCACCCAGCGGAACGGGCCAATACCGCGACAGAACAGCGGGCGGATATAAGCCGGTACGAAGCCCGGGAAATCAAAGGCGTTGGCAACGCCCATCTCTTTGGCCATCTGGCGGATGTTGTTGCCGTAATCGAAGGTTGGGATGCCCATTTTGCTGAACGCCAGCATGGCGTTCACATGCTCTGCCATGGATTGTTTTGCCGCGAGCACCGTGCCTTCCGGGTCGGTTTCGGCTTTTTGCTGGTAGGCTTCCCACGTCCAGCCTTTTGGCAGATAACCGTGCAGCGGGTCGTGGGCGCTGGTCTGGTCGGTGACTAAATCCGGGCGAACGCCACGAGCCACCAGTTCCGGGACGATATCTGCCGCGTTACCACACAGGGCAATCGACATAGCTTTACCTTCCGCGGTGTATTTTTTAATACGTGCCAGCGCGTCATCAAGGTTTTCAGCCTGCTCGTCGACATAGCGGGTACGCAGACGGAAATCGATGCGGCTCTGCTGGCATTCAATGTTCAGAGAACAGGCGCCGGCAAGCGTTGCGGCCAGCGGCTGTGCGCCACCCATTCCGCCTAAACCCGCGGTCAGCACCCAGCGGCCTTTCAGCGAGCCGTTATAGTGCTGGCGACCGGCTTCAACGAAGGTTTCATAGGTTCCCTGCACAATCCCCTGGCTGCCAATGTAGATCCAGCTACCCGCCGTCATCTGGCCGTACATCGCCAGCCCTTTCGCATCCAGCTCGTTGAAGTGTTCCCAGGTCGCCCAGTGTGGCACCAGGTTTGAGTTTGCAATCAGCACGCGCGGTGCGTTTTTGTGAGTTTTGAATACGCCGACCGGCTTGCCGGATTGCACCAGCAGGGTTTCGTCGTTTTCCAGTTGAGTCAGAGCTTCAACAATGGCGTCGTAGCACTCCCAGTTGCGCGCGGCGCGGCCAATGCCGCCGTAGACCACTAACTCATGGGGATTTTCTGCGACCTCAGGATCAAGGTTGTTCATCAACATGCGCAGCGGTGCTTCGGTGAGCCAGCTTTTTGCGGTGAGCGTGGTGCCACGCGCGGCGCGGACATCCTGCTGGCGGTATTTACCTGACGACATTGTGTGCTCCTCATACGGGACAGATGATACAAATAGATATACTTGTATAGACAAGCACACACAAGATTGGTTTTAACAAAAAAGATACAATTTTGTTATATTGAGTTAGCTATCACGCTTTTACTTCTTATGACCCTCAGGACATAAAATGGCCCTGCAAGCGGTAACGATCTCCCGGGAAGAGCAGCCTGGCGTGTGACACTATCTGGGACGATGACCAGGTGCGGCGGCGGATAAGCAGGCAGGGATCGTGCTCTTTCATCCGCAGCAGTTCACACTCCTGCTGTGTAGCGCGCACCGCTTCCACGATATGCTCCCCTTCAGTGAGCGGAGCCACCAGCGACAGATACGCGTGCGGCGTGGTGCGGGTGTAGTCCTGCTCAAGATATTCCGGCACGCTCAGCGCGTTGACGCAGCGATCTTCAATCTGCACCGGAACATCATTTTCAAAGTGGACCATTATCGAATGGAACACCCGCGTTCCCTCTTTGACGTTCAGCTCCAGAGCCTGTTCGGCGCTGGCATGGGTCTCTTCAAGCACCAGCACTTCGCAACGGTGCTGATGGTTACGCGCGGCAATCTCATCGGCAATACTGCGGATTTCAAACAGGGCTGATTGGCCTTTTGGTTCAGCCACAAAGGTCCCCACCCCTTGCAGGCGCACCAGCAAACCTTCATCGGTTAGCTCGCGCAGCGCACGGTTAATGGTCATGCGGCTAAAACCAAACTGCGCCACCAGCTCAGCCTCTGACGGGATGCGGTCATGCGGGCGCCATACGCCGCTGGCAATTTTTTCGCTGATCGCCTGCTTCACCTTTTCATAAAAAGGCGCAGGCGGGCTCGGGTTGGCCTGAGGTGAGCGTGAAAACATGGTGACTCCTTAACCTGTGTTATGCCCACCAGTGAGCAATTTGCCAGGCCAGACGGGCGGCGAGTTTCGCCCCCTGACCGTCCTGGTCGTAATGTGGATTAAATTCAACTAAATCTGCCGCCCGCAGTTTTCCGCTGCGGCAGATGCGCTCGATAACTGGCAACAAATCCAGCGCAGGAATACCTAACGCCGCAGGGGCTGATACGGCGGGCATCTCACCGGCGGGCAACACATCAAGATCGATGGTCAGATAAACGCTGTCTGCCCCGGCCAGTACCTCTTCAAGCACGGATAACGCATCGCGACGGAAATGGAGATCTTCAACCAGCGTCACGTTCAGCCGTTCGGCCTCATCCCACAACGCCTGAGTATTTGCCGCCCGGCTCACGCCAAAGCAGGCATACTGAAACGCGCGGGACTGCTCAGCGCAGTAGTGCGCAAGCTGACGAAACGGCGTGCCGGAGGTGGCACGTTCGGCCTTGCGCAGGTCAAGATGCGCATCAAGGTTAATGATGGCTACACGCTCATGCGGAAATGCATCCAGCACACCGCGCCCGTGCGCCCAGGCCGTTTCATGTCCGCCACCAAAAACAAGCGTATGCATCCCGGAACGCTGGCAGGCCGTAACCGCATCGCTTAACGCCCGCTGTGCAGCCTCAAGCCCATCGCCCTCGACCTCAATCGTGCCCAAATCCGCAAGCTGCTCATGCCCCTGATGGCTGGCCATATTGGCCAGCGCCTTGCGCAGGACATCGGGAGCCTGCGCGGCTCCCGGCCTGCCGTGGTTGCGTTTTACGCCTTCATCACATGCGAAACCCAGCAGTGCAATACCTGAGGAGGCAGGTGCAAACTGCGCCTGCTGCCGGATGGTCTGAAAAATGCGTTTGGCATTGCTGGCCTCTGCGCTGTCATCGCGCCCCTGCCAGACCTGCTCAGAAACGGGCCGCCATAACGTCATACTGCCTCCCCACGAAAGATTCGCTGATACAGCGGGTTACGCCCGGGTTCATACACCATTTCCACCGGGTGCTTCGCATCCCAGACGATAAAGTCCGCCACAAAGCCTGCCTTTAACTGCCCGTGTGTTGCACCGCGTCCGAGCGCGCGGGCGGCATGTCGCGTCACGCCAGCCCAGGCTTCTTCCGGAGTCAGGCCAAACTGGACGCAGGCCATATTCATCGCCAGATGCAGGCTGGCAAACGGGCTGGTCCCGGGGTTGTAGTCGGTGGCGACCGCCATAGCAACGCCCTGCTTTCTGAGCTGTTCAACCGGCGGACGCTGGCGCTCCTGGAGGAAATAGAAAGCGCCGGGCAGCAGAACCGCAACCGTGCCGCTTTCTGCCATCGCCTGAACCCCGGCCTCATCAAGATATTCAATATGATCGGCGGACAGCCCCTGGTAACGGCTGACCAACGCCGCGCCGCCCAGATTAGACAGCTGCTCGACATGCCCTTTTACCGGAATGCCCAGCGCGAGCGCAGCCTGGAATACCCGCTCGGTTTGCGCCGGGGTGAATCCGACGTTTTCGCAAAAGACGTCGACAGATTCGAACAACCCTTTTTGCCACAGGACAGGCATGATCTGTTCGCACACCAGCGTGAGATAGGCATCCGGGTCGTGGCGGTATTCCGCGGGAACCGCATGAGCCGCAAGCAGCGTAGGGCTAATTTCTACCGGATAATCCTCGCCAAGCTGACGCGCCACCTGCAACATTTTCTCTTCGGCTTCGGCGTTCAGACCGTATCCTGACTTGATTTCAAGGGTTGTCACGCCTTCATTCATCAGCCGTTGCAGGCGCTGCTGCGCAAGCGTCAGTAATGCTTCGTGAGTGCTGTTGCGGGTTGCAGTCACGGTGGCGTTAATCCCGCCGCCCTGGGCGCTGATGGCCTGATAAGAGACCCCGTTTAACCGCTGCTCCCATTCCGCCGCGCGATCGCCGCCAAAGACCAGATGGGTATGGCAGTCGATAAGCCCCGGCGTAACCAGCCTTCCCGCTAAATCAATGCTGTTAGCGTGCCCGTGAGGGATTTCTGCTTCGGGGATAACGGCCAGAATAGTTTGGTCGCGGACCACTAACGCACAGTGTTCGGTCAGTCCATAAGGGGCAGAATGGTCGGGATCCATTGTCGCCAGTCGCGCATTACGCCAGATAACATCGTCGGGATGAAGCTGCTGCATGGGGCTTCCACTTGTCATGGGTTGTATAGACATTTATTTTCATCTGCTTGCAGCTGTCAACCGCCTTTACGGAAAATGTTATTTATTTGTGATTACTTTCCCGCATCCGCCGGGCGAAAAATGCAACTTTTTACCATTTAAACTTCCCGTTTCGCTCAACTTAGTATAAAAAAGCAGGCTATTTCGTCTATCCCGTTAAGACTTGCATACCCAGGAGCTTTACCTTGAACATTTCCAGGATTTCCCGTCTGGCGTTAGCACTCGCCTTTGGCGTGACATTATCCGCATGTAGCTCAACGCCACCGGACCAGCAGCCTTCTGAGCAGGTTGCACCGGGCACCGCATCTCGTCCGATTCTGTCTGCTGATGAAGCGAAAAACTTCAGCCAGGCGCGTTACTTCACGGCAATGGACCCAAATGGGGCACCGTGGAGCCCGTCTTCAATCAACCTGCCTAAGCAGCCTGATTTCGTCGTCGGCCCGGCAGGTACGCAGGGTGTCACGCACACTTCTATTCAGGCCGCGGTTGACGCTGCAATCACTAAACACAGCGCATCCCGCCAGTACATCGCGATCCTGCCAGGCGAATACGAAGGCACCGTATACGTGCCTGCCGCACCGGGCAGCATTACCCTGTACGGTACGGGTGAAAAAGCCATCGACGTGAAAATTGGTCTGGCGATTGACTCCGAAACCGACAGCAACACCTGGCGTCGCCTGGTGAACCCGGCCGGGAAATATATGCCGGGCAAACCTGCGTGGTATATGTTCGATAACTGCCAGAGCAAACGTACCGCAACCGTCGGTGTGATGTGCTCTGCGGTATTCTGGTCGCAGAATAACGGCCTCCAGTTGCAGAATCTGACCATTCAAAACACCCTGGGTGATAGCGTGGATGCCGGTACTCATCAGGCGGTTGCACTGCGCAGCGATGGCGATCAGGTTCAGATTAATAACGTGAACATTCTGGGTCGTCAGAACACCTTCTTCGTGACCAACAGCGGTGTGCAGAACGCACTGGTGAACAACCGTCTGACCCGTACTCTGGTCACCAACAGCTACGTTGAAGGCGATGTGGACCTCGTTTCCGGCCGTGGCGCGGTAGTGTTTGATAATACGGATTTCCGCGTAGTTAACTCCCGTACACAGCAGGAAGGTTATGTGTTCGCACCAGCAACACAGTCCAACCTGTTCTACGGCTTCCTGGCAGTGAACAGCCGCTTCACCGCGTCCGGTAATGGCGTGGCGCAGCTGGGTCGCTCTCTGGATGTAGATTCTGCCACCAACGGCCAGGTTGTTATCCGCGACAGCGTGATCAACGAAGGTTTCAACACGGCAAAACCGTGGGCAGACGCCGCAGTGTCTAAACGTCCATTCTCCGGCAACACCGGTGCCGTGGATGATAAAGGCAACGTGCAGCGCAACCTGAACGACGCTAACTTCAACCGCATGTGGGAGTACAACAACCGCGGTCTGGGTAGCAAAGTGGTTGCTGAGCCGAAACAGTAATCTGTTTTGCCGGGTGGCGGCTTCGCCTTACCCGGCCTACAAAACCTGTTCACCGGGCATAAAAAAACCTCGCATCTGCGAGGTTTTTTTGTTTTACACCGCTTAGTGTGCGTTAACGACAACCCACATTGGCCCCTGGCCTACGGCATAACGTCCCTTCTCTTCCAGCAAGCCCTGCTCACCTTTGATTTCGTACAGCGCGATATGATGGGATTTTTGTCCCGCCGCAATCAGGTATTTCCCGCTGTGGTCGATATTAAAGCCACGTGGCTGGGTTTCCGTTGGCTGGAAGCCTTCAATCGCCAGCACGCTGCCGTCTTCAGACACGCTGAACACGGTAATCAGGCTGGAGGTGCGGTCACAGGCGTAAAGATGACGACCATCTGGTGTAATGTGGATATCCGCAGCCCAGCGGGTGTCGGAGAAGTCAGACGGCATCATATCCAGCGTCTGAACGCACTCAATCTCGCCGTTTGGATCTTTCAGCTCCCACACATCGACAGAGCTGTTTAGCTCGTTCACTACATAGGCGTACTGCTGATTAGGGTGGAACACCATGTGACGTGGGCCTGCGCCCTCAACGGTCGTCACTTCAGCCGGGTTTTGCGCAACCAGGTGACCATCGTCACTCAGGGTAAACAGGCAGATGCGATCCTGCTTCAGCGCAGGAACCCACAGCGTGCGGTTGTCCGGGGTGATATTGGCAGAGTGGCACCCTTCCAGCCCTTCAACCACATCGACCGTTTCAAACGGGATGCCATCTTCCAGACGCGTCACGCTGACGCAGCCAGAGTTATAGGAGCCGCTGAACACGAAATTGCCTTTGTGATCGGTCGAGATATGGGTCGGGCTTCCCGGCAGCGGAGCTTCGGCGGTGAAGGTCAGTGCGCCATCATCCGGGGAGATACGGTAAGCCAGCACGCGAAACTCAGGACGCACGCCAACATAGAGAAAACGTTTATCCGGGCTGACGACCATCGGCTGAACTTGTCCGGGAACATCAACAACCTGAACCAGCGTGAGTGAACCTTCTGCATTCAAACGCCAGACATGGATCTGCTGACTTTCAGGACTGGCGGTATAAACGGTTTGTTTCATGAATACTCCTTTCCTCACTGCGCGTGAAAGTGATTATTTTTAACGGTGAATGCTGAATTTTAGCCAGGAATTTTGCAGCGATCTTCACTCGGTGTACCATCCCCTAAGACCTTAAATTCAATATTAACCCGGAAGAACAAATGACCTCGCGTGTGATTGCACTGGATTTAGACGGTACACTGCTTACCCCTCAAAAAACCCTGCTTCCCTCTTCTCTCGAAGCGCTGAAGCGCGCAAAAGAAGCGGGATATCAACTCCTGATCGTAACGGGTCGACATCACGTTGCCATTCATCCTTTTTATCAGGCACTGGCGTTAGATACACCTGCAATTTGTTGTAATGGCACTTATTTGTATGATTATCAGGCAAAAAAGGTTCTGGAGTCCGATCCGCTGCCTGTTCCACAGGCACTGCAATTGATTGATCTGCTGGATGAACACAACATTCACGGCCTGATGTATGTGGATAACGCCATGGTGTATGAACGCCCTACCGGCCACGTTATTCGTACCAGCAACTGGGCGCTATCGTTGCCTGAAGCACAGCGTCCGGTCTTTACTCAGGTTGCCTCTTTGCGCCAGGCAGCTGCGGATGTCGACGCTATCTGGAAATTCGCCCTGACGGACGAAGACACCACCAAACTGAATGTCTTCGCAAAACACGTCGAGCAGACGCTCGGTCTGGAATGCGAATGGTCATGGCACGATCAGGTGGATATTGCCCGCAAAGGCAACAGCAAAGGCAAACGCCTGACGCAGTATGTGGAGTCTCAGGGCTGGTTAATGCAGGACGTGATTGCCTTTGGCGACAACTATAACGACATCAGTATGCTGGAAGCCGCAGGCACCGGCGTGGCGATGGGCAATGCCGATGATGCCATTAAAGCACGCGCCAACGTGGTGATTGGCGACAACACCACCGACAGCATTGCGCAGTACATCTATACCCACCTGCTGTGATTAGGTGGTGATCGAGACGCTCTTGATCTGCGCGTAAAGCCACAGGCCAGGTTTGATCCCTAACTCATCTCTGGCCCACGGGCTGATACGCGCCCACAGCGTCTTACTGCCAACCTCGAGCTGCACTTCCACCTGGCCGTTATCGTCAAAACACTGAGCCACTTTGGCGCGCAGAATATTACGAATACTGGTTTGCAGAGGCGGTTGCAGCACCAGAGAGACATCCGAGGCCTGAATGCGAATACGCAACGCAGACTGAAGCGGTTTATCAATCTTATTGACCCACAAATGCTGATCGCCAAGCGCCAGCGCGGTCATGGCGTAGTGTGGATGATGCTCCAGCACGCTGACCTTCAGGATACTGCTCTGCTGTTCTTTTGGCAGCCACGGATGCATGACGCTACTGCCCCACACCTCTTCCAGATTGCCGAACGCTTTCACACTGCCGTTTTCCAGCACCAGCACTTTGTCTGCCAGATGCAGAATTTCATCAAGCGAATGGCTGACATAGAGCATCGGGATATTAATTTCGCGGGCCAGGCGTTGCAGATACGGCAGCAGTTCGCGTTTGCGAGGGATATCCAGCGATGCCAGCGGCTCATCCAGCAACAGCAGTTCCGGTGCGGTCAACAATGCACGGCCGATGGCCACACGCTGCTTCTCACCGCCAGAAAGCGAAGACGGAAGACGGTCGAGCAACTGTTCAATGCCCAACAGCGCAACAAGCTTATCAAACTGCCCGGCCATGCTTTTTGCCATGCCGTAACGCAGATTGCCGCGCACGCTGTAATGCGGGAATAACCTTGCATCCTGGAAAACGTAACCGATGCGCCGTTTATCCGGCGACAGGTAAACCTTGTTTTCCACGTCATTTAAGACGCGCTTATTCAGTACAATGCGGCCTGACTGAGGGCGCGTCAGGCCACTAATGGCGTTAATCAGCGAGGTTTTCCCCGCGCCAGAGACGCCAAAAATAGCCGTAATGCCGCTCGCCGGCAGGGTTTCGTTCAGCGTCAGACAATGGTCGCCAAGCGTCTGGGTGAAATTCAGCTCCAGCATGATTATTTCCCCATCCGTTCACGGCTGATGCGCGCCAGCCACTCTGAAACCAGCAGTGATACCAGCGCCAGAACAATAGAGATAATACAAAGCCTTGCTGCGGCGCTTTCACCGCCAGGCGTCTGAATCAGGGTATACATCGCTGACGGAATAGTGCGCGTTTCGCCCGGGATGTTTGACACAAAGGTAATAGTCGCCCCGAATTCACCCAGTGAACGGGCAAAGGCCAGCACGGTACCGACGATAATGCCCGGCAGCGTGAGCGGTAAGGTAATGGTCAGAAACACGCGCCAGCGCCCTGCGCCTAACGTACGTGCCGCCTGTTCAAGTTTGAGGTCAACACCTTCCAGTGCCAGGCGGATCGCCCGCACCATCAGCGGGAAGGACATCACTGCCGCCGCCAGTACCGCACCGCGCCAGCTAAACGCAAACGTCAGGCCAAACCAGTCATAGAGCCGTTCGCCGATAAAACCGCGGCGCCCCATCGCAATCAGCAACAGGTAACCCACCACAACCGGGGGTAAAACGAGGGGGAGATGAAGAATACTGTCGAGTAAAGCTTTGCCTGGAAACTTACAGCGAACCAGTAACCAGGCAAAGAAGATCCCAAAAGGCAAACTCAGCACAACGGCCAGGGAAGAGACTTTAAGGCTCAGCAGCACGGCCTGCCATTCAGGATCGGTCAATATCATTAGTGAGTCGTAAATCCGTAACGTTTAAAGATTGCAGACGCCTGCGGGCCCTTCAGGTAGTCGTAGAAGGCGCTAACTGTCGCATTTTTATGTCCATCAACCACAGCAACAGGATATTCCACTTTCTTGTGGGAATCTTCCGGGAAAGTACCAACCACTTTTACACCTTTGCTGGCAACAGCATCAGAGCCGTAAACGATACCCAGTGGTGCTTCGTTGCGTTCAACCAGCGCCAGTGCGCCGCGCACGTCTTCCGCCGGTGCCAGTTTAGGGGATAACGTCTCCCACGCACCCAGTTTTTGCAGGGCTTCTTTAGCGTAAATACCCGCAGGTACGTGCTCAGGATCGCCCACCGCCAGACGGCCACCGTTCAGAAGCTGAGTCCAGTTTGTCTCTTTGTTGATGGCGATATCCGCCTGCGCGCTGGCTTTTGGCGCCACAACGACCAGGCTGTTACCCAGCAAAGTGGCACGAGTTGCCGTATCGATAGATTTTTTCTCTACCGCGTAGTCCATCCATTTCTGGTCAGCAGAAATGAACAGGTCAGCAGGCGCACCGGCTTCAATCTGGCGTGCCAGCGTAGAAGAAGATGCAAAAGAAGAGACAACCTCAACGTTCTTCTCTTTTTTGTATTCCGCTGCAATATCCTGCATCGCGTTAGTCAGCGATGCCGCTGCAAAGACCGTGATTTTACCTTCTTCAGCCAGTGCGTGCCCTGCCAGAGAAAGTGTCAGTGTTGCCCCTGCGAAAAGGCGTAACCATGTACGTGCCATCTGTAGCTCCTGTGAGTGTCGTTATATACATCCAAATATAACGACAACTGTAGGGATATCCTAGCGTTAAATCGTACCGATTAATGAGTAAACTCACCCGATGTTGTGAATAATATCGGCGGGGAAGGAAGAAACTTGAGAGCAAAACGCCCGGACTGGCCGGGCGTTTTGTAGGGAATCAATGCTGCTTTTTAGGCTGGTCTTTGTGACCGATGTTCGAAAACACGTTGAACACTTCACCCAGGCCGTAGATAGCACCGAGGATGAGAGCCATCACTACTGGTACCATGATCACGGCGAATACCAGACTTTTCAACAACTCTAACATGGTTTTCTCCAGACATTGTGAACGGCTTATTCTACCCTTTCAAGTGAGAAAAACATCCCCTTTTGTGCGGTGCACTTTGCCCGTAGGGGCATTTGGGTCACAATACACTTTTTGCCAGGACATTGTTATGCAGGCCGAAATTCTCCTCACCTTACGACTTCAGCAGAAGCTTTTCGCCGATCCGCGACGTATCGCCCTGCTAAAACAAATAGAACAAACGGGCTCAATTAGCCAGGGGGCAAAAAACGCCGGCATCAGCTACAAAAGCGCCTGGGATGCCATCAATGAGATGAACACCCTGAGCGAACAGGCGCTGGTCGACAGAGCGACTGGCGGTAAGGGCGGCGGCGGTGCGGTATTGACCCGCTACGGTCAGCGTCTGATTCAGCTTTACGATCTGCTGGCACAGATTCAGCAAAAAGCCTTTGATGTCTTAAGCGATGACGACAACGTTCCCCTGGACAGCCTGCTGGCGGCCATTTCTCGTTTCTCGCTCCAGACCAGTGCCCGCAACCAGTGGTTTGGTACCGTGACGGCCAGGGACAACTCGCATGTACAACAACATATTGAGATCCTGCTGGCAGACGGCGCGACGCGTCTGAAAGCCGCCATCACCGCGCAAAGCGGAGAGCGCCTCGGGCTGGACGAAGGCAAAGAAGTTCTGGTTTTACTGAAAGCCCCCTGGGTCAGCATCACGCGCGACCCTGAGCTGGCGAAACACGCCGATAACCAACTGCACGGCGCAATCAGCCACATTGAACGCGGCGAGGAGCAGTGTGAGGTGCTCATGACCTTACCGGATGGGCAAATTCTGTGTGCCACCGTGCCACTCGCCGATGCCGCTGAGTTAGAAGAAGGTGCTGTCGTCACCGCATATTTCAACGCAGACCGGGTGATTATCGCCACATTATGCTAAGCGCATTGACAAGCGTGCCGACTGTGAGTATCCCTGACGCTTATTGCTGCAAAAAATGGGATAAATCATGTCATCATTGCATATTTCGCAAGGTACGTTTCGTCTTAGCGATACCCGAACGCTGGCGCTTCCTGATTTAACGTTACGCGCAGGGGAAAGCTGGGCCTTTGTCGGCACAAACGGTAGCGGTAAATCTGCCCTGGCGCGCGCACTGGCAGGCGAGCTTACGCAGCTTAAAGGTGAACGTCAGTGCGACTTTACGCGTCTGACTCGCCTCTCGTTTGAGCAACTGCAAAAGCTGGTCAGCGATGAATGGCAGCGTAACAACACCGATTTGCTGAGCCCCGGTGAAGAAGATACCGGCCGCACTACGGCCGAGATAATCCAGGATGAGATAAAAGACAGCGCACGCTGCCACTATCTGGCCGAACAATTCGGCATTACCGCCCTTCTGGACAGACGCTTTAAATATCTTTCCACCGGCGAGACGCGAAAAACGCTGCTGTGTCAGGCGCTGATGAGCGAGCCGGAACTGCTGATCCTGGATGAGCCCTTCGACGGGCTGGACGTGCAATCCCGCGCCCAGCTAGCCACCCTGCTGGAAAAGCTCAATCAGCAAGGTTACACCCTGGTTCTGGTGCTTAACCGCTTTGATGAAATCCCGGATTTTGTGCAAAACGCTGGAGTATTAGCAGACTGTAGCCTGACCGAAACCGGTGAAAAAGCCGCATTACTGAAGCAGGCCCTGATTGCGCAGCTGGCGCACAGTGAAAAACTGGACGGTATTTCGCTCCCTGAACCTGACGCTCCTTCTGCCCGACACGGCTTAGATCCCCACCAGCCGCGTATTGTGCTGCATAACGGCGTGGTTTCTTATAACGATCGCCCTATCCTTAACCAGCTGAGCTGGACGGTAAACCCCGGCGAACACTGGCAGATCACTGGCCCTAACGGGGCGGGGAAATCGACGCTGCTGAGCCTGATAACCGGCGATCATCCGCAGGGTTACAGTAACGATCTCACCCTGTTTGGCCGTCGTCGCGGAAGTGGCGAAACCATCTGGGACATCAAAAAACATATTGGCTACGTCAGCAGCAGTTTGCATCTGGACTATCGCGTTAGCACCACGGTGCGCAACGTTATTTTGTCGGGTTTTTTCGATTCCATCGGCATTTATCAGGCAGTTTCGGACAAACAGCACAAGCTGGCGCAGCAGTGGCTGGATATTCTGGGCATGGATAACCGGGTCGCTGACGCGCCGTTTCATAGCCTGTCGTGGGGACAGCAGCGGCTGGCACTCATCGTCCGTGCGCTGGTGAAACATCCTACCTTGTTGATCCTCGACGAACCGCTCCAGGGGCTGGACCCGCTCAATCGTCAGCTAATTAGACGCTTTGTGGATGTGCTGATTGGGGAAGGTGAAACCCAGCTGTTGTTTGTGTCACATCACGCCGAAGATGCCCCTTCCTGCATTACCCACCGACTGGAATTCATCCCGGATGGTGAGAGCTATCGCTACCTTCTGAGCAAAATCGATTAATCAGACGGGGGCCCTGCCCCCGCTTTTCAGATTACCTGCAACATTACAACGTTATCTCTTTGATCTAGAATGCTACCGTCCATTCAAAATTAAGGTGCGATGATTAGTGTAAACGATTCCACTATTTTATCCCATGTCACACTTTTCGCGTCTCTGTTATGCTATGGTTAATTCATACCATAAGCCCAATGGAGCGAAATATGCGAGTTCTGGTAACAGGTGGTAGCGGTTACATCGGTAGTCATACCTGCGTGCAGCTGCTGCAAAACGGACATGATGTCATCATCCTCGACAACCTGTGCAATAGTAAGCGCAGCGTGCTGCCTGTGATTGAACGTCTTGGCGGCAAACAACCTACCTTCGTCGAAGGCGATATTCGCAACGAAGCGTTGATGACCGAGATCCTTCACGACCACGCCATTGAAACCGTGATCCACTTTGCCGGTCTGAAAGCCGTTGGCGAATCGGTCGCAAAACCGCTTGAGTATTACGACAACAACGTCAACGGTACGCTGTGCTTAATTTCAGCCATGCGCGCAGCAAACGTGAAAAACTTTATCTTCAGCTCGTCTGCCACCGTGTATGGCGATCAGCCAAAAATCCCTTATGTCGAAAGCTTCCCGACCGGTACGCCACAAAGCCCGTATGGCAAAAGCAAGCTGATGGTGGAACAGATCCTGACCGACCTGCAAAAAGCGCAGCCTGACTGGAGCATCGCCCTGCTGCGTTACTTCAACCCGGTTGGCGCACATCCATCAGGCGATATGGGTGAAGACCCGCAGGGCATCCCAAACAACCTGATGCCGTATATCGCGCAGGTGGCTGTTGGCCGTCGCGATTCACTGGCGATTTTTGGTAACGATTATCCAACCGAAGATGGCACCGGCGTGCGTGACTATATTCATGTCATGGACCTGGCCGATGGTCACGTTGCAGCGATGCAGCAGCTGGCAGACAAACCGGGCGTGCATATTTACAACCTCGGCGCGGGTGTCGGGAGCAGCGTGCTGGATGTGGTAAATGCCTTCAGCAAAGCGTGTGGCAAGCCGGTGAATTATCACTTCGCACCCCGCCGCGATGGCGACCTTCCGGCTTACTGGGCTGATGCAACCAAAGCCGATAAAGAGCTTAACTGGCGTGTAACGCGCACGCTTGATGAAATGGCACAGGATACCTGGCACTGGCAGTCACGCCACCCACAGGGCTATCCGAATTAAGGATTTGTCATGACGCAATTCAATCCCGTCGATCATCCGCATCGTCGTTTTAACCCGCTCAGCGGGCAATGGATTTTGGTTTCACCGCATCGCGCCAAGCGCCCCTGGCAGGGGGCGCAAGAAACGCCTGCAAAACAGACGCTGCCTCAGCATGATCCAGACTGTTTCCTGTGTCCGGGCAACACGCGCGTCACCGGCGATACCAACCCTGACTACAAGGGAACATACGTTTTCACCAACGATTTTGCAGCCCTGATGACCGACACCCCGGATGCACCGGAAAGCGAAGATCCGCTGATGCGTTGTGAAAGCGCACGTGGCACCAGCCGCGTGATCTGCTTCTCGCCCGATCACAGCAAAACGTTGCCGGAACTGAGCGTCGAGGCCCTGAAAGAGGTGGTAACCACCTGGCAGGCACAGACCGCAGAGTTAGGTCAAACCTATCCCTGGGTGCAGGTGTTCGAAAACAAAGGTGCGGCGATGGGTTGCTCTAACCCGCACCCGCACGGCCAGATTTGGGCGAACAGCTTCCTGCCAAACGAAGCCGAGCGCGAAGACCGTCTGCAAAAAGAGTATTACGCGCAGAATGGCTCGCCGATGCTGGTGGATTACACCCAACGCGAGCTGGCTGATGGCAGCCGTACCGTGGTCGAAACCGAACACTGGCTGGCCGTTGTGCCGTACTGGGCTGCCTGGCCATTTGAAACGTTGCTGCTGCCAAAAGCACATGTGCAACGCATCACCGACCTCAGCGATGCGCTGCGTGATGATCTGGCACTGGCGCTGAAAAAACTGACCAGCCGCTACGACAACCTGTTCCAGTGTTCCTTCCCTTATTCGATGGGCTGGCACGGCGCACCGTTTAACGGTGAAGAAAATCAACACTGGCAGTTACATGCCCATTTCTATCCGCCGCTGCTGCGTTCCGCGACGGTACGTAAATTTATGGTGGGCTACGAAATGCTGGCCGAAACCCAGCGTGATCTGACGGCAGAACAGGCGGCAGAACGTCTGCGCGCCGTTAGCGACGTCCACTATCGCGAATCAGGAGTCTAAAAAAAATGAGTCTGAAAGATAAAACACAATCCCTGTTTGCTGAAACATTTGGCTACCCTGCCACCCACGTTATTCAGGCGCCTGGCCGCGTAAACCTGATTGGCGAACACACAGATTATAACGACGGCTTCGTGCTGCCCTGCGCCATTGATTACCAGACGGTGATCAGCTGCGCTAAACGTGATGACCGCAAGGTTCGCGTGGTAGCGGCGGATTATGACAACCAGACTGACGAATTCTCTCTGGATGCCCCGATTATTGCCCACGATACCCAGCAATGGTCGAACTACGTGCGCGGAGTGGTTAAGCATCTGCAAAAGCGCAATAAAAACTTCGGCGGTGCCGATCTGGTGATCAGCGGTAACGTCCCGCAGGGTGCCGGGCTGAGCTCATCGGCTTCGCTGGAAGTGGCGGTAGGTACTGTATTCCAGCAGCTTTACCATCTGCCGCTGGACGGCGCGCAAATCGCGCTGAACGGTCAGGAAGCAGAAAACCAGTTCGTTGGCTGTAACTGCGGCATTATGGATCAGCTGATTTCGGCCCTCGGCAAGAAAGAGCACGCGCTGCTGATTGACTGCCGCTCTCTGGGAAGCAAAGCGGTTCCGCTGCCAAAAGGCGCGGCGGTCGTTATCATCAACAGTAACTTCAAGCGTACCCTGGTAGGCAGCGAGTACAACACCCGTCGCGAGCAGTGCGAAACCGGCGCGCGTTTCTTCCAGCAGACTGCCCTGCGCGACGTTTCTATCGATGAATTCAACAAAGTTGCCCATGAGCTTGATCCGATCGTTGCCAAACGCGTTCGCCATGTTCTGACGGAAAACGCCCGTACGGTTGAAGCTGCTTCAGCGTTGGCAAAAGGTGATTTGAAACGCATGGGTGAACTGATGGCTGAATCCCATGCCTCCATGCGCGATGATTTCGAAATCACCGTGTCGCAAATCGACACCCTGGTTGAGATTGTTAAAGCCACCATCGGCGATAAAGGCGGTGTGCGCATGACTGGCGGCGGTTTCGGCGGCTGCATCGTGGCGCTGGTGCCTGAAGAGCTGGTTCCGGCCGTTCAGGATGCCGTAGCGAAACAATACGAAGCGAAAACCGGCATCAAAGAAACCTTCTATGTGTGTAAAGCAACACAAGGAGCGGGACAGTGCTAAACGAAACGCCAACCCTCGCACCGGATGGTCTGCCGTATCGCCTGTTAACCCTGCGCAACAGCGCAGGGATGGTGGTTACGCTGATGGACTGGGGCGCAACATTACTCTCAGCACGTGTGCCTATGCCCGATGGCAGCGTACGTGAAACCCTGCTCGGCTGCGCGTCGCCGGAACAATACATTACTCAGGCGGCCTATCTCGGCGCATCCGTGGGCCGTTACGCCAACCGCATCGCCAAAAGCCGTTTTGTACTGGATGGCGTGAGCTATCCGCTGCTGTCCAGCCAGGGCGAAAACCAGCTGCACGGCGGGCCGGAAGGATTTGATAAACGCCGCTGGCAGATTGTTCAGCAGAATGATGGCGAAGTGCTGTTCTCGCTAGACTCTCCTGATGGCGATCAGGGCTTCCCGGGTAATCTCGCCGCCACGGCGCGTTTTACCCTGACGGAAGATAACCGTATTGCGATTGAGTACCGCGCAACGACTGATAAAGCCTGTCCGGTCAATATGACTAACCACGCGTATTTCAATCTCGACGGTAACCAGTGCGATGTTCGCCAGCATAAGCTTCAGCTGCTGGCAGATGACTATCTGCCGGTCGATGAGATGGGTATTCCGTACCAGGGCCTGAAATCGGTGAGCGGCACCAGCTTTGATTTCCGCGCGGCAAAACCTGTCGCCCAGGATTTCCTGAGCGATGACGATCAGCGCAAAGTGAAAGGTTACGACCACGCTTTCCTGTTACAGGCACAAGGCGACGTGAAGCAGCCAGCGGCCCACGTCTGGTCGGCGGATGAAAAGTTGCAGATGACGGTCTACACCACGGCCCCTGCCCTGCAATTTTATTCGGGTAACTACCTCGGCGGCACGCCAGCCCGCGCGCATAACGAGTACAGCGACTGGCAGGGCCTGGCGCTGGAAAGCGAGTTCCTCCCGGACAGCCCTAACCACACGGAATGGCCGCAGCCAGACTGCGTGCTGCGCCCGGGTGAAGAGTACGTTAGCGTGACGGAATATCATTTTATTCCTCACGCATAACGCCAGGCGCAATCCTGGGAAATGTAGAGCCCTCGCCATGAGGGCTTTTTTTTGTCCATCTTGCTGAAAATAGCGCCACTCATAGACAAAATCATAACCCTGGATTCACAAGCAGCTTACACTGAGAGACTATTTTCGCTATGGTTATGGTTAAGCGTTGCCGCTGGCACTGACACGGCAATATAATGAGAATTGTTATCATTCAAAATGCTTGAGGAGTAAGAGATGGCTATTACTAAGCTGGTTCTGGTGCGCCACGGCGAAAGCCAGTGGAACAACGAAAACCGCTTTACCGGTTGGTACGATGTTGACCTGTCCGAGAAAGGCGTAAGCGAAGCAAAAGCAGCAGGTAAACTGCTGAAGGAAGAAGGCTTCAGCTTTGATTTTGCTTACACCTCTGTGCTGAAACGTGCCATCCACACTCTGTGGAACGTTCTGGACGAGCTGGATCAGGCATGGCTGCCAGTTGAGAAATCCTGGAAACTGAACGAGCGTCACTACGGTGCTCTGCAAGGCCTGAACAAAGCTGAAACCGCTGAAAAATACGGTGACGAGCAAGTTAAACAGTGGCGTCGTGGCTTCGCAGTGACTCCACCAGAGCTGACCAAAGATGACGAGCGTTACCCGGGCCACGATCCGCGCTATGCGAAACTGACCGATGCTGAACTGCCACAGACCGAAAGCCTGGCGCTGACCATCGACCGCGTTGTGCCTTACTGGAACGAAACCATTCTGCCACGCCTGAAAAGCGGTGAGCGCGTGATCATCGCAGCTCACGGTAACTCCCTGCGCGCGCTGGTGAAATTTTTGGATAACATGGGTGAAGACGAGATCCTCGAACTGAACATCCCAACTGGCGTGCCGCTGGTATACGAGTTCGACGAAAACTTCAAACCAATCAAACACTACTATCTGGGTAACGCTGATGAAATCGCTGCAAAAGCGGCGGCCGTAGCGAACCAGGGTAAAGCGAAGTAATTTTCGCCAGACATAAAAAAAGCGTGGAGCAATCCACGCTTTTTTATTGCCAGAATCCGTATCAGCCGCGACGTGCTTTTACCGCTTCCGCCAGCTGACGCAGAATCGTGTCAGTATCTTCCCAGCCAATGCAGGCATCCGTCACGCTCTTGCCATAAACCAGCGGCTCGCTGCCTTCCAGATTCTGGTTGCCTTCAACCAGGTGACTTTCGATCATCACACCGATGACTGCCGTTTCGCCGCCCGCAATCTGCTGACAAACGTCCGTACCCACTTCCATCTGCTTTTTGAATTGCTTGCTGGAGTTAGCGTGGCTGAAGTCGATCATCACCTGCGGTGACAGCCCTGCTTTCTCAAGACCGGTTTTCACTTCTGCCACATGTTTTGCGCTGTAGTTCGGCTCTTTACCGCCGCGCAGGATGATGTGGCAATCGCCGTTGCCGCTGGTGTTCACGATGGCAGAGTGACCCCATTTGGTCACTGACAGGAAGCAGTGCGGCGCGCCTGCGGCATTGATTGCGTCAATGGCCACTTTGATAGTGCCGTCGGTCCCGTTTTTGAAACCAACCGGGCAAGAAAGGCCGGATGCCAGTTCGCGGTGCACCTGAGATTCTGTGGTACGTGCGCCGATAGCGCCCCAGCTCATGAGGTCGGCAAGATACTGTGGGGTGATCATGTCCAGGAATTCACCGGCAGCTGGCAGACCGCTGTCGTTGATTTCCAGCAGCAGCTTACGCGCGATGCGCAGACCGTCGTTGATCTGGAAGCTGTTATCCATGTGAGGATCGTTAATCAGCCCTTTCCAGCCCACGGTGGTACGCGGCTTTTCAAAATAAACGCGCATCACGACTTCCAGCTCGCCTTTTAGCTCATCACGCAGTTTAATCAGGCGGGAAGCGTACTCTTTAGCCGCCGCAGGATCGTGAATGGAGCATGGGCCAATCACCACCAGAAGACGATCGTCATTACCTTTCAGGATCTTATGGATCGCTTTGCGGGCATGAGAAACCGTGTTTGCTGCGTTTTCTGTGGCGGGGAATTTTTCAAGGAGTGCTACTGGAGGTAATAACTCATTGATCTCTTTAATGCGTAAATCGTCATTCTGATAATTCATTTTCTGTTCAGCTCTGCCATATCTTTAGTAATGATTGCAATCCTTTCAATCTATCTCGTCGGCCAGGAAGTGTAAACGGGATTTTACACTTCACGCAGATAATTCCTGGAATTAGCCTAAAAATCGCCACAAAATAGCGAAAAGTGAGTTCTGGCCTAATCTTTTTAACTGTAACAACTATTTTTGAGTGATTAAACGCGATTCGATACTGACGTAAGTCTGTATACCAGAATCTTTCGCCTGTGAACGAGATGCACTGTTGGAAATGTTATCCAGCGTAACGACAAAAACAGGAGCAGCATGATGAAAATGACGAAACTGGCAACCCTTTTCCTGACCGCCACCCTCACCCTGGCAAGCGGTAGCGTGCTCGCCGCAGAAACGAGCGCATCTGAAGGCAACGGTGACGCCAATGCCGCAGCATCAGCAGGCCAGGTCGCCCCTGATGCCAAACAGAACATCGCCCCTAATAATGTCGATAACAGCCATATCAACAACGGCAGCACCAATACGGGTGGGACAATGCTCCATCCGAACGGTACCGGTTCGGGCACAATGAATCATGACGGTATGACCACGGATGAGGTGCATAAAAATTCGATGTGTAAAGACGGTAAATGCCCGAACCCGAATGACAAAGTGGGGAACGATGCTGATACCAAAACGGATGGCACCACGCAATAACATTGAATATTCTGACCAAAGGAGAGCCTGAGCTCTCCTTTTTTATTTAACCTCTTAAAAACGCTACACTAAAAATAATAACAAATCAGGAAAGAAGACATGGCGCACACCCACTCCCATTCACACACTTCAGGTGACGACAACGTTAAGCGGCTGGCGCTGGCTTTCGGGGTTACTGCAACCTTTATGGTCATCGAGGTCATCGGCGGGCTGATTTCAGGCTCTCTGGCGCTGCTGGCAGACGCCGGGCATATGCTTACCGACGCCGCTGCCCTGCTGTTTGCACTGCTGGCAGTACAGTTTGCACGTCGGCCACCAAACGCCCGTCATACGTTTGGCTGGCTCAGGCTGACGACCCTTGCGGCCTTTGTTAACGCCATTGCGCTGGTTGTTATTACCATTCTTATCGTCTGGGAGGCATTTCAGCGATTCAGGCACCCGCAGCCTGTTGCCGGTGCAACCATGATGGTTATTGCCGTTGCCGGACTGCTTGCCAACATCCTGGCATTCTGGATTTTGCATCGCGGCAGCGGCGAAAAGAATCTGAACGTGCGGGCCGCGGCGCTTCACGTGCTGGGTGATTTGCTGGGTTCGGTAGGGGCTATTGCGGCTGCGCTGGTTATCCTCTACACAGGCTGGACACCTATCGACCCGATCCTGTCGGTGCTGGTTTCATGCCTTGTGCTGCGCAGTGCCTGGCGGCTTTTGAAAGAGAGTGTTAATGAGTTACTGGAGGGTGCGCCCACTTCGCTGGATATCCCGGCGCTCAAGCGCAACCTGTGCCGCTCGATCCCGGAAGTGCGAAACGTGCACCATGTTCATGTCTGGCTGGTGGGTGAAAAACCGATTATGACGCTGCATGTCCAGGTGATCCCACCTCACGATCATGATGCGCTACTTGAACGCATTCAGCATTTCCTGGAACACCACTACGAGATTGCTCACGCAACCATCCAGATGGAATATCAGCCCTGTAACGGTCCGGACTGCCATCTTAACGAGATGCAGTCCGGCCATTCACATCATCACCATCATTAACTGGATAGCGCGTGTGAGCCACGCTCACGCGCGCTGTTTATCCACATACGACTACCGTTGAGCGCAATGAAGGTCAGCAGCAGATATTCCAGCGACATGGCGTAAACGCCTTGTAGGGCGAAAATCACCACGCTGATGACGTTAATGATGACCCACAGCAACCAGTTTTCGACGTACTTGCGGGTCATCAGGATCATCGCCGCAATCGACAGCACCATCATGCAGGAATCCCAGAACGGGAAGGCATCAGGCTGGAGCTCGGGCATAGCGACATTCAGCCCAAGCGTTGACATCACTGACACCGCAATGCGTGTCAGGAAGGCGAACACCGGGTTGATAAACACGGTCATTAAGCCGATAGCGACTATGCAGGCCACAAACCAGGCGATTGCTTTAGGTAGCGGCAACCAGCGGATCTGGAGTTCTGCTTCCTGCTGGCTGTTCTGACGCGACCAGGCATACCAGCCATAAATATTGGCGGCAAAGAAGAACAGCTGCAACAGCAGGCTAGCGTAGAGCTGGATCTGGAAGAAAATAATCGCAAACAGCGTGACGTTGATAAGCCCAAACGCGTAGTTGCTGATCTTCTCCTGGCTGGCCAGCCAGATACAAAGCAGGCCAGCCAGTGTACCTATCGCTTCAATCCATGACAGGTCGTAGCCACCCGCACCAATCGGTATATGAACCAGAATGTTTTGCGTGCTAAAAAAATCCATCTTTTCCCCTGGGCGTGTTGAATTAAGTACGTAGTGTAGCCGCAAAATCCAGCATTCGGTTAAGCGGAATTAACGCGCCTTCACGCAATGCGGCATCCACATGTACTTCATGGGCCGCACCACCCGCTTCTAACCCTTCTGCAATGGCTTTCAGGCCGTTCATCGCCATCCACGGGCAGTGGGCGCAGCTACGGCAAGTTGCGCCCTCTCCTGCGGTCGGCGCTTCGAGCAGCTCTTTTTCCGGCACGGCCTGTTGCATCTTATAGAAGATACCGCGATCGGTGGCCACAATAAGTTGCTTATGCGGTAGCGTCTTCGCAGCATTAATCAGCTGACTGGTTGACCCAACGGCATCGGCCATATCAACAATCGACTGCGGTGATTCCGGGTGAACGAGAATGGCCGCCTGAGGGTATAGCCCCTTCATACGTGCCAGCGCTTGTGTTTTGAATTCATCATGCACAATACATGCGCCCTGCCAACAGAGGACATCGGCACCGGTTTGCTTTTGAACATAGTTCCCAAGATGACGATCGGGTGCCCAGATAATTTTCTCGCCCTGGCTATCCAGATGTTCAATCAGCTCTACCGCAATGCTGGAGGTCACTACCCAGTCTGCACGTGCTTTGACCGCGGCAGAGGTATTAGCGTAGACCACAACAGTACGGTCAGGATGCGCATCGCAGAACGCGGAAAACTCCTCGATTGGGCAACCGAGATCGAGCGAGCATTCGGCGTTTAACGTCGGCATCAGGATGGTTTTTTCCGGGCTTAAGATTTTTGCCGTTTCACCCATAAAACGCACGCCCGCCACCAGTAGCGTGGAAGCGGGATGTTTTGCGCCAAAGCGCGCCATCTCCAGGGAATCGGAGATACACCCGCCTGTCTCTTCCGCCAATTGCTGAATTTCCGGGTCGGTGTAGTAATGCGCCACCATCACCGCATCACGCTCTTTGAGAAGTCGTTTGATCTTCTCACGGTAGAACTGTTTTTCATCCAGGGTTAGCGGGACGGGCTTTGGTGGGAAGGGATAGATCGCTGCTTCTGGATCGAACATCACACTCATTATGGCTTCTCGTTTTACTGGCTTAACAATATTGCCTTTCTTTTGCATGACATAGCAAAACGGGTGGCAATTGTGTTTTGTATACTAAACAAGATAGCGAATTTGAGGTGAAAAGTCACCGGAAATAGGTGCGCGCAGCATTTGTCGGGTGGCGGCTTTGCCTTACCCGACATGACAGGGCCTGAGTTTTGTTTTTCGTAGGCCTGATAAGCGCAGCGCCATCAGGCAATGTGCTTTAGGCTCTGGAGTCGCAGATAGCAAAAAGGCGCCTTTAGGGCGCCTTTTTACATTGGTGGGTCGTGCAGGATGACTCGCTTCTCTCGCCCTTCGGGTCGTCGCCGTAAACGGCTCCGCTGCCTCACAAGATGAGGCTCGAACCTGCGGCAGTTTCGAATCGTTCAAATCGCAGATAGCAAAAAAGCGCCTTTAGGGCGCTTTTTTACATTGGTGGGTCGTGCAGGATTCGAACCTGCGACCAATTGATTAAAAGTCAACTGCTCTACCAACTGAGCTAACGACCCTTGCGGGATGTACTTCAAATTTATTCAGGCTGGTGGGTCGTGCAGGATTCGAACCTGCGACCAATTGATTAAAAGTCAACTGCTCTACCAACTGAGCTAACGACCCATCTGGGTATTGCCTGAATTATCACTCGGAACCAATAAGAATTGGTGGGTCGTGCAGGATTCGAACCTGCGACCAATTGATTAAAAGTCAACTGCTCTACCAACTGAGCTAACGACCCGAGTGGTGGGTGATGACGGGCTCGAACCGCCGACCCCCTCCGTGTAAAGGAGATGCTCTACCAACTGAGCTAATCACCCACTCTGTACTACCGGAACTGCTTTAAGTGGTGGGTCGTGCAGGATGACTCGGCTTTGCCTCGCCCTACGGGCCGTTGCTTACGCAACGTTATCCTTCACGTTTAATTACTGCTATCCACCAGATTATTGGTGGGTCGTGCAGGATTCGAACCTGCGACCAATTGATTAAAAGTCAACTGCTCTACCAACTGAGCTAACGACCCACTTTTGCGCTGCTTTCACGTTGTTTGATATCCCGTGGCAACGGCGGCATATATTACTGATTTAAGAATTCTGCGCAACAAAAATTTCGATGAAGATCACTTAACTGCTTAGTAATCATGCTGCACGACCAGAAAAAACGCGATTTCTGGTCATGCGGTAATCATCCCATCGAACTCAGACGTTTTTGCGCCTGTTTGGCACCTTCGGTACCCGGGAATTTCGTCACAACCTGCTGGTAGACGGCTTTCGCTTTTGCGGTATCACCTTTGTCCTGCATGATCACGCCGACCTTGAACATCGCATCAGGTGCTTTAGGTGATTTTGGGTAATTTTTCACCACAGAGGCAAAATAGAACGCCGCATCATCCTTCTTACCCTTGTTGTAATTCAGCTGACCAAGCCAGTAATTCGCATTTGGCTGGTAAGTGGAATCAGGGTACTTCTTGACGAAGTTTTGAAACGCAACGATAGCATCGTCCTGACGAGATTTGTCCTGTACCAGGGCAATGGCCGCGTTGTAATCCGTATTCGCGTCACCGCTCTGTACAGGCGCACCTGTCGAGGCTGAAGCATCTGCTGCCGGAGCCGGTGTTGCCGCAGCACCACCACTCTGATCGCCCGCTGCTGGCTGTGCAGCTGCACCACCATTACTCAGGCTATCGATTTGCAACATGATCTGCTTCTGACGATCCATAACCTGATTAAGCTGATACTGACTTTCCTGGATCTGCCCACGTAAAGAATCAATATCGCTTTGGTTATCAGAAAGTTGCTGCTGGAGTTGGGTTAAAAGCTGGCTGTGAGCATTAGAAATACGCTCGAGTTGAGTGACACGGTCTTCAACCGAGCCTGAGCCGACACTACTGATTGGTGCCTGAGCAAAAGCGGCCCAGGGGGCCGCTATTCCAACCAGTAACGACAGACTCAACAGATGATGTCTGAAGTTACTGTTCATGCAATTCTCTTAGTAAACCAGTACGGCACGACGGTTTTTGGAGTAAGCCGCTTCGTCATGACCCAGTACTGCTGGTTTTTCTTTACCGTAAGAAACGATGGAGATCTGGTCAGCAGAAACGCCTTTACCTTGCAGGTACATTTTAACAGCGTTAGCACGACGTTCACCCAGGGAGATGTTGTACTCTGGAGTACCACGTTCGTCCGCGTGACCTTCTACGGTGACTTTGTAAGATGGGTTGCTACGCAGGAAGTTAGCGTGAGCATCCAGCATCGCAGCGAAGTCAGAACGGATGTCGTACTTATCCAGATCGAAGTAAACGATGTTGTTCTGCTGCAGCTGCTGCATCTGAAGACGCGCTTGCTCTTCAGAAGACATGTTGCCATTGCCGTTCGCGTCCATACCGGTGCCGGCACCCATCATGCCTTCGCCGCTCTGGTCATTGCTTGCGTTCTTGTTAGAAGAACACGCTGCGATTGCCATTACAGGCAGAGCGATCATCAGCCCCTTCAGCACTTTGTTCAGTTGCATTTCTATGATTCCTTTAGTAATCAATTAATTATTATTTACAGATACGGCGACCAGGCAGGTGATTTTACCTGTCCATCAGTAGCCGGAATACGCGCTTTGAAACGCCCATCTGTAGAAACCAGATTCAGCACAGATCCCATCCCCTGAGAAGAGCTGTAGATTACCATAGTGCCGTTAGGTGCCAGACTTGGCGTTTCATCCAGGAACGTTGACGACAGAACTTGAACGCCACCCGCTACCAGATCTTGTTTGGCAATGTGCTGCTGCCCACCGTTGGAGCTGACCATTACCATAAACTTACCGTCGCTGCTCACGTCTGCGTTCTGGTTCTGTGTACCTTCCCAGGAAATACGCTGCGGAGCACCGCCGTTGACATTCACTTTATAGATTTGTGGACGGCCTGCCTGGTCGGAAGTAAACGCCAGGTTCTGGCTATCCGGGAACCAGGTCGGCTCAGTGTTGTTGCTACGACCATCAGTCACCTGACGGATCTGGCCAGACCCAATGTCCATCACGTACAGGTTCAGGCTACCGGTTTTAGACAGGGCAAATGCCAGTTTTGAACCATCCGGAGAGAATGACGGCGCACCGTTGTGACGCGGGAAGGACGCAACCTGGCGTACAGCACCGTTTGACAGCGTCTGAATGACCAGCGCAGAACGGCCGCTTTCGAAAGTGACATAAGCCAGTTTAGAACCGTCTGGAGACCATGCCGGAGACATCAGCGGCTGTGCAGAACGGTGAACTGTGAACTGGTTGTAACCGTCGTAATCGGACACGCGGAGTTCATACGGGAACTGACCACCGTTGGTCTGTACCACATAAGCGATACGGGTACGGAAAGCGCCTTTAATACCGGTCAGCTTCTCGAACACTTCGTCACTCGCTGTGTGACCAGCATAACGCAGCCACTGCTTGTTCACTTTGTAAGAGTTCTGAGCCAGAACGGTACCTGGCGCACCGCCAGTATCCACCAGCTGATAAGCCACGTTATAGCCGCCGTCCGGGCTAGGAGTTACCTGGCCTACAACAACCGCATCAATACCCAGCGCAGACCATGCAGCAGGTTGAACTTCCTGCGCAGTGCCCGGCTGCTGAGGCAGACGAGAACGATCTAACGGGTTGAATTTACCGCTGTTACGCAGGTCAGCCGCAACGATGCCACCAATATCTTCTGGTGCAGCGCCAGGACCGGCCCACTGGAACGGTACAACACCGATTGGGCGTGCCGAGTCTACCCCCTGGGTGATCTCGATACGTACTTCTGCGTGCAGCACAGCTGCCCACAGCATTAAGAAACTAAATGCTACACGTAATGCCTGCTTCATCATATCTCCCTTATCTGGGTAACCTTACCCGCGATAATTTAGCAGAATGTTAACAAACTCAAATAGACAAAACTACCAGAACCCTGTGACTAAACCTGGTCTATTTTTCCCCGTTTGCACGGGGAAAATGTAACTTAAGGTTTGAAGTCCAGCGGTGCATTTTTAAACGTTTCATACACAGCCTGAGACGGCGGTTTAGGGAACTTCGTCATTCTGCTGGTCGCAGACAGCATCTGCTGACAGAACGCATCATCCCCACCTTCCGGTTTCACGCTAAGTATCGAGCCGTCTGAACTGATGTTTACACGCAAAGTACAGGTTTTGCCTTTGTAGGTATCCCAGTCATACAGGTGACCACGAATAGCTGCCTGAACCTGAGAGATGTACGAAGCAATCTCTGCCTGAGATGCACCACCCTGCCCCGGCTTACTTCCTTTAGCAGGAGATGAACCACCAGCGCTACCACTGGTCGTGCCTTTCGGCGCATTCTTACCAGAACTCAGGTCGCCCAGCAGGTCATCCACTCCCGATGCAGCAGCGGCTTTTTCCGCGGCAGCCTTTTTAGCAGCCGCAGCGGCTTTCTTATCAGCAGCAGCTTTTGCAGCAGCGGCAGCTTTATCCGCAGCAGCCTTCTCAGCGGCGGCAGCTTTCTTAGCCTCAGCGGCGGCAGCAGCCTTCTCAGCAGCAGCGGCTTTTTCCGCAGCAGCTTTCTCAGCGGCAGCCGCTTTCTTAGCTGCATCGGCGGCAGCTTTCTTCTCGGCTTCCTGAGCGGCTTTTTTCGCGGCATCTGCTTCAGCTTTCTTCTGAGCATCTGCTGCGGCTTTTTTCGCAGCTTCGGCTTCAGCTTTCTTCTGAGCATCGGCAGCCGCTTTCTTCGCTGCTTCCTCAGCCTGTTTCTGGGCATCCGCTGCGGCTTTCTTCGCGGCTTCTGCAGCCAGTTTTGCCTGTGCGTCAGCCTGAGCTTTCGCATCAGCAGCCGCTTTCGTTGCGGCCTCTTCGGCTTGTTTCTGCTGTTCCTGCGCTTTTTTAGCAGCGGCTTCAGCCTGTTTCTGCTGTTCCGCCTGCTCTTTTGCTGCTTCCTGCGCCTGCAAACGTTCTTTCTCGAGCTGCTTCAAACGCTCCTGCTCTGCGGCCTGCTTTTCACGCAGTTCCTCAGCTTGCTGTTGCGCCTGTTTATCACGCTGCTCTTCAGCACGTTTTGCACTCGCCTGCTGTTGTTGCTGGCGATTATAGTTTTGTACTACCGCACCAGGATCCACCATGACGGCGTCGATGGAAGAACCCCCACCACCGCCAGCTGATGCATCTATATGCTCGTCGAACGAACTCCAGATCAGTGCCGCAAAAAGAATAACGTGCAGCACTGCGGAGATAATTATCGCTCGCTTAAGCTTATCGTTTTGTTCGGTTGCCTTTGACACTATCGGTTCCCAAAAACTCGTATCCCACTGCTAGCAGGTGATCAAATAGGCTGCGTCATTAAGCCAACAGACTTAACGCCCGCGCTATGGAGCAAGTTCAGCGCTTTTATAATTTCATCGTAAGGCACATCTTTTGCACCACCGATTAAGAAGACCGTCTTCGGATTTGACTCCAGGCGGCGCTGCGCTTCGGCAATCACCTGCTCTGGCGGTAACTGATCCATACGATCTTTTTCTACCACCACGCTGTATTGCCCTACGCCGGAAACCTCAATGATGACCGGAGGATCGTCATTGGTGCTTACCGCCTGTGATTCTGTCGCATCCGGCAGATCAACTTCCACGCTCTGGGTGATTATCGGCGCTGTTGCCATAAAGATAAGCAACAGCACTAACAGTACGTCCAGCAGAGGAACGATATTGATTTCGGACTTGAGCTCGCGACGACCTCGTCCACGCGATCTGGCCATGGTTTACCCCTTGTTACTCTCGGTGCTGGTAAACGCCTGACGGTGCAGAATCGCGGTGAACTCTTCCATAAAGTTGTCGTAGTTCAGTTCCAGTTTGTTCACGCGCTGATTCAGACGGTTATAGGCCATAACCGCCGGGATAGCGGCGAACAGACCGATAGCGGTCGCGATCAGTGCTTCTGCGATACCCGGAGCAACCATCTGCAACGTTGCCTGCTTCACCGCACCCAGGGCGATAAAGGCGTGCATAATCCCCCACACTGTACCGAACAGGCCGATATACGGGCTGATGGAACCGACTGTGCCAAGGAAAGGAATATGCGTTTCAAGGGTTTCCAGCTCACGGTTCATGGAAATGCGCATCGCACGAGACGCACCTTCAACGACCGCTTCCGGTGCATGGCTGTTAGCGCGATGCAAACGGGCGAATTCTTTGAAACCGCTGTAAAAAATTTGTTCGGAGCCTGCGAGGTTATCCCGACGCCCCTGGCTTTCCTGATACAGACGGGAAAGTTCGATACCAGACCAGAACTTGTCTTCAAACGCTTCAGCCTCGCGGCCAGCGGCATTGAGGATACGCGTTCTCTGGATGATGATGGCCCAGGATGCGATTGAAAAACCAATCAAAATCAACATGATAAGTTTAACCAGAAGGCTTGCCTTCAGGAACAAATCAAGGATATTCATGTCAGTCACTGCTTAAACTCCGCGACAATAGACTTAGGAAGCGCACGAGGCTTCATGATGAGTGGATCAACACAGACAATCAGTACTTCAGCTTCGTTCAGTACCGTGTTCTCTGCATTGAGGATCCGTTGCGTGAACACCAGTGAGGTTCCGCGCATTGATGTTATTTCTGTTTGGACTTCGAGCATATCGTCGAGTCTGGCAGGCGCAAAATACTCAAGCGTCATCTTGCGTACCACAAAGGCAACTCGCTCAGCCAACAGCACTTGCTGGCTAAAGTGATGATGGCGCAGCATCTCTGTGCGTGCCCGTTCATAAAAAGCAACGTAGCTGGCGTGGTAAACCACACCACCGGCATCGGTATCTTCGTAGTAGACACGAACCGGCCATCGAAACAGCGTTGTATTCACTTTACATCCCGGTAATACAAGAAAAGTTGGAGCTTTCAAACTTCGCTACTATACGCGCGGGAAAGGTGGTTTGGAATGGGAGAAAGTAAACGGAGAGTAAATTTTTATGGGCTCGGGTAAGCCCATATGATTAACGGACATTTCTTATTCAGAAGAAGAAGAAAATCAGCCCAGCGAGAAGCACCAGATCGGCAATCAGCGGGCAGAAAATACCCTGCCAGTGAATGGCTTTCGGACGAAAGCCAACGCCGTGAATAACACCTGCGCACACGGCCCACATGATGAAGAAACCGTGCCAGATCTCGAGCTCGCTGGTCTTCGCTGCAAAACGCGAAGGGTCCCAGAAAATACAACCTGCCAGCAGTAATGCCATCACTAAAGAAAGCGCCCTTAACGGGCGCTTATCCATTACCGCGTAAAGCGTCGCGATAATGTTCATTAGTGTTTTTCGTCACTCGCTTTGGACGCTTCAATGTGCTCAAGCGCCAGGGCAGTAATGATGCCAAATGCACAGGCAAGAAGCGTCCCCAAAATCCATGCGAAATACCACATATTCAGCTCCTTACTTAGTACAGGGAATGAGTGTTACGTTCGATGTCTTCTTTCGTGATACGACCGAACATTTTCCAGTAACACCAGGTGGTGTAGAGCAGAATAATCGGTACGAACACGCACGCAACATACGTCATCAGGTTCAGCGTCAGCTGGCTAGATGTTGCATCCCACATGGTCAGACTTGCGTTCATCATGGTGCTGGACGGCATAACGAATGGGAACATCGCGATACCCGCCGTCAGAATGATGCACGCCAGCGTCAGTGAAGAGAACACAAACGCCAGAGCGCCTTTTTCCAGACGGGACGTCAGCACGGTCAGCAGCGGCAACAGAACACCCAGAGCCGGGATAACCCACAGCACAGGCATGTTGTTGAAGTTAGTCATCCAGGCACCAGCCTGACGCACCACTTCTTTCGTCAGCGGGTTAGATGGCGCAGCATGGTTCATCGCAGAAGTCACCACGTAGCCATCGATACCGTACACCACCCAGACACCGGCCAGTGCGAAGCAGACAAGCGTCACCAGGGCAGCCAGCTGAGCGGTTGCACGTGAACGCAGATGCAGTTCACCTACCGTACGCATTTGCAGGTAAGTCGCGCCCTGAGTAATGATCATCGCCACACTCACCACGCCCGCCAGCAGACCAAACGGATTCAGCAGCTGGAAGAAGTTACCGGTGTAATAAAGACGCATGTACTCATCAATGTGGAACGGAACACCCTGTAACAGGTTACCGAACGCCACACCAATCACCAGCGGTGGAACAAAGCTACCAATGAAGATGCCCCAGTCCCACATGTTGCGCCAGCGGGTGTCTTCAATCTTGGAACGGTAGTCGAAACCGACCGGACGGAAGAATAAAGACGCCAGCACCAGAATCATCGCCACATAGAAGCCGGAGAACGCAGCAGCGTAGACCATCGGCCAGGCAGCAAACAGCGCGCCGCCCGCGGTGATGAGCCACACCTGGTTACCGTCCCAGTGCGGGGCGATGGAGTTGATCATAATTCGACGCTCGGTGTCATTACGACCGAGGAAACGGGTGAGCATCCCCACCCCCATGTCGAAACCGTCGGTGACAGCAAAGCCAATCAGCAAAATACCAACCAGCAGCCACCAGATAAAACGCAATACTTCATAATCGATCATTTGATGACTCCTGTCTTAGCGTGCCGGCTGAGTAGTCGCAGCGGACTGCTCGTAGTGATAGCGACCGGTTTTCAGGCTGCTTGGGCCAAGGCGCGCGAACTTGAACATCAGGAACAGTTCAGCCACCAGGAACAGGGTATACAGACCACAAATCAGCAGCATGGAGAAGATCAAATCGCCCGCTGTCAGGGAGGAGTTCGCTACTGCCGTTGGCAGCACCTCACCTATCGCCCATGGCTGACGGCCATATTCCGCCACAAACCAACCGGATTCGATAGCAATCCACGGCAGTGGAATACCGTACATCGCGGTACGCAGCAGCCATTTTTTCTGACCGATACGGTTACGAATAACTGACCAGAAGGACGCTGCGATGATAAGCAGCATCAGGATGCCGCAGCCCACCATGATACGGAATGCGAAGTACAGTGGCGCAACGCGTGGAATGGAGTCTTTGGTAGCCTGCTGGATTTGCGCTTCCGTCGCGTCAGAGACGTTCGGGGTATAGCGTTTGAGCAGCAGCCCGTAACCCAGGTCTTTCTTCACGCTGTTGAACTCATCGCGTACAGACTGATCGGTTGAGCCAGCACGCAGCTGCTCCAGCAGTGAATAAGCTTTCATACCATTACGGATACGGCCTTCATGCTGCACCATCAGATCTTTCAGGCCAGTAACCTGTTTGTCGACGGAGCGGGTTGCGATGATGCCCAGCGCGTAAGGGATTTGAATAGAGAAGTGGTTTTGCTGCGCATCCTGATCCGGGATACCGAACAGGGTAAAGGCAGCCGGAGCCGGTTGGGTTTCCCACTCAGCTTCGATAGCAGCCAGTTTGGTTTTCTGCACGTCACCCATTTCGTAACCGGATTCATCACCCAGAACGATAACGGAGAGGATTGCAGCCATACCGAAGCTAGCAGCGATAGCAAAGGAGCGCTTAGCGAAAGCAAAGTCACGGCCGCGCAGCATGTAGTAGGAACTGATACCCAGAACGAACATCGCACCACAAACGTAGCCAGATGCCACGGTGTGAACGAATTTAACCTGAGCTACCGGGTTCAGGACCAGCTCGGCAAAGCTGACCATCTCCATACGCATGGTTTCGAAGTTGAAATCAGATGCGATTGGGTTTTGCATCCAGCCGTTCGCCACCAGGATCCACAGCGCGGACAGGTTGGAACCCAATGCCACAAGCCAGGTGACCGCCATATGCTGGACTTTGCCCAGACGGTCCCAACCGAAGAAGAACAGACCTACAAAGGTGGATTCGAGGAAGAAGGCCATCAGACCTTCAATGGCCAGCGGCGCACCGAAGATATCCCCAACGTAGTGGGAATAATAAGACCAGTTAGTCCCGAACTGGAACTCCATGGTCAAACCGGTTGCCACGCCCAGTGCGAAGTTGATACCAAACAACTTGCCCCAGAACTTGGTCATATCTTTATAAATCTGTTTGCCGGAGAGGACGTAGACCGTTTCCATGATGGCCAGCAGGAACGCCATACCGAGCGTCAGTGGCACAAACAGGAAGTGGTACATCGCGGTCAAGGCAAACTGTAAGCGCGACAGTTCGACTATATCTAACATCATGACTCCTTGCTCATCGCATGAAGACTCCGAGAGTGAAACCCGTAAGAGAGATCCACACACATGCCCCAATACAAAGTTATCTACTCCCCTTCTTCGTTGCCTATTCTCTCCTGGAGGAAAAAGCAGTGATGAAAGGTTGCAAATACGTTAATAAAAAACCCAAATTGATCCCGCAAATATAATACGCTGCAAAACCCTTACAATAAACAGGTTTTTATTGAATCACATTTACGTTTTACGACGGTGATCAACTTATAGCAAAACTACCACTTTTCAGCCATTTTGATCTGGCACAATTTAGCGCCTTTTGAGTCCTTTTTCCAAACATTAAACATTGATTTAAATCAAAATTAAGTCTTTATGTTAATTGTGTGCCGATGCGGTAAACGGAGTAAAAACCATGTTAAATATATGTATACACAAATACATCTGAAGTTATCGAATGGGATTATTAATATAAACAAAAGTGATTTTAATTAACTATTGTGACGCAGGCGGGTGGATACAGGAAGGACATTAATTTTAGTTGGTCTTACGTATTTTTCCACTCCCTTTCTTTAACGCAAATAAATAACAAATATTTTACTTTTACAAGTCCGTAAATTAACACCGGTTTGTGACTATTTCATGACATGCCGAGCGCAATAAAAAAGGCCGCTTTTCAGCGGCCAACCATGTCGAAACGGACATTTTTATTTCAAAGCTCCCAGTCCTGGGAGCAGAGAGGACTTACTTAATGATGGATTTCAGTGCTTCGCCGATATCGGCCAGGCTGCGCACAGTTTTCACACCAGCAGCTTCCAGCGCAGCGAATTTCTCATCCGCTGTACCTTTACCGCCCGCGATGATTGCGCCTGCGTGGCCCATACGTTTGCCTTTCGGCGCCGTGACGCCCGCGATGTAGCCCACTACAGGCTTAGTCACGTGATCTTTGATGTACGCAGCGGCTTCTTCTTCTGCGCTACCGCCGATTTCACCGATCATGACGATCGCTTCGGTCTGCGGGTCTTCCTGGAACAGTTTCAGGATGTCGATGAAGTTAGAGCCCGGGATCGGGTCACCACCGATGCCCACACAGGTGGACTGGCCGAAACCGTAGTCAGTGGTCTGTTTAACCGCTTCATACGTCAGGGTGCCAGAGCGGGAAACGATGCCCACTTTGCCTGGTTTGTGAATGTGACCTGGCATGATGCCGATTTTGCACTCGCCCGGGGTGATAACACCTGGGCAGTTCGGGCCAATCATACGCACGCCTGCTTCATCCAGCTTCACTTTCACAGTCAGCATGTCCAGGGTCGGGATGCCTTCGGTGATGGTGATGATCAGTTTGATGCCTGCGTCGATCGCTTCCAGAATGGAGTCTTTGCAGAATGCCGCCGGAACGTAGATAACGGTCGCGGTTGCGCCCGTCGCTTCTACGGCTTCGCGTACGGTGTTGAACACTGGCAGACCCAGGTGAGTGGTACCGCCTTTACCTGGCGTGACACCGCCAACCATCTGCGTACCGTAGGCAATCGCCTGCTCGGAGTGGAAAGTCCCCTGGCTACCGGTGAAGCCCTGGCAGATAACCTTGGTATCTTTATTAATTAAAACTGACATTATTTCCCCTCCACTGCGGCAACAACCTGCTGAGCTGCATCCGTCAGACTTTTCGCTGCAATAATATTCAGGCCGCTGTCAGCCAGTTTTTTCGCGCCGAGTTCAGCGTTGTTACCTTCCAGACGCACAACAACCGGGACGTTAACGCCCACTTCTGCCACCGCGCCGATGATACCGTCAGCGATCAGGTCGCAACGTACGATACCGCCGAAGATGTTAACCAGAACGGCTTTAACATTGTCGTCAGAGAGAATGATTTTGAACGCTTCGGTTACGCGCTCTTTGGTTGCGCCGCCACCTACGTCGAGGAAGTTCGCTGGCTCGCCGCCGTGCAACTTAACGATGTCCATGGTGCCCATTGCCAGGCCCGCACCGTTAACCATGCAGCCGATGTTGCCATCAAGTGCCACGTAGTTCAGTTCCCACTGTGCAGCCTGCGCTTCACGCGGATCTTCCTGAGACTGGTCACGCATTTCGCGCAGATCCGGCTGGCGGAACAGTGCGTTGCCGTCAGCGCCCAGCTTACCGTCGAGGCAGATCAGATCGCCCTGAGTGGTGATAACCAGCGGGTTGATTTCGATCAGCGCCAGATCGCGCTCCAGGAAGATTGTCGCCAGGCCCATGAAGATCTTGGTGAACTGTTGAACCAGTTTACCTTCCAGACCCAGTTTGAACGCCAGCTCACGACCCTGGTAAGGCATTGGGCCTGCCAGCGGATCAATGGCCACTTTGTGGATCAGATGAGGGGTTTCTTCTGCCACTTTTTCGATTTCCACGCCGCCTTCAGTAGACGCCATGAACACCACGCGACGGGAGCTACGGTCTACCACTGCGCCGAGGTACAATTCTTTTGCGATATCGGTCGCCGCTTCTACCAGGATCTGGTTAACAGGCTGGCCATTCGCATCTGTTTGATAGGTTACCAGGCGCTTACCGAGCCAATGTTCAGCAAAAGCACGGATCTCTTCTTTGCTCTTAACAACCTTCACACCGCCCGCTTTACCACGGCCACCAGCGTGAACCTGACATTTAACTACCCAAGGGCCGGAACCGATTTTAGATGCGGCTTCTTCTGCTTCACGCGGGGTAGTACAGGCATAACCCACCGGAGCCGGTAAGCCATACCGGGCAAACAGCTGTTTGGCCTGATATTCATGTAAGTTCATGTGTTCTATCCATCCTTCAGGTAATCGTTAGGTATTGCTTTTGTAGGCCCGGCAAGCTCAACGCCGCCGGGCAAGACTGCTAAAACTAGACGTCGAGCAGCAGACGCGTTGGATCTTCCAGCAGCTCTTTAATGGCTACCAGGAAGCCGACGGACTCGCGGCCATCGATCAGACGGTGATCGTAAGAGAGCGCCAGATACATCATTGGCAGGATCTCAACTTTACCGTCTACCGCCATCGGACGATCTTTGATGGCGTGCATCCCCAGGATCGCGCTCTGCGGTGGGTTGATGATCGGCGTAGACATCAGTGAACCGAATACTCCGCCGTTGGTAATGGTGAAGTTACCGCCGGTCAGGTCATCTACGGTCAGCTTGCCATCACGGCCTTTCACTGCCAGCTCTTTAATATTTTTCTCGATGTCTGCCATACCCAGGGTATCCACATCACGCAGAACTGGCGTTACCAGGCCACGTGGGGTAGAAACCGCCATGCTGACGTCGAAATAGTTGTGGTAAACCACGTCATCGCCATCGATAGACGCGTTCACTTCCGGGTAGCGTTTCAGCGCTTCAACAACCGCTTTTACGTAGAAGGACATAAAGCCCAGACGGATACCGTGACGTTTTTCAAACGCGTCACCGTACTGCTTACGCAGGTCCATGATTGGCTTCATGTTCACTTCGTTGAAGGTAGTCAGCATTGCGGTGGAGTTTTTCGCTTCCAGCAGACGCTCAGCCACACGCTTACGCAGACGAGTCATCGGTACGCGTTTTTCACTGCGTGCGCCCAGAGCAGGCTGTACCGCTGGCGCTGCCGCAGGGGCTTTGGCTTCTGCTTTCGCAGGCGCTTTCGCCAGGTGTTTCTCAATGTCTTCGCGAGTCAGACGACCACCCACACCGGTGCCTTTAATGGCAGCCGCGTCCAGGTTGTGCTCAGCCAGCAGGCGACGGATCGCCGGGCTGAGTGCATCGTTGCTCTGCTCTTCCAGAGAGGCCTGCTGACGCTGCGCTGGGGTAGAGGCTTTCTCATCAGACTTAGCGCTGGACTCTTTGCCCGCGCTGTTGCCTTCACGCAGGCGACCCAGGATCTGACGAGAGGTTACGGTGGTGCCTTCATCTTCCAGCACTGCATCCAGAACGCCATCCGCCGAAGCCGGTACTTCCAGTACCACTTTGTCAGTTTCGATTTCTACCAGCACTTCATCGCGCTTAACGGCATCGCCCGGTTTTTTGTGCCAGGTGGCGACGGTCGCATCTGCTACAGATTCAGGCAGGTCGGGAACAAGAATATCTACGCTACTCATTATGTATCCTTTAATTAATCGACGTTCAGCGCGTCATTGACCAGATCTTGTTGCTGCTTCTGGTGAACGGACATATACCCTACCGCCGGAGAGGCGGAGGCCGGGCGACCTGCATAACGCAGAGCAGACCCAAATGGAATCACTTCACGGAAATGATGCTGGCTGCAATACCATGCGCCCTGGTTGAGCGGCTCTTCCTGGCACCAGACAAAATCATGTACGTGAGCATATTGTTTCAGCACTTCCTGCATCGCCTGATGCGGGAATGGATAAAGCTGTTCGATACGCACGATGGCGACATCTTTCTGGTCGTTCTTACGGCGTTGTTCCAGCAAGTCGTAATAAACCTTACCAGAACACATTACGACACGCTTGATGCCTTTCGGATCCAGCTCGTCAATCTCGCCGATAGCCGGCAGGAAGGTGCCGTTTGCCAGTTCATCCAGGCTGGACACGGCCAGCGGATGACGCAGCAGTGATTTCGGAGACATCACCACCAGTGGACGACGCATCCCGCGCAGCGCCTGACGACGCAGCATGTGGTAAACCTGAGCCGGGGTAGACGGCACGCAAACCTGCATGTTCTGCTCAGCACAGAGTTGCAGATAACGTTCCAGACGCGCGGAGGAGTGCTCCGGACCCTGCCCTTCGTAACCGTGTGGCAGCAGCATGACCAGACCACACATACGGCCCCACTTCTGTTCACCCGAAGAGATGAATTGGTCGATAACAACCTGTGCGCCGTTAGCGAAGTCACCAAACTGCGCTTCCCAGATGGTCAGGGTGCGTGGTTCTGCGGTGGCGTAGCCGTATTCAAATGCCAGTACCGCTTCTTCAGACAGTACGGAGTCCCAGACCTTGAACTGGCCCTGGCCGTTGTGCACGTGCTGCAGCGGGGTGTAAGTTGAACCGTTGGTCTGGTTGTGAACAACCGCGTGACGGTGGAAGAAGGTACCACGGCCGGCATCTTCACCGGACAGACGAACAGGAATACCTTCATCAACCAGCGTTGCGTAAGCCAGGGTTTCAGCGCCGCCCCAGTCGAACAGCTTTTCACCTGCCGCCATAGACTGACGGTCACCATAGATCTTCGCTACGCGAGACTGCATCTCGATAGCATCTGGTACGGTACTGATGCGTTTAGCCAGCTCCTGCAAACGTTTCATCTCGACCTTGTTCGGGTAGCTCTCATCCCACTCGTGGTTGAGGTACGGCGACCAGGTAAAGGAGTGCATGTTCATTGGGCGCAGCTCTTTCACTACGCACTCACCCGCATCCAGTGCGTCGCGGTAAAGATTGACCAGCTCGGTCGCATCTTCCAGCGTCGCCACTTTGTCGCCTTCCAGCTTATCAGCATAGATTTTACGTGGAGTTGGGTGTTTTTTGATTTTCTGGTACATCAACGGCTGGGTTGCACTTGGCTCATCAGCTTCGTTGTGGCCGTGGCGGCGGTAGCAGAACAGGTCAATCAGCACGTCACGCTTGAAGGTATTACGGTAGTCCAGCGCCAGGCGGGTCACGAAAGCAACCGCTTCTGGGTCATCCGCGTTAACGTGGAAGATTGGCGCCTGTACCATTTTACCGATGTCGGTGCAGTACGGCGTTGAGCGTGCGTCAAGCGGGTTAGAGGTGGTGAAGCCCACCTGGTTGTTGATCACGATGCGAACGGTACCGCCCACTTCATAACCACGCGCTTTCGACATGTTCAGGGTTTCCTGAACCACGCCCTGACCGGTAATTGCCGCATCACCGTGAATGGTAATTGGCAGCACTTTATTGCTGCTTGGCTCGTCCAGACGATCCAGACGCGCACGTACGGAACCGATAACCACCGGGCTGACGATCTCAAGGTGCGACGGGTTAAACGCCAGCGCCAGGTGAACCAGACCGCCATCGGTTTCGATATCAGACGAGAAGCCCATGTGGTACTTCACGTCACCGGTGCCGAGGTGTTCTTTATGTTTGCCCGCGAATTCGTCGAATAGGTCCTGCGGTTTTTTACCCAGCACGTTGACCAGCACGTTCAGACGACCACGGTGCGCCATGCCCAGTACCACTTCACGGGTACCGCTGTTGCCTGCGTGGCGAATCAGCTCTTTGAGCATTGGCACTAATGCATCACCGCCTTCCAGCGAGAAGCGTTTTGCCCCCGGGAATTTCGCGCCCAGATAGCGCTCAAGGCCTTCTGCTGCGGTCAGTTCACTCAGGAAACGTTTTTTCTCTTCAACAGAGAAGGTCGCATGGCCTGCCACAGATTCAATGCGCTGCTGGATCCAGCGTTTTTCTTCTGTAGAGGTAATGTGCATATATTCCGCGCCGATGGAGCCGCAATAGGTTTGCTTGAGCGCATCAATCAGATCGCCCAGCTTCATCGTGTCTTTGCCGATAGCAAAAGAACCTACGTTAAAGGTTTCCTGGAAATCGGCCTCGGTCAGATCGTGATAAGCCGGATCAAGATCCGCTACACGGTCTTGCTGCCACAGTCCCAGCGGATCGAGATTCGCGTGCTGGTGACCACGGAAGCGGTAAGCGTTGATAAGTTGCAGGACTTTAACCTGCTTCGCATTGGTGTCAGGGTCGGAAATCGCAGAAGAGTAACGTGAGGCATCCTTCGCCAGACGGCGGAAATAATCACGTGTTTTGGAGTGGAATTGATCCGGTTTGACTCCCGTGCCAGGCAACTCCTGGAACATGGAACGCCAGTTTGCGTCCACTGAGTCAGGATCGGTTAAGAAGTCTTCATAGAGCTGTTCGATCCAGCTCTGGTTCGCACCAGAAAGGAAAGAAGAGTCCAGCCAGGCTTTCATTGCGCCGTTCTGCATCGTGATCCCTTAAGCATTTTTATGCTTACTTTCGCCGTAGAAACTACCACGCACACCACGTGTACGTGCCGGGGTTCACCTGCGAGCTCTTATTGGCTCGCGAAGGAACCTTTAAAAACTGCCATTAATCTTCTTCGTTCAGGCTGCGACATCGTTGGCTGCCTTCACTTACCCCTGTCACATAGTGAACTATGCTCCTGGGGATGCGTTCAGTTGCCGCCTTGTCTCGCTCTGAACGCCTCGATTACTGGATGTGCCATTCTGGCGGTTTTTAAAGATTTCCTGCATTTAACCCTCTCCCTGTGGGAGAGGGTTAGGGTGAGGGGAACAGGGCTCCCCTCTCACTACTTACGCACTGCGTTGCAACAACATCGACTTAATATGGCCGATGGCGCGCGTTGGGTTCAGCCCCTTAGGACAAACACTGACGCAGTTCATGATGCTATGGCAGCGGAATACGCTGAAAGCGTCACTCAGTCCTTCCAGACGGCTATCGGTTTCGGTGTCGCGACTATCGATCAGGAAGCGATAGGCAGCCAGCAGACCCGCCGGGCCGATGAACTTGTCCGGGTTCCACCAGAACGATGGGCAAGACGTCGAACAACATGCACAGAGAATACACTCGTACAACCCATCGAGTTTTTCACGCTGCTCAGGAGACTGTAAGTGCTCGCGAGCGGGTGGATTTTGCCCATTATTCAATAAGTAAGGCTTAATCTTCTCATATTGTGCATAGAATTGCCCCATGTCCACCACCAAATCGCGCACGACCGGCAGGCCTGGCAGAGGACGGATAACAATTTTCTGACCAGGGCGCTGCAACGCCGAAATTGGCGTGATGCAGGCCAGACCATTTTTGCCGTTCATGTTCACGCCATCAGAGCCGCAAACCCCTTCACGGCAGGAGCGACGGAACGACAGTGTCGGATCTTTTTCTTTCAGCTGCATTAAGGCATCCAGCAGCATCATGTCACGGCCTTCTTCTGCTTCCAGCGTGTAATCCTGCATACGCGGAGCATCGTCTACATCCGGGTTATAACGATAAACTGAGAATTCGAGTTTCATTGTCCTGTCTCCGCATTAGTAAGTACGAATCTTCGGCGGGAACGCCGGACGCAGTTTCGGTTCCATATTGACGCTACGACGCGTCATGGATTCCGACTCTGGCAGATACAGGGAATGGCACAGCCAGTTTTCGTCATCACGATCCGGGAAGTCGAAGCGGCTATGTGCGCCACGGCTCTCGGTACGGAAGTTTGCCGACATCGCGGTTGCGAACGCGGTTTCCATCAGGTTATCCAGCTCCAGACATTCAACGCGCTGGGTGTTGAACTCGCTGGAGGTGTCGTCCAGACGGGCATTTTTCAGACGTTCGCGGATCACTTTCAGCTGCTCAAGGCCTTTGGCCATCGCGTCACCTTCGCGGAACACCGAGAAGTTGTGCTGCATACATTCCTGAAGCGCTTTACGGATTTCCACCGGATCTTCACCGTTACGGTTACCGTTCCAGCGGTTCAGACGTTCGAGAGAGGCATCGATTTCAGCGTCGGTTGCGTCAAGCAGGTCGCCCTGTTCGGCAATCGACTCTTGCAGATGCAGACCCACCGCACGACCAAATACCACCAGGTCCAGCAGAGAGTTACCGCCCAGACGGTTTGCACCGTGTACGGATACGCAGGCGATTTCGCCTACCGCGAACAGGCCAGGGATAACCACATCTTCGCCCTGCTCGTTCACGGTCAGCGCCTGACCGGTCACTTTGGTCGGAATACCGCCCATCATGTAGTGACAGGTTGGGATAACCGGAATCGGTTCTTTTACCGGGTCAACGTGGGCGAAGGTACGGGACAGCTCCAGAATGCCCGGCAGACGGGATTCCAGAACCTCTTTACCCAGGTGATCCAGTTTCAGCTTGGCGTGTGGACCCCATGGGCCGTCACAGCCGCGACCTTCACGGATTTCGATCATGATGGAACGCGCCACCACGTCACGACCCGCCAGGTCTTTCGCATTCGGGGCATAACGCTCCATGAAGCGCTCGCCGTGTTTGTTCAGCAGATAACCACCTTCACCACGGCAGCCTTCTGTTACCAGAACGCCCGCACCGGCGATGCCGGTTGGATGGAACTGCCACATTTCCATATCCTGCACCGGCACACCAGCGCGGATAGCCATGCCAACGCCGTCACCGGTGTTGATGTGGGCGTTAGTAGTCGATTGATAAATACGGCCTGCGCCGCCGGTCGCCAGCACGGTTGCGCGGGCTTTGAAGTAAACCACTTCACCGGTTTCGATGCACAGCGCGGTACAACCGACAACGGCGCCATCGGCATTTTTCACCAGATCCAGCGCGTACCACTCGGAGAAGATAGTGGTATGGTTTTTCAGGTTCTGCTGATACAGCGTGTGCAGCAGTGCGTGACCGGTACGGTCAGCTGCCGCCGCAGTACGTGCCGCCTGCTCGCCGCCGAAGTTTTTCGACTGGCCGCCAAACGGACGCTGGTAGATGGTGCCATTTTCCAGACGGGAGAACGGCAGACCCATATGATCCAGTTCCAGAATCGCTTCCGGGCCGGTCTTACACATGTATTCGATGGCATCCTGGTCGCCGATGTAATCGGAACCTTTTACCGTATCGTACATGTGCCATTCCCAGTTATCTTCATGGGTATTACCGAGCGCAACGGTGATGCCACCCTGCGCAGATACGGTGTGCGATCGGGTCGGGAAGACTTTAGAGAGCAGCGCACAGGTCTGGCCGCTCTGGGAAATTTGCAGCGCTGCGCGCATACCTGCGCCACCAGCACCAATTACAACAGCATCAAATTCTCTGACTGGCAGTTTCATTACACACCCCACACCACAACGAATCCATAAATGACGTAAACCACCAGAGCAACGACGATAGCCAGCTGCAGAGGAAGGCGAATAGCCAGTGGTTTAACGTAATCGGTCAACACCTGCCACATGCCAATCCAGGCATGGATAAGGATGGAGAACAGAGCCAGCAGGGTGAACACTTTGGTGAAGGCAGATCCGAAGAACCCGCTCCAGATTTCCCACGTCAGCGTGCCGCTGGTCGCGAAGAAACCAATCATATAGATGATGTAAAGGGTGAGAACGATGGCGGTAGCACGGACCAGAATGAAGTCATGTACGCCGTTGCGTCCTAATGCGGAGGCGTTGCTTACCATACGAGAACTCCTGCGAGAAGTGAAAGCACGACAGTAATCACAAACGAAATGTTAGCGGAGCGTTTCCCGGCTTCGAAGGTTTCTTCCAGATAGCCAAAGTCCATCAGCATATGGCGAACACCCACTACAACGTGGTACGCCAGCGCAGTCAGAATGCCCCACATGATAAATTTCACGAAGAAGCTGTTCATAATGGCAGAGGCCTGAAGGAACCCTTCAGGAGATGAGAGGCTGGTTCCCAGCAACCACAGCAGAATACCGACCGCCACAAATGTAATTACACCTGAAACACGGTGCAAAATGGACGCTATTGCTGTTACAGGGAATCGGATCGTTTTGAGATCCAGATTGACAGGTCTTTGTTTTTTCACATTTCTTATCATGAATAACGCCCACATGCTGTTCTTATTGTTTCCTTCCTCCGGACTGCGATGCGGGTCAAGCAGCGTTCCTTTTCTATAACTGCGCGTCATGCAAAACATTGCTTCCAAATGCTAAAACGACACGTTACAACGCTGGGTGGCTCGGGATTGCAGGGTGTTCCGGAGACCTGGCGGCAGTATAGGCCGTTCACAAAATCATTACAATTAACCTACATACAGTTTGTCGGGTTTTCTCTGGAACAGTGATCAGGGTCACGATAACAACATCTTTTTAAATTTTAATCATCTGATTTGACAAATGTTAAACAATATTGTTACAAACGTCATCAGAAAAGGCATATAATGCGCAAAAGTTATGAGGTCTCTCTTTCACCTGACAAATAGTTATGTAACAGTGTGATGGTATTGACCGAAGTTATCAGGACAGTTATTAGTGATATACAGGTTTGAATAATTCGGACTGCAAAAACGCTGATTTGCTGTGTTTTCACTGATATTTCATCCGTTTACCTGCAAGGCGCCATAGCTCTGTACCCTGGTTTCTCCTCGTGAGCTGAGCGGTAAGCCAAATAACAATCTGGTAACGGTGATTAACAGCTGAATGCAAATCCGGTGAACAGCAGTCTTAAGCATAAGGCGCTAAGGAGACCGTAAATGGCTGATACAAAGGCAAAGCTCACCCTAAATGGTGACACTGCTATTGAACTGGATGTGCTAAAAGGCACGCTCGGTCAGGATGTTATTGATATCCGTACGCTGGGTTCTAAAGGTGTTTTCACCTTCGACCCTGGATTTACCTCTACCGCATCTTGCGAATCCAAAATCACCTTCATCGACGGTGACGAAGGTATCCTGCTTCACCGCGGTTTCCCCATCGATCAGTTAGCCACCGAATCCAACTATCTGGAAGTGTGCTACATCCTGCTTAACGGCGAAAAACCGACGCAGGATCAATATGATGAATTCAAAACCACCGTTACCCGCCACACCATGATCCATGAGCAGATCACCCGTCTGTTCCATGCGTTCCGTCGTGACTCTCACCCGATGGCGGTGATGTGCGGTATTACCGGTGCGCTGGCGGCGTTCTACCACGATTCCCTGGACGTGAATAACCCACGTCACCGTGATATCGCGGCGTTCCGTCTGCTGTCCAAAATGCCTACCATGGCAGCGATGTGTTACAAATACTCTATCGGTCAGCCGTTCGTTTACCCACGTAACGACCTCTCTTATGCCGGTAACTTCCTGCGTATGATGTTCTCCACTCCGTGCGAAGAGTACGAAGTGAACCCGGTGCTGGAACGTGCAATGGACCGTATTCTGATCCTGCACGCAGACCACGAGCAGAATGCCTCTACGTCTACCGTGCGTACCGCTGGCTCTTCAGGCGCGAACCCGTTCGCCTGTATCGCTGCGGGCATTGCCTCCCTGTGGGGACCGGCACACGGCGGCGCGAACGAAGCGGCACTGAAGATGCTGGAAGAGATCAGCTCCGTGGAACACATTCCTGAGTTTGTGCGTCGCGCGAAAGACAAGAATGACTCCTTCCGTCTGATGGGCTTCGGTCACCGTGTTTACAAAAACTATGACCCACGCGCAACCGTGATGCGTGAAACCTGTCATGAAGTGCTGAAAGAGCTGGGCACCAAAGATGATCTGCTGGAAGTGGCGATGGAGCTGGAACACATCGCGCTGAACGATCCGTACTTCATCGAGAAGAAACTCTACCCGAACGTCGATTTCTACTCTGGTATCATCCTGAAAGCGATGGGTATTCCGTCTTCCATGTTCACCGTGATCTTCGCCATGGCACGTACCGTGGGCTGGATCGCGCACTGGAACGAAATGCACAGCGAAGGCATGAAAATCGCCCGTCCTCGCCAGCTGTATACCGGCTACGAGCAGCGTGATTTTAAGTCTGATATTAAGCGCTGATGTTAACAGGGTGCGGTCTGATGCCCTCACCCTAACCCTCTCCCACAGGGAGAGGGAATAAACATTAAAAACGGCAACCTCAGGGTTGCCGTTTTGCTTTTACCTTGTGCGGTCTGATGCCCTCACCCTTGCCCTCTCCCACAGGGAGAGGGAATAAACATTAAAAACGGCAACCTCAGGGTTGCCGTTTTGCTTTTACACCTGGCATCCAGGGCACCAGTAAAACGGTCTTGAAGAGAGCGTTGTCTTCTCAATCACCCCGCCGCACCGCTCGCAGGGTTCGCCATCGCGATGAAACACCTTAAAGCGGAACAGCGCCCCGTGGTGCTTGTTGTCATCCACCATGCCACGCGTGTTGTACGAAAGACGCGGGATATCCAGCAGCGCATGGGATAACGCATCGAGTTGCGCGTCATTCAGCTGCGATGCTTTATGTTGCGCCGCCAGCCCCACCGCCCACAGAATTTCCACACGAAGGTAATTCCCTAACCCCGCCAGAAACGCCTGATCGAGCAACAGCCCCGAAAACTGCCGGTTGCGGAAAGTGGGCGATAACAACCGTGCTTTAACATCCTGTGCCGTCAGCCGCATATCCAGCACATCCGGCCCGACATGTTGCAGGAACGGGTGAGTGAGCAGTTGCTCCGGTGTTAACATTTCGATATCCGAGGCGCTGTACAGCAGGATAGTTTTATCAGCCGCTTGCAATTTAACACGCAACACTCGGGTGGTTTGTAATGACTCACCCGTATTAACCACCCGCCAGACACCGTAAAGCTGGTTATGGCTATATAACGTCAGGTTATGGGAAAAGTGCGTCAGCAGTGCTTTGCCCCGCGTTTCGATATGGGTCACCGTTTGCCCCACCAGCTGCGCTTCAAACGGCTTAAGTTGAGGGAAAGCAAACCAGACATCCGTCAGGGGTTTGCCTTTTATCGCCACCTCCAGGCTATCCGCCGCGCGGCGGATCTCCGGGCCTTCTGGCATCTTTCAGTCCTTATTGTAAAATTCAGGCGCGAACGAGGATCCCCTGTTCGGCAAAAGCCGCCCGCAGACGATGCGCAAACAGCAGCGCGTGCTCGCCATCACCGTGTAAGCACACCGTTTCGGCCTGTACGTTTGCCTGCGTACCGTTAATGGTTTTTACCCGCCCGGTGCGTACCATGTCCAGCGTTTGCGCCAGCGCCTGCGCGTCATCAGTGATAAGCGCGCCCGGTTGACCGCGTGGTACCAGGCTTCCGTCCTGCTGATATCCTCTGTCGGCAAACACTTCCTGACGAGTCACCAGCCCCAGACGCTGCCCGGCGCGAATGAGTTCACTGCCCGCCAGCCCGACCAGGATCAGCTGCGGGTTGTAATCCCGCACGGCACGGGCAATGGCGTCCGCCAGAGCCGGATCCTGCGCGGCCATATTGTAGAGCATTCCGTGCGGCTTCACGTGGCGCAGTACGCCGTGCTGGGCGCGGACAATCGCATCCAGCGCTCCGGTCTGGTACAGCGTCTGGGCGTAAACCGTCTCGGGCGGTAAAACCATTGCCGTACGGCCGAAGTTTTCCCGGTCGGGGAATCCCGGATGGGCGCCTATCGCCACGCCATGTTTAATGGCATTACGCACGCTCACCAGCATGGTTTGCGCATCGCCCGCATGAAACCCGCAGGCGATATTGACCGAAGAGACCAGCGTCATCAGCTCTGCGTCGGCCTGCCCGCCCTCGCCTAAATCGGCGTTTAAATCAATCTTTACCATCGAGTCGCCACGCCAGTTGTTCCAGATAGCGCTGCTGATCGTGGCGCGCTTTCAGCGCCTCTTCCAGCGAACATTGCACGAAGTGGATCGGCTGCCCAAGCGGTATTTGCGCCAGATGGTAGCGATCGGCATCAATAATACAGGCAATACGCGGGTAACCACCTGTTGTCTGCGCATCATTCATCAGCACAATCGGTTGACCGTTTCCTGGCACCTGGATGACGCCTGGCAACAAACCGTGGGACAGCATTTCCCGGTCGGTGGTCCGGTTCAGGGGTTGCCCCTGCAAACGATAGCCCATGCGGTTACTTTGTGAGCTAAGGTGCCACGGGGAACGCCAGAAGGACTCCTGAGAAACCTCGTCAAATTCCTGATATTCCGGTCCTGGCAAGGCGCGGATCAGGTTACCCCAGAGCAGCTGTTTCACCCCCTGGGTCGTGGTGAAGTGGTGAGATGACGGCTTAACGGCCAGGCGATCGCCGTCGCGAAGTAAGCGCCCTTCATGCCCGCCAATGCCCGCTTTGGCATCGGTACTGGGCGAGCCCATCACTTCCGGTACATCGATGCCCCCGGCAATTGCAAGATAGCTGCGCACGCCGTGTAACGGGCGTTTGAGCGCCAGACGCTGGCCCGCTTTCGCCCGCAGTCGCCAGCCCGTCCACACCGCTTTGCCATCAAGCGTGGCATCGCAACCTGCACCGGTCAGGGCAAACCAGGTTTCCTGGCTAAATTCCACCACGCACTGACCAAGGGTGATTTCCAGCGCTGCCGTACTGCCCGGGTTGCCCACCAGCAGGTTGGCAATTTCAAGTGCAGGCCGGTCGAGCGCACCACAATAGCTGACGCCCGACTGGCGCAGACCAAACCGACCCGCATCCTGAACCGAGGTATAAAGTCCTGCGCGAATAAGCGTTAACATATCCCCTCCTTCTGCGGGATAAAGCGCAGGGTATCGCCGGGGCGCAGGAGTATTGGCGCGTCCTGCCCCGGTTCAAATAACGGCGCAAAGGTATGCCCGATCAACTGCCATCCACCGGGTGAAGCAAGCGGATAAATGCCGGTTTGCTGTCCTCCGATAGCCACGGTCCCCGCCGGGACGCTCAGGCGCGGTTCAGCCCGACGTGGCGTATAAAGCTCAGGAGATAAACCACCCAGATACGGGAAACCGGGCTGGAATCCTAAAAACCAGACCACGTAGTTCACCGAAGCGTGCAGTTCGACTACCTGTTTTTCTGTTAACCCGCAGTGCTGCGCCACAACAGACAAATCAGGGCCGCCCTTACCGCCATAAATGACCGGGATCTCAATGGCCCGGGATTCGGGCTCCAGCGCGTCACTCTCTTCCCACCAGCGCTGTAAACGCTCAATGGCGTCCAGCGCCAGGGTATGCGGATTACGCAGAACAACGGTGATATTGTTCATCCCCGGAATGGCCTCCACCACTTCCGGCACATCCGCCAGGCGCTGCGTCAGCCGCCAGATACGCTTTTGCGTGGCAAGGGTCACCGGGGGCTCAAGCTCCAGAACCACTGCCGTTTCACCCAGAAGATAACAACGCGCTCGCTGCACTTAGGCACCTCTCATCAGGCAGGATTAGGAATATCCACAAACGTCACATCCAGATCGGTATTTTCCGTCAGCCACTCGCTGAGTGCGCGGATGCCGCCACGCTCTGTTGCGTGATGCCCGGCCGCGTAAAAATGCAGTCCTTGTTCACGTGCGGAATGAACAGTCTGTTCAGACACTTCGCCGGTGATGAATGCATCCACGCCGAAACGCGCCGCGCTGTCGATAAAGCCCTGGCCGCCGCCCGTGCACCAGGCAACGCGTTTAACCGTATCTGGCCCGGTATCACCGCACCACAGCGGGCGGCGGCCCAGCCGGGCTTCAATCCAGGAGGCCAGCTCAAGCCCCGGCACCGGCATGGCCAGCTCACCCCACGGGACCAGCGGCTCGATTTCGCCCATCACCGTGATGCCCAGCAGCTGAGCGAGCTGGACGTTATTACCCAGTTCAGGATGGGCATCCAGCGGCAGGTGATACCCGTAGAGGTTAATGTCGTTTGCCAGCAGCGTTTTGAGACGGTTACGCTTCATACCACGGATAATCGGCGATTCGTTTTTCCAGAAATAACCGTGATGCACAATCACCGCATCGGCTTCCTGGCGCACTGCCTCATCCAGCAGCGCCTGGCTTGCCGTTACGCCTGTCACTATCTTCTGTATGTTTTCACGCCCTTCAACCTGCAAGCCATTTGGACCGTAGTCGCTGAAGCTGGCACTGTTCAGTTTCTCGTTAATCAGACGTTCCAGTTCGCTGTTTTTCATCATCACTCTCTTAGGCTTTACGGGCGGCTTCATACGCTGCCAGCGTGGCAACGCGCGCCTGTTTATGGTCAACAATCGGGCGAGGATAATCGAGCGTGACACCCTGTTTATCCGCCCACACCCAGGGCTCATGGAGCGCTTTCAGCGGCACGTCAGCAAGCTCGGGGAGCCAGTGACGAATAAACTCGCCGTCAGGATCAAACTTTTGCCCCTGGGTGGTCGGGTTAAAAATACGAAAATAGGGAGCGGCATCTGTTCCCGTTGACGCGGCCCATTGCCAGCCGCCGTTGTTGGCCGCAAGGTCGCCATCAATTAGCTGAGAAATAAAATAACGCTCCCCGATACGCCAGTCGATAAGCAGATCTTTCACCAGAAAACTGGCGGTGATCATGCGCAGGCGGTTGTGCATCCAGCCGGTTTCATTGAGCTGACGCATCGCGGCATCCACTATCGGGTATCCCGTCAGCCCGTTTTGCCAGGCGTTCAACTGAGTATCATTCATCTGCCATTTTACGTTATCCGTCCAGCGAATGAAGGGCCGGTGCTTACATAAACCAGGATGATATGTCATCAGATGACGGTAAAACTCACGCCAGATAAGCTCGTTAAGCCACACCGCGCCCGCGCCGCCTTCCAGCGCCTGCGGCTGTTCCGCCAGAAGACGATGCAAACACTGACGCGGCGAAAGGACACCGAGGGTTAAACAGGCGGATAAACGGCTGGTGCCTTCAATGGCAGGGTAATCCCGGCGGGTTTCGTATTCAGCCGCATCCTGTTTGCAGAAGTGGCGCATCTGAGCAATAGCCGCCTTTTCGTCTGGGGGAAAAAAGGTTTCATCAAAGGCTTTTTGCGGGTAATCAAACGTGAGTCTGGGCAGGTCCGTTAACGTTTCTCCCCTGGACGCAGGGGCGGCAACGCACTCCGGGAGCGACTCTTTCAGGCGTTTGATAAACGCATTTTTGAACGGAGTAAAGACTTTATACATCTCGTGGTTGCCGGTCATAACGCTGCCCGGTGGCAGCATTACGCTGTCATCAAATCCCTGACACACCACATTCTGCAACGTTTTTTCCAGCTGGCGATCGCGTTGCTGCTCGTTGAATTCGTACTGATAGTTGTAAAAGAGATGCGTAACGCTGTGCTGTTCGCAGATGTGCTGCACCTTTTGCAACTGCGCGGCAAAATCACTGACCTCTTCATACAGCAGAGGAATGCCTTTTTCTGCGAGTGAGTGTTGCAGGCTATTGAGATGCGAGGCTAAACAGGCCGCTTGCCGTGGGGCCATCTTATGCTGCCGCCACTGTTCGGGCGTAGCGATAAACAGCGCCAGCACTCTGGCATCCTTAGAGCGGCAGGCTGCCGCGAGAGCGATGTTGTCATGTAGGCGCAGGTCCGCGCGAAACCAAACCAGATGGGTGGGCATAAAACTCCAGGCAAATATCCATTATGTCCGTAAGGGCACGCCACCAAAGGAAAAAGCGGCGTCCTTTTACTGTACTTTGCCATGAAGTGTAGACGGGATAAAATAAAAAAGGCCGCCCGAGGCGGCCTTAACGCTACTTGTCCTGCGCTATCGTGGTCAATGCAACAAACCCGGTCGGTTCATCACGCTTAACAACGAGTACGCTGGCGACAATGAACGCAATGCATATATAGCGTTTCATTATGCGGTCCCTGCAGCTAACCGCTCCACCGTTCACCACCGGTGATAAGTCGGTGGACACAAGCCCGGGTAGGTGGGCTGCTTTACGGCTGTAAATACACCTTTCCCTGGACCGATGCCCATGTGCGAGATGGCGGAAAGGGACACTGCATCATAGTTAACATCACCGCCAAAGATAAGTTATTCGAATAAAATTAGGATTTTATAAAGGTCAGAAGGGATTGCTATCTGTTCACTCGAGGGTATGATGAAAATCCCGGGTAGGGGCTGCAAGACCACCCAACGGACCGCGAATCCAGAGGGACAAAAAAACCGCCACATTGCTGTTGGCGGTTTTTTTATTGCTGTGTGTAATCTTTTTTTAGTAGAAATCGCAGGTCGCTTTTTCGGCCTGATCCATCCATACCGGCTTCTCGCTGGTTTTCGCCCAGACGCGGTGCAGATAGCTGTAAAAACGTGCGCGGTCTTTCCAGAAAAGCATCACCGGCAGTGCGAGGACACCAGCCACTACGGCGAAAGTGCGACGCATGAAAACGATATGAGCCGGATATTCTTTATAAAGATCCATAATTTTCTCCCCTATAGTTGGCCGGAAACGTCATCCGAAAAATTCAAAATCTGTGATCTGGCTAAAATAATACCGTCTTGATTGTAATTTTACTACTCATCCGACCACTTATTTTCATTCATTTGGCAAATATTTACATTCAACTCGTAACTAAGTTACAGAGAAGTTAACAAGATACTTACCATTAGTTAAATTGTGGCCTTTTCATTTTTATACTTTTTTTACACCCCTCCTCCTGATTTTTGCGAAATCTTTGCGCCGTAAATCCTACCTTTAGCACAAATACAAATGTCACCCGGAGGTGGATTGTGAGTGCAGGTCTGATTGCCGGCATCGTGCTGGTTTTCCTGTTATTGGGTTATCTGGTTTATTCCCTGATTAATGCGGAGGCATTCTGATGGCTGCTCAGGCGTTTTTGCTTATTGCCAGCTTTTTACTGGTGCTGTTCCTGCTTGCAAGGCCACTGGGAACCCTGCTTGCGCGCATGATAAACAACGTGGCACTGCCCGTTGTTGGCAGTGTTGAAAAAGGGATCTGGCGCGTACTGGGAATACGCGACCTGGAGATGAACTGGTGCCAGTATCTGATGGCCATCCTGCTGCTCAACATTGTCGGCCTGTTTGCGCTGTTCGCGATGTTGATGCTTCAGGGCATTCTGCCGCTGAATCCGCAACAGCTGCCGGGCCTGTCCTGGCATCTGGCGTTGAACACGGCGGTCAGCTTCGTCAGTAATACCAACTGGCAGTCCTATGCCGGTGAAACCACCCTGAGCTACTTCAGCCAGATGGCCGGCCTAACGGTGCAGAACTTCCTTTCTGCGGCCAGCGGGATTGCGGTGATCTTCGCCCTGACACGAGCCTTTGCGCGCCAGAATGTCGGTACGCTGGGTAACGCCTGGGTCGATTTGACACGTATCACCCTGTGGGTGCTGCTCCCGATCTCCCTCATCATGGCCCTGTTCTTTATTCAGCAAGGCACGCTGCAAAACCTGCTTCCCTACACAAGCTATACCTCGCTTGAAGGGGCCAAACAGCTTCTGCCAATGGGGCCAGTTGCCTCGCAAGAGGCCATAAAAATGCTCGGTACCAACGGGGGCGGGTTCTTCAATGCCAACTCGTCTCATCCGTTTGAGAACCCAACCGCGCTGACAAACTGCGTACAAATGCTGGCGATCTTCCTGATCCCTGCCGCGCTGTGCTTTGCGTTTGGCGATGTGGTTAACGATCGCCGCCAGGGCCGTACCCTGCTCTGGGCGATGTCCCTGATCTTCGTGGTTTGCGCAGCGCTGGTGATGTGGGCCGAATGGAATGGCAACAGCCACTTCATGCAACTGGGTGCCAGCAGCAACATCAATATGGAAGGGAAAGAGAGCCGCTTTGGCATCCTGGCGAGTAGCCTTTACGCGGTTGTCACCACGGCGGCTTCATGCGGTGCAGTCAATGCGATGCACGACTCCTTTACGGCACTGGGCGGCATGATCCCACTCTGGCTGATGCAAATTGGTGAAGTGGTGTTTGGCGGCGTAGGTTCCGGGCTGTATGGCATGTTGCTGTTTGTTCTGCTGGCGGTATTTATCGCCGGGCTGATGATTGGCCGCACCCCGGAATACCTGGGTAAAAAAATCGACGTGCGCGAAATGAAGCTCACGGCGCTGGCTATCCTGGTCACTCCGGCACTGGTGCTGCTTGGCACTGCGCTGGCGCTGATGACCGAAGCGGGACGCAGCGGCATCTTCAACCCGGGCATTCACGGTTTTAGCGAAGTGCTTTACGCCGTCTCGTCTGCAGCCAACAACAACGGTAGCGCCTTTGCGGGTCTGAGCGCCAACTCCCCGTTCTGGAACTGTCTGCTGGCGTTTTGCATGTTTGTCGGCCGTTTTGGCGTCATCGTCCCCGTGCTGGCTATTGCCGGTTCGCTGGTGAGTAAAAAAATCCAACCAACCACCAGCGGTACATTACCGACCCACGGTGCGCTGTTCACTGGACTGCTGATTGGCACTGTGTTGCTGGTCGGTGCCCTGACCTTTATCCCCGCCCTCGCGTTAGGCCCGGTCGCGGAATATCTCTCTTTACGCTGATTTTGCGGAGAATTTGTCATGAGTCGTAAACAACTGGCCCTGCTTGAACCGTCTTTAGTTCGCCAGGCGCTAATGGATGCGGTGAAAAAGTTGAGCCCGCGCGTTCAGTGGCATAACCCGGTGATGTTTATCGTCTGGGTTGGCAGCCTGCTCACCACGGCACTGGCGGTAGCGATGGGAACCGGTCATCTGGTGGGAAACGCGCTGTTTACCGCGGCAATCAGCCTCTGGCTGTGGTTCACCGTGTTGTTTGCCAACTTTGCCGAAGCCCTGGCGGAAGGCCGCAGTAAAGCGCAGGCTAACAGCCTGAAAGGGGTAAAAAAGACCGCGTTTGCCCGCAAATTGCGTGAGCCAAAATATGGCGCACAGATGGATCACGTCCCGGCGGATGAGCTGCGTAAAGGCGATGTGGTGCTGGTCGAAGCCGGGGATATCATCCCCTGCGATGGCGAAGTCATCGAAGGGGGGGCATCGGTCGACGAAAGCGCCATTACCGGGGAATCCGCCCCGGTTATCCGCGAGTCCGGCGGCGACTTTGCCTCCGTCACGGGCGGTACGCGTATTCTCTCTGACTGGCTGGTTATCCAGTGCAGCGTTAACCCGGGTGAAACCTTCCTCGACCGGATGATCGCCATGGTCGAAGGCGCGCAGCGTCGTAAAACGCCAAACGAAATCGCCCTGACCATTCTGCTGGTTGCCCTGACCATTGTCTTCCTGCTGGCAACCGCCACCCTGTGGCCATTTTCCGCCTACGGTGGTACGGCTGTCAGTATCACTGTGCTGGTTGCCCTGCTGGTCTGCCTGATCCCGACCACCATCGGCGGGCTGCTTTCAGCCATTGGTGTGGCGGGCATGAGCCGGATGCTGGGTGCGAACGTGATTGCCACCAGCGGACGTGCCGTTGAAGCCGCGGGTGATGTGGACGTTCTGCTGCTGGATAAAACCGGGACCATCACCCTCGGTAACCGTCAGGCGTCGGATTTCTTACCCGCGCCCGGCGTGGATGAAAAAACGCTGGCTGACGCTGCGCAGCTTTCGTCGCTGGCCGATGAAACACCGGAAGGCCGTAGCATCGTGATTCTGGCTAAGCAGCGTTTTAACCTGCGTCAGCGCGATGTGCAGAGTCTTCATGCCACCTTTGTGCCGTTCACCGCCCAGACTCGTATGAGCGGGATTAACATCCAGGACCGGATGATCCGCAAAGGCTCCGTTGACGCCATTCGTCGCCACATCGAAGCTAACAACGGCCATTTCCCGCCAGAAGTGGACAAACTGGTCGAAAGCGTTGCCCGTCAGGGTGCCACCCCACTGGTTGTGGCAGAGGGTTCGCATGTGCTGGGCGTTATTGCGCTGAAAGATATCGTTAAAGGCGGGATCAAAGAGCGTTTCGCCCAGTTACGCAAGATGGGGATCAAAACGGTGATGATCACCGGGGATAACCGTCTTACTGCTGCCGCCATCGCAGCAGAAGCGGGCGTGGATGATTTCCTGTCAGAAGCTACGCCGGAAGCCAAACTGGCGCTGATCCGCCAGTATCAGGCTGAAGGCCGCCTGGTGGCGATGACCGGTGACGGCACCAACGATGCGCCAGCACTGGCGCAGGCCGATGTCGCGGTGGCAATGAACTCCGGGACACAGGCGGCGAAAGAGGCGGGAAACATGGTCGACCTCGACTCTAACCCGACCAAACTGATTGAGGTCGTTCACATCGGTAAACAGATGCTGATGACCCGTGGTTCGCTCACCACCTTCAGTATTGCCAACGATGTGGCGAAGTATTTTGCCATTATCCCGGCGGCGTTCGCGGCAACCTATCCGCAACTGAACGCGCTAAACGTCATGCATCTGCACTCCCCGGCGTCGGCCATTCTGAGCGCGGTGATTTTTAACGCCCTGATCATCGTCTTCCTGATCCCGCTGGCGCTAAAGGGCGTGAGCTACAAGCCACTGACCGCCGCCGCCATGCTGCGCCGTAATCTGTGGATTTACGGGCTCGGTGGGCTGGTCGTTCCTTTCGTTGGCATCAAGGTTATCGACATGCTGTTGACCCTGTTCGGGCTGGTTTAAAAGGTGAATCAAATGACAATGTTACGCCCCGCTATACTTCTGTTTATTCTGTTATCGCTGGTTACCGGCGGGCTTTACCCGCTGGTAACCACCGCGCTGGGCCAGTGGTGGTTTACCGATCAGGCGAACGGCTCGCTGATTATGCAGGATGGCGAAACCCGTGGTTCACGCCTGATTGGTCAGAACTTTACGGATGCCCGCTACTTCCAGGGCCGCCCTTCCGCCACGGCTGAAAGCCCGTATAATCCAATGGCTTCCGGCGGCAGTAATCTGGCCGGCAGCAACCCGGACCTGGACCATGCGGTCGCTGAACGCGTTGCCGCCCTGCGTGCAGCCAATCCGCAGGCCAGCCGCGAGGTGCCAGTCGAGCTGGTGACGGCATCTGCCAGCGGGCTGGACTACAGCCTGACCCCGGAATCAGTCGCATGGCAAATTCCGCGCGTGGCTGCCGCCCGCCAGTTGACCACAGAACAGGTAAGCCAGCTGGTGGCCGAACATACGCAAAAACCGCTGGTCAGTTTCATCGGGATGCCAGTCGTGAACATTGTTGAGCTGAATCTGGCGCTGGACGCGCTAAGGAAAAACTAAATGACCGACGAGCCCATTCGCCCGGATCCGGACAGGCTGCTCGAACAGACCGCTGAAGCCCATCGCGGCAAACTGAAAATCTTTTTCGGCGCCTGTGCGGGGGTCGGGAAAACCTTTGCCATGCTCACGGAAGCACAGCGGCTACGGGCGCAAGGGCTCGATATTCTTATCGGCGTCGTCGAAACGCACGGGCGCAAAGAGACGGCAGCGCTGCTGACCGGGCTTGCCACGCAGCCGGCACGCCGCATCAGCCACCGTGGACGTCTGGTCACTGAGTTCGATCTGGATGCAGCCCTCGCCCGCCGCCCGGCGCTTATCCTGATGGACGAGCTGGCGCACAGCAATGCGCCAGGCTCACGTCACCCTAAGCGCTGGCAGGACGTCGAGGAGCTTCTGGAAGCGGGCATCGACGTTTTTACGACGGTGAATGTTCAGCATTTGGAGAGCCTGAACGACGTGGTCAGTGGTGTCACCGGTATTCAGGTGCGGGAAACCGTGCCGGATCCGTTCTTCGACTCTGCCGATGAGGTGGTGCTGGTTGACCTTCCTCCTGACGATCTGCGCCAGCGTCTGCACGAAGGTAAGGTGTATATCTCAGGCCAGGCCGAACGCGCTATCGAACATTTTTTTCGCAAAGGCAACCTGATTGCCCTGCGCGAGCTGGCCCTGCGCCGCACGGCAGACCGCGTTGACGATCAGATGCGCGCCTGGCGTGACCTGCAAGGACAAGAGCGCGTCTGGCACACGCGGGATGCCATTCTGCTGTGCATCGATCACGGCAGCGGCAATGAAAAACTTATCCGTACAGCCGCCCGGCTGGCGGCAAAATTTGGTAGCGTCTGGCACGCGGTGTATGTCGAAACCCCTCGTCTTCATGCTCTGCCGGAAAACCAGCGCCGGGCGATCCTGAGCTCGCTCCGGCTGGCCCAGGAGCTTGGCGCTGAAACTGCCACCCTTTCCGACCCATTAGAAGATAAAGCCATTCTGCGCTACGCACGCGAACACAATCTCGGCAAAATCGTGATTGGTCGACGTCAGCATCGCCGCTGGTTTAGCCGCGAATCCTTTGCCGATAAGCTGGCCCGACGCGCACCGGATCTGGACCTGGTGATTGTAGCGCTTGATGACAAACCTTCTCCCCTGCCTGGCCGCCTGCCGGATGCCCGGGCGTTTAGTGATAAATGGCGTATTCAGATCCGCGGCTGCCTTGTGGCTGTCGTACTTTGCGCCTTGATAACCCTGATTGCCAGCCAGTGGCTGCTCGCCTTTGACGCCGCTAACCTGGTGATGATTTACCTGCTGGGTGTGGTAGTGGTGGCGCTTTTCTTCGGCCGCTGGCCGTCGGTACTGGCGACGGTTATCAACGTGGTGAGCTTCGATCTGTTCTTTATTGCCCCGCGCGGGACACTTGCGGTGTCGGATGTGCAGTACATCCTGACGTTTGGTGTGATGCTTACCGTGGGGCTGGTTATCGGGAATCTGACCGCAGGCGTTCGCTATCAGGCGCGGATTGCCCGCTATCGCGAACAGCGTACGCGCCATCTGTACGAGATGTCCAAATCCCTGGCAGTGGGCCGCACGCCGCTGGATATCGTCCAGACCAGCGAGCAGTTTATTCGCTCCACGTTTCATGCCAGCAACCTGATTTTATTACCTGACGAACATGGCGTGTTGCGTCCACTGACGTCAGCCACCGGCATGACTCCCTGGGATGAAGCCATTGCCCGCTGGAGTTTTGACAAAGGTTTACCCGCCGGTGCCGGGACCGATACGCTGCCAGGCGTACCTTACCAGATCCTGCCGCTGCGCAGTGCCGACAAAAATCAGGGGCTGGTGATTGTCGAACCCACCAACCTGCGCCAGCTGATGATCCCTGAGCAACAGCGTCTGCTGGAGACATTTACCCTGCTGGTCGCCAGCGCACTTGAACGTCTGGCGCTCACCGCCAGCGAAGAGCAGGCAAGGCTTGCCAGCGAGCGCGAGAGCATTCGTAACTCCCTGCTGGCGGCGCTGTCGCACGACCTGCGTACCCCGCTCACCGTGCTGTTTGGTCAGTCAGAGATCCTGACGCTTGACCTGGCGGCAGAAGGCTCCAGCCACGCCATGCAGGCCAGCGAAATACGCCAGCATGTGCTCAATACCACCCGGCTGGTGAATAACTTACTGGATATGGCACGCATTCAGTCCGGCGGTTTTAACCTCAAAAAAGAGTGGCTGACGCTTGAGGAAGTGGTCGGCAGCGCCTTAAAAATGCTCGAGCCGGGAATGGGCGGTCGGCATATTGAGCTGAACCTGCCAGAGCCGCTGACGCTGATCCACGTTGATGGCCCGCTGTTCGAACGCGTGCTGATCAACCTGCTGGAAAATGCCGCTAAATATGCGGGGCAGAAAGCGCGTATTGGCATTAACGCAACGGTAGAGGAACATACCTTGCAGCTCGACGTCTGGGACACCGGGCCAGGCATTCCTGCCGGGCAGGAGCACGCTATTTTTGAGAAATTCGCGCGCGGGAATAAGGAATCAGCCATTCCGGGAGTCGGGCTTGGGCTGGCGATTTGCCAGGCTATCATTGATGTGCATGGAGGAACCATTTCGGCGGCGAACCGCCCGGAAGGTGGCGCGCATTTCTGTGTTACACTTCCTCTTGATCCCCCGCCAGAACTTGATGAATTACCAGAGGATTTGTGATTAACGTCCTGATTGTTGAAGATGAACTCGCGATTAGCCGTTTTCTGCGCGCCGCGCTGGAAGGAGACGGCCTGCGCGTTCATGACGCGGGGACGCTCCAGCGTGGCCTTATCGAAGCCGCAACCCGTAAGCCGGACCTGGTCATTCTCGATCTGGGGCTACCGGATGGCGATGGCATCGATTTCATCCGCGAAGTGCGCCAGTGGAGTCAGATGCCCATTCTGGTGCTCTCGGCCCGTACCGAAGAGACAGATAAAATCGCGGCACTCGATGCCGGGGCTGACGACTATCTGATTAAGCCCTTTGGGATTGGCGAACTTCAGGCCCGGCTTCGCGTGGCGCTGCGCCGACACAGCGCCACCACCCCTTCAGAGCCGGTGTATACCTTTTCTGACATTCAGGTTGATTTAGCGTCGCGGCGCATTCAGCGCGGTGAAGAAGAAATCCACCTCACCCCGATTGAGTTTCGCCTGCTCGCTGTTTTGCTCAACAACCACGGTAAGGTCCTCACCCAGCGTCAGCTGTTAAATCAGGTCTGGGGACCCAATGCTGTCGAGCATAGTCACTATTTACGCATATATATGGGACACCTTCGCCAGAAACTCGAAGTCGACCCCGCGCGTCCTCGTCATTTATTAACTGAAACCGGTATCGGTTATCGGTTCATGATCTGAATAGTTATTCATTTTAATTTTATTTAATCTTAACACCCTCCTGAATTTATATTAAAAAATAACAAAGCCGTTATTTACGGCTTATTTCTCGTTAATAAAAACAATACAAAAACATAGTGTTAACATTAAACATACAAAACAGCATTTTGATCTGCATTATTCAGTAAATCAGAATATTTATTTCTGATCTGATCGATTATTGTTGATCTCCTTCACGGTTTACCGCCTTTTCCTGGATAAAATGACCATGCTTTCAATTACTGAAAGGAAAATACACATGGAAAACAACAATCGTTTAATGCCCCATATAAGGCGGACAACTCATATTATGATGTTTGCCCACCGTAACTGCTTCGACTTTCATCTCTTTAATGCCCGGTAGTCCTTCGACTTCTGGCGCATCTGCTTACAGGTCATTCTGAAAAACTTTATTTTACAGGCAACTGCCTGTGAACACGTGCGCTCATTTCTCTTGATCCAGGCTCTTCCGTAGCCGGACGGACTGGATTTAATTCTGTAAAAAGCAATTAACTGATTTTTTTATCAGAGGTCAGGCTTTGCTTTTTATTCCGGTAAATTGTCGATTTTTTCATTGCAAAGAATCGAAGGCCTCCTATTGCCTAAAATAAAGAGATAAAGATGAAAAATTTAAAAATTGCTGCCAGCCGTTCATGTCCTGATTGCTTTACCACCACGCGCGAAATGGTGGATGTGAGTGCTTCTGATTATATTGATGTTGCTGCCGTAGTTTTGGCCATCAGCGATATTTCCAGTGGTGCTATAGAAGAAATAGAAGCAACGGGATTTGGGATCCCCATTTTTATTGCCACACATAAAGAAGAAATTGTTCCGGCAGAATATTTGCCACGTATTCAGGGTGTTTTTGAATACTCTGACACCAGCAATGATTTCTATGGCCGCCAGCTTGAAACCGCAGCCCAGAAGTACGAAACCCAGCTACGCCCACCGTTCTTCCGCGCCCTGGTAGACTACGTCAAACAGGGTAACAGCGCGTTTGACTGCCCGGGGCATCAGGGTGGCCAGTTCTTCCGCCGTCATCCTGCCGGAAATCAGTTTGTTGATTTCTTTGGCGAAACGCTGTTCCGTTCGGATCTGTGCAACGCAGATGTGGCCATGGGCGATTTGCTGATCCACGAAGGTGCCCCGTGTATTGCCCAGCAACATGCCGCAAAAGTGTTTAATGCCGATAAGACTTACTTCGTACTGAACGGCACGTCATCATCAAACAAAGTGGTCTTAAACGCCCTGCTGACGCCTGGCGATCTGGTGCTGTTCGATCGTAATAACCATAAATCCAACCACCACGGAGCGCTGTTACAGGCCGGAGCAACACCGGTTTATCTGGAAACAGCACGTAACCCGTACGGTTTTATTGGCGGGATTGACGCGCACTGCTTCGAAGAAAGCTATCTTCGCGAGCTGGTCGCCGAAGTCGCCCCGGGCCGTGCCCGTGACCAGCGCCCGTTCCGGCTGGCGGTGATCCAGCTTGGTACTTACGATGGCACCATTTATAACGCCCGTCAGGTGGTGGATAACATTGGCCACCTGTGTGATTACATCCTGTTTGACTCTGCGTGGGTGGGCTACGAGCAATTTATCCCGATGATGGCCGACTGCTCGCCGCTGCTGCTGGAGCTGAACGAAAACGATCCGGGCATTCTGGTGACCCAGTCGGTGCATAAACAGCAGGCTGGCTTCTCGCAAACCTCGCAGATCCACAAAAAAGACAGTCACATCAAAGGCCAGCAGCGCTATGTGCCTCATAAGCGGCTCAACAACGCCTTTATGATGCACGCCTCCACCAGCCCGTTCTATCCGCTGTTTGCCGCACTCGATATCAATGCCCGAATGCATGAGGGTCAGAGCGGTCGCAACATGTGGATGGATTGCGTGGTCACGGGTATCGAAGCACGCAAACTTATTCTGCAAAACTGCCAGTTCCTTCGTCCGTTCGTGCCGGAAACCGTCGATGGTCGCCCGTGGGAGAGCTGGGATACGGCAGAAATCGCCACTGACCTGCGCTTCTTCCACTTTGTCCCCGGCGAGAACTGGCACGCCTTTGAAGGTTATGCCGAGCATCAGTACTTTATCGACCCCTGCAAACTGCTGCTGACCACACCGGGCATCAACGCCCGTACCGGTGAGTACGAGGATTTCGGCGTCCCGGCGACCATTCTTGCGAACTTCCTGCGCGAAAACGGCATTGTTCCGGAAAAATGCGACCTGAACTCCATCCTGTTCCTGCTGACCCCGGCAGAGGATATGGGCAAATTGCAGCAGCTTGTGGCTCAGCTGGTGCGCTTCGAAAAACTGCTCCAGACCGATGCGCCGTTAAAAGAGGTGCTGCCGTCGATTTGTAAGCAATACCCGGAACGCTACGCCGACTATTCCCTGCGGCAGATTTGCCAGGAAATGCACGACCTGTACGCACGTAATAACGTGAAACAGCTGCAAAAAGAGATGTTCCGTAAGTCTCATTTCCCGCGCGTGATGATGTCACCCCAGGACGCCAACTATGCCTACCTGCGCGGTGAGGTGGAGCTGGTGTCCCTGCGCGATGCCGAAGGCCGTATTGCCGCCGAAGGTGCTCTCCCTTACCCACCAGGCGTGCTGTGCGTTGTGCCGGGCGAAGTCTGGGGCGGTGCAGTGCTGCGCTACTTTGCCGCGCTGGAAGAAGGGATCAACCTGTTGCCAGGCTTTGCGCCAGAGCTTCAGGGCGTGTACGTGGAAGAGTGTGACGGCCGCAAACACGTTCGATGTAACGTCATCAAGCAACCTGCCGCTCAGCCTTCGCTGCTGAAAGGAGAAAAATTATGAGTAAGTCTAACAAGATGGGCGTGGTGCAGCTGACCATCCTCACCATGGTAAACATGATGGGGTCGGGAATTATCATGCTGCCTACCAAGCTCGCAGAAGTCGGTACGATCTCGATTATCTCCTGGCTGGTGACCGCCGTTGGCTCAATGGCGCTGGCGTGGGCCTTTGCCAAGTGCGGGATGTTCAGCCGTAAATCAGGCGGCATGGGTGGCTATGCGGAGTATGCCTTCGGCAAGTCGGGCAACTTTATGGCCAACTATACCTACGGTGTGTCGTTGCTGATTGCCAACGTGGCGATTGCCATTTCGGCTGTCGGTTACGGTACAGAACTGTTCGGTGCCACGCTCAGTCCGGTACAAATCGGTATCGCCACTATTTGTGTGTTGTGGATCTGTACCATTGCGAACTTCGGTGGTGCCCGCATCACCGGGCAGATCAGCAGTATCACCGTCTGGGGGGTGATCATCCCGGTGGTGGGATTGTGCATCATCGGCTGGTTCTGGTTTAGCCCTACGCTGTATGCCAACTCCTGGAACCCGCACAATGTACCATTCTTTACTGCGGTGGGGTCATCTATCGCCATGACGCTATGGGCATTCCTCGGTCTGGAATCCGCCTGCGCGAATGCCGAAGTTGTGGAAAACCCGGAAAAGAACGTCCCGATTGCCGTACTGGGCGGTACGCTGGGCGCGGCTGTTATCTACATCGTTTCAACCAACGTGATTGCCGGGATTGTGCCTAACATGGATCTCGCCAACTCCACCGCGCCGTTCGGGCTGGCCTTTGCGCAGATGTTTACCCCAACCGTCGGGAAAGTGATCATGGGGCTGATGGTGATGTCCTGCTGTGGCTCACTGCTCGGCTGGCAGTTCACTATTGCACAGGTGTTTAAATCATCCGCAGACGAAGGTTATTTCCCGAAAATCTTCTCCCGCGTGACGAAAGCAGATGCGCCGGTGCAGGGCATGTTAGCGATTGTTATCTTCCAGAGTGGTTTGTCGCTGATGACCATCAGCCCGTCGCTGAACAGCCAGTTCAACGTGCTGGTAAACCTGGCGGTAGTCACGAACATCATTCCGTACATCCTGTCGATGGCGGCACTGGTGATTATTCAGAAGGTAGCGAAAGTCGATCCGGGCAAAGCCAGAGTGGCCAACATCGTGGCGCTGATTGGGGCGATTTACAGCTTCTATGCGCTCTATTCGTCCGGCCAGGAAGCGATGCTTTATGGCGCGATGGTGACCTTTATGGGCTGGACTCTGTATGGTTTAGTCTCACCGCGGTTTGAATTGAAGAATAAACACAGTTAGGAAAAGCAAAACGGCAACCCAAGGGTTGCCGTTTTTAATGTTTTCACCCTCTCCCTGTGGGAGAGGGCCGGGGTGAGGGCATCAGTCCGCACCAGATTAGCATTTACGCGTTTTTCAGCACTTCGCTGACAATCTCCACCGCTTCTTTCTCAATCAGCTTACGGTGTTCGTCGCCGAGGAAACTTTCACAATAGATTTTGTACGCATCTTCCGTACCGGAAGGACGCGCGGCGAACCAGCCGTTGTCGGTCATCACTTTCAGACCGCCAATAGAGGCACCGTTACCCGGCGCTGCCGTCAGGCGTGCCGTGATAGGGTCTCCGGCCAGCGTGTTAGCGCTCACCATTTCCGGGGACAGTTTAGACAGTGCGGCTTTCTGCGCAGAGGTCGCAGAAGCCTGAATACGGTTGTAGCTTGGCGCACCAAAACGTGCAGCCAGCTCATTGTAGTGCTCCTGCGGGTTTTTCCCGGTTACGGCAGTAATCTCTGCCGCCAGCAGACACATAATGATGCCGTCTTTGTCGGTGGACCATGGCGTACCGTCAAAACGCAGGAAGGATGCGCCCGCGCTCTCTTCGCCGCCAAAGCCGAAGCTGCCGTCATGCAAGCCATCAACAAACCATTTGAAGCCAACCGGCACTTCCACCAGCTTGCGGCCCAGCGCGTCAACCACACGGTCAATCATCGCAGAGGACACCAGCGTTTTACCCACGGCAACATCGTTGCCCCACTGTGGACGGTGCTGGAACAGATAGTTGATCGCTACCGCCAGATAGTGGTTCGGGTTCATCAGCCCTGCCGGGGTGACGATACCGTGACGGTCATAATCCGGGTCGTTAGCAAACGCCAGGTCGAATTTGTCGCGCAGCGCCAGCAGGCCAGCCATTGCGCATTCAGAGGAGCAATCCATACGGATAGCGCCGTCTTTATCCAGATGCATAAAGCGGAAGGTCTGATCGACGTGATCGTTTACGATGGTCAGATCCAGCTTGTAATGTTCTGCGATACGTTTCCAGTATTCGATACCGGAGCCGCCAAGCGGATCCACACCCAGTTTCAGGCCCGCTTTCTGGATAGCCGCCATATCGACGATATCCGCCAGCCCTTCAACAAACGCCTGCACCAGATCCTGCTCTTTCACATGACCAGACGCCATCGCGGCATCCAGAGAAATGCGTTTCACACCTTTCAGGCCATCCGCCAGCAGGGCGTTAGCACGATCTTCCACCACTTTGGTGACGTTGGTATCAGCCGGGCCGCCGTTAGGTGGGTTGTATTTGATACCACCGTCTTCCGGTGGGTTGTGGGATGGCGTAATAACGATACCGTCAGCCAGCGCACCACCTTTTTTGTTGTGCACCAGAATCGCGTTGGACACCGCCGGCGTTGGGGTAAAGCCGTTGTTTTCCTGCACAATGACGTCTACGCCATTGGCGGCCAGTACTTCCAGTACGGAAATAAATGCAGGCTCAGACAAGGCGTGGGTATCTTTCCCTACATAGCACGGACCAGTAACGCCATTTTTAGCGCGCTCTTCCGCGATGGCCTGGGCAATGGCCAGAATATGCGGTTCGTTAAAGCTGTGGCGCCCCGCGCTACCGCGGTGGCCAGATGTACCAAACTTCACTGCGTGTTCCGCGTTGCCTACCACCGGCTTCAGCACATAGTACTGAGCGGTCAGTTGGGCGACGTTAATCAAATCGCTTTGTTGTGCAGGTTGGCCTGCACGGCTGTGATTTGCCATTGCCTGGTCCTTCTTATGCAAGGGTTAAATTGTACCGCAAACCTTTTCAATCAATTCCGCCGGGAACTGCATGGACTGCATGATGTGTTCGACCATGCTGCACTTGCGCCCGGTGTTGGTATTGGTGATCACCCAATACGGGGTACCAGCCACGTGTTTGGGTTTGGTTTGATTGCCATTTTGCAACAGCGTCTGCTCGTCGCCCGCAAAATAGACGCGAGTACGACCATGCAGCGACTCGGTCGCTTCAGCAAACGCTTTGTTATCCAGTGAGTAGAGTGTAGACAGCACCAGCATAAAGCGGTTAACCGCTTTCTTCTGTTCTGCATACTCATCAGACAGCAGCAGTTCGCGCATCGCACGAACTTTGTCTTTCGCAGGTGTCATGGCGGGTTTGGCTTGCACCGCAACGCTCGGCTGAGACACGACATCTTTCGCGACAGGAGTGACAGGCTGTGAGGCGGCGGAAATTTTAAGCATACGCCGTAAAATGTCGGACGCGCTCTCCCCGATATGCCGCGTTTGGCTGGCGATATACTGATAGAGTTCGTCATCAACTTCGATTGTTTTCATCTTAATCCAGTGCGATATCTTATCTGAATACAAGTCGTTGGGATTATAAGGTCAAATCCCAACAGCGGATAGCGTCAAGCCAGGTTGGCAGCAAAAGTCAGATTAAACTGGATCCTTGCAGCCGGGCGGCAGAATGGTCAACATGATACCCTAACCTGACATACGTAAAAAAAGAACTTTGCCATGAAATTGAATACCCGAGCGCAATCTGCACAATCGCCGAACAATAATTCTCCCATCGTACTGGTTCACGGCCTTTTTGGCAGCCTGGATAACCTGGGTGTGCTGGCTCGGGATCTGGTTACCGATCACGATATTTTGCAGGTGGATATGCGTAACCACGGCCTTTCCGGGCGCTCGCCAGAAATGACGTACGCCGCAATGGCGCAGGATCTTCTGGATACGCTGGATGCCAATCACCTCGAAAAGGTGACGCTGATCGGGCATTCAATGGGAGGCAAAGCCGTTATGGCTCTGACCGCACTTGCGCCGGAGCGCATTAACGGCCTGGTGGTGATTGACGTTGCGCCCGTGGATTATGACGTGCGTCGCCACGATGAGATTTTTGCCGCTATCAATGCGGTGACCGATGCCGGTGTTTCCACCCGCCAGCAGGCCGCGGCCATCATGCGCGAACATCTTAATGAAGAAGGCGTGGTGCAGTTTCTGCTGAAATCGTTTGTCGACGGCCAGTGGCGCTTCAACGTGCCGGTGCTGTGGGATCAATATTCAGAAATCGTTGGCTGGCAGCCGGTTCCGGCCTGGCCACACCCTACCCTGTTTGTGCGCGGCGGCAATTCGCCGTATGTCACCGAAGCCTGCCGTGATGAATTGATCAGGCAGTTCCCCGAAGCGCGCGCTCATGTTATCGCCGGAGCCGGGCACTGGGTTCACGCTGAAAAACCAGAAGCGGTGCTTCGTGCAATCCGCCGCTATCTCTCTGATACTGCGAATTGATTAAAAAGACAGCGACTGGAAGCCAGCAGGCTTCCAGTCGTTGGCGTGCCGATGTGGGTGATGTATGATGGCGCGCTTATCGCCCGGGCAATAGCAGGGCGGCTTGTTTTCCCCCGAAGTCTCAAAATCATGGCCAAAGAACAAACGGACCGCACGACAATAGATCTGTTCGCGAATGAGCGTCGCCCGGGACGACCCAAGACAAATCCGCTTTCGCGCGATGAACAGCTGCGTATTAATAAACGCAACCAGCTTAAACGCGATAAAAATCGTGGGCTTAAGCGTGTCGAACTGAAACTCAACGCCGATGCCGTTGATGCACTCAACGAGCTTGCCAGCGCCCGTGATATCAGCCGCAGCGAGCTGATTGAAGAGATGTTGATCGCGCAACTCGAAAAATTGCACAGCAAGGCATAAGTCAGAAAACTCCCTTTCTCACCCTTTTCATGTAGCACAGAGTGCAGTCCTGCGTGATAGCTGTTTCCGCAGGGTTGTCTGTTCTGCTATTATTGCCCTTATCCGTGGACAAATTGCGCCACCATACCATTAAGTTTCAAGAGGTTATTTTACTCATGGCAATCATCGGCATTTTCTTCGGCAGTGATACCGGCAATACCGAAAATATCGCAAAAAACATTCAAAAACAGCTCGGTAAAGACGTTGCCGATGTGCATGACATTGCCAAGAGCAGCAAAGAAGATCTCGAAGGATATGACATCCTGCTGCTGGGTATTCCAACCTGGTACTACGGCGAAGCACAGTGCGACTGGGACGATTTCTTCCCGACTCTGGAAGAAGTTGATTTCAACGGTAAGCTGGTTGCGCTGTTCGGTTGTGGCGATCAGGAAGACTACGCAGAATACTTCTGTGATGCGCTGGGCACCATCCGCGACATCATCGAACCACGCGGCGCGGCTATCGTGGGTCACTGGCCAACCGCGGGTTACCATTTCGAAGCCTCTAAGGGGCTTGCCGACGACGATCACTTTGTGGGACTGGCCATCGATGAAGACCGCCAGCCTGAGCTGACCGCAGAACGCGTTGAAAAATGGGTTAAACAGGTCCGCGAAGAGTTGAACCTGGACGACATTCTTAACGCCTGATGACAAGCGGCGCAACTCCGGTTGCGCCCGCGTAACGGGTCAAACCGATTAAATTAATTGCTACAAACTTTTAACTTTTTCGTTCAGACCTGTACAATATCCCCCTGGTAAAACGTGGGTGCCATCGAACAAGTTTGTTGGTGATACCACGTTTTTATATGCATACTTTGCTTGAGACTTGCAGTTTTCATTTAGACATGGCAGTTCTATAATGAAACGCATTATCCCAAGTGCATTCTCTGTCACTTCTTCCTTAGAAGTGAATCGTTTAGCAACAGGACAGATTCCGCATGACTGACAACAATACCGCATTAAAGAAGGCTGGCCTGAAAGTTACGCTTCCTCGGTTAAAAATCCTTGAAGTGCTTCAGGGGCCAGACAATCACCATGTCAGTGCGGAAGACCTTTACAAGCGTCTTATCGACATGGGTGAAGAAATTGGGCTGGCAACCGTTTATCGCGTGCTGAACCAGTTTGATGACGCGGGCATTGTTACCCGTCATAACTTCGAAGGCGGTAAATCTGTTTTCGAACTGACCCAGCAGCACCACCACGATCACCTGATCTGCCTCGACTGTGGCAAGGTCATTGAATTTAGTGACGACTCTATCGAAGCGCGCCAGCGTGAAATCGCGGCTCGTCATGGCATCCGTCTGACCAACCACAGCCTGTATCTGTACGGCCACTGTGCGGAAGGCGATTGCCGCGAAAATGATCACGCGCACGACGCGAAGTAAGTACCTTTTTTCATACTCTGAGCCAGCCGAAAGGTTGGCTTTTTTTTGCCTGTAATCTGGCATAAAAAAAGCCCGGTGGCTCTAAGCACACCGGGCCTGCATTGCTCTCATCCCCTAACGGGCATGATGGCGTATCATCAGTTTGCGTTGTTACTGCGAATTTCTTTCCAGATCTGGTCGCAACGTTTTGCCACTTCCTGATCGTTTCCGGTTTTACGCGCCTGGATACAGGCCTGGTAATCCATCACGCGGACGTTTTCCTGAGTTGCGAACTGCTCATGCGCCTTCTCCTTCTTCAGCACATTAAGCACGCTCTGGCAGGCTTCGATTTTCTCTGGCGAGCCTTCAGCGGTATTAATACAGGCGCTGTATGCTTCTTTCAGACGTGAGTCCTCTTTTGGTGCCTGAGTTTGTGCACAAGCCACCAGCCCCGATGCCAGCATCGCGACGATTATGATTTTTTTCATCATTTTCAGTCTCCATTCCGGCGGGACTTAACCCGCCGGTCTGCTCATCAGAAGATTGTGAACGGGGCAATAACCATGAATTTCACGTCACGTTCATCCTGGAAGATGTTGCCGTAACCGCCCGCGTAGCTTGGGATATCGGAGTGGTTGTCGTACTGAGTGAAGTGCAGTTTGAACATCGTGCCTTTCGCGCGACCATCCTGAAGGGTGTAGATCGCATCCAGGCTGTAAGAGGACTCTTTCAGGCGATAGTTCGGGTCGTAATACGCATCTGGTGTGGCCATATCGCCTGGTTTTGCATCCCATGCGTAAGCGTAGGAAGCCCCCACCGCCCAGCCTGGCAGATTCCAGTTTTTCAGGTCATACATGGCACCGAAGAAGACGGCTTTTTCGCCATCGGCGTTGAAGTCTGAACGGTTATCCCACCAGATATCCAGACGACCGTTTGAAGAGGCGTACGTTGGGGTCATACGTTGCAGGAAGTAACCCTGCTGGCCTTCGGCCTTCACCCATGTCCCTTCAAGACGTAAATCGACCTGGCCCACTTTGTAGCCGAAGGTTAACGCCTGCAACCACGCCGTGCCGTCGTAAATATCATTTACCGTACCGCTGCTGGCTTTGTCGCGCGTACCGTAGAACTGATAGCTGGTGCTCAACGGACTGCCTGCAATATCAAACTTGTAGCTTGCTTTGGCAAAATACTGGTCGATATAGCCTTCAGCCTGACCAAATGCGGCTTCAAGAACCAGGTCGTTTTTGAAATCGTACTTCGCACCCAGCGAGTGAAGATAATCAACTTTGGTTTTTTTATCGTTCTGGTAAAACTTATCCATCTCGATATGCCATGGCGCTTTATACTCGTTGGTCCACATATACGAGAAGCTCAGTGCGCCCGCGTCGCCGTAGTCAAAATTCGCGCCAGCTTCTGCACCCTGATAAGTACCAGGCATAAAGCTCCAGTGCGGCGCTAACAGCGTTTGTCCGGTTGGCTGAATATAACCTGCACGTGCCCATACCGGGCCATATTTGAATTTCGCAGCCGCTTTATAAAGGCTGACTCCGCTCTTATCCCCTGACCAGTCTTCTTTATATGCTTTGTTGCTGGAAGAGAATGCAATTTCGTTCGGGTGGCCGCTGTCGCCATTTTCTGCCATTTCAATTGCGGTGAATGCCGCAATATCCAGACCGAACATATCGGCGGCATAACCAGACTGGAAATCCAGGTTGGCGTTCCAGGTGGAGTGAGAAAGGTTAGTTTTGTATTTGTCTTCGGTGACGTCTTTACGGTCACGTTCACGCTGCCAGTAATAGATACCGCCCGTGAGAGTAGAATCATCGATGAAACCTGCCGCCTTAGCTTCTGGAGCGACAACCAGGCCCGACATTGCTGTCACACCGGCAATAGCCAGCGCCAGCGCACTACGTTTGCCACTGAACGTACGCATAGATTATTCCTCTTTGACGAATTAAAACGCCTAATACGGCGAAAAATATAAAAGACCAAATGGTCAGGGGTAGTTAGAAATACCCTCGAATTAACTACCGTCTTTAGGGTATTTTTCGCGACGCGAATTATCAATGCTTTTTAGCGGGCAAAAGTCAGGATTATGACGAAGTGCACATAATTGGTAGTGATTTGTAACATTTCTCGCGAAGCGAGATTTCACGCGGGAAAGCTATTAAATTCAGAGGCTAATTAGAGAGGCTTGCGTTTATTTCCACCGGTTCTGCCTTTCCGTAAATCCTCAAACTTTTTTTGAGGAAAATAAGTAGCAGCTCATTGACCTCCTTATTTAGCGATATTTCTTTCGCCATGGCGTTAATGGCATGATCATTAAATAAAAAAAACGCCGCAATAAGCGGCGTTTGTTTCTCATTGACCAGGCAAGCGTTATTATTCGCCGACTTTAGCCCAGGTATCACGCAGACCCACAGTACGGTTAAATACCGGTTTTTCTGCGGTGCTGTAACGGCTGTCCAGGCAGAAGTAACCTTCACGCTCAAACTGGTACGCTTTACTGATTTCAGCGTCTTTCAGTGAAGGTTCAGCAAAGCCCTGCTTGATAACCAGAGATTCCTGGTTGATGGTTGCCAGGAAGTCATCCGCAGCACCTGGATTAGGTACGCTGAACAGACGGTCGTACAGGCGGATCTCAACCGGCAGCGCGTGTGCTGCGCTCACCCAGTGGATAACGCCTTTCACTTTACGGCCATCAGCCGGATCTTTGCTCAGAGTCTCTGCATCATAGGTACAGAAGATAGTAGTGATATTGCCTTCTGCATCTTTCTCTACGCGCTCGGCTTTGATCACGTACGCGTTACGCAGACGCACCTCTTTACCCAGCACCAGACGCTTGTACTGCTTGTTAGCTTCTTCGCGGAAGTCAGCACGGTCGATCCAGATATCAGCGCTGAACGGCACGTCGCGGCTGCCCATTTCCGGCTTGCTCGGATGGTTAGGCATGGACACCAGCTCGCTCTCACCCTGCGGGTAGTTTTCGATAACCAGTTTAACCGGATCGATAACAGCCATTGCACGTGGTGCGTTTTCGTTCAGATCTTCACGGATGCAGGATTCCAGAGAGGCGATCTCAATGGTGTTATCCTGCTTGGTCACGCCAATACGCTTGCAGAACTCACGGATAGAGGCAGAGGTATAGCCACGACGACGCAGGCCAGAGATGGTCGGCATACGTGGGTCATCCCAGCCTTCAACGTGCTTGTCAGTGACCAGCAGGTTCAGCTTACGCTTGGACATCACGGTGTATTCCAGATTCAGACGAGAGAACTCGTACTGACGTGGATGCACAGGAATGGTGATGTTATCCAGCACCCAGTCGTACAGACGACGGTTGTCCTGGAACTCCAGCGTACACAGAGAGTGGGTGATCCCTTCCAGCGCATCGCTGATGCAGTGGGTGAAATCGTACATCGGGTAGATGCACCACTTGTTGCCGGTCTGATGGTGTTCCGCGAACTTAATGCGGTACAGCACCGGATCGCGCATCACGATAAACGGTGACGCCATATCGATTTTGGCACGCAGACAGGCTTTGCCTTCTTCAAAACCACCGGCACGCATTTTTTCAAACAGCGCCAGGTTCTCTTCTACGCTGCGATCGCGGTACGGGCTGTTTTTACCCGGCGCGGTCAGCGAGCCGCGGTATTCACGGATTTCGTCGGCAGAAAGCTCGTCGACATACGCCAGACCTTTATTGATAAGCTCTACTGCGTAAGCAAACAGCTGATCGAAATAGTCAGAGGAGTAGCAGATATCGCCAGACCAGTTGAAGCCCAGCCATTGCACGTCGTTCTTGATGGACTCAACGTATTCGATGTCTTCTTTTACTGGGTTGGTGTCATCGAAACGCAGGTTGCACTGCCCTTTATAGTCTTGCGCAATGCCAAAGTTCAGGCAGATGGATTTTGCATGACCAATATGCAGGTAGCCGTTCGGCTCCGGCGGAAAACGGGTATGAATTGTGGTGTGCTTACCACTGGCCAGATCTTCATCGATGATCTGACGAATAAAGTTACTCGGGCGGGCTTCAGCCTCACTCATCGTAGGTTCCTCAAAGCGTAAACAACGTATAACGGCATATGATCTTATAAGCAGGGCGCAGTGACAACCCTTTAAAACGTCCAGGACGTAAATAATGGGGGCAAATGCTGCAAAAAAAAGCGGCGGAGGATAACCCCCGCCGCTTAAGGCATGACTCTACTCAGGAGCGATTACTTGCCTTTAATCTCATACAGTGGTGTCTGACCTGCAACCACCTGACCTTTCGCCTGAAGCACCAGGCCGCTGAAGTCGTCGATGTTGCTGCACACAACCGGGCTAATCATGGAGCGTGCGTTGGCGTTCAGGAAATCCAGATCCATTTCCAGAATCGGCTGACCTGCGACCACCTCTGCACCCTCTTCCACCAGACGGGTAAAGCCTTTCCCGTTCAGCGCTACGGTATCGATGCCCATGTGGACGACGATTTCCGCGCCTTTTTCGGTTTCAAGACAGAACGCATGGTTAGTGTTGAAGATCTTCACAATCGTACCGGCTGCCGGAGATACCACGGTTTTTTCCGTTGGTTTCACCGCCACACCGTCACCGACCGCTTTGCTGGCGAAGGCTTCGTCAGGAACCTGCTCAATGGCAACCACTTCACCGGTCACTGGGGAAACCAGTGCAGCAATGGTGGTTGCGTTTGGTACAGCCTGAGGTTTTGCTGCCGCTGGCGCCGCTGCTGCTGGAGCAGAGGTTGCTGCCGCTACCGGCCCGGTGGTTTTCATGGCGTTAGCAATTTTTTCTGCCACGAAGCCAACGATAATCTGCACGCTGGTTTTGTTCAGACGGATAACACCGGATGCACCCAGGCGTTTTGCCAGCGCTTCGTTCACCAGGGAAGAGTCTTTTACGTTCAGACGCAGACGGGTGATGCACGCATCGATACCGGTCAGGTTGTCAGAGCCACCAACAGCGGCAATGTACTGACGCGCCAGGCCTGCAACGTCCTGGTCTTTATCCGCGCTCACATTCACGTCCTGACCATCCGCTTCGCTACCGGCAACAGCCAGTTCACGACCCGGGGTCATCAGGTTGAATTTGGTGATAGTGAAACGGAACACCACGTAGTAAATCGCGAAGAACACCAGACCTTGTGGGATCAGCATCCACCAGTGGGTCGCCAGCGGGTTACGGGAAGAAAGCACCATATCCACCAGCCCCGCACTGAAGCCGAAACCGGCAATCCACTGCATACTTGCGGCGATGAACACAGAGATACCGGTCAGCACGGCGTGGATCACATACAGTACTGGTGCCACGAACATGAAGGAGAATTCCAGCGGCTCGGTGATACCGGTGAAGAAGGCTGCGAACGCACCCGCCATCATGATACCCAGCACTTTCGCTTTGTTCTCTGGACGCGCGCAGTGGTAGATAGCCAGCGCTGCACCCGGCAGGCCGAACATCATGATTGGGAAGAAGCCCGCCTGGTAACGACCGGTGATACCCACAACCGCTTTACCTGCTTCGATGGACTGTGCGCCACCCAGGAAGTTAGGAATATCGTTAATACCGGCAACGTCAAACCAGAATACGGAGTTCAGCGCGTGGTGCAGACCAACCGGGATCAACAGACGGTTGAAGAACGCATACACGCCCGCACCGACAGAACCCAGTTTCTGAATGTGCTCACCGAAGTTCACCAGACCGTCAAAGATAACCGGCCAGATGTACATCATGATGAATGCGACAGCAATCATCAGGAAGGAGGTCAGAATCGGTACCAGACGGCGTCCGCTGAAGAAGGACAGCGCTTTTGGCAGCTCAACGCCGCTAAAGCGGTTGTACAGTTCCGCAGAGATGATACCGACGAGGATACCCACGAACTGGTTTTCAATTTTCCCGAATGCGGCAGGAACCTGATCCAGAGGGATTTTCTGAATCATGGATACCGCTGCCGGGGAGCAGAGGGTGGTTAACACCAGGAAACCGACAAAGCCGGTCAGCGCAGCTGCACCGTCTTTATCTTTGGACATACCATAAGCCACACCAATCGCGAACAGGACTGACATGTGATCGATAATGGCGGAGCCCGATTTAATAAACAGTGCTGCCAGAGCGTTATCGCCGCCCCAACTTACCGGGTCAATCCAGTAACCGATACCCATTAATATCGCTGCGGCAGGCAGCGTGGCAACCGGCACCATAAGCGCGCGGCCAACCTTTTGTAAATAACCTAGAATACTCACTTTCTTCCCCCTATGAGACCCCGTTTAAGGCACGTTCTCAGCTGTGTTTTTATTGTGTCACTAACCTATACATACGGTTGATGATTCACTGGCATTCTGAGTGTGTGAAAAATTAATTCGTATCGCAAATTAAACACGTATTTTTTGTGATTTTTGTCACCAAATATCGTTATTAACCCTCCCTTTCACTGGCTAACAGTGAAAACTTATTTTATCATTCAAAAAATCAAGACGGATTCATCCAGCCTGACAGGTTCCAGGTTACTCTTAGTTCAGGTTCGATAACCATCCGCCCACTTTTTTACTTTAACTCTAGAGGTGAACAATGAGACTGATTCCCCTGGCAACAGCTGAACAAGTCGGTAAATGGGCCGCTCGTCATATCGTTAACCGCATTAATGCGTTCAAACCGACCGCCGATCGTCCTTTCGTTCTTGGTCTTCCGACTGGCGGCACACCGCTGACTGCATACAAGGCATTGGTTGAAATGCACAAAGCGGGCCAGGTTAGCTTCAAACATGTTGTGACCTTCAACATGGATGAATATGTTGGCCTGCCAAAGGAACATCCTGAGAGCTATCACAGCTTCATGCACCGCAACTTCTTTGATCACGTTGATATCCCTGCTGAAAATATTAACCTGTTGAATGGAAACGCGCCTGATATTGATGCGGAATGCCGTCAGTACGAAGAAAAAATCCGCGCATACGGTAAAATCCACCTGTTCATGGGTGGCGTGGGTAACGATGGGCATATCGCGTTTAACGAACCAGCATCATCTCTGGCTTCCCGTACGCGTATTAAAACCCTGACCCATGACACTCGCGTGGCAAACTCACGCTTCTTTGACGGCGATGTTAACCAGGTTCCAAAATACGCCCTGACCGTTGGCGTGGGCACCCTGCTGGATGCCGAAGAAGTGATGATTCTGGTGCTGGGCGGCGTGAAAGCGCAGGCACTCCAGGCGGCCGTTGAAGGCAACGTTAACCACATGTGGACTATCAGCTGTCTCCAGCTGCACCCGAAATCAGTTATTGTGTGCGACGAGCCGTCCACCATGGAACTGAAAGTGAAGACGCTGAAATACTTCAACGAGTTAGAAGCTGAGAACATCAAAGGTCTGTAATTGAATAACCGCCTCTTTGCGAAGAGGCGGTCGCATTTTTAAACCGGGGGTCGTTATGTATGCTTTAACCCACGGTCGGATTTATACCGGCCATGAAATTCTGGATGACCACGCGATTGTTATCGCGAATGGCCTGATTGAACGTATCTGTCCGCTGGCTGAACTGCCGCCGGAGATTGAACAGCGCTCACTCAATGGAGCAATTATCTCCCCCGGTTTTATCGACGTTCAGCTTAACGGCTGCGGCGGCGTGCAGTTTAACGACACCGCAGAAGCAGTGACCGTTGAAACGCTGGAAATCATGCAAAAAGCCAATGAAAAATCGGGCTGCACCAGCTATCTGCCAACGCTTATCACCAGCAGCGATGAACTGATGAAAAAAGGTATCCGCGTGATGCGCGAGTACCTTGCAAAATACCCTAATCAGGCGCTGGGCCTGCACCTGGAAGGACCGTGGCTGAACATGGTCAAGAAAGGCACCCATAACCCGGATTATGTTCGTAAACCGGACGCGGAGCTTGTCGATTACATGTGTGCCAACGCCGATGTAATCACCAAAGTGACGCTGGCACCAGAAATGACCGGGCCAGAGGTTATCAGCAAACTGGCTGCGGCCGGGATTGTGGTGTCTGCCGGCCACTCTAATGCCACGCTGAAAGAAGCTAAAATCGGCTTCCGCGCAGGCATTACCTTCGCAACCCACCTTTATAATGCCATGCCGTACATCACCGGTCGTGAACCGGGGCTGGTCGGCGCGATTCTGGATGAGCCAGACGTCTACTGCGGCATTATTGCCGATGGGTTACATGTCGATTACACCAACATCCGCAATGCCAAGCGTCTGAAAGGCGATAAGCTGTGTCTGGTAACAGATGCAACCGCACCGGCAGGGGCAGATATTGACCAGTTCATTTTTGCTGGTAAAACAATATACTACCGCAATGGACTGTGTGTGGACGAAAACGGCACGCTGAGTGGCTCTGCGCTGACCATGATCGAAGGGGTGCGTAACCTGGTCGAGCATTGCGGTATCGCGCTTGATGAAGTGCTGCGTATGGCAACACTGTATCCGGCTCGCGCGATGGGCGTGGATAAACAGCTCGGTGGGATTGCGCCAGGTATGATTGCAAACCTGACTGCCTTCACACACGATTATAAAATTATTAAGACCATCGTTAATGGTAACGAGGTCGTCACTGAGTAAGTAAAAGTATGACACCAGGCGGACAAGCTCAAATCGGTAATGTCGATCTCGTTAAACAACTTAACAGCGCGGCAGTTTATCGCCTGATTGACCAGCACGGGCCAATCTCACGCATTCAGATAGCCGAACAAAGCCAGCTTGCTCCCGCCAGTGTGACAAAAATTACACGTCAACTTATTGAGCGCGGCCTGATAAAAGAAGTCGATCAGCAGGCCTCCACCGGGGGGCGCCGCGCTATCTCCATTGTTACCGAAACCCGCAACTTCCAGGCTATTGGCGTCCGTCTTGGCCGTCATGACACTACGCTTACCCTCTACGATCTGAGCAGTAAAGCTATTGCCGAAGAACATTACCCACTGCCGGAACGCACCCAGGAAACCCTGGAGCACGCCCTGCTTAATACCATCGCGCACTTCATTGAAACCTGTCAGCGCAAGATCCGCGAGCTGATTGCTATTTCGGTGATCCTGCCGGGTCTGGTCGACCCTGAAAGTGGTGTGATTCGTTATATGCCACATATCCAGGTTGAGAACTGGGGGCTGGTTAAGGCGCTGGAAAAACGCTTTAACGTGACCTGCTTCGTCGGCCATGACATTCGTTCTCTGGCGCTGGCAGAGCACTATTTTGGTGCGAGTCAGGACTGTGAAGACTCTATTCTGGTGCGTGTTCACCGTGGTACGGGCGCAGGCATTATCTCTAATGGCCGCATTTTTATTGGCCGCAACGGCAACGTGGGTGAGATTGGCCATATTCAGGTAGAGCCGCTGGGCGAGCGTTGCCACTGCGGTAATTTCGGCTGCCTTGAAACCATCGCCGCCAACGCGGCAATAGAAAATCGGGTCCGCCACTTACTTGAACAGGGTTACCAAAGCCGCGTGACCCTCGACGACTGCAAAATTGGTGCAATTTGCAAAGCCGCCAACAAAGGCGACGCGCTGGCCTGTGAAGTTATCGAACAGGTTGGTCGCCACCTGGGTAAAACCATTGCCATTGCCATCAACCTGTTTAACCCACAAAAAGTGGTGATCGCGGGTGAGATCGTCGAAGCTGAAAAAGTGTTATTACCGGCTATTGAAGGCTGTATTAACACCCAGGCGCTGAAAGCGTTTCGCCAGAACCTGCCGGTGGTGCGCTCAACGCTGGATCACCGCTCAGCGATTGGTGCTTTCGCGCTGGTAAAACGCGCCATGCTTAACGGGATCCTGCTCCAGCATTTGCTGGAATCCTGATCGGATCTTATAGTAACGCCTTCTTTTTTTGATGTCGGATTGTCCATGACCATTAAGAATGTAATTTGTGATATCGACGGCGTGCTGATGCACGACAACGTTGCCGTGCCGGGTGCTGCGGAGTTCTTACACCGCATCATCGACAAAGGAATGCCACTGGTTCTTCTCACGAACTACCCTTCCCAAACCGGTCAGGATCTGGCTAACCGCTTTGCGACGGCGGGTGTCGACGTGCCGGACACTGTGTTTTATACCTCCGCAATGGCAACGGCGGATTTTCTGAAACGTCAGGAAGGGAAAAAAGCCTACGTGGTGGGTGAAGGCGCGCTGATCCACGAGCTGTATAAAGCGGGCTTTACCATCACTGATGTGAACCCGGACTTTGTGATTGTGGGTGAAACGCGCTCCTTTAACTGGGAGATGATGCATAAAGCAGCGTACTTTGTCGCCAACGGCGCGCGCTTTATCGCGACCAACCCGGACACCCATGGTCGCGGTTTTTATCCGGCCTGCGGGGCGCTGTGTGCCGGTATCGAAAAAATCTCCGGCCGTAAGCCGTTTGTTGTCGGTAAACCGAGCCCGTGGATCATCCGCGCCGCACTGAACAAAATGCAGGCGCATTCTGAGCAGACCGTGATTGTGGGCGACAACCTGAGAACTGACATTCTGGCCGGTTTCCAGGCGGGTCTTGAAACGATCCTCGTGCTTTCCGGTGTATCCACCCTCGACGATATCGACTCTATGCCGTTCCGGCCGAGCTGGATTTACCCCTCAGTCGATGAAATTGACGTCATCTGATTCAGAACCACGCCTCAGGGCGTGGTTTTTCATTTATGGCCCTGATAAACACAATCCCATCTAACAAAAACCACAATTCATTGCATAATCATCAATAAAAGCGTTCAGGACATACTCTTTTTTCAACATTCAGCAATTGCCATTGCACTATTTCCGTTTTAAGCCGTAAAACCCTTGCGCGCCCTCCCCCTTTGCGGCATTTTCATAAGCAAGCAACATTACAAAGCAACAGGGTTAACGGAGAAGGTTATGTGTTCAATTTTCGGCGTACTGGATATTAAAACTGACGCAGGCGAACTGCGTAAAAAGGCTCTTGAACTGTCCCGCCTGATGCGCCATCGCGGCCCGGACTGGTCAGGCGTTTACGCCAGTGATAAAGCGATTCTGGCGCATGAACGTCTGTCTATTGTTGACGTCAACGCTGGTGCACAGCCGCTGTATAACGAGAAAAAAACGCACGCGCTGGCGGTGAACGGTGAAATCTATAACCATCAGGCGCTGCGCGCTGAATACGGCGACCGCTACGCTTTCCAGACCGGTTCTGACTGCGAAGTTATCCTCGCGCTGTATCAGGAGAAAGGACCAGAGTTTCTGGATGACCTGCAAGGCATGTTCGCCTTTGCACTGTATGACAGCGAAAAAGACGCCTACCTGATCGGCCGCGATCACATCGGGATTATCCCGCTGTATATGGGACATGATGAACACGGTAACTTCTATGTGGCTTCTGAAATGAAAGCCCTGGTGCCCGTTTGCCGCACCATTAAAGAGTTCCCGGCAGGCAGCTATCTGTGGAGTAAAGACGGCGAGATCCGCCAGTACTACCAGCGCGACTGGTTCGATTTTGATGCAGTGAAAGACAACGTGACCGACAAAACCGAGCTGCGTCAGGCGCTGGAAGATTCCGTTAAAAGCCACCTGATGTCCGACGTGCCTTACGGCGTGCTGCTTTCCGGCGGTCTGGATTCCTCTGTGATTTCCGCCATCACCAAGAAATTTGCTGCGCGTCGTGTGGAAGATCAGGAGCGTTCAGAAGCCTGGTGGCCACAGCTGCACTCCTTTGCCGTTGGCCTGGAAGGGGCTCCTGACCTGAAAGCCGCGCAGGAAGTGGCAAACCATCTTGGTACCGTGCACCATGAAATTCATTTCACCGTGCAGGAAGGCCTGGATGCGATCCGCGATGTTATCTACCACATCGAAACCTATGATGTGACGACCATCCGCGCCTCTACGCCGATGTACCTGATGTCTCGTAAGATCAAAGCGATGGGCATTAAGATGGTGCTGTCTGGCGAAGGTTCTGATGAAGTCTTCGGTGGCTACCTGTACTTCCACAAAGCGCCAAATGCCAAAGAGTTGCATGAAGAGACGGTCCGCAAACTTCAGGCACTGCATATGTTTGACTGTGCGCGTGCCAACAAAGCGATGTCGGCCTGGGGCGTGGAAGCTCGTGTACCGTTCCTGGACAAGAAATTCCTCGACGTGGCGATGCGTATTAACCCGCAGGATAAAATGTGCGGCAACGGCAAAATGGAAAAACATATCCTTCGTGAATGTTTTGAGTCCTACCTGCCGGCAAGCGTTGCATGGCGTCAGAAAGAGCAGTTCTCTGATGGCGTAGGTTACAGCTGGATCGACACCCTGAAAGAGGTGGCGGCAAAACAGGTTTCTGACCAACAACTGGAAACCGCCAGCTTCCGCTTCCCGTACAACACGCCGGGCTCCAAAGAAGCCTATCTGTACCGTGAAATCTTTGAAGAGCTATTCCCGGTACCGAGTGCTGCGGAATGTGTTCCTGGTGGCCCGTCAGTCGCTTGCTCTTCCGCAAAAGCGATTGAATGGGACGAATCGTTCAAATCCATGAACGACCCGTCAGGACGTGCTGTAGGCGTTCACCAGTCAGCATATAAATGATTGTCTGAATGACTAACAGGCCCTCCGGGGCCTGTTTTTTTTGCATTGCCTTTTGCTGGACAAAAACGATTAATAACCAATAATTGCCGAATATTCGGCCACGCTGTTCGCAACCTAACCAAACAGTCACATTCCAGCTATTTTCGATGAAAAAGGTGTTGACGCTGCAAGGGTCTATACGCATAATGCGCCCCGCAACGCCGATAAGGTAACGCGAAAAAAAGATGGCTACGTAGCTCAGTTGGTTAGAGCACATCACTCATAATGATGGGGTCACAGGTTCGAATCCCGTCGTAGCCACCATCTTTTTTGCGGGAGTGGCGAAATTGGTAGACGCACCAGATTTAGGTTCTGGCGCCGCAAGGTGTGCGAGTTCAAGTCTCGCCTCCCGCACCATTCCCAGGTAAGCGTTGCACGGATGGGGTATCGCCAAGCGGTAAGGCACCGGTTTTTGATACCGGCATTCCCTGGTTCGAATCCAGGTACCCCAGCCATATTTCTTCGATTTTGCGGTTCTCCGCGGTATTGGGGTATCGCCAAGCGGTAAGGCACCGGTTTTTGATACCGGCATTCCCTGGTTCGAATCCAGGTACCCCAGCCATCGAAGAATGCAGTACTGGCTACGTAGCTCAGTTGGTTAGAGCACATCACTCATAATGATGGGGTCACAGGTTCGAATCCCGTCGTAGCCACCAAATTAGTACATTATCGATTATGTCGGTAAGCTAGAAAAAATTGTTGGGGTATCGCCAAGCGGTAAGGCTCTGGTTTCTGATACCAGCATTCCGAGGTTCGAATCCTCGTACCCCAGCCAATTTAAAAGTCGTTAAGCTGTTTGTTTAACGCAATTGGGGTGTCGCCAAGCGGTAAGGCTCTGGTTTCTGATACCAGCATTCCGGGGTTCGAATCCCTGCACCCCAGCCACTTAGTAACAAAAAAGCCCGCTCTGCGGGCTTTTTTGTTTTTGTACAGAATTGTGCGGCCTGATGCCCTCACCCTGGCCCTCTCCCACGGGGAGAGGGAAAAATGATTAGAGTCCGAGAGCGTATTTCAGCGCCTGACGCTTCAGACCACCGGCACGCTCTGCCGCCATCAGCCCAATATTACGCAAAATTCGCACCGGCCCTAAGTCGTTACTGAACCCGGCGTAAAACAGATCCATCCCCGATTGCATCAAGAAGTTATCCGCCATACGACGCGTCTGATAACGTTTCAGTACCTGCTGGCTCGCCCAGGGTTCAGCGTGCGCTCGCGCACTGGTTAATACATCCAGCAACGCTTCAACGTCACGATATCCCAGATTGACACCCTGCCCTGCCAGTGGGTGAATGGTATGTGCCGCATCCCCGACCAGCGCCAGCCCTTCGCGGGCGTATTGCAATGCGTGTCGGCGGGTCAGCGGGAATGCTCCGGCAGCAACCGGCGTCACATGTCCCAGACGGCCCGGGAAGTGGTGCAAAACTTCATGTTGTAGCTGCGCCATCGATAACCCCTGCAACTGGCGAATACGCGCCGGTTTGTCGTACCACACCAGGGATGCCCAGTTGTCAAACAGCGGCAAGAAGGCATGTGGGCCGTTTGGCGTGAAATGTTGCCAGGTACTCTTACCCGGGTCATTTTCACACTGCACAGTGATTAACATACAGGATTGCTGATACTGCCAGGCATGAACGCCGATCCCCGCCATTTGTCTGACCTGCGAGTTCGCGCCATCAGCCCCCACCACCAGCTTCACGGCAACTTCATCATCATTATCCAGCGTCAGGCGGTACCCGCCTTCATGACGATGCAGGGCCTTGAGCGAAGAAGGGACGCGCAACGTCACCTTCTGGTGCACCGCCAGCGCCTGCCATAGCGCCTGTTGCAGGACGTTGTTTTCCACCATATAACCCAGCCGCGGTAATTTCAGCTCGGCGGCATCAAACACCACATGGGCATTTTCCCACTCCCATGTTTCGAGTCGACTGTAGGGATGCGCTCGCATCGCAAGCACGGCATCCCATACGCCCAGCCCACGCAGAAGATCGACAGAGGCGGCACTGATCGCAGAAATTCGGACATCGGGTTTTGCTGTCGCATCAAATGCCACAGGCTCGGCCTGTTCAATGACCGTTACCTCAAATCCCTGCTGCGCGAGCCCCAGCGCCAGTGCGCCGCCGACCATACCGCCGCCGACAACGGCAATTTCGGTTTGTTGGAGTGTCATGGTCAATTTTCCTTATTGCAGAATCCCTTAAGTTTACCGGATTTTTAGGGTAAGGAGGTTGACAACCTTCATACTGGTCACAACCGCACCAAAGCATTACAATACGCGGCTTGCAATCCTGAGCTGAGCAAGTCGATGACTAAAAAACTCCATATAAAAACCTGGGGCTGTCAGATGAACGAATACGATTCATCGAAGATGGCCGATCTGCTGGATACAACCCACGGATACCAGCTGACTGAAAATGCGAAAGAAGCCGATGTGCTGCTGCTAAACACCTGTTCAATTCGTGAAAAAGCGCAGGAAAAAGTCTTTCATGTGTTAGGTCGCTGGAAACTTCTCAAACGTAAAAATCCGGATCTGATCATCGGTGTTGGCGGCTGCGTTGCGTCGCAGGAAGGCAAACTGATCCGCCAGAGAGCCCCTTATGTGGATATCGTCTTTGGCCCTCAGACCCTGCACCGCCTGCCTGAGATGATCAACAAAGTTCGCGGCAATCGTAGCCCGGTTGTTGACGTAAGCTTCCCGGAGATCGAAAAATTTGACCGTCTGCCGGAGCCGCGTGCTGATGGCCCGACCGCGTTCGTCTCCATCATGGAAGGCTGCAACAAATACTGTACTTACTGCGTGGTACCTTACACCCGCGGTGAAGAAGTCAGCCGCCCGGCAGATGACGTGCTGTTTGAAGTCGCGCAGCTTGCCGCGCAGGGCGTACGCGAGGTAAACCTGCTGGGCCAGAACGTTAACGCCTGGCGTGGCGAGAACTATGACGGCAGCACCGGCAGCTTTGCTGAACTGCTGCGTCTGGTGGCGGCCATTGACGGTATCGACCGTATTCGCTTCACCACCAGCCACCCGATGGAATTTACCGATGACATCATCGATGTTTATCGCGACACACCGGAACTGGTGAGCTTCCTGCACCTGCCTATCCAGTGTGGTTCTGATCGCGTGCTTAACCTGATGGGGCGCCCGCATACGGTGCTGGAATACAAAGCCACCATCCGCAAGCTGCTTGCCGCACGCCCGGATATCCAGATTAGCTCCGACTTTATCGTTGGCTTCCCTGGCGAAACCACCGATGACTTTGAGCGCACCATGAAGCTCATCGGCGACGTGAATTTCGACGTGAGCTACAGCTTTATTTTCTCTGCACGTCCTGGCACCCCGGCGGCCGATATGGTGGACGATGTTCCGGAAGAAGAGAAAAAGCAGCGTCTGTATATTCTCCAGGAGCGCATCAACCAGCAGGCCAACGCCTGGAGCCGCCGGATGCTCGGTACTGTCCAGCGCATTCTGGTTGAAGGCACGTCCCGTAAGAGCATTATGGAGCTCTCCGGTCGTACCGAAAATAACCGTGTGGTGAACTTCGAAGGCACCCCGGATATGATTGGAAAATTCGTGGACGTCGAGATTGTCGAGGTGCTGACTAACTCGCTGCGCGCGAAGCTTGTACGTACCGAGGATGAAATGGGGCTGCGCATTGCTGAATCTCCGGAATCCGTTATCTCCCGTACCCGTAAAGAAAACGAATCTGGCGTCGGTATCTATCAGCCTTAATTCGTCCAGGCCTGCCTTTCTGGCAGGCCTTGTATTTCCCCTCTTCGCCCCCAATATCGATGGCAATGCTTGCGCCTTTATTCTGTGGCGTGAATACTTTCGGTAATGACAGTTTTATGATGCCAGACCTACAAAACACTCAAAGAGGAACGGTTTGAATATAGACACGCGTGAAATTAGCCTTGAGCCCGCAGACAACGCTCGCCTGCTGAGCCTGTGCGGGCCGTTTGATGACAACATCAAGCAACTGGAGCGACGTCTGGGTATCGAAATCAATCGTCGCGATAATCATTTCAAACTCACCGGGCGCACAATTTGCGTCAATGCGGCTGCGGATATTCTGCGCAGTTTGTATGTCGATACCGCCCCGATGCGCGGCCAGACTCAGGATATCGAGCCGGAACAGATCCACCTCGCCATTAAAGAGGCGCGAGTGCTTGAGCAGAGCGCTGAAAGCGTTCCTGACTATGGCAAGGCGATTAACATCAAGACCAAGCGTGGCGTGATTAAGCCGCGCACGCCAAACCAGGCGCAGTACATCGCCAATATCCTCGACCATGACATCACCTTCGGCGTGGGCCCGGCCGGGACAGGGAAAACCTATCTGGCAGTAGCCGCGGCTGTGGATGCGCTGGAGCGTCAGGATATCCGTCGTATTTTGCTGACCCGTCCGGCGGTAGAAGCGGGCGAGAAACTGGGCTTCCTGCCAGGCGACCTGAGCCAGAAAGTCGACCCGTACCTGCGCCCGCTGTACGATGCGCTGTTCGAAATGCTGGGCTTTGAGAAAGTTGAAAAACTGATCGAGCGTAACGTTATCGAAGTGGCTCCCCTCGCGTACATGCGTGGCCGTACCCTCAACGATGCCTTCATCATTCTGGATGAGAGCCAGAACACCACCATCGAACAGATGAAAATGTTCCTGACGCGTATCGGCTTTAACTCGAAAGCCGTTATCACCGGCGACGTGACCCAGATTGACCTGCCGCGCAGCACCAAATCCGGCCTGCGTCACGCCATCGAAGTGCTGGCCGAAGTTGACGAAATCAGTTTCAACTTCTTCCACAGCGAAGACGTGGTACGTCACCCGGTGGTGGCACGCATCGTCAACGCTTATGAAGCCTGGGAAGAGGCAGAGCAGAAGCGAAAGGCCGAACTGGCCGCAGAACGTAAGCGCGAAGCGCAGGAGCAAGATCAAAAATGAGTCAGGTGATCCTCGATTTACAGCTGGCCTGTGAAGATAATTCTGGAATGCCGGAAGAGGCGCAATTTCAGAAATGGCTGGATGCGGTCATCCCCCAGTTTCAGGAAGAATCAGAAGTCACCATCCGCCTGGTGGATGAAGCGGAAAGCCATGAGCTTAATCTAACCTACCGCGGTAAAGATAAACCGACCAACGTGCTCTCTTTCCCGTTTGAAGCTCCACCGGGTATCGAGATGCCGCTGCTGGGCGATTTGATCATCTGCCGTCAGGTGGTTGAGCAGGAAGCCAAAGAGCAGCAAAAACCGCTTGAGGCCCACTGGGCGCATATGGTCGTACACGGCAGCCTGCATTTGCTGGGCTACGATCATATTGAAGATGACGAAGCGGAAGAGATGGAGTCCCTCGAGACAGAGATAATGCTTGCTCTGGGCTATGAGGATCCGTACATTGCCGAGAAAGAATAGTCAGTCAACAGACCGGCTAACATGCCGCCGCGTAAGGAAATAGCGCGGCGGTAAACATTGAACTTACAAGAGAACCCTTAACAAACGCCATGAGCGACGACAATTCACACAGTAGCGACACGACAAACAGTAAAAAGGGATTCTTCTCCCTCATTCTGAACCAGCTTTTCCACGGCGAACCGAAAAACCGTGATGAACTGCTGGAGCTGATTCGTGATTCCGGGCAAAACGACCTTATCGACGAAGATACGCGCGAAATGCTCGAAGGGGTCATGGACATCGCCGACCAGCGCGTCCGCGACATCATGATCCCCCGCTCGCAGATGATCACCCTGAAACGCAATCAAACGCTCGACGAGTGCCTCGATGTCATTATCGAGTCTGCCCATTCGCGTTTCCCGGTTATCAGCGAAGATAAAGATCACATCGAAGGGATTTTGATGGCGAAAGATCTGCTGCCGTTTATGCGCAGCGATGCCGAAGCCTTCAGCATGGAAAAAGTGTTACGTCAGGCCGTGGTTGTGCCGGAAAGCAAACGTGTGGATCGGATGCTGAAAGAGTTCCGCTCTCAGCGTTACCACATGGCGATTGTTATTGATGAATTCGGCGGCGTTTCGGGTCTGGTCACGATCGAAGATATTCTTGAGCTGATCGTGGGCGAAATCGAAGACGAGTACGACGAAGAAGAAGATATCGACTTCCGTCAGCTCAGCCGCCACACCTGGACCGTGCGCGCGCTGGCTTCGATTGAAGATTTCAACGACGCCTTCGGTACGCACTTTAGCGATGAAGAGGTCGATACCATTGGCGGTCTGGTGATGCAGGCCTTTGGGCATCTTCCGGCTCGCGGTGAAACCATTGACATCGACGGTTACCAATTCAAGGTCGCTATGGCCGACAGCCGACGTATTATTCAGGTTCATGTCAGAACGCCGGATGACTCACCGGTGCCAAAACTGGAAGATTAATGTAAATGGCATTTGCCCCATTACTTGAACGCCAGCGCGTCCGACTGCTGCTGGCGCTGTTACTCGGAGCCAGCGGTACGCTGGCTTTTTCTCCTTACGATATCTGGCCTGCCGCCATTATTTCCCTGATGGGGCTACAGGGTTTAACCCTGAACCGCCGTCCTGTGCAGGCCGCAGCCATTGGCTACTTCTGGGGGCTGGGGCTGTTTGGATCCGGCATTAACTGGGTCTATGTCAGCATCGCGCAGTTTGGCGGGATGCCGGGCCCGGTTAACGTCTTCCTGGTTGTGCTGCTTGCTGCATATCTCTCGCTCTATACTGGCCTGTTCGCCGGTATTCTTTCCCGCCTGTGGCCGAAAACCACCTGGGTGCGGGTTGCCATTGCGGCTCCGGTGGTCTGGCAAATCACGGAATTCCTGCGCGGCTGGGTGCTGACCGGCTTCCCGTGGTTGCAGTTCGGCTACAGCCAGATTGATGGCCCGTTAAAAGGGCTGGCTCCGGTGATGGGCGTGGAGGCGATTAACTTCCTGTTGATGGTGGTCAGTGGCCTGCTGGTGCTCGCGCTTATCACGCGCAGCTGGAAACCGCTGGTCACGGCGCTGGTGCTGTTTGCTCTGCCCTTCCCGCTACGTTATATCCAGTGGTTTACCCTGGAGCCCGCACGGGCAACGCAGGTGTCGATGGTGCAAGGCGATATCCCGCAGGCAATGAAGTGGGACGAAAAGCAGCTTATCAACACGCTGAAAATCTATGCCGGTGCGACCGAGCAGGTGATGGGAAAATCCCAGCTGATTATCTGGCCGGAATCCGCCATTCCTGACCTCGAAATCAACCAGCAGCCTTTCCTGAGCATGATGGACAATTTGCTACGTGCGCGTGGCAGTACGCTGATCACCGGGATTGTCGATGCGCGTCTGAACCCGCAAAACCGTTATGACACGTACAACACGATCATTACGCTCGGCAAGGACAGCGAATACAGCTACAACTCCACTAATCGCTATAACAAGAACCACCTGGTGCCGTTCGGTGAATTTGTGCCGTTGGAGTCAATTCTGCGCCCGCTGGCGCCATTCTTTGATTTGCCGATGTCCTCTTTCAGCCGTGGTCCGTACGTTCAGCCTCAGCTGCACGCGCACGGTTTCGCGCTAACGGCCGCCATTTGCTACGAAATTATCCTCGGTGAGCAGGTGCGCGATAACTTCCGCCCGGACACCGACTATCTGCTGACCATCTCCAACGATGCATGGTTTGGGAAATCAATTGGCCCGTGGCAACACTTCCAGATGGCACGAATGCGCTCCCTGGAGCTGGCGCGTCCGCTGCTGCGTAGCACCAACAACGGCATTACCGCCGTGATTGGCCCGCAGGGCGAAATTCAGGCCATGCTTCCGCAATTTACTCGCGACGTGCTAACCGCAAAGGTCACACCGACAACCGGAATGACGCCATACGCCCGTACTGGCAACTGGCCACTGTGGATCCTGACCGCACTGTTTGGTTTTGGCGCCGTGCTGATGAGCCTTCGTCAGCGTCGTAAATAATTTCATCTCCTCCTGCCGGGTGGCGCTGACGCTTACCCGGCCTGCTTTTCCATCTTCGACAATTCCTCCCAAACTTTCACTTTGGCACGCCTATTGCTTTGTATATTAACGCAAACGCAATTTGGCTTAACGTGCAACCTGGTCGCACCAGCGTAGATCACCGGTAGCACCGAAACGGTGCAACGAGAGATTTTCGCCTCTGAATGGTGCGGCGTGCTTCGCAAAAATAAACAATAACGCAGCAAAATCTTTACATTAAGCCAAACTAAATGTTAACAAGCTTGCATAACACTGCACTCGCATAGCGCGAGATATAACAACATCACAATGGGTATCAATGCGTCACTGGCGCTGATAAAAAAGGAGTTGGGTATGCAATTACGTAAACTGGCCACAGCAATGCTGGTTATGGGGATGTCCGCAGGCGTTGTCCACGCTGAAGACGCTCCGGCTGCCGGGAGCACTCTCGACAAGATTGCCAAAAACGGCGTGATCGTGGTCGGCCACCGTGAATCTTCTGTCCCGTTCTCTTACTACGACAACACGCAAAAAGTCGTGGGCTATTCACAGGATTACTCCAACGCCATCGTTGAAGCCGTGAAGAAAAAGCTGAACAAGCCTGATTTACAGGTGAAGTTGATTCCTATCACCTCGCAGAACCGTATTCCTCTGCTGCAAAACGGCACCTTCGATTTTGAGTGCGGCTCAACCACGAACAACCTGGAGCGCCAGAAACAGGCTGCGTTCTCTGACACCATCTTCGTGGTAGGTACCCGCCTGCTGACCAAGAAAGGCGGCGAAATTAAAGATTTTGCTGACCTGAAAGGCAAAGCGGTTGTGGTGACATCCGGTACCACTTCTGAAGTTCTGCTGCACAAGCTGAACGACGAGAAGAAAATGGATATGCGCATCATCAGTGCGAAAGACCACGGCGACTCCTTCCGTACGCTGGAAAGCGGCCGTGCAGTAGCGTTCATGATGGATGACGCACTGCTGGCTGGCGAGCGTGCTAAAGCGAAGAAACCAGACAACTGGGAAATCGTCGGCACCGCGCAATCCAAAGAAGCTTACGGCTGTATGCTGCGTAAAGACGACGCTGAATTCAAAAAACTGATCGATGACACCATCGCTCAGGCGCAGACCTCCGGCGAAGCGGAAAAATGGTTCGACAAGTGGTTCAAGAACCCAATTCCACCAAAAAATCTCAACATGAACTTTGAACTGTCTGACGACATGAAAGCACTGTTCAAATCACCAAACGACAAGGCTCTTAACTAATTAGAACAACAGGGGCGGGATCTCCTGCCCTCTCGATTGTCGGGAAGCACGGACAGACTATACGTTGAGTGGTCGTTCCCCACTCAGCGCGAAAATTAGCTTCTCACCAATCTTCGAGGGTAGCGCTGCTACCCTTTTTTTTCTGGAGTTTATTATGTCAATTGACTGGAACTGGGGCATATTCCTGCAAGAAGCCCCGTTCGGCAACACCACCTATCTTGGCTGGTTATGGAGCGGCTTTCAGGTCACTGTGGCGCTATCCATAACGGCATGGATAATCGCGTTTCTTGTCGGCTCGCTGTTCGGTATTTTGCGTACCGTCCCTAACCGCTTTCTTTCAACCCTCGGCACCCTGTATGTGGAACTGTTCCGTAACGTTCCGCTGATTGTGCAATTCTTTACCTGGTATCTGGTTGTGCCGGAACTGCTGCCTGAAAATATTGGCATGTGGTTTAAGTCAGAACTGGATCCGAACATTCAGTTCTTTGTCTCCTCAATGCTGTGCCTGGGGCTTTTTACCGCGGCCCGCGTGTGCGAGCAGGTACGTGCAGCCATTCAGTCCCTGCCGCGCGGACAAAAGAACGCTGGTCTGGCGATGGGCTTGACGCTGCCACAAACCTACCGTTATGTGCTGCTGCCTAACGCCTACCGCGTGATCGTTCCACCGATGACTTCAGAGATGATGAACCTGGTAAAAAACTCGGCCATCGCCTCCACCATCGGTCTGGTTGATATGGCGGCACAGGCAGGCAAGCTGCTGGATTACTCCGCCCATGCGTGGGAATCCTTCACCGCAATAACGCTCGCGTATGTTCTGATTAACGCTTTCATCATGCTGGTGATGAACCTGGTTGAACGCAAAATTCGCCTGCCGGGCAATCTGGGAGGCAAATAATGTACGATTTTGACTGGAGTTCCATCGTTCCTTCCATGCCATACCTGCTGGATGGCCTGGTGATTACCTTAAAAATCACCGTCATCGCCATCGTCATTGGTATTGTCTGGGGAACATTGCTGGCGGTCATGCGCCTGTCGAGCTTTAAACCGTTCGCCTGGTTTGCTACCGCCTACGTTAACGTCTTCCGCTCCATTCCACTGGTGATGGTGCTGCTGTGGTTTTATCTGATTGTTCCAGGCTTCTTGCAGAACGTACTGGGGCTGTCACCGAAAACCGACATCCGCCTGATCTCGGCGATGGTGGCGTTCTCCATGTTCGAGGCCGCGTATTACTCAGAGATTATCCGTGCCGGTATCCAGAGCATTTCGCGTGGGCAATCCAGTGCTGCACTGGCGCTGGGGATGACTCACTGGCAGTCGATGCAGCTCATCATTCTGCCGCAGGCGTTTCGCGCCATGGTTCCACTCCTGCTGACTCAGGGCATCGTGCTGTTCCAGGATACCTCTCTGGTATACGTACTCAGCCTGGCAGACTTCTTCCGTACCGCTTCCACCATCGGTGAGCGTGATGGTACGCAGGTCGAGATGGTTCTCTTCGCAGGTGGGGTCTATTTTGTGATTAGTTTAAGCGCGTCGCTGTTGGTCAGCTGGCTGAAGAAAAGGACTGTATAATGATTTCCCTGAAAAATGTTTCTAAATGGTATGGGCACTTTCAGGTGCTGACCGACTGCTCCACCGAAGTGAAAAAAGGCGATGTGGTGGTGGTGTGCGGACCGTCCGGATCCGGTAAATCCACGCTTATCAAAACCGTCAACGGCCTGGAGCCGGTGCAGCAAGGCGAGATCCTCGTTAACGGCACCAAAGTTAATGATAAGAAAACCAACCTGGCCCAACTGCGCTCCCACGTCGGGATGGTGTTCCAGCATTTTGAGCTGTTCCCGCACCTCTCCATTATCGAAAACCTGACCCTGGCGCAGGTAAAAGTGCTTAAGCGTGATAAAAAACTCGCGCGCGAAAAAGGGCTGAAGTTACTGGAGCGCGTGGGGCTTTCCGCTCATGCCGATAAATTCCCGGCGCAGCTCTCCGGCGGCCAGCAGCAGCGTGTGGCGATCGCCCGCGCGCTGTGTATGGATCCGGTAGCTATGCTCTTTGATGAACCCACCTCTGCGCTCGATCCAGAAATGATCAACGAGGTGCTGGATGTCATGGTAGAACTGGCCCACGAAGGGATGACGATGATGGTGGTGACACACGAAATGGGCTTCGCCCGTAAAGTGGCCAACCGCGTGATCTTTATGGATGAAGGCAAGATCGTAGAAGACTCGCCGAAAGAAGAGTTCTTCGCCAACCCGAAATCTGAGCGCGCAAAAGACTTCCTCGCCAAAATCCTGCATTAATCCTCTCAGTGCGCAATCTGCGGATTGCGCACTGCTTCACGCTTTACATCTCTTCTTCTCGTCGGCGTCACATTGCAGCGTTACCCTTGTCACAAAATAACGCTAAAAATGGAGAACTCTATGGCACTGCCAATCATTCTCGATTGCGATCCAGGTCATGATGACGCGATCGCCCTCGTCCTTGCTCTTGCCTCCCCTGAACTGGACTTAAAAGCTGTCACCTCGTCAGCCGGAAACCAGACCCCGGATAAAACCCTGCGCAACGTGTTGCGGATGCTCACGCTGTTAAAACGTACGGATATTCCGGTGGCAGGCGGTGCGATTAAGCCGCTGATGCGCGAGCTGATCATTGCCGACAATGTGCACGGTGAATCAGGGCTTGACGGCCCGGCACTGCCGGAACCAGGATTTGCGCCGCAAAACTGCACGGCCGTTGAGCTGATGGCGAAGGTGCTGCGCGAAAGTGCTGAACCCGTGACGCTGGTAGCAACCGGCCCGCAAACCAACGTTGCGCTGCTCTTAAACAGCCACCCGGAACTGCATAAGAAAATCGCCCGCATCGTGATCATGGGTGGGGCTATGGGGCTTGGGAACTGGACGCCTGCGGCGGAGTTCAACATTTTTGTCGACCCGGAAGCGGCAGAGATTGTCTTCCAGTCGGGTTTACCGATTGTGATGGCGGGGCTGGACGTTACCCATCGGGCACAAATCATGTCAGAAGATACAGAGCGTTTTCGTGCCATTGGTAACCCTGTCGCCACAACCGTGGCTGAGCTGCTCGACTTCTTCCTTGAGTACCACAAAGACGAAAAATGGGGATTCCAGGGGGCACCGCTGCATGACCCATGCACCATTGCCTGGCTTTTGAAGCCTGAGATGTTCACCACTGTGGAACGCTGGGTAGGCGTGGAAACCGCAGGGAAATACACCCAGGGAATGACGGTGGTAGATTACTATTCGCTGACCGGAAATAAGCCTAATACGACATTGATGGTGGATGTCGACAGACAAGCGTTTGTGGATTTGCTGGCGGAAAGACTTAAATATTATCGTGAGGCCTGATGCCCATGGGCTGAGGGACCCACACAGAGAAATACGAGCACTGACAGCTCCCTCAACCCACAGGTAAAGGGAGCAAACACTAAAAACGGCAACTGTGTTGCCGTTTGCTATTACCTAGGGCTCAAACGGCCGGCGCTGGAACTGATCGTGCCCGCATTTTGGGCAACGCGGCAGCACATCAGGCGTATAAACCGCAATGTGGTGATGGCACTTCTCACACACCAGATTTCCCAGCCCCACCACTTCACCACTGTGGTACACACCATGATGGTTGAGATCCTGAAACACCTCGCGCCACTCCAGCTGGGTTTTGTCGGTAATATCAACCAGCTCCTGCCACAGGCTCTCTTTAATCACGCGCATAAAAACGCTGTCGGTGATTTCGTCCTGACTCTCTTCATAGCTGCGCGCAAACTCTTCCAGATCGCGCCGAACGGCACGCGTCACCTCATCCACTTCGGTTCGCGTTAACTCACCCGTTTGCATCACTCTTACTCGCGCCTGTTCAACCAGCGCATCAATATCTCTTTCACCATTACGCAGGCGTTCCGTGAGTGTGGCGACCAGTTCGCGGTAAAATTGAGCAACCTTGTTCATCATTTTGCCTCCCGGGTAAGTAACTATCTCTAATAGTAGACCTTATTTCATCGCCGCTTTGCCAGGTGCAGCACAGACCCGGTAAATTCCTGCAAAGCGCATTTGCGTGAAAGGCTGTTTTGACGCGGATGTTTGGGCTATGCTATGCGGATCTGAAATACCACATCCATTGGCTACATTTGTAGCTGTATTGAAAACAGGACCACTGGCTGCCATGCAAGAGCAATACCGCCCGGAAGAGATAGAATCTAAAGTCCAGCAACACTGGGACGAGAAGCGCACTTTTGAAGTCACCGAAGACGAGAGCAAAGAGAAGTATTACTGCCTGTCGATGCTTCCCTATCCTTCTGGTCGACTACACATGGGCCACGTGCGTAACTACACCATCGGTGATGTGATTGCACGCTACCAGCGCATGTTGGGCAAAAACGTTCTGCAACCTATCGGCTGGGATGCATTCGGCCTGCCTGCTGAAGGCGCCGCGGTCAAAAACAACACTGCGCCAGCGCCGTGGACCTACGACAACATCGCCTACATGAAAAACCAGCTCAAAATGCTGGGCTTTGGTTACGACTGGAGCCGCGAGCTGGCCACCTGCACCCCGGAATACTACCGCTGGGAGCAAAAATTCTTCACCGAGCTGTACAAAAAAGGCCTGGTGTACAAGAAGACCTCTGCCGTTAACTGGTGCCCGAACGACCAGACCGTTCTGGCGAACGAACAGGTTATCGATGGCTGCTGCTGGCGTTGTGACACCAAAGTTGAGCGTAAAGAGATCCCACAGTGGTTTATCAAAATCACCGCTTACGCTGATGAGCTGCTGAATGATCTGGATAATCTGGATCACTGGCCTGATACCGTTAAAACCATGCAGCGTAACTGGATCGGCCGTTCTGAAGGCGTGGAAATCACCTTCAACGTTGAAAACTACGATCAAACGCTGACCGTCTACACCACTCGCCCGGACACCTTCATGGGCGCGACCTACCTGGCGGTTGCCGCAGGTCACCCTCTGGCGCAGAAAGCTGCCGAAAATAACCCGGTACTGGCTACCTTCATCGACGAATGCCGCACAACCAAAGTGGCCGAAGCCGACATGGCGACGATGGAGAAAAAAGGCGTTGATACCGGCTTTAAAGCAATTCACCCACTGACTGGCGAAGCGATTCCGGTCTGGGCGGCAAACTTCGTTCTGATGGAGTACGGCACAGGTGCAGTGATGGCCGTTCCGGGCCACGATCAGCGCGACTACGAGTTTGCATCCAAATATGGTCTGGCCATCAAGCCTGTCATTCTGGCGGCTGACGGTTCTGAACCTGACCTGTCTGAACAGGCACTGACCGAAAAAGGCACCCTGTTTAACTCTGGTGAATTCAGCGGTCTGAGCTTTGAAGACGGCTTCAACGCCATTGCCGACAAACTGGCAGAGAAAGGTGTTGGCGAGCGCAAAGTGAACTTCCGTCTGCGCGACTGGGGCGTTTCCCGTCAGCGTTACTGGGGTGCACCAATTCCTATGGTCACCCTGGAAGATGGCACTGTGCTGCCAACGCCAGAAGATCAACTGCCGGTTATCCTGCCAGAAGATGTGGTCATGGACGGTATCACCAGCCCGATCAAAGCCGATCCTGAGTGGGCGAAAACCACCGTGAACGGCCAGCCTGCGCTGCGTGAAACCGACACCTTTGACACCTTCATGGAATCTTCCTGGTATTACGCGCGCTACACCTGCCCGCAGTATCAGGACGGGATGCTGGACTCGAAAGCCGCTAACTACTGGCTGCCGGTTGACATCTACATCGGTGGTATTGAACACGCGATCATGCACCTGCTCTACTTCCGCTTCTTCCATAAGCTGATGCGTGATGCGGGCCTGGTGAACTCTGATGAGCCAGCAAAACAGCTGCTGTGTCAGGGCATGGTATTGGCAGATGCCTTCTACTATGTTGGCGTGAACGGCGAGCGTAACTGGGTTTCTCCGAAAGACGCGATTGTTGAGCGTGACGAGAAAGGCCGCATTGTGAAGGCCAAAGACGGCGAAGGTCATGAACTGGTGTATACCGGCATGAGCAAGATGTCCAAGTCCAAAAACAACGGCATCGATCCGCAGGAAATGGTAGAGCGTTATGGCGCTGATACCGTGCGTCTGTTTATGATGTTTGCTTCCCCGGCTGACATGACGCTGGAGTGGCAGGAATCTGGCGTAGAAGGCGCTAACCGCTTCCTGAAACGTGTCTGGAAACTGGTTTACGAGCACACCTCTCAGGGTGATGCACCTGCGCTGAACGCGGCAGCACTGTCAGAAGATCAGCAGGCACTGCGTCGTGATGTTCATAAAACTATTGCCAAAGTGACCGATGATATTGGTCGTCGTCAGACCTTCAACACCGCAATTGCGGCTATTATGGAACTGATGAACAAGCTGGCGAAAGCACCACAGGAAGGCGAGCAGGATCGCGCGTTGATGCGTGAAGCGTTGCTGGCCGTGGTGCGGATGCTGAACCCGTTTACACCACACGCAAGCTTCACGCTGTGGCATGAACTGAAAGGCGAAGGCGATATCGACAACGCGCCATGGCCGGTTGCTGACGAATCAGCCATGGTGGAAAACACCACGCTTGTGGTGGTGCAGGTAAACGGCAAAGTACGCGGTAAAATTACCGTGGCTGTTGATGCGACCGAAGAACAGGTTCGCGAGCGCGCGGGTCAGGAACATCTGGTTGCGAAGTATCTTGAGGGCGTTACCGTACGTAAGGTTATCTACGTACCAGGTAAACTGCTGAATCTGGTCGTTGGCTAAGCGCGGGAGGAAACGTGCGACAACTGGCAACAATACTCTTATCTCTGGCGGTGCTTGTCACCGCTGGTTGTGGCTGGCATCTGCGCAATACCACGGCAGTGCCTGCCCAGATGAAAACGATGATCTTCGATTCCGGTGATCCGAACGGTCCGCTTAGCCGGGCAATTCGCAGCCAGCTGCGCCTGAACGGTGTTGAGCTTATCGAGAAAGGAACGCTGCGCCAGGATGTACCGTCTCTGCGTGTTCTGGGCATGACCCTGAGCAAAGACACGGCGTCAATCTTCCAGGACGGCCGTACCGCTGAGTACCAGATGGTGATGTCGGTTAACGCTGCTGTACTGATCCCGGGTAAAGACATTTATCCAATCAGCACGAAGGTCTACCGTTCGTTCTTTGATAACCCACAAACTGCGCTGGCCAAAGACGCCGAGCAGCAAATTATCATTAACGAAATGTACGACAAAGCAGCAGAACAGCTGATCCGTAAACTGCCTAGCATTGAGGCAACTTCTAAAGAAGGTGCTGATATCATCGATAAACCGGATGCCAATGCGCTGCCGGTTTCTACCTCGATGGGTAACTGATGATCAGGTTGTATCCTGAACAACTCCGCGCGCAGCTCAATGAAGGGCTGCGCGCGGCGTATCTGCTGCTCGGAAACGATCCGTTATTGCTTCAGGAAAGTCTTGATGCCGTCAAACAGGCTGCGGCGGCGCAGGGCTTTGATGAACACCACACCTTCCAGCTTGATAACAACACAGACTGGAATGCCCTCTTCTCACTTTGCCAGGCGATGAGCCTGTTCGCATCGCGCCAGACGATTCAGATCCTGCTGCCGGATAATGGCCCTAACGCGGCCATCAATGAACAACTGGCGACGCTGGTGAGTTTATTACACAGCGACCTGCTGCTGATTGTGCGCGGCAATAAGCTGACCAAAGCCCAGGAAAACGCGGCATGGTTTACCCAACTCGCGGCGCACTCCGTACTGATCACCTGTCAGACACCCGAACAGGCACATCTGCCAAAATGGGTTGCCGCGCGGGCAAAACAGCACAATCTCCATCTGGATGATGCAGCCAATCAGCTGCTTTGCTACTGCTACGAGGGTAACCTGCTGGCACTGGCACAGGCGCTGGACAGACTTTCCTTGCTGTGGCCCGATGGCAAACTGACTCTGCCGCGCGTTGAGCAAGCGGTGAATGATGCTGCGCACTTTACCCCTTTCCACTGGGTTGATGCCCTGCTGTCGGCGAAGAGTAAACGCGCCCTGCATATTTTGCAGCAGTTGCGTCTTGAAGGCAGTGAGCCGGTTATCCTGCTGCGGACGGTTCAGCGCGAGCTGTTACTGCTGATTAACCTGAAACGTCAGTCTGCGCATACGCCGCTGCGTTCCCTGTTCGACAAGCACCGCGTGTGGCAAAACCGCCGCGCCATGACCACAGAGGCAATAAACCGCCTGAGTCATGAACAGCTTCGCCAGGCCATACAATTGCTGATGCGCGCCGAGCTGACGCTAAAACAGGATTATGGCCAGTCGGTCTGGGCTGAGCTGGAAAGTCTTTCTCTGCTGCTTTGCCACAAGGCGCTGGCAGACGTTTTTATCGATGGATAATATGCATTCTCTTCAGGCACTGTATGGCGGCACCTTCGACCCGGTTCATTACGGGCATCTAAAACCGGTGGAAATACTGGCGAATCAGATAGGCTTGCAGCGTGTGATAATCATGCCAAATAACGTTCCGCCACATCGTCCTCAGCCGGAAGCCACAAGCGAACAGCGCAAAGAAATGCTGGCGCTGGCGATAGCGGATAAACCGCTGTTTACGCTTGATGAGCGGGAATTGCGCCGCGACACGCCCTCCTGGACATCCCAGACGTTGCAGGAATGGCGCGCCGAAAAAGGGCCGCAACAGCCGCTGGCGTTTATTATTGGCCAGGATTCTCTGCTCAATTTCCCCAACTGGCATAAGTACGAAACCATTCTGCAAAACAGTCACCTGCTGGTTTGCCGCCGTCCGGGTTATCCGCTGACCATGCGGGAAGAACAACATCAGCAGTGGCTGGAAGCGCACCTGACAGACAATGTAGAAGATCTCCATAATCAGCCTGCCGGGAAGATTTATCTGGCAGAAACACCCTGGTTTGATATTTCAGCCACCATTATTCGCGAACGCCTGCAACAAGGGCTCGCCTGTGATGACCTGCTGCCAACGGCTGTGCTGGCATATATTCACCAGCACGGGCTGTATCAGAAAAGTACCGAAGAATAAGCATGATGCAGGAAAAAGCCTGTTATTCGCTATCCTGCCTTGACAGGCCTGACCATGCTGATATTCTCCGCTGCCAGACTTTCCCGCCGATCATTGCTTTACAGAAATTGTTTTACAAAAATGGCGATGCAATCTCAGGCGGAGGGTGGGATGATACCCGCCTTCAAAAGCCCGGCCGGTGACATTTGTCCCGACACTGGCGTCAGTTCAGGTATACTGTCTGGCCACGAATTCATAGTTGCACAATCTCATTCACCCAGGGGGAAAACTTGCAGGGTAAAGCACTCCAGGATTTTGTTATCGACAAAATTGATGACCTGAAAGGTCAGGACATCATCGCTATCGACGTTAAGGGTAAATCCAGCATCACCGATTGCATGATCATTTGCACCGGTACATCGACTCGCCATGTGGTGTCAATTGCCAACCATGTGGTTCAGGAATCGCGTATGGCGGGCCTGTTGCCGTTTGGTGTTGAAGGCGAAGCCACCGCTGACTGGGTTGTTGTCGATCTCGGCGATGTTATTGTCCATGTTTTACAGGAAGAGAGCCGTCGCCTGTATGAGCTGGAAAAACTCTGGGGTTAATGCGTGAAGTTGCAGCTAGTAGCCGTCGGCACAAAAATGCCAGACTGGGTACAAACGGGTTTTACTGAATATCTGCGTCGTTTCCCGAAAGATATGCCGTTCGAACTGGTGGAGATCCCAGCAGGAAAGCGCGGCAAGAACGCAGATATCAAACGTATTCTCGAGAAAGAGGGAGAACTGATGCTGGCTGCCGCAGGCAAAAACCGCATCGTCACCCTCGATATTCCAGGTAAACCCTGGGATACGCCGCAACTGGCGCACGAGCTGGAGCGCTGGAAGCAGGATGGTCGTGACGTCAGTCTGTTGATTGGCGGGCCAGAAGGGTTATCCCCTGCCTGTAAAGCGGCCGCAGAACAAAGTTGGTCTCTCTCCGCGCTGACTCTCCCCCACCCGCTTGTTCGGGTACTGGTGGCAGAAAGCTTGTATCGCGCGTGGAGCATTACTACCAACCACCCATATCACCGCGAGTAGTGACTGACCAGGGTAGATTAAGCAGCGGATGAAACTACAGAATTCTTTTCGCGACTATACGGCTGAGTCCGCGCTGTTTGTGCGCCGGGCGCTGGTCGCCTTTACGGGGATTTTGCTGCTTACCGGCGTGCTGATCGCCAACCTTTATAATCTGCAAATTGTCCGCTTTACCGATTACCAGACGCGTTCCAACGAAAACCGTATCAAACTGGTTCCCATCGCCCCAAGCCGCGGCATTATTTACGATCGTAACGGCACGCCGCTTGCACTTAACCGTACCATCTACCAAATCGAGATGATGCCGGAGAAAGTGGACAATGTGCAGGATACGCTGGATGCGCTAAAAAGCGTTGTCGACCTTAACGATGACGATATCGCAGCGTTCAAAAAAGAGCGCGCACGTTCACACCGTTTCACCTCCATTCCGGTAAAAACGAACCTGACGGAAGTCCAGGTTGCGCGTTTTGCGGTAAACCAGTATCGCTTCCCCGGTGTTGAAGTTAAAGGCTATAAACGCCGCTTCTACCCTTTCGGTTCGGCCCTGACGCACGTTATTGGCTACGTATCCAAAATTAACGATAAAGACGTCGACAGACTCGATAAAGACGGCAAGCTGGCGAACTACGCCGCAACGCACGATATCGGTAAGCTGGGGATTGAGCGCTATTACGAAGACGTCCTGCACGGCCAGACCGGTTATGAAGAAGTTGAAGTCAATAACCGTGGACGCGTGATCCGCCAGCTGAAAGAAGTGCCTCCGCAGGCGGGACACGACGTTTACCTGACGCTCGATCTGAAACTGCAACAATATATCGAAACCCTGCTGGCAGGCAGCCGTGCCGCGGTTGTCGTCACCGACCCTCGCAGTGGCGGCATCCTGGCGATGGTGTCGATGCCAAGCTACGACCCGAACCTGTTTGTCGATGGGATCTCCAGCAAAGACTACTCTGGCCTGCTGAACGACCCGAACACGCCGTTGGTCAACCGTGCGACCCAGGGGGTTTACCCTCCGGCCTCAACGGTTAAACCGTATGTGGCTGTTTCGGCTCTGAGCGCGGGCGTCATTAACCGTAATACCAGCCTGTTTGACCCTGGCTGGTGGCAGTTGCCGGGTTCCGATAAACGCTACCGTGACTGGAAAAAATGGGGCCACGGTCATCTGAACGTCACGAAATCACTGGAAGAGTCGGCGGATACTTTCTTCTACCAGGTCGCCTATGACATGGGGATTGACCGTCTGTCACTGTGGATGAGTAAGTTCGGCTACGGACATTACACCGGTGTTGACCTGTCGGAAGAGCGCTCTGGCAACATGCCAACCCGTGAGTGGAAGCTGAAGCGCTTTAAAAAGCCGTGGTATCAGGGTGATACCATTCCTGTGGGTATCGGCCAGGGCTACTGGACGGCAACGCCGTTGCAGATGAACAAAGCGATGATGATCCTCATCAACGATGGCGTGGTAAAAGTGCCACACCTGCTTATGAGCACGGTGGAAGACGGTAAGAAAGTGCCGTGGAACCAGCCACATGAAACGCCGGTTGGGGATATTCACTCTGGTTTCTGGGAAATAGCGAAAGACGGTATGTACGGCGTAGCCAACCGTCCGAACGGTACGGCCCATAAATACTTCGCCGGTGCACCGTATAAAGTGGCTGCTAAATCCGGTACCGCGCAGGTATTTGGCCTGAAGGCGAACGAAACCTATAACGCGCACCGAATTGCTGAGCGTCTGCGTGACCACAAGCTCATGACGGCGTTTGCCCCCTATGATAACCCGCAGGTTGCGGTGGCGATGATCCTGGAGAACGGCGGCGCTGGCCCGGCTGTTGGTACGATCATGCGCCAAATCCTCGACCATATTATGCTGGGTGACAACAACACTGAATTGCCGACTGAAAACCCGGCATCCGCTGCGGCGGAGGACCAATAATCATGACGGATAATCCAAATAAAAAATCGCTGTGGGATAAAATCCACATCGACCCTGCCATGCTGCTGATCCTGCTGGCTCTGCTGGTCTATAGCGCCCTGGTTATCTGGAGCGCCAGCGGCCAGGACATCGGCATGATGGAACGCAAAATCGGCCAGATCGCAATGGGTCTGGTGATTATGGTCGTGATGGCGCAAATCCCGCCGCGCGTCTATGAAGGCTGGGCGCCTTATCTGTATATTTTCTGTATTGTCCTGCTAGTGGCGGTAGATGCCTTCGGTGCGATTTCCAAAGGTGCGCAGCGCTGGCTGGATCTGGGCATAGTCCGCTTCCAGCCGTCAGAGATAGCGAAAATCGCCGTGCCTCTGATGGTGGCGCGCTTTATCAACCGCGACGTCTGCCCGCCTTCATTAAAAAACACCGCCATCGCGCTGGTGCTGATTTTCCTGCCAACCTTACTGGTTGCCGCACAGCCTGACCTTGGAACCTCGATTCTTATCGCGCTGTCCGGTCTGTTTGTGCTGTTCCTGTCGGGGCTGAGCTGGCGTTTGATTGGTATCGCGGTTGTGCTGATTGCCGCCTTCATCCCGATCCTCTGGTTCTTCCTGATGCATGATTACCAGCGCCAGCGCGTGATGATGCTTCTCGACCCGGAAACCGATCCGCTGGGTGCGGGCTATCATATTATTCAGTCGAAGATTGCGATTGGCTCCGGCGGTCTGCGCGGTAAAGGCTGGCTCCACGGTACGCAATCACAGCTTGAATTCTTACCAGAGCGCCACACCGACTTTATCTTTGCGGTACTGGCCGAAGAGCTGGGGCTGGTTGGCATCTTAATCCTGCTGGCGCTCTACGTGCTGCTTATCATGCGTGGGCTCTGGATTGCGGCACGCGCGCAAACCACGTTTGGCCGCGTGATGGCCGGCGGGTTGATGTTGATTTTATTCGTTTATGTCTTCGTAAATATTGGTATGGTGAGTGGTATTCTGCCGGTTGTAGGCGTACCGCTGCCGCTGGTCAGTTACGGGGGCTCGGCACTGATCGTGTTGATGGCCGGGTTTGGTATCGTGATGTCGATCCATACCCACAGAAAAATGTTGTCCAAAAGCGTATAAAAATAAGGGGATCGCAATGCGTAAGCAGTGGCTGGGTATCTGCATCGCAGCAAGTTTGCTTGCAGCCTGTTCAAGTGATGATGGTCAGCAGCAGGCGACCGTCGCGCCGCCGCAGCCTGCGGTCTGTAATGGCCCGATTGTTGAAATCAGCGGCGCCGATCCGAGTTATGAACCGCTGAACGCAACGGCAAATCAGGATTATCAGCGCGATGGCAAGAGCTACAAAATTGTGCAAGACCCGTCGCGCTTTAGCCAGGCCGGTTTTGCCGCCATCTACGATGCAGAGCCAGGTAGCAACCTGACGGCATCGGGCGAAACGTTCGATCCCGCGCAGATCACCGCAGCACACCCGACGCTGCCGATCCCAAGCTATGCCCGTATCACAAACCTGGCGAATGGTCGTATGATCGTCGTGCGCATCAACGATCGCGGTCCTTACGGTAACGACCGGGTGATTTCACTGTCACGTGCTGCCGCTGACCGTCTGAACACGTCGAACAACACCAAAGTGCGTATCGATCCAATCATCGTGGCGCAGGATGGTACGCTGTCTGGCCCGGGTACAGCCTGTACAACCGTTGCCAAGCAGACCTATGCCCTTCCTTCACGCCCGGACTTAAGCGGTGGTATGGGTGGCGCATCCTCTCCGGCTGAACCTGCTGCACCTCAGGGTGAAGTCCGTGCAATCAGCAATGATACCTTGCAGAGCGATGACAGCACTGGCGCGCCAGTGAAGAGCAGCGGTTTCCTCGGTGCGCCGACAACCTTAGCGGCGGGTGTACTGGAAGGTAGCGAGCCAACACCCGCACCGGTCGTTGCTGCGCCCGTAACACAGCCCGCCCCGGTGACAGCTCCGGCGACAACCCAGAGCGCGGAAGTCGCTGCACCAGCGGCTGCCAGCGGTGGTTTTGTCGTACAGGTAGGTGCAGTAAGTGACCAGGCGCGTGCAAAACAGTATCAACAGCGTTTGAGTCAGCAATTCAGCGTGCCAGGACGCGTTGAGCAAAATGGTGCAGTCTGGCGTATCCAGATGGGGCCGTTTGCCAGCAAATCTCAGGCGTCCGCCCTGCAACAACGCCTGCAAAGCGAAGCGCAATTGCAATCGTTTATCGCTGTTGCGAAATAACTCATCGGCGGTATCCGAATTGTCGGTTTGTGTAACTAACATTCACAAACTCGCACTGAAAGTCGGATGCCTGCCTGTATAGCATTTGCTATAGTAAGGCACTTTTTTTAATTCCATCACGGATGTCGTAGTTCTGACCATGAAGACCACTTTTTCTGCTCGTTTTGTGCAGCGCATGGCGCTGACCACGGCCCTTTGCGCAGCTGCACTCTCTGCCGCTCACGCCGATGACCTGAATATCAAGACCATGATCCCTGGCGTTCCGCAAATCGACGCGGAATCCTACATCCTGATCGATTACAACTCTGGCAAAGTTCTGGCAGAACAGAATGCCGACGCCCGCCGCGATCCGGCCAGTCTGACCAAAATGATGACCAGCTACGTTATCGGCCAGGCAATGAAAGCCGGTAAGTTCAAAGAAAGCGATCTGGTGACCATCGGTAACGATGCCTGGGCGACCGGTAACCCGGTGTTCAAAGGTTCATCGCTGATGTTCCTGAAACCTGGAATGCAGGTTCCTGTATCTCAGCTGATCCGTGGTATCAACCTGCAATCCGGTAACGATGCCTGCGTGGCAATGGCCGACTTTGCTGCCGGTAGTCAGGACGCGTTTGTTGGCCTGATGAACAGCTACGTGACCGCTCTGGGCCTGAAAAACAGCCACTTCCAGACCGTTCACGGCCTGGATGCTGATGGCCAGTACAGCTCCGCGCGTGATATGGCGTTGATTGGTCAGGCGCTGATCCGCGACGTGCCTAACGAATACTCCATCTATAAAGAAAAAGAGTTTACCTTCAACGGTATCCGCCAGACCAACCGTAACGGTCTGCTGTGGGACAACAGCCTGAACGTAGACGGCATCAAGACCGGTCACACCGATAAAGCGGGTTATAACCTGGTTGCCTCTGCCACTGAAGGCCAGATGCGCCTGATTTCTGCCGTTATGGGTGGCCGCACCTTTAAAGGTCGTGAAACCGAAAGCAAAAAACTGCTGACCTGGGGCTTCCGTTTCTTCGAAACCGTGAACCCACTGAAAGCAGGTAAAGAATTTGCTTCTGAGCCTGTCTGGTTTGGTGACAACGATCGTGCCTCCCTGGGCGTGGACAAAGATCTGTATCTGACCATTCCACGCGGTCGCATGAAGGATCTGAAAGCCAGCTACGTGCTGAATAGCACTGAGCTCCATGCTCCGCTTCAGAAAAACCAGGTTGTGGGCACCATTAACTTCCAGCTGGATGGCAAAACCATCGATCAGCGCCCACTGGTGGTGTTGCAAGAAATTCCGGAAGGCAATTTCTTCGGCAAAATCATTGATTACATTAAATTGATGTTCCATCACTGGTTTGGATAAAAATTGAACACTTGAAAGTGTGATTTTGATCCCCATATACTAACTATCCTGATAACTCCCACCTGACGTGGGAGTTATTATTTTTTGACGTTACGCCGGAGCTGACATGAAAACCAAACTTAACGAACTGCTTGAATTCCCTACCTCATTTACTTACAAAGTAATGGGTCTGGCGAAACCTGAGCTGGTTGATCAGGTGGTTGAAGTGGTACAGCGCCATGCGCCGGGCGACTACTCTCCGTCAGTAAAACCAAGCAGCAAGGGCAACTACCACTCGGTTTCTATTACCATCACTGCCACGCACATTGAGCAGGTTGAGACGCTGTACGAAGAGCTCGGCAATATCGAAATTGTTCGTATGGTGCTGTAGTCCCTCTGTGGTTACCCGGTTTGCCGGGTAACCCCTCTCCCCGCTGTGATATAATCCCCTCACCTTTTCTCCCTTGTCTTCGGAGACACAGTTTTGTACCAGGATAAAATTCTTGTCCGCCAACTCGGGCTGCAACCTTACGAGCCTGTCTCCCAGGCCATGCATGATTTCACCGATTCTCGCGATGAAACGACACCTGATGAAATCTGGCTGGTGGAACATCTGCCGGTGTTTACTCAGGGACAGGCTGGCAAAGCAGAACATCTGCTGACGACTGGAGACATTCCGGTTATTCAGAGCGATCGCGGTGGGCAAGTCACCTATCACGGCCCAGGCCAGCAGGTAATGTATGTCCTGCTGAACCTGAAACGCAGAAAACTTGGCGTACGTGAACTGGTCACACTGCTGGAACAAACCGTAGTGAACACACTGGCGGAATATGGCATAGATGCCCATCCCCGGGCTGATGCGCCAGGCGTATACGTTGGAGAAATGAAGATCTGCTCGCTGGGTCTGCGGATCCGTAAGGGCTGCTCGTTCCACGGGCTGGCGTTAAATATTAATATGGATCTCGCACCGTTCTTACGCATCAACCCATGTGGATATGCCGGAATGGAAATGACGCAAATGCGTCAGTGGGTCGAAACAGCCACACCTGATATTATTAGACCGGTACTGTTGAGCAACTTGTTAGCACTACTTAACAATCCACCTCACGAATATATCCCTGCTTAATATATCATACATGATGGCTTGATTATTTGACGAGCCATCACTTATTTCCCGCTTTTACGCTTTACAATAATCCGCAGATTCTATATTTTCGAAGCGCCTGAACGCGCCCACATATTAGCGCTATAAATTATTTAGCCCACAGCCAGAGCTGATTGAGAGGCTCATGTAGCTTGCGTGATAATCACACAACTGTTTGTTTTTGAAAAACAAGTGGCGCCTACAAAACACTTTACGAATCTCTACAGGCATAATAAATAATTTCAACTATCATTCATATTGTGAATGAATACGGAGTGAAAGCGTGGAGTATAATAATTTACCAGCAAAACGCCTGAATGAACCCGGTAGTGAAGATAAACCGCAAATTTTTCGGACATTACGTAATATTGATCTCAATTTACTGACTATTTTTGAGGCAGTATATGTCCACAAGGGTATCGTTAACGCTGCGAAAATTCTTAATCTCACGCCCTCTGCAATTAGCCAGTCAATTCAGAAATTGCGCGCTATATTTCCCGATCCCTTATTTATCCGTAAAGGCCAGGGCGTGACGCCTACAGCCTATGCGACCCACCTGCATGAGTACATCAGCCAGGGGCTGGAATCGATTCTGGGCGCGCTGGACCTGACCGGAAGCTACGATAAGCAGAGAACGATTACCATCGGTACATCCCCTTCTGTTGGCGTTCTGGTCATGCCCATCATCTATCAGGCGGTGAAACAACACGCACCACAGCTACTGCTGCGTAATGTTCCCGTCAGTGAGCCTGAAATTCAGCTCTCGCAATTCCAGACCGACCTGATTATCGACAGCAATAATTTTAACGCCAGAGCACTGGGGCAGAACGTCCTCTATGCTGACAGCCTGACGCTGGTGTGTCGCCAGCATCACCCGGTGCTCAGCCACCCCCTGACGCTGGAGAACTTACGCGGCTATGAGCATTCATCGTTCATGACCGAAGGGCAAAGCATGAACGTTCTGCGTCAGCGCTTAGACGAGATTTTCCCGGAACGTCAGGTGAGCTTCAGCAGTTACAATATGTTTACGATGGCGTCACTGATTAGCAGCAGCGATATGCTTTGCGTTATGCCTGCCCGACTGTTCTCCCTGCTGTGCAAATGCTGGCCGCTGGAGAGCATCACCTTACCGCAGCTGAACACTGAATCTGTTGAAATTTCTCTGCATTACAACAAACTCAGCCTGCGCGATCCGGTACTCGAGACTGTCATTAACGTCATCCGTCAGGCCTTCTGACAACCCCATTCAGTACAAGCCCCTGCCAGGTGCGGGGCAAAAGGCACAAAACAACAACTATTTTACAATTTGGCGACCTGGCAGGCTGCTTTATCGACCGTTTCAATGATATACTGCCTGTCGTTCGTTCAAAAATAGTTGATAAATACAACATTCCCTTGAATTGAAACGCTTTCCTTCGATATTCGCAACTGGAACACGCACGCTATGAGTAAACCCATTGTGATGGAACGCGGTGTTAAATACCGCGATGCCGATAAAATGGCCCTTATCCCGGTTAAAAACGTGGCTACAGAGCGCGAAGCGCTGTTAAGAAAACCGGAATGGATGAAAATCAAACTTCCGGCAGACTCTTCGCGTATCCAGGGGATCAAAGCGGCGATGCGTAAAAATGGCCTTCACTCTGTCTGTGAAGAAGCCTCTTGCCCCAACCTTGCTGAATGTTTCAACCACGGCACAGCGACCTTTATGATCCTGGGTGCAATTTGTACCCGCCGCTGTCCGTTCTGCGACGTAGCACATGGCCGCCCTGTTGCGCCTGACGCTAACGAACCGCAAAAACTGGCTCAGACGATTGCTGACATGGCGCTGCGCTATGTGGTCATTACCTCTGTTGACCGTGACGATCTGCGTGATGGCGGTGCTCAGCACTTTGCTGACTGTATCACTGCTATCCGTGAGAAAAGTCCAAACATTAAAATCGAAACGCTGGTACCGGACTTCCGTGGACGTATGGATCGCGCGCTGGATATCCTGACCGCAACGCCGCCGGATGTGTTCAACCACAACCTGGAAAACGTACCGCGTATCTACCGTCAGGTTCGCCCTGGTGCAGATTACAACTGGTCCCTGAAGCTGCTGGAGCGTTTTAAAGAAGCGCACCCGCATATCCCAACCAAGTCAGGCCTGATGGTTGGCCTCGGTGAAACCAATGCCGAGATCATCGAAGTGATGCGCGATCTGCGCCGTCATGGCGTTACCATGCTGACGCTGGGCCAGTATCTGCAACCTAGCCGCCATCACCTGCCAGTGCAGCGTTATGTTAGCCCGGATGAGTTCGATGAAATGAAAGCCGAAGCAATGGCAATGGGCTTTACCCATGCAGCCTGCGGCCCGTTTGTTCGCTCGTCATACCACGCTGATATGCAGGCGAAAGGCGAAGAAGTTAAATAATATAGAAATATTTATTTACAGTTACGTCATAAAAAAACCGGCCATTGAGCCGGTTTTTTTTCGCAAGCCCTCAGGCAATGCTCTTACTCTTTGTGAGAAAGCTTCTCAGCAGGGACGTCATCCTCGGCGCTTTTCTTCGCAGCCGCATCATCGTCATTCATCGCTTTCTTGAAGCCTTTAATTGCTGCACCCAGGTCACCACCCAGCGTGCGTAACTTCTTGGTACCAAACAGCAGGACGACCAGTGCGGCAACCACCAGCAGTTTGGTAATACTAATCTCACCCATAGATACCTTCTTTACATAAAACAGGCTGCATTCAGCGCCAAAAAACCTGATCTTATTAACGGTCATTTGACGCGCGCACACAATAACAATCTGTAACAAGGTGAATCAAGCACTGTTGAAAAAAACATCAGAATAATTGCGGTGGCGCAAACCGGCGATTTTGCAGAACAGGTAATTGCTGGCGCGCAAGAGCTATTCGGGCTGAAAATATCTCAGTCATCAGCAAGGTCGGAGCTTCCGCAGCCGCGGCGACCGTTACCCCCAGCGGATCAACAACCCGGCTCTGGCCAATATTCTTATTCCCGCACTCTCCGGCAGCCACCATGTAACATGTGGTGTCGAGCGCACGGGCGGCAAGCAGCGTTGCCCAGTGGTGCTCTTTAAGCGGGCCTTTAACCCACGCAGCAGGCAATACCAACACATCAGCACCTTTAAGAGCCAGGCTCAATGCCATCTCAGGAAAACGTAAATCGTAGCAGGTCATCAACCCGATGTTCAGGTCGCTGATGTTAATCAATGGCGGCATGACATCGCCAGGGTCAACCAGGCGTGACTCCTGAATACTGAATGCATCGTAGAGATGTAATTTAGCGTAGCTTGCGATAATCGCACCGTCACGAATCGCTACAAGGGTGTTCACTGCCCTTCCCGGCGAAGACGGAACATGGATAGTCAGCACCGTGGTCAGTTGATTACCGGCGCTTTCATGAAGCAACAGCTGCAAGAAACCGCCATCCAGCGGCTGAGCTGATTTCACCGACATATCCGGGTCGTTATCATCACGTGCCAGCAGCGCTTCAGGCAGCACCAGCAACGATGCCCCCTTCTGCCGCGCCTGAGCCATCAGGGCCACGCATTTTTGCGCATTTTCTTCCCAGCGCGGCGTTACCGCAAACTGCCCTACCGCAACATACATATTTGTCCCTCACTCATCATCAGCGTTAAACTCGATGCTCTTACACATCAAATAGCAGGTATTTAGCGTGTTACAACTACTTTTAGCCGTTTTTATCGGTGGTGGTACAGGAAGCGTTGCGCGGTGGTTCTTAAGTATGCGGTTTAATCCGCTGCATCAGGCAATCCCTATGGGCACCCTTGCCGCTAACCTGATTGGCGCATTTATCATTGGTATGGGGCTGGCCTGGTTCAACCGAATGACGAATATCGACCCGATGTGGAAGGTTTTGATCACCACCGGTTTCTGTGGCGGCCTGACAACATTCTCTACCTTCTCCGCTGAGGTGGTGTTCCTGTTCCAGGAAGGGCGATTCACCTGGGCATTGACCAACATTGCGGTCAACATGCTGGGTTCATTTGCGATGACGGCAATCGCATTTTGGTTATTTTCCTCCGCCAGCCCGCAATAACGTCGGGAGCGTTAATGTTGGCTTAACTTTTCTCTGTCACTCTGGTTGCAATACTGAACGAGGGTGACGAAATGAAAGACAGTTTGATGAGCGCAGGAATGGTGTTGCTGAGCGTGCTGATCATCGCCAGCTTTCTGAAAATTTATTTTCTTGGCTGATTTAAAACGAAAAAAACCCGCTCAATGAGCGGGTTTTGAAATTCTTGCTGACGCGTCTGAATTACAGAGCGATTACGTTAGCAGCAGAAGGGCCTTTGGCACCGTTAGTGATTTCAAACTCAACGCGCTGACCTTCAGCCAGGGTTTTGAAACCATTAGTCTGGATTGCAGAGAAGTGTACGAACACGTCTTTGCTGCCATCTTCTGGAGTAATGAAACCGAATCCTTTGGACTCATTAAACCACTTAACGTTACCTTTAATCTTAGACATCAAAATTACCTTTACATTAAAAAACGACACAAATGCTGTGTCGGGTATCAGTACAACAATTGTGGGACGTTTTGTCCAGCGGATCTTTGATAAAAAGTGACAAAAGTCGCGTTAATTTTCACTGACGGATTTTTATCCTTTATGATTCAAAGGCAGTACGTTTTTTCGCCATCATGTAAAGTTTTTTCAGTTAAAACTGAAAACGCATCCACGCGAAGTAAACGTTACCGTTGTTGTAAGTCCCTGGAATATACGTCATCTGGAACGTTGCCGGACCATAGCCAATGGACGCCAGCGGCAAGATCACCGGAATAGGAATGTATTTCCAGTTATCGCGTGCGGTAACCCCTGCGGTATAGCCCAGACCCACGTGGAAGTTATCGTCTGCTAATGGTCGCCAGGTTTTCTCCCAACCGTAGCCACCTATCGGTTCCCACTTGTTAAAGGAATCTTTAAAGGCCATCAGGTAGATGCCGTGCCAGTTCCCTTTTTCGTCCCAGCGGGACTGACCAAAACCAGCACCCCACGGGCGCTCGTTGTATTTGTCAGTCTTTTCTTTGTCATACGCAAAACGCGCGTGCCACGTTATTGCCGGAATATACAGATCATAGTGCTCTGGCTCCTTCCAGGTTTGCGCGACGTTATCCGTAAAAGTTGAGAACCAGCCTTTATCCGCTGCGCCTTCTTCTGCCATAGCAACAGAAGAAAATGTTAACTGCCCAAAAATAAACAATAAAATCAAGTAAAACTTATTTCGTACGATCACAATGCAATTACCATTCTTAGTATTCGAGGCAAAGTTTACCATAGAATAGTTGAATGATAACTTAACGACATCAGCGTTATTCCTAATTAACACCACTCGTTCTGGGAATATTCTTAAGTTGAGTCGTCCTGTATGCCTGAATAAGCGCATACAGGATGCATATTTAACGTCGATGTAACAATTTATACAGCGCAGGAATAACCAGCATTGACAGCAATGGCGCAGTCACCATCCCGCCTATCATTGGCGCCGCGATGCGTTGCATCACCTCCGAGCCGCTGCCTCCCCCCCACATAATCGGCAGCAGCCCTGCCATGATGGTGGCAACAGTCATTACTTTCGGGCGAACGCGAAGCACAGCTCCTTCATGGATAGCACGCATAACCATTGCACTTCCGCCGTCAGGTTCCCGCAGACGGTACTTATCCAGCGCATGATTTAAATAGAGCACCATTATTACGCCAAATTCTGCCGCGACACCGGAAAGCGCGATAAATCCTACCGCCCCCGCCACCGACAGATTATATTCAAGCAGCCACAGCAACCACACGCCCCCAATAAGTGCAAACGGTAATGTCCCCATTATTATCAGGACATCTGAAACGCGTTTAAAGGTTAACCAAAGCAGTATAAATATAATCATGAGAGTCACTGGCAGGACTATTTTTAGCTTCGCCGTGGCCCGCTCAAGATATTCGAATTGTCCGGACCAGGAGAGAGACACGCCCTGCGGTAAAACAACCTGCTCCGCCACCCGCTTTTGCATTTCATCTACCGCTGACTTCAGATCTCGCCCGCGCAGGTCGACATAAATCCAGTTAGACAGTCGCGCATTTTCACTTTTCAACATTGGCGGGCCTTCCGTCACCACGATATCCGCCAGCTCGCCAAGCGCAATCTGGCTGCCGTTCGCGGCGATCACGGGTAAGACGCGCAGTTTATCCACATTATCACGAAGGTCTCGCGGGTAGCGCAGGTTGATGGGATAACGCTCACGCCCCTGAATGACTTCGCCAATGTTATCGCCACCCACTAAGGTAGAAACCATGCTTTGTAGTTCATCAACGGACACGCCGTATCGCGCAGCCTTTTGCCTGTCGATACGAATATCCACATAGCGCCCACCCGCCAGACGTTCCGCCAGGGCCGAAGTGACGCCTGGCACCTGCTTCACCACCTGTTCAATCTGCTGGGCGACCCGCTCGATATCCGCAATGTTATTGCCGTTCACCTTAATGCCTACCGGGCTTTTGATCCCGGTGGCCAACATATCCAGTCGGTTACGAATAGGGGGAACCCACACGTTAGCAATGCCGGGGACGGACACCGTTTTATCCAGCTCCTCGACCAGTTTTTGCGTTGTCATTCCCGGGCGCCACTGATCACGCGGCTTAAAGTGGATAGTCGTTTCCAGCATGGTGAGCGGCGCCGGATCGGTTGCCGATTCTGCCCTTCCGGCCTTACCAAATACGCTTTCCACTTCCGGTACGCTTTTAATCAGGCGATCTGTTTGCTGCAACAACCGCGAAGCCTCGCGGGCGGAAATGCCTGGCAGCGTGGATGGCATATACAGCAAATCCCCTTCATCCAGAGGTGGCATAAACTCACTTCCCAGGCGGCTTAACGGCCAGAGTGTCGCCACCAAAAGCGCAAACGCCAGCATCAGCGTGGTTTTCGGGAATGAAAGCACCTTATCCAACAAAGGTTCATACAGACGGATCAGCACCCGGTTGATGGGGTTGGCTTTTTCATCAGGGATTTGGCCGCGAATAAAATAGCCCATCAGCACCGGCACCAGGGTAATGCCAAGCCCTGCCGCCACCGCCATTGACCAGGTTTTGGTAAACGCCAGCGGGGAAAACATTCGCCCTTCCTGCGCCTCGAGCGAAAACACCGGAATGAACGACAAGGTGATGATAAGCAGGCTGCAAAACAGAGCCGGACCGACTTCCACGGCGGCGCGCTCCGCAAGGTGCCAGTAATCCCCGGACGACGGTGTTTTATCCGGGTTATCATGCCGCCATTGCTCCAGCACTTTGTGCATGTTTTCAATCATCACAATCGCGGCGTCGACCATCGCCCCGATAGCAATAGCGATCCCGCCAAGCGACATGATGTTCGCGTTGATCCCCTGATAGTGCATCACCACAAATGCACCCAGGATCCCCAACGGTAAAGAGACGATGGCCACCAGCGCCGAACGGAAATGGAATAAAAACAGCGCACATACCACTACCACGACCGCAAACTCTTCCAGCAGCTTATGTGTCAGCGTCTTAACCGACTCTTCAATCAGGGTTGAGCGGTCATAGACCGGGACAATTTCCACCCCTTCTGGCAACGTTTTCTGCAATTCACTGAGCTTTGCTTTCACTGCGTGAATGGTGTCCAGCGCATTCTGCCCATAGCGCATCACGACCACGCCACCGGCAACCTCGCCCTCACCATTTAGCTCTGCGACACCCCGGCGAATTTCCGGGCCAAATCCAATGGTCGCGACGTCTTTTAGCAGCACTGGCACCCCGTCCCGGCTGGCGATCACCACGTTGCGAAAATCATCCAGCGACCGCAAATAGCCGGTGGTGCGCACCATATACTCAGCCTCACCCATTTCCAGCAATGCGCCGCCACTCTCTTTGTTGGCCGCCTGCACTGCGCTGGAAAGCTGGCTATGCGTAATGTTCAGCGCACGCATCCTGGCGGGATCGGCCACAATCTGATACTGACGCACCATCCCGCCAATGCTGGCGACTTCCGACACGTTCGGCACGGTTTTAAGCTCAAACTTCAGCGTCCAGTCCTGAATAGCTCGCAGGTCTGCCAGGCTGTGTTTTCCGCTGCGATCGACAAGGGCGTACTCGTAAATCCAGCCCACTCCGGTGGCGTCTGGCCCCAGCGAGACTTTCACTCCCGCCGGAAATTGCGACTGCACCTGGCTTAAATACTCCAGCACGCGGGAGCGAGCCCAGTACAAGTCCGTGCCATCTTCAAACAGCACGTAGACATAGGCATCACCAAACATGGAAAAGCCGCGCACCGTTTTAGCCCCCGGCACAGAGAGCATCGATGTGGTCAGCGGCCAGGTCACCTGATCCTCTATCACCTGTGGCGCTTTGCCGGGATAGCTGGCTTTGACAATAACCTGCACATCAGAAAGATCGGGAAGCGCATCCAGCGGCGCACGTTGCACCGCCCACCAGCCCCACCCGGCCATAATCAGTGCCGCCAGGATCACCAGCAGCCGGTTACGTAATGAAGCACGAATCACCGCGGCAATCATTGGGTCACCTCCGGCATCACGCTGCGCAGATTCGCCTCTGAATCAATCAGGAACTGCCCTGAGGTGACAACGTCATCGCCCTCTTTCAGGCCTGATGTGATCTCCGTCCAGCCCTGGGTAGTCAACCCTGTTTTGACATTGACCGGGCGGAAATAGCCGTCCCCGGTAGCCAGCAGCAGGCGTGTGGATTCCCCGCTGTTGATGACCGCTTCTTCAGGTACAGCAAGCACTGGCGGGCGTTCTGCTGTCTGGGCGCGCGATACGCTGAGATACATCCCGGGTTTTAATTTCTGCCCGGCGTTGTTCAGCACGATGCGCGCTTTCAGCGTTCGCGTGGTGGTTTCCATCTGCGGGAGTAGTTCACTGACCGTGCCGTGGAATTGCTCACCCGGCCAGCTCTGCGTCGTGGCAACCACTTCAGTGCCCACGCTCAGGGACTGCGCCTGCGTTTGCGGGTAATCAATAACCAGCCACACTGGATCAAGACTGGCGATTTCAAACAGCGGCGCCGTGGCTGTAATTTGCGCGCCTTCACGCACATCCAGCTTAACGACATATCCTGCTTTCGCCGCCCTAAGCGTCAGCGTGGTTTGCGGTTTGCCGCTTCGTTCCAGCGCCCGGATCACCTCCTCTGGCATAAATTGCAGCGCCAGTCGCTCACGTGCGGCGCGGGTCAGCCCGGCATCGCCAAGCTGACGTACCGCCAGATATTCCTGTTGTGCGGTGGTCCATTGTGGGATCCACAGCTGCGTCAGCGCTTCACCGGCTTTCACCTGCTGCTGCGGGGCGTTGACATACAACCGTTTCACCACGCCGTTGGCGGGCGCTGAAACCACGGTCACTCCCCGTTCATCCGTTGATACCGTGGCGAAAGCGGAGAACGGGACATTCAGCTGGTGCAACTGGGCTTTCGTTGTCTTCATGCCCAGATTTTGTTGCTGCTGCGCGCTGATCCCAACGCCAGCCGCTGCCTTTTCCTCATCGGCATAGCGCGCTACCAGTTGCATATCCATAAAGGGGGATTTTCCAGGCTTATCAAAACGCTGGCCGGGCATCATGGGATCGTACCAGTAAAGTACTTTACGCTCAGTGGGTTGCGGCTGCGCCTCAGGTTGATGAGACTGCTTTTGCCCCACAAAATAGCCGCCCCCGGCTGCCACTAACACCGCAATCGCGACTGCGGTTAAGGTCGTTGTTTTCATTTTGCCAGCTCCTGTGGGATCAGCCATTGGATCGCCGCCCAGTTACGCGCCATCTCACGCTCCGCCTGATTCGCCGCGAGCTCCGTATCCAGCACGCTACGGCGTGCTTCCAGTAACGCAGGTAGTTCGGACTGTCCCGAACGATACTGCGCCGTCAGCACATCCAGCCGTTGCCGTTGTAACGGGAGGATCTCCTCACTCTGACGCTGCCATAAGGTTTGTGCCGCCTGATACTGCGCCACCAGCGACTGCACCTGCGCGATATGCTCACGTTTAATCAGCGTGAGCTGGTCTACGGCCTGCATCGACCGGGAGACATCCGCGGCATAATCTTTGTCCTGCCTTTTGGACTGGAAAATCGGCAAATCAACGCTGAACATCACCCCAGCCATATCGTCATAGCCTTCCGCGCGATGGGCGTAGAACACCTCAACATCCACGTCAGGTATGGCGGCAATGGCCGATTGCGCGGAGCGGGCTTTCGCGGTGTCGGCCTCCCGGCGGGCGGCTTCCACTTCCGGGTGCTGCACTATTCCCTCCTCCAGTGTTTTTTCATCGGCGGGAAGCCGCTGGTAACGCGGCAAAGGCCCGCTCACATCGGTGATGGTTTGCCCCGTCAGCTGAAACAGACGGCTTTGCGCCAGTTGCACATCACGCTGAGCAAGCGTCTCTTTATCGCGCATTGCGCTCAGAGTCATTTGCAGCGCCAGTACGCTGTCTGGCGTAGAACTGCCCGCCCCCACGCTTGCCTTTTGCACACCACGCTGACGCCCGGTTTCACTGACCAGCGCTTTCGCTTTTTTCAGCGCCTGCTGCGTTAACGCCAGTTCGAGCCAGGCCTGGGCGGTATCGCGCTGAAGCGCTGCGCGAATAGCCTCTCCTTTGGCCAGCACGCCTCGCGCCTGTGCCTGGAAGGTTTGCGCTTTACGTTCACGTTTTTCGGAACTGACATAGCTCTGCATGATGCCAATTTTTTGCATGGTCATGCCTTCACGCGTCAGACGCCTGTCGTTGTTCCCCTGCACCGGTACGTTTTCAATTCCAAACTTCAGTTTGGGGTCGGGTAGTTGAGTCGCGGAATCCGCCATCGCATCCAGCGCCTGTGCTTCATTACGGCTGGCAGATAACTCCGCGGAATAGCGTTGCGCTTCGGTCAGGGTTTGGTCGAGCGTCCACGGCTCCGCCTGTACGGCGGAGCTGATTAACCCGAACATCACCCCACCGAGCCACAGGCCCAGTGTGTGTTGTTTCATGAAGTCCTCGCTTAGCGCTGTGGCGTCAGCGAGACGATCTGGAATCCGTCGCCTGAACGTTCAAGGATGAACGTCACCCGGTCGCCGGGTTTCGCGCCATTGAGCGCAGCACCGGATGACAAGGTGAAGGGCATCGTCATGGCAGGCCATTTCAGTTCAGGAATGGCGTCATGTTCGAGAGTGACGGACTGTGCAGAAAACGCCTGAACAACGCCATGGCCTTGCCAGCGTTGTGCAGCCGGAGTGGACACCTCATTCGCCTGGACGGCAAAAGAAGAAAAAGAGACGGACGCGCCAAGCAGCGCGGAAAGGAATAAAGCACGCATGATAAAGCTCCTGTTAAACGTAAATTAAAATAAAATCAACGAATTAACAGGTTTTTCATTCTCTGAACCGGCAAAACCGAATGGTTGCCGGTGGCCCCACTGCGGGCGGGGTGACTGACCAGGCAGACTGACGTACAACCGTGCAATCTGGCGTATTCAGGGTAAGGGTCATGGCGGCAGGTAGTGCCACCAGTTGAGGCTGAGCGGGATCTTTTGGCGCCTGATCGGGCACACAGTGCTTTTCGCACAGCGGCGAGACATCAGCAGTATGAACAGGGCCAGGTTTAGCCATCATATCCATATGCTGAATTGCCGCGACGTTACCCCGAAGGTCGATAGAACAATCGTGAGAGGCAACAGCAACCTGACTCTGGATCAACAGCCAGCCAAAGGCTATCAAAAACATCAGCAGATGTTTTTTGAAAAAGCGCAGGCGATAAGTCCAGCTGGCGTGCATATCGGCGTCATCAGGTTGAAAAAAGTGCTCAGAGTATATGCAGGGTAAAGAAGGAATAGAAAGTGCTTTTAATGAGATTTACGTTCTTTATCAACCCCCTGATAAATAGCCTCAAATACATTAACACTTCAATATCATTTCCATGACATATAATAATGATGCAATGAGTCAATATCGCCACGATGCAAATGTTAGGGCAATGGCAAAATATCGTTACTCTCTCCTTTAGTAGTATATTTATTGATTTTAATCAGCAATGGCAGACCATTAATTCGGCACATTTCATCCTTCTTTTTTATTGATTATTTGTGCTCTCGGGCAGCAGGGATACAGGGGAAACCATGCTTACGTTTATCGAGCTCCTTATCGGAGTCGTTGTCATTGTCGGTGTAGCCCGCTACATCATTAAAGGCTACTCAGCCACAGGGGTTTTATTTGTCGGCGGCCTGACGCTGCTCATTGTTAGCGCCTTAATGGGCCATAAAGTCTTACCCGCCAGCGAAACCAGCACGGGTTATACCGCGACCGACATTGTCGAATACATCAAAATCCTGCTCATGAGCCGTGGCGGCGACCTGGGTATGATGATCATGATGCTGTGCGGTTTTGCAGCATTTATGACCCACATCGGCGCGAATGATATGGTCGTTAAGCTGGCATCCCGACCGTTGAAATTCATCAACTCCCCTTACCTGCTGATGATCGCCGCGTATTTTCTGGCCTGCCTGATGTCACTGGCCGTCTCTTCTGCCACCGGTCTTGGCGTGCTGTTAATGGCAACACTGTTCCCTATCATGGTCAACGTGGGGATCAGCCGTGGCGCAGCGGCCGCTATTTGCGCCTCTCCGGCAGCCATTATTCTTTCGCCAACTTCCGGTGATGTGGTGCTGGCTGCGAAAGCCGCCGAAATGTCGCTGATCGATTTTGCGTTTAAAACCACGCTGCCTATCTCGATTGCCGCCATTATCGCCATGGCGATTGCTCACTTTTTCTGGCAGCGCTATCTCGACAAAAAAGAGAACATCAGCCACGAAATGCTGGATGTGGCTGAAATCACCACGACCGCGCCAACCTTCTACGCCATCCTGCCTTTTACACCGATTATTGGCGTGCTGATTTTTGACGGCAAATGGGGCCCACAGCTGCATATCATTACGATCCTGGTGATCTGTATTCTGCTGGCGGCGGTGCTGGAATTTGTACGTGGCTTCAATACACAGAAAGTGTTTTCCGGGCTGGAAGTGGCCTACCGCGGTATGGCGGATGCCTTTGCAGGCGTAGTAATGCTGCTGGTTGCCGCTGGCGTATTTGCCCAGGGGCTGAGCACCATCGGCTTTATCCAGAGCCTGATCTCCATTGCAACCTCCTTCGGCTCAGCAAGCATTATCCTGATGCTGGTGCTGGTGGTCCTGACCATGCTGGCCGCGATGACCACCGGTTCCGGTAATGCGCCGTTCTACGCCTTTGTTGAGATGATCCCTAAACTGGCGCACTCCTCCGGAATCAACCCGGCGTATCTGTCCATTCCGATGTTGCAGGCGTCCAACCTGGGCCGCACCATTTCCCCGGTTTCCGGTGTGGTGGTTGCGGTTGCCGGGATGGCAAAAATATCGCCGTTTGAAGTGGTGAAACGGACCTCTGTTCCCGTCCTTGTTGGCCTGATCGTGGTCATCATTGCCACCGAAGTGCTGGTACCAGGCACGGCGGTGGGATAAGTTCTTCCCCCGCAAAAAAGCGCCTGCGGGCGCTTTTTGTGCTTTAATAACTTCCAGAAATAATCCGTTTTCAATCATTCAGGAATTCAAATGTTCAGGAAGGATATTGTTTTTCCGTCTGGCGCTCTGGCGCTTGCACTCTGCGTTTTCTCCACACAGGCTGAGCCTCTTAAGGCAACACAGTACGGGGATTTCGATCGCTACGTTCTGGCGCTCTCCTGGCAAACCGGGTTTTGTCAGAGCATGGTCGAGCGCAACCGTAACGAACCGGACGAGTGTCGCCTGCAAAAAGAGAGCAAGACCAAAACCGATTTCCTGACCGTGCACGGTCTGTGGCCGGGCCTGCCAAAATCCATTGCCTCGCGCGGAGTGGATGAACGCCGCTGGATGCGTTATGGCTGCGCCACGCGCCCAATTCCCAACATGCCGGAAGTAAAAGCCAGCCGTAAATGTTCCGCCGCCGAAACCGGGTTATCCCTGTCGGGGGCAGCTAAGCTCAATAGCGTGATGCCGGGAGCTGGCGGTAATTCTTGTCTTGAGCGCTACGAATATGCCAAACATGGCGTCTGCTTTGGCTTCGACCCCGACGCCTATTTCGGCACCATGGTGCGGATGAACCAGGAAGTGAAAAGCAGCCCGCTGGGGCAATTTCTGTCGGATAACTACGGTAAGACCGTTAACCGTAGCAATTTTGATGATGCCGTCGGCAAGGGCTGGGGGAAAGAGAGTATCAAAGCCGTCAAACTGACCTGCAACGGTAATCCGGCCTATCTCACCGAAATACAGCTCTCGCTGAACGCCGGCACCATCAATGCGCCTCTCTCTGCATCATCCTTTGCGCCGCAGCCTCACCCGGGCAACTGTGGCAAACAGTTCGTTATCGATAAAGTCGGCTACTGATCTTCTACCGGGCGGACATTCGCCCGGTATTTCATTGATTTCCGTTATATGACGATAAACGTCACACTTCCGCGCACCTGCTTCATTTCTCCAGCTATTGCATCATTTATCCGATAAACACCGGTCAAACCTCACCGCCATAATCGGATCGACATCAACTGGAGGAATTTCACATGGCTAAAAAACTGATTGCATTGTGCGCGTGCCCAATGGGACTGGCACATACCTTTATGGCCGCTCAGGCACTGGAAGAAGCCGCGGTAGAAGCGGGTTATGAAGTCAAAATTGAAACCCAGGGCGCGGACGGTATTCAGAATCGCTTAACGGCGCAAGATATTGCCGAAGCCGACATCATCATCCATGCCATCGCTATCACCCCGGAAGATAACGAACGTTTTGAAACGCGCGATGTTTACGAAATCACGCTTCAGGATGCCATCAAAAATGCGCCAGGCACCCTGAAAGAGATCGAAGAGCTGATTGCCGCAGAACAATAATAATCTTCACACTCAGGGGTTTTCGTCATGGCAATTAAAAAACGCAGTGCGGTTCGCCCGGAAAATCATGAAGGCGGTACACTCGCCATCAAATCAACGCCCACGGTAACAGGCAATACCTTCTGGAAAGAACTTCCACAGCACATTATGTCGGGAATTTCCCGCATGGTGCCAACGCTGATTATGGGCGGGGTGATCCTCGCCATTTCACAACTTATCGCCTATGTCTGGCTGGAAATCCCGCCGGATACCGGCATTATGGATGCGCTGAACTCAGGCAAATTCACCGGTTTTAACCTCTCCGTATTAAAATTCGGGTATCTGACAGAATCGTTCGGCGGGCTGCTGTTTAGTTTTGCGATCCCGATGTTCTCGGCGTTTGTCGCTAACTCTATCGGCGGTAAGCTGGCCTTCCCGGCCGGGTTTATTGGTGGCCTGGTCGCCACCCAGCCAACGCTGGTATTGAACTTTGATCCTGAAAAACTCACCTGGCTTGCCACCAAACCCGTGCCGTCCACCTTTATTGGTGCGCTGATTATTGCGATTGCGGCAGGCTATCTGGTGAAATGGCTGAACACCCGTATTAATGTGCCGCAGTATCTGCTGGCATTCAAAAGTACCTTCCTGATCCCTATTCTGTCCGCGCTGTTCGTGATGCTGGCGATGTACTACGTCATCACCCCAATTGGCGGCTGGTTAAATGCCGGAATGCGCGCTCTGCTGCTCGCCGCAGGCCAGGCAGGTTCGATGATGTATGCCATTGGCATGGCCGCCGCAACCGCCATTGACCTCGGCGGGCCAATCAACAAGGCGGCCGGTTTTGTCGGCCTGGGGTTAACTACCGATCACGTGCTGCCGATTACCTCACGCGCCGTGGCCATCGTCATCCCACCGATTGGCCTGGGTCTGGCTACGCTTATCGACCACCGACTGACCGGCAAACGTCTGTTCAGCCCGCAGCTCTATCCGCAAGGGAAAACCGCCATGTTCCTCGCATTTATGGGGATCAGCGAAGGGGCAATTCCGTTCCTGCTGGAAAACCCGCTCGCTACGCTGCCTGCTTACATGACGGGTGCTATCGCCGGGGCAATGACTGCGACTGCACTCGGTGCCGTTCAGTGGTTCCCGGAATCCGCCATCTGGGCGTGGCCGCTGGTCACGAATCTGGGCGCCTACATGCTCAGCATCCTGGTGGGGGCCGTTATTACTGCCCTGCTGGTAGTGGCTATCCGCAATAACATGCATAAGCGCGGAAAACTCGCCATCGATACGCTGTAACGGAGTTAACGAGATGGATTTACTGACAAGGCTTCGCGACTGCCTGGCAGCAGAAAAACTGGATGGCGTGCTGATCTCCTCGCGTCAGAACAAACAGCCTCATCTGGGCATTTCAACCGGGTCAGGTTACGTGCTGGTAACGCGAACGAGTGCGCATATCCTTACGGATTTTCGCTACTACAACGATATCGCATCGCGTACGGCGGGCTACCAGATGCATCTGATCGATGCCGCTAACCCGTTTAGCATCACGATAAATCGTCTTATTGCCGATGAACACCTCGCCAGAATCGGCTTCGAAGGCGATCACGTCAGCTGGCACACGGGCTGCCAGTGGCGAGATGCGCTTAATGCGACGCTTTGCAGTATCTCCCTCGACGATTTGCGGCAAATAAAAAGCGCGGAAGAAATCACGCATATCCGTGCGGCGTGCCGGATTGCCGACAGCGCCGCGCAACATATCCGGCGCTTTATCCAGCCGGGAATGCGCGAGCGCGACGTTGCCGCCGAGCTGGAGTGGTTTATGAAACAACAGGGGGCGGATAAACCCTCTTTCGACACCATCGTTGCCAGCGGGGCACGCGGCGCGTTACCGCACGGGAAAGCATCGGACAAAGTGCTGATGGCCGGAGAGTTTGTCACCCTCGATTTTGGCGCCCAACACCAGGGATATTGCTCGGATATGACGAGGACGTTCCTTGTCGCCGGTCTAAACCAGAGTCCAGAGGATCATCCGCTTTATGCCCTCTACCAGACCGTGCTGGAGGCACAACTCGCCGCAATCCATGCGATTCGCCCGGGCGTTCCCTGCTATCAGATTGATAGCGCGGCACGCTCGGTCATCGAGCGCGCCGGTTATGGCCCGCAGTTTGGTCACAATACCGGGCACGCCATCGGCATAGATGTCCATGAAAACCCGCGCTTCTCCCCAACCGATATCACACTCCTGCGGCCCGGCATGTTGCTGACCGTCGAACCCGGCATCTATCTTGAAGGGCTTGGCGGTGTACGCATTGAGGATGTAGTACTGGTGACCGAAACGGGCGCAGAGGTGCTCTACACCATGGACAAAACACTGATGCTGACGGGGGAACACTGATGGACAGAGAATTACTGCGCGCGTTAAGCGAAGCCGATGCCATTGCCGCCTCAGAGCAGGAGGTGCGCAACATCCTGATCGCACAAGCGCATAAGTACCACAAAGAGGTGCAGTTTGACGGCCTGGGTTCTGTCCTGATTCGCGTTAACCAGAGCGACGGGCCGAAGGTGATGATTTGCGCCCATATGGATGAAGTCGGTTTTATGGTGCGCAGCATATCCCGGGAAGGGGCTATTGATGTTCTGCCAATTGGCAATGTGCGCATGATGGCGCGCACACTTCAGCCGGTACGGATCACCACGCGCGCTGGCGTCAAAATCCCTGGACTGCTGGATGGGGATGTGAAAGGCAGTTCGGTCGAAAACCTGCGCGTCGATATTGGCGCAACCTCCGCGGAAGAGGTATTTGCCTGTGGTATTGATGCCGGCGACTCAGTCACCTTTGATACGCCTTTTCACCTCCTTCCCCACAACCGGGTGATGGGCAAAGCCTTCGATGACCGTCTGGGCTGTTACTTGTTAATGACTCTTCTGCGCGAACTGCACCGGGCCCCGCTCGACTGTGAGCTCTGGCTGGTAGCAAGTTCCAGTGAGGAGGTGGGCTTGCGCGGCGGGCAGACTGCTACCCGGGCCGTTCATCCCGATATCGCGCTGGTGCTCGATACCGCCTGCTGGTCAAAAAACTTCGATTATGGCAACGCAAATCACCGCCAGATTGGCGCAGGGCCGATGCTGGTGCTGTATGACAAGACGCTTATTGCGCCGCCAAAACTGACGGCGTTCATTGAAAAGGTGGCGCGTCCCTTAGGGATCCCGTTGCAAAAAGATATGTTCAGCAACGGAGGAACCGACGGCGGTGCGGTACACCTGTCCGGCACTGGCGTGCCGACCGTGGTGCTGGGCCCCCCAACCCGACATGGACATTGCGCGGCATCCATTGCCGATGAAAAAGACATAGACCACACCCATCAATTGCTTGTCGCGCTGGCGGCATGTATGAACCGTGAGACCGTGGCTCATCTGACGGATTTCAGATGCTGATCTCACGCAGTCAGGAGGAAGTATGCTTTCGATTGAGTTTTTCTGCCCACTCCCTAACGGCCTGCACGCGCGTCCGGCCTGGGCGTTAAAAGAGCAGTGTAGCGCGTGGCGCAGCGATATTCGGTTTATCAATAAACGGCTCAACACCCACGCCGATGGCAAAAGTTCGCTGGCGCTGATCAGTACAGGCACCTTGTTTAACGACAGCTGCGTGCTGGAAATCAGCGGTAGCGACGAAGAGCAGGCAAGACGCGCGCTTGAGATGTACGTCAATTCGGCATTTATCGACAGCGACAGTATCCCATCTGGCGATGCGCCGCACGTTGCGCATCCCCTTCCCCGCTCTCTCGTGCGGCTCAACCCGCAGCTTCAGCACGCCATCACGCTGGCCAGCGGTATTGGCGCCGGTACATTGCGGGGCTGGCAGAGCGATAACCTGCAACGTTATCGCCAGAACCCGGCATCCCCGGAAGATATTACGCGCCTGGAACACAGCCTGGCCACGCTGGCGGAACAACTCAACCAGCGTCTGCGCGGGCTGGGCGGCGAAAGTAAAACGATTATCAGCGCCCATCTGTCGCTGATTCAGGATGACGAGTTCGGTGGCAACATCCGCCGTCTGATGAATGAAGAACGCCTGAGCCTTGCTGAGGCGATCATTCGTAACATGGAGCAGATCTGCAATAAGCTTTCGCTCTCGGCAAGCGACTACCTTCGCGAGCGCGTCAGTGATATCCGCGACATTACTGAACAACTGCTGAGCATCACCTGGCCTGAACTTCAGTCTGCATCTGCCTTTATCATGAACGAGCCCACCATTCTGGTGGCGGAAGATTTAACCCCCAGCCAGTTTTTAAGCCTCGATACCCGATACCTGAAAGGGATGGTACTGGAAAAAACGGGCCGTACCTCGCACACCTTAATTCTCGCCCGCGCCGCCTCGATTCCAGTGCTGAGCGGCATGACGGTGGCCTCACTGGAACCCTTTACAGGAAAACCGGTGATTCTGGACGGGATCTGTAGCGTACTGATAATGGAGCCCAACGAGGCCGTTCATCACTACTACAGCGTAGCGCAACGCCTTGCCGACATTCGCCACCAGCAGCAAATCAAAGACGCCGGGCTGCCAGCCCTTACCCGGGATAACGTTCCGGTAGATATCGCGGCGAATATCGGCAGTGCCCTGGAAGCACCCGGCGCATTTGCCTGCGGTGCGCAGGGTGTTGGCCTGTTTCGTACTGAAATGCTCTATATGGATCGCGATAAAGCTCCGGACGAGCAGGAACAATTTGAAGCCTACCAGCAGGTGTTGCTCTCGGCGGTGGGTAAACCGGTCATCTTCCGCACCATGGATATTGGCGGCGATAAGCAGATCCCGTATCTCAATATTCCGCAGGAAGAGAATCCATTCCTCGGCTATCGCGCGGTACGCATTTATCCGGAGTTTGTTCATCTGTTTCGCACTCAGCTTCGCGCTATTTTACGCGCAGGTGCCAGCGGCAATGCATTGTTAATGATCCCAATGGTGCACAGCCTTGATCAAATTTTGTGGGTTAAACAAGAGTTGCAAAAAGTCCGTGAGGAGCTGGTATCGCAAGGGCTACGGCATACCTCACACCTGCCGTTGGGGATTATGGTCGAAGTGCCGTCCGTCTGTTTTATCATCGACCACTTCTGCGAGGAGGTCGATTTTTTCAGCATTGGTTCAAACGATATGACCCAGTATCTTTACGCGGTCGATCGCAACAACCCGCGGGTTTCCCCGCTCTATAATCCGATTACCCCATCGTTTTTACGCATGGTGCGCCAGATTGTCACCGCAGCACACCGCCATGGAAAATGGGTCGGGATATGCGGCGAGCTTGGCGGCGAACGCCGTTATCTTCCTCTTCTTCTGGGGCTGGGCATTGATGAGTTCAGCATGAGCAGGCCCCGTATTCCGGCGGTAAAAGCACAGCTTCGCGTGCTTGAAAACGATGCCTGCCGGGAGCTCGCAGAGAAGGCCTGTGAATGTCGCAGTGCCGAGGAAATCGAAACGTTACTGGGTGATTTTACCCCGGAAGAACCCTCGCGCCCGTTACTGGCGCTGGAGACTATCGTATTCAACGAGCCGCTCACCTCAAAAGAGCAGGTGCTCCAGTTTCTGTGCGGTAATCTGGCTATTCAGGGCCGCACCGAAAACCCGCTGGAGCTGGAGGAAGATCTCTGGCAGCGCGAAGAGATTGTTACGACGGCCGTCGGGTTTGGGGTGGCCATTCCGCACACCAAGTCTCAGTGGATCCGACACTCCAGCATTAGCATCGTTCGCCTGGAAAAGCCAATTGACTGGGAGTCAGATATGGGTGACGTCGGGCTGGTTATCATGCTGACGCTCGGTACCCAGGAAGGGATTAACCACGTCAAAGTCTTCTCCCAACTGGCACGTAAGCTGGTCAATAAAGCATTTCGTGAGGCGCTGTTCGCAGCGGATTCACCGCATAGCCTCCTGGAATTGCTGAACGCCGAAATCAGCTTCTGACCGCTACTGAAAACGCGCGCGATACTCCCCCGGCGTCAGTCCAAACTGACGTCGGAACAGTCGGGAAAAATAATCGCTGTCAGGATAACCGCAGCGCTTCGCCACCTCGCTTACCGGCAGATGGTATTTTTGCAGGATGGTGCGCGCTTTCCCCATTCGTACCCAGCGAACGTAATCGACAAAACTCATCGTCCCCTGCTGTGAAAACAAGCGCGACAAATGGTTAGGGGAAATGTTAAACAACGCCGCAACGCTTTCGCGCGAAACCACTTCTGCATAGTTATCTTGCAGCCAGTTACAAATACTCTGATAAAGAAAATCGCCCCGCGAGAGCCCAGGCTCAGGACGTGAAGAGACGGCTTTACGACACCAGTGAAGCAGGCTGAGTACCAGAGGCTGAATGATGTCCTGATCCTGCGGTGACGCGCTCAGGTACGTGAGCGCCATCAGCATAGCCGCACACTCACCTTTTTCAGGATAAGGGAGCTCCATTTTCCGCTGCGACTGTTCATTGTGGGGAGCCTGAAACGCCAGCCCCAGCCAGGAAGGTGCAAAGACAATGCTCAACAGCATAACCGGCTTTTCAAACAGCGGCATATTTACCGCCTGAGAAGGAATAAACAGCATCTCTCCCTGACGGATCGCTTTTTGCTCAGGGATCAGCGGATTGCCATAAACACCGCGCAGCACCACGTCAAGCCGCGGCCATTCGAGACGGAAACTCCCGGCCGGGGCTGAAGCGGGTGAGTGCGCAAACCAGACACGTCCCAGTTGCTGCGGGTTCAGCACCAGCCCGCTAAGCAGGTCGGCAAAAAACTGCTGATCGGCAGGAAGCCGGCTATCAGACATCTTATCCCCTGCGTGCATCAGGGCGCACCAGGTCAAAGCGGTGGCTGTCACTTATGGAATAGTAAGCCGTCGGTCCGCCCGCACGCAGAATCGGTTGCGCCTTCGCAGTCTGGTAAATGCCCTCTTCCAGCAGCGTTTCGGCAATATGAATACCGACCACCTCTCCCAACACCAGCCAGGTGTCCACCGGCGTGCCATCGGCTCCCGTCAGCTGAATGCACTGCGACAGGCGACACTCAAAATTCACCGGGCTTTCCGCCACACGTGGCGCATTCACCAGCTGGCTGGCAACGGGGGTTAATCCTGCAAAGGTAAATTCATCTTCGCCGTGGGGAAGCGTGGCAGACGTTTCATTCATCGCTTCGGCAAGGTCACGCGTTGCCAGGTTCCAGACAAACTCGCCGGTTTCAGTAATATTTCGAACGCTGTCTTTCCAGCCATTGCTGGAAAAACCGATGATCGGCGGACGATAGTTAAAGCAGTTAAAGAAGCTATAAGGCGCGAGGTTCAGTTGACCCTCTTTACTGCAAGAGGAGATCCAGCCAATCGGGCGTGGGCCGATAATGGCGTTCAACGGGTCATGCGGCAGGCCGTGCCCCTGAGAAGGTTGGTAGAAATACATGTTGCTCTCTCATTGGTGGGGCAGACACGAATTACGCTTCGCTCATTGCCCTGTTTCAGGACACTCAGCGTAACGCAATCCGCCAGAAATTAAGACTGAATAAATTTCAGCAAATCGTCGTTAATCTGGTGCTTATGAGTGGTGCAGATGCCGTGCGAGCCGCCCGCATAAACCTTAAGCTGCGCGTCTGGCAGGATCTCCGCCGCCACGCGGCCACAGGTATCGATCGGTACGATTTGATCGTCATCACCGTGGATCACAAGCGTCGGGATGGTCATCTTTTTCAGATCGCCGCGCAGGTCGGTTTCCGAGAAAGCTTTGATACAGTCATACAGTGCTTTAATTGATCCCTGAAGTCCCTGCTCCACAAAGCTTTCACGTACCGCTTTTGACTCTTTCGCGCCCGGGCGGTTATAGCCGTAAAACGCGGCGGTCAGTTCATAGAAGAATGCCGCACGATCGTTAACCACGCCTTCCCGAATACCATCAAACACCTCTTTCGGCACCCCATTTGGGTTGAAATCGGTTTTGATCATAATCGGCGTAACCGCGCCAATCAGCACCGCTTTCGCGACACGCTGTGTGCCATGACGGCCAATATAACGCGCCACTTCCCCACCGCCTGTTGAATGACCCACATGCACCGCATCTTTCAGATTAAGATGTGCCGTCAGTTCAGCCAGGTCGTCAGCATACTGATCCATATTATGCCCGTCCCACGGCTGCGCCGAACGGCCATGGCCACGCCGGTCATGCGCAATCACACGAAATCCTTTTGACCCCAGAAACAACATTTGATCTTCAAAGGCATCAGCCGTCAGCGGCCAGCCGTGACTGAACACAATGGGTTGCCCACTGCCCCAGTCTTTAAAATGCAAATAACTGCCGTCTTTCAAGGTAAGTTTGTCGTAATCGCTCATGAGATCTCCTCAACGGAACACTGAATGCGGATAGTCGCCTGATAAGGGCGCTTAAAAAGGATAATGCAAATTTGCGAGTGATCACGTTTTTCGCCAAAAATTCATATGACCGATGAATGTGACCTTCATCACTTCAAACTTGCGTGCTCAGTGAGTATCATCGGGAGAGTTAAACCCTCGCTGCCAGACGGCGAGGGTTTTCTTTTGGATTGGTTTCTGCGTTACACGCAGCATTAACGACATGGAGTAATAAATGTCCAGACCCACTATTATCATTAATGAACTCGACGCAGAACGTATCGACAGGCTTCTTGAGAAGCCAGAATTTGCAGCATTGCCGATTGCCGATGCGCTCAATGCGGAGCTGGATCGGGCGCAAATGTGTACGCCTGAGTCGATGCCACATAACGTGGTGACGATGAACAGCCAGGTGAAATTCCGCGACCTGACCACCGGTGAAGAGCGAACCCGCACCCTGGTTTACCCGGCGCAAATGACCGACAGCAGCACGCAGCTTTCCGTTCTGGCTCCTGTGGGTGCAGCGTTAATTGGTTTGCGTACCGGCGACACCATCCACTGGGAGTTACCTGGCGGTACTTCTGCGCATCTTGAAGTGCTCGAACTGCTTTACCAGCCGGAAGCGGCCGGCGATTACCTTCGTTAATCCCTTCTGAACAAGCGACTCACCGCTTTGCCCGGAGGATGCCCGCGCATCCTCTTTCCGAAATTCACCCATTTGTCTTATATCGTGCAAAACCCCCTTAATCCACGCTTAATCTGTTTTGGTGCCGCGGGGACGGTCATGCTCGAAGAACTGGCTATCGTACTGTTTTTCCTGTTTTTATTGGCGATTATCGTCATGGCCGTGCTTTATCTTGAACGTCACTGGTAACCCCTCTTTCTGCTTAACCTCTCAAACAGTAAATAAATGTATGGCATGAAAAAGTGCCAGACAGCTATCAGAAACCACTATTATTTTGTGCTTGAATGGTTTTAGCGTTTATAAACAAGGAGAAACGGGTATGTATCAGAGAATCATAATGCCAGTTGATGTTTTTGAGATGGAGCTAAGCGATAAGGCCGTACGCCACGCCGAGTTCCTTGCGCAGCAGAACGGAGTTATTCATCTTTTACATGTTTTACCGGGGTCCGCCAGCCTGAGTCTGCATCGTTTTGCTGCCGACGTGCGGCGTTTCGAAGAGCATTTGCAACACGAAGCCGAAACGCGTTTGCAAACCATGGTGGGGCATTTCAGCATCGATCCGGCCCGCATCAAAACGCATGTCAGGTTTGGCAACGTGCGTGATGCCGTGAATGAGCTGGCGAACGAACTGAAAGCGGATATGGTCGTCATCGGCTCACGAAATCCATCGATTACCACTCACCTGCTGGGCTCGAATGCCTCCAGCGTGATCCGTCATACCCACATCCCGGTGCTGGTCGTCAGATAAAAAAAGGCCACCTTTCGGTGGCCTTATAGTATTGCAGGTGTCGTCTTACTTTCTTTTATTATGCTGTCTTCGTACGGATCAGATAATCAAACGAGCTCAGAGAGGCTTTCGCGCCTTCACCGGTAGCGATGATAATCTGTTTGTACGGTACGGTGGTGCAGTCGCCCGCCGCAAATACGCCCTTCACGCTGGTTTCGCATTTCGCGTCGATGATGATTTCACCCATGCGGTTACGCTCAATTGCCCCTTCCAACCAGGTGGTGTTCGGCAGCAGGCCAATCTGTACAAAAATGCCCGACAGCGCCACGCTATGCACATCACCACTTACGCGGTCGCGGTATTCCAGCCCCGTCACTTTGCTGCCATCGCCCTTCACTTCTGTGGTCTGCGCATTCAGCACGATGTCGACGTTTTTCAGGCTGCGCACTTTATCCTGAAGCACCTGGTCCGCTTTCATCTCTGGCGCAAACTCCAGCAGCGTCACATGCTCAACAATGCCCGCCAGGTCGATTGCCGCTTCCACGCCGGAGTTACCGCCGCCAATTACCGCAACACGTTTACCCTTAAACAGTGGGCCATCGCAGTGCGGGCAGTAGGTCACCCCTTTGGTGCGATACTGATCTTCGCCAGGCACATTCATGTTGCGCCATTTTGCGCCGGTGGCAATGATAATACTGCGTGCTTTCAGCACCGCGCCGGAGGCGGTTTCAATCTGGTGTAAGCCGCCTTCAACCGCCGCCGGAACCAGCTTGCTGGCACTCTGGCTATCGATCACATCCACTTCGTAATCGCTGACGTGAGCCTTCAGGGCGCCCGCCAGTTTCTGGCCTTCGGTTTTCGGTACGGAGATATAGTTTTCGATATCCACGGTATCCAGCACCTGGCCGCCAAAGCGTTCGCCCATCAGACCGGTGCGAATGCCTTTACGTGCGGAGTAAACTGCCGCCGCTGCACCCGCCGGGCCGGATCCAACAATCAGCACATCGTAAGCATCACGTTTGTTCAGCTCGTCTGCCGCACGTTTTTCTGCGCCGGTATCCACTTTGGCAACGATTTCCGTCAGTGTCATACGGCCCTGGCCGAACTCCTGACCATTCATATATACCGCCGGAACACCCATCACGTTGCGATCGGTGATTTCATTCTGGAAGGTACCGCCGTCAATCGCCGTGTGCTTAATACGCGGGTTCAATACCGACATCAGGTTCAACGCCTGCACTACGTCCGGGCAGTTGTGGCAGGAGAGCGAGTAATAGGTTTCAAATTCGAAATCACCATCGATATCGCGGATCTGCTCCAGCAGCGCCTGCGCTTCTTTCGACGGATGGCCACCGGTCCACAACAGTCCCAGCACCAGTGAGGTAAATTCATGCCCCAGTGGGGAACCGGCAAAGCGCGGCCCCTGGTCTGAACCTGGGTTAGTTATCAGGAAAGACGGTTTACGTACTGCCAGGCTGTTATCTTCTTTGAAGGTCACTTTTGCTGACAGTTCGGCGATCTCTGTCAGCAGTTCCTTGATCTCTGCCGATTTAGCGCTGTCATCCAGCGTGGCAATCAGCTCAACAGGTTTAGTCAGTTTCTCAAGGTAGGCCTTGAGCTGGGTTTTCATGTTAGTGTCGAGCATTGTTCTTCCCTCTCTTAAAACGTCATCATGCAAGCTGCCTTATACAGGCGGCCTGAATGCAACTTGCATCATGGTGCTGGAATGAAATGGGCGCGGGGTGCGCCCATGGATTGCCGGGAGGCACTTCGTTTACCCGGCCTACGGTTGTTGTAGGCCTGTGCAAGCGCAGCGCCGCCAGGCGTTACAGAATCAAATCTTGCCAACCAGATCTAAAGATGGAGCCAGCGTTGCTTCGCCTTCTTTCCATTTTGCCGGGCAAACTTCGCCTGGGTGAGAGGCAACATACTGAGCCGCTTTCACTTTACGCAGCAGGTCAGATGCATCACGGCCGATACCTTCAGCGGTAACTTCGATTGCCTGGATAATACCTTGCGGGTCAACAACGAAGGTGGCGCGGTCTGCCAGGCCTTCATCTTCACGCATGTTGTCGAAGTTACGGGTCAGGGCGCCAGTCGGGTCGCCGATCATCGCGTATTTGATTTTCGCGATAGTTTCAGAGCTGCCGTGCCATGCTTTGTGGGTGAAGTGGGTGTCAGTTGATACAGAGTAAACGTCCACGCCCAGTTTCTGCAATTCGTCGTAGTGATCTGCAACGTCACCCAGTTCAGTCGGGCATACGAAGGTAAAGTCAGCCGGATAGAAGAAGAAGACGCTCCAGCGGCCTTCGGTATCTTTCTCGGTGACTTCTACGAACTCACCGTTTTTGAACGCCTGGTTTTTAAAAGGTTTAATCTTGGTGTTAATTAAGGACATCTGTATTTCCTCCGTGTTTTCGTTGAGATGTAAGGTAACCAACTTTTACCGAGTGGGCTAATGCGTTTGCTTTATCAAATCAATCAGCCATACCTAACAACCCGGACGAACCAACCATGTGAACTGAATGATTAAAAACTCCAAAGTAAAAAGGCCGCCCTGGTGGGCGGCCCTGATACCTGAACTTCCCACAGGAACTTTCAGTGCCAGAAACACTGGCGTTGCGTTGCGCTCTACATACCTTTAGTTCAAGGTCGTAACAGCGTCCTGATTACAACACCCGTTTACGCTTTGGGCAATGCATCGCAGAGGCATTCTGGTCTATGGCTGTGATAGGTTTTATCGAACAGTTCGTCTCTTAAAGGGTGAAACTTATGATCTGGGAAAATAAAAACGAGTGATATTTAAGTATCAACATATAAATGAAACCATTTTTATTCATTTTGTTTTTTACTTTTAAAGATAAAAACATCTTAATCAAGATTGAAGTTTTATTTCATTAATCTGTCTTCGTGATATATTTAGTCTTGGTTCAAGTTAGATTAAGCGATTTAACCGCACGGATGGTAAATGGTTAACTTCGTTCTATAGTTATCGGTGATGTGATAACGCAATGCAACTCACTCAGGATGAAACATGGCAAATCTTTATGATCTTAAAAAATTCGACCTTAACCTGTTGGTTATTTTCGAGTGTATCTACCAGCACCTGAGTATCAGCAAGGCGGCTGAAACACTCTTTATCACTCCTTCGGCAGTCAGTCAGTCGCTCCAGCGCCTGCGCACTCAGCTCAACGACCCTCTGTTTATTCGTTCCGGTAAAGGGATCACACCGACCACTGTTGGAACCAATCTGCATCATCATCTTGAGCAAAACCTCAACCAGCTTGAGCAAACCATTAACATTATGCACGGCTCAGAGTTGAAAAAGAATTTTATCGTCTATTGCCCACAGGCTCTGACTTCAAATAACTTTCTATATCCATTGAAGTTGTTGATGAGAGAGCATAATTATGAAATTGAGCTTCATGATATGCTGCTTTCCGCGAACTCCGCGGAAGACCTGCTCGCTTACCGCAAAGCAGACTTGATCTTCTCTATGGCACCTGTAAACAACCGCTCGATGGTCTGTGTTCCCTACGCACAATACAAAGTCATTCTTGTGTGCAGTCAGGATCATCCGCGCATCAAAGATACCGCCACGGTGGAGGAACTCCAGAAAGAAAAATTCACGTTTTTCCTGAGTAACGAACCCGGCATCAAGACGTATCAGTCTAAGATTGAGCATATATATGCCAACAAAACCATCAGTTTTCGCTGCGACTCACTTTCCTCAATTATCACCATGATCAGCGCTTCACATTTAGTCGGATATGTACCTGAGGTTCTGTATGAAAAATACAAAGACGTATTAAGGCTAAAAAAAATTGATGGTCCTTACACACTTCCCATCACAGAAGTGTTCATGATTTATAACCGTTCAGCACTGAACAGCTCGGTATTCTCCGCGTTCATTGAGAAAATCACTGAGAAATAACTGAAAATAGCTGTGATTGTCACAGCTATTACAATCTCGCCAAAATATAACCGTCATTTATAGATCATAAAAACAATTCTTTTTTTCATTTACCTGTCTTAATTTTTCACTACTATTACTCTCTTCCTGTATTGACACGCCCTATCCGGTTTTTATATCCAGGAGGAGTTTGCATATGTCAATGTATAAATATCCACTAGATAAAAATGTCCTTGAAGCCGCTCTGGACCGTATTAACTGGGTTTTTGATAATTTACCCAGAGTCTGCGTTTCATTTTCCGGCGGGAAGGACTCCACGATCATGCTCCATTTAACGGCCCAGCAGGCCCGAAAAAAGGGCAAGAAAATTCATCTGTTATTTATTGACTGGGAGGCACAGTTCACATGCACCATTCAGCATGTGAATAACATGAAACAGCAATACGCCGATGTTATTGAGAAATGCTGGTGGGTTGCACTACCGCTTACAACGCAAAACGCCCTGTCTCAGTTTCAACCTGAATGGCAGTGCTGGGAGCCAGGTATAAACTGGGTACGACAACCACCTGAAGAGGCCATTACCGACCCCGATTACTTTGACTTTTATCAGCCAGGGATGACATTTGAAGCCTTTGTTCGTGGGTTTTCCGACTGGTTTTCCCAACATCGCCCCGCAGCGGTGATGGTTGGCATTCGCGCCGATGAATCCTACAACCGTTTTCTGACTATCGCTAACGCGCGTAAAAAGCGCTTTGCTGACGATAAACCCTGGACCACAACCTCGCCAGGTGGACATGCCTGGTATATCTACCCGCTCTATGACTGGAAAACGGCGGATATCTGGACGTGGTTTGCGAAAACAGGTAATAGCTATAACCCACTCTACAACCTGATGTTTCAGGCGGGCGTGCCGCCACGCTATATGCGTATTTGCGAACCTTTTGGTCCTGAGCAGCGCCAGGGACTGTGGCTCTACCATGTTGTCGAGCCGGAACGCTGGGCAGCCATGTGCGAACGGGTCAGCGGTGCGCGTAGCGGAGGTATCTACGCCGGGCAGGATAACCACTTTTACGGCCACCGCAAAATCCTCAAACCTGATCACCTTTGCTGGCGAGAGTACGCCATGCTGCTGCTCGACAGTATGCCGCAAAAAACGGCTGAGCATTACCGCAACAAAATCGCGATTTATCTGCACTGGTATCAAAAGAGAGGAATGGAGGATATCCCCGATACCCAGGAAGGCGACATTGGGGCAAAAGATATCCCCTCCTGGCGGCGCGTCTGCAAAGTCATTCTGAATAACGACTACTGGTGCCGGGCACTCTCGTTTAGCCCAAACAAACCCAAGCATTATCAGCGCTATAGCGAACGGATAAAATCGAAACGTCAGAAATGGGGGATCTTATGCAACAACGATTGATCACTGAAATGGAAAGCTATCTGCAATCGCTACCGGAAGCGGAGTGTATCGATGCCATCAATGCATTTCGTCAGGCCATTCACAACAATAGCCCTTTTCGCGAGCAACCCATCGACTGCGTGTTGTGGGTTAAACAAGACAGCATCACCGCGAATGATTACAACCCTAACAACGTTGCACCACCGGAAATGCGCCTGCTCAGCACGTCGCTGGAGCTCGACGGTTTCACTCAGCCTATCGTGGTGACGGAAAATGCCCCGCAGGATTACGAGATTGTGGACGGTTTTCATCGCCATGAGATCGGTAAAAACAGGGCCGCCATGAAGCGTCAGCTAAAAGGTTATCTACCGGTCACTTGCCTGCGTAAAACACGTCAGCAAAAATTTGACCGGATGGCGGCCACCATTCGCCATAACCGCGCGCGTGGGCGCCACCAGATTAATGCAATGTCAGAACTGGTAAGCGAACTGGCGTTGCTGGGCTGGAACGATAAAAAAATTGGCAAGGAACTGGGAATGGATAACGACGAGGTGTTACGCCTGAAGCAAATCAACGGCCTGCTGGAACTGTTTGCAGACCGTCGCTACTCAGAAGCGTGGACGGTGAAATAATCAGAGCGTATTCAGACGCTCTGCTGCCGCCAGCAGCGTCGATTCCTGTTTCGCAAAACAGAGACGAATCAGTTTATGCGGGAAGGGATCGGCGCAAAATACTGACAACGGAATAGCCGCCACGCCGGCTTCTTTGGTCAGCCACTGGCAAAAACTCACGTCGTCCAGGTCGGATATCGCGCTGTAATCTGCCAGCAGGAAGTAAGTCCCTTCGCTCGGTAAAATCTCCAGACGGCTGGCACTCAGGGCATCCACAAACAGGTCGCGGCGCGCACGGTAGAATTCCGGCAGCTCACGGTAGTGCTCTGGCTCCGCTCTTAGCATATCCGCCAGCGCCAGCTGTGCCGGGGTATTTACGGCAAATGTCAGATACTGATGTACCTTGCGTAGCTCAGCGCTGATCGGTGCGGGAGCCACGCAGTAACCCACTTTCCAGCCGGTCATGTGATAGGTTTTACCAAACGAGGACACCGCAATGGCGCGCTGGCGCAGCTCAGGATGCGCAAGGACGCTGGCGTGGCCTTCTTTGGCAAAACAGATGTGTTCGTAAACTTCATCACTCAGCACGTAGATTTCACGTTCCGAAATCGCCTGCCACAGCGCCGCAAAGTCGGCTTTTTGCCAGACTGTTGCTGACGGGTTGTGCGGGGTATTGAGGATCACCAGACGGGTTTTCTCACTCAGTAATCCGGCAAAAGCCTGCCAGTCCGGGCGGAAATGCGGAGGCTGGAGCGCCACACGTTTCACCACGCCGCCAGACAGCTCAACCGCCGGGGCGTAGCTGTCATAGCTTGGGTCAAAACAGATAACCTCATCGCCCGTACGCACCAGCGCCGTAATAGCGGCATACAGCGCCTCTGTCGCCCCCGCCGTTACCGTGATTTCGCTGCCAGCATCAGGTTTGTAGCCGTATAACTCCGCAGTCTTATCCGCAATGGCTTCGCGCAATGCCGGTGCGCCCGTCATCGGGGCGTACTGGTTTGCGCCCTGTGCAACGTGATACGCCAGGCGCTCCTGTAAATACGCCGGGCCATCAAAATCCGGGAACCCCTGCGACAGGTTAATGGCATTGTGCTGCTGTGCCAGTGCGCTCATCTGGGTAAAGATTGTCGTGCCAAGGTTGGGGAGTTTACTCTGCGGAATCAATACGTTATTGCTCATTGTGTCGTGCCTGCTTGTAATACTTATGTTGCTGCCACTATAACACGATGTTAGTCTTTGGCAATCAAGACGCTTAGACGTCTATATCATATAATTATTCCTGGCAGACAGAGGGTAAAGGAACATGACAGACAACCTGCAACTCACACACCTTGTTGACGCCTGCCGCTGGATTGGGGCAAAAGGCTGGGCTCCGGCAACCGGCGGCAACATGTCCGTTCGCCATGATCATGAACTTTGCTGGCTGAGTGAATCAGGTAAAGACAAAGGCAGTCTTACCACAGATGATTTCCTGCAAGTGGAGATCGCCACTAACCGTGCGCCATCGGGGCGTAAACCTTCGGCAGAAACCGGGCTACATACATTAATCTATCGCCTGTTTCCGCAGGCTAATGCCGTGCTGCATGTCCATACCGTAAACGCCACAGTCTTGTCGCGTCTGGTGAAAGCGCCCGAGCTGCACATCAGCGGTTTTGAAATGCAAAAATCCCTCAGCGGCCAGACCACGCATCTGGATACCGTTGTCATCCCGGTATTCGATAATGACCAGGATATTGACGCCCTCGCCTCACGAATCGCCCATTACGCACAAGAACGTATGCTTAATTATGGTTTTCTTCTTCGCGGTCATGGCTTAACCTGCTGGGGACGTGACGTGGCAGAAGCCCGCCGCCATCTGGAAGGCCTTGAATTCTTATTTGAATGCGAAATGCGTTTACGACAACTGGAGAGAGTATGATTCGCGCGATTGTGACGGATATTGAAGGGACGACCAGCGATATCCGTTTTGTCCATAATGTTTTGTTCCCCTATGCGCGTGAGCGTCTGGCGGCCTTTGTGACCGCTCAGCAGTACGCCGAGCCGGTCAAATCCATTCTGGACAACCTGCGTGATGAAATCAGCAACCCGCACGCCAGCGCCAGCGAACTGACCGAAGCGCTGTTTGCGTTTATGGATGAAGACCGTAAATCGACGGCGCTGAAAGCCCTTCAGGGCATCATCTGGCATGACGGCTACGTGAATGGCGACTTTACCGGCCATCTCTACCCTGACGTGTTGCCTGCGCTGGAAAAATGGAAAGCGCAAGGCATTGATCTGTATGTTTATTCCTCAGGTTCGGTTGCTGCGCAGAAACTGTTATTTGGCTACAGCGACGAAGGTGATATTACTCATCTGTTCAGCGGCTATTTTGATACCCACATTGGTGCCAAACGAGAAGTGCAGTCATATCAGAATATTGCGGCGCAAACGGGCATTGCCCCGTCGCAGATCCTGTTCCTGTCGGATATTCATCAGGAGCTGGACGCCGCCGAACAGGCAGGTTTTCGTACCCTGCAACTGATTCGTGGTGATGATGATGGCGCAAGCCACCACCATCAGGTTCACCAGTTTGACGAGATTAACCCGGAGCAGATCCCTTCATGAGCGCATTAACCATTTATTCTGATAAAGACGCGAGCGAATACCTTTGGCACAGCACCGATGCCGACGAGATCGCTCAACAGCTCAACGCGAAAGGCGTGCGTTTTGAACGCTGGGTCGCCGACCGTGATTTAGGCCGCGATCCTGCGCCGGAAACGGTGATCAACGCCTATCAGCACGCGATCGACAAACTGGTGGCCGAGAAAGGTTATCAGAGCTGGGATGTGATCAGCCTGCGCGCCGATAACCCGCAAAAAGAAGCGCTACGCGCGAAGTTCCTGAACGAGCACACCCACGGTGAAGACGAAGTGCGATTCTTTGTTGAAGGTGCCGGGCTGTTTTGCCTGCACATTGGCAACGAGGTATATCAGGTGCTGTGCGAGAAAAACGATCTGATTTCTGTGCCGGCAGGCACGCCGCACTGGTTTGATATGGGTTCAGAGCCGAACTTTACGGCGATCCGTATTTTCGATAACCCGGAAGGCTGGGTGGCGAAGTTTACCGGTGATGATATTGCGGATGGGTATCCGAAACTCGCGTAATGCTTAAGCTCCCTCTTTGAGTGCTCCCCACAAAAGATACGAGCACGTACGGCTCCCTCTCCCTGTGGGAGAGGGTTGGGGTGAGCGGGAACATACAGCTCAGGTGGTCATTCCGTTCACTTTACGTTCCTTGCTACTCTGTCACCCCATAACACGTGAACGTGCCAGGGTGGCTCACCGCCACCACCCTGGCGACCCGGGCTCCCGGCAAGAAAATCGCCGCTTCGCGGTGACCCTCAGCTTATTCCTTCCGGCTTTCGGGTCGGGCGCGATGAAGCGTCCATGCAAGTCGCGCCCTCTCGGCGCATCCATGCGCCTCGCCCCGGCCTACAGGAAACGCTTCGGCAATTTTCAGCCGGACCATGGCGCCGCGGTAAGTCTTTTATTTCAATGGCGTAATGTCATCGCTGAATAAAGACAAACATTACTGGGGATCTCTCAGCTCTGTGTGAGAGGGGGTCTAAGAGATTTCACATACTCAACCAGCTGATCCAGCACAATCCCCCACCCTTCGTGGAAGCCCATCTGTTCATGCTGTTCACGGATTTCCGCCGTTGGATGACGTGCAATCGCGGTGTAGCGGGTTTTGCCTTCTCCTGCATCTTCCAGCAGCAGAATTGCTGTCATAAAAGGTTTTTCAGCCGGTTTCCAGTCTTCGGTATAGCCATCGGTAAAGACCAGTTTCCTGCCCGGGTCAATCTCCAGAAAGACGCCCTTGTTGTCCATCCGTTGTCCATCCACCTCAAAGACGGTGTTAAACCGCCCACCCACGCGCAGGTCGAGGTCGCATTCGGTCACTTTATGAGGGACGGGGATGAAGAAGTTTTTGATATGTTCCGGTGTGGTCCAGCAGAGCCACAGCAGATCGCGTGGCGCATCCACCACGCGTTCCAGTTTTAGGTCAGTATCAGGATCAAGAGTCACGTTACGGTCCTCTTTAAGGTAAACCCTTAAAGAATAGTCCGGCTCAGGCAAATTTCCCCTTTGCCACGTCCTCTGGTATCACTACGCCGGTATCCAGCACCCACCCACTGATAAGCGACGCAGGTGTGACGTCAAACGCCGGATTGTAAACCTGCGCATTTTCCGGTGCCCACTGCACTGCGCCGAAGCTGCCCGCCACACCTGTCACTTCGCTGGCAGCGCGTTGTTCAATTGGGATCGCTTCACCGTTCGGGCAATCCGGGTCGAGCGTGGTTTGCGGGGCAGCCACGTAGAACGGAATACCGTGGAATTTCGCCAGTACCGCCAGCGAGTAAGTGCCAATTTTATTCGCCACGTCGCCGTTAGCAGCAATGCGGTCTGCACCGACCCACACGGCGTCCACCTGCCCTTTTGCCATCAGGCTGGCGGCCATTGAATCGGTAATCAGCTGATACGGCACACCCAGCTCACCCAGCTCCCATGCGGTCAGTCTACCGCCCTGCAACAGAGGGCGCGTTTCGTCCACCCACACGTTGCTGACATTGCCTTCCTGATGAGCACGAGCAATCACCCCAAGCGCCGTACCGACCCCAGCCGTTGCCAGCCCGCCGGTGTTGCAGTGGGTCAGCAGACGGCTGCCGGGCTTCACCAGCGCGCTACCGGCTTTCGCAATGGCGTCGCAAAGCTGTTTATCTTCGTCAATCAGGCGCAGCGCTTCCGCCACCAGCGCCGGAACGAAATCTTCCTGCCACAGCGCCAGCTTCATGCGGTCGAGGTTATTCATCAGGTTAACCGCCGTCGGGCGGGAGGCACGCAACGTCTCCAGCGCCAGAGCCAACTCGTCACGACTTTTGCCGTTTTCAGCCAGCAGGGCCAGCAACAGGCTTGCAGAAAGCCCAATCAGCGGTGCGCCACGCACGCGCAGGGCGTGGATATGCCCCACCAGCGCCTCGGTGGTGGAAGCATCCAGCCAGCGTTTCTCCTGCGGAAGCGCCTGCTGATCGAGAATAAATAGCTGATTTTCCGCCACCCGCAGGCTGGTCGTCTGTAATGTCTGCATGTCGTTAATTCTCTGTTGCGTTGATGTATCACATTGTGTCAGGATGAAATCCAGATGTATAGACGTCTAAATGTCTTTATTACCAAAATCAGTGAGGAACAGGCAATGTCGCAATACCGTACCTTTACCGCCCAGGACGCCGTGGAGTATGCAAAGCAGTTTGGCGGCCTTGATAACCCATCATCACTGGTGGATGCGCAGGAAGTGGGCGACGGCAACCTCAATCTGGTTTTCAAAATTTTCGATACGCAGGGCGTGAGCCGCATTATCGTGAAACAAGCCCTGCCTTACGTCCGCTGTGTTGGCGAGTCCTGGCCGCTAACGCTGGACCGCGCCCGTCTGGAGGCGCAAACCCTGGTTGAGCATTACCAGCATAGCCCGCAGCACACCGTTAAAATTCACCACTTCGACCCGGAGCTGGCGGTGATGGTGATGGAAGATCTCTCCAGCCATAACATCTGGCGCGGCGAGCTGATTAAAAACACCTTCTACCCGCAGGCCGCGCGCCAGCTGGGGGAATATCTCGCCCACACGCTGTTCCACACCAGCGACTTTTATCTGCACCCGCACGATAAAAAAGCGCAGGTAGCGAAGTTCATTAACCCGGAGATGTGCGAGATCACCGAAGATCTGTTCTTCAACGATCCGTACCAGATCCACGAGCGCAACAACTACCCTACTGCGCTGGAAAACGACGTGGCCGCCCTGCGTGACGACGCCCAGTTAAAGATCGCGGTGGCCTCACTCAAGCACCGTTTCTTCTCCCAGGCCGAAGCCTTGCTGCACGGTGATATCCATAGCGGCTCTATTTTCGTGGCTGAGGGTAGCCTGAAAGCTATCGATGCGGAATTTGGCTATTACGGCCCGATCGGTTTCGACGTGGGTACGGCCATCGGCAATCTGCTGCTGAACTTCTGCGGCTTGCCAGGCCATCTGGGCATTCGTGATGCCGCCGCCGCCCGTGAACAGCGCCTTACCGATATTCAGGAATTGTGGAGTACGTTCGCAGAACGCTTCCAGGCGCTGGCACATGAGAAAACGCGCGATGCCGCGCTGAGCGCACCAGGCTATGCTTCTGAGTTCCTGAAAAAAGTGTGGAAAGATGCCATCGGCTTCTGCGGCACCGAACTGATTCGCCGCAGCGTGGGGCTTTCGCACGTGGCCGATATCGACACCATTCAGGATGAAGCCATGCGCCACGAATGTCTGCGTCATGCCATTACGCTAGGCAGAGCATTGATTGTGATTGCTGACCGCATCGACAACGTGGAAGAGCTGGTGGCACGAGTGCGTCAGTACAGCTGATTACTTTTGCCGGGTGGCAGCTTCGCCTTAGGTTTCCTCCCTCTCCCCGTGGGAGAGGGTCGGGGTGAGGGCATCAAACCGCACTCATCCCAAATACTCAATCACCGACAACCCGCCGTTATAATCCGTGCTGTAGATAATCCCCTGGGTGTCCACAAACACATCGCACGACTGGATCACCTGCGGGCGATTCGGACGCGTATCCATCATCTTTGCCGGTGCCGCAGGAACAAGGGCACCTGTTTCAACCGGGCGATACGGATTAGAAATGTCATACGCCCGCACGCCCGCATTCTGATAGGTGGCGAAAATCAGCGTTGAACTGACGAAGCTGCCCGGCCGGTTTTCATGCAGGTTATGCGGGCCGAAATGCGCCCCTTTCGCCACGTAGTCAATTTCATCCGGCTGCGGGAAGGTCGAAATACTCACCGGATTCGACGGCTCGCGAATATCAAACAGCCAGATCAACTTTTCACCATCTTGCTGGTTATCAAGCACCGCTTCGTCCAGCACCACCAGCAGATCGCGATCCGGTAAAGGCAGTGCGGTGTGGGTACCACCACCAAATGGCGGGCTCCAGTTTCGATGGCTAATCAGCTTCGGCTGGGTTCTGTCTTTCACATCCAGCAGCGTCAGACCGCCATCGCGCCAGCTGCCGTAGGCAGTGTCTCCGGCGATAATCGCGTGGTGCAGCGCGTAACGTTTACCTTCTGGCCAGTTGGGTTGCTCACCATCTGCCTGGTTCATCCCCGGCAGCCACCAGCGCCCCGCCACTTCGGGCTTGCGCGGATCGGCCAGGTCAATGGTCAGGAAGATGTAATCGGTGAAACCGTCGATCAGCGCTGACACGTACGCCCAGCGTCCACCCACATACCAGATACGGTGAATACCGATGCCGTTCAGCGACAAAAAGCCGATTTCACGTGGTTTATCCGGCGTGGAGATATCAAACACCCGCAGCCCGGCGCTCCAGCCTTTATCCTGCACATCGCTGACGGTTTCCCCCACCTGGCGGGTGTAGTAGACCTTTTCATCCGCGAAACGGGCATCGGCAAACAGATCCCGGGCGTTGATCACCAGCAACAGGTCGTCATGCGCCTGCAAATGCACATTCCAGGTGCCTGGCGGCGCAGGCACATAGCCTGCCGCTTTTGGATTTTTCGGGTCGCGTACGTCCACAATCGAAAACCCCTGCGACACCATATGGCCAACATACGCAAAACCGCGATGCACCATCAGCTGCACGCCGTCCGGGCGACCACCCTGGTCGCTATGGCCAATCAGCCGCATATTGCGGCTGTACTCTGGAGGCGGTAATTGGGTCACCATGAGCTCCTTTTGGTTTTCTCCCTCTCCCTGTGGGAGAGGGATGGGGTGAGGGCATCAGGCGCACCTGACGCCACCGGGCATTATTTTGCCTTCGCTTCCAGCGTCGCAAACCACGGCGCGATAAAATCTTCGGTCTGGCCCCAACCCGGGATAATTTTGCCCAGTGACGCCACATTCACCGCACCTGGCTGCGCGGTCAGCAGCGCCTGCGGGATCGCCGCGGCTTTGAAATCGTATGTTGCAGGCGTGGTCTCACCGGCAATCTTGTTGGCAATCAGACGCACGTTTGTCGCGCCAATCAGCTTCGGATCGACGGCCACGCTCACTTTCCACGGGCTACCGGATTCACGCATCAGCTGCAAATCCTGGTTAGAAATGTCGATGCTGTAGAGTTTGATTTCGGTACGACCATTCTCTTTCAGAGCCTTATACGCGCCCTGGCTGAACGCGTCCCAGGTTCCCCAGATGGCGTCGATTTTGCCTTTCGGGTATTTCGCCAGGATCGCACCCACTTTATTCGCCGTGTCGCCCTGCACGTCAGAAGACACTGCGCCGATGGATTCCAGCTCTTTGATATCCGGATACTGCTTTTGCAGCTCTTTATACGCGGCCTGGCGGCGCTCCATCGGCGGGAAGCCTGCCACCCACAGCTTGACGATGTTCGCCTTGCCGTTGAAATCTTTCGCCAGCTGGCCGAAAGAGAGATTGGTCAGAGAAGCGTCATCCTGCTGGGTGACGGTCACGCCAGGGATCTCACCGTTAACGGCAGTATCAAACACCGAAACTTTAATTCCGGCATCCACTGCTTTCTTCACCAGCGCAGTCGAATACGGATCGCGACCCTGAGAGAGGATAATCCCGTCATACTTCTGGCTAATCGCCTGGTTCACGAAGTCCTGGAATTTGGCGTCATCACCGTTGCTTAAAAAGGTGCTGACCTTAAAGCCGAGCTTTTTCCCTTCCTGAATGGCACCGGCGACAAACTGAGTGGTGTTGTCGTCAGAGCCGAGGTTACGGATCACGGCAATACGGATTGGGCCTTCGTGGCTTGCAATGGCTGCCGGAACTGGCGCTGGCGTGGCCGCATAGCCTGGCAATGCAGTCAATAACCCTAATGCCACCAAAGAGAGTGCGATTTTTTTCATCTGTTATCCCGTTGTGTTGTTATAAGTCGTTAGCGTTTTTGTATGTAAGTAATCGCCAGTGCCACTGCGAGCACCAGCCCTTTTATAATGTCCATGGCGTAGTACGGCACCGAGAGCATCACCAGGCCATTCGACAGCACGCCGAGGATCACCGCCCCGACCAGCGTACCGAGTGCGTTCGATTTACCAGAGCCTGCCAGCGAGAAACCGATCCACGCGGCTGCCACCGCATCCATCAGGTAGCCCCCACCTGCATTCACCTGCGATGAGCCAATACGCGAGGCCAGCAAAATACCGCCGAGTCCGGCCAGCAAAGAGGCAATCACGTAGGCCGCCACCTTGTAGCGCGTGGTGCGGATGCCCGACAGGCGTGCCGCTTCCGGGTTGCCGCCAATGGCGTACATGCGGCGTCCGTGGGTGGTCAGCGACAGCCCCAGTTGAGCCAGAATGGTGACCACCAGCATGATGATGACAATAGTCGGCACTTGCCCCAGCAGGCTGAACGCCGCCGGAATAGTCCCTTCCGCCATGTCGCCGCTTGGCAGCACCATGTTTTCAGTAATCGACCCGCCATAGCTGTAGGTCATCGCCACCCCCTGGATCACAAACAAACTGGCAAGCGTTGCCAGCATGTCCGGAATACGCAGGATGACAATCAGGAAGGCATTGAACAGCCCGACCAGGGTACAGAGTGCAAGCGTGATCAGAATCGACTCGGTGGTGCCAAAGCCGTGCCAGACGAACAGCGAAATGACCAGCGCGTTAGCCAGCGATGCGGTCGAGCCTACCGAGAGATCAAACCCGCCGATGGTTAGCGAAATCGACACCCCGATGGCGATGACCGTCACGATGGCGATGGAGCGCAGAATATTGATGATGTTGTTGGGATCGAGGAAGTTGTCCGATGCCAGGCCAAAAACGGCCACCAGCGCGACGACAGTCAGCAACATGCCCCATTTATAAAGAAAATCAAAAATTTGCTGACGGCCAGACGCCGCCGCAGTCACTGAAAGGGCCTTGCTCACGACGCCGTTCCTCCGGTTGAATAATAAAGTAATGTCTCTTCTCGGGCCTCGGCCCCGGCGATCTCCGCCACAACGCGACCATCCCACAACACGCAGATGCGATCGCATAATCCCACCAGTTCGGCAAACTCGCCTGAGGCGTAAATCACCCCTTTACCCTCACGCGCCAGCCCATCAATGAGCTGGAACAGATCGGTTTTGGCTTTCACGTCCACGCCTTTGGTGGGTTCATCAAAAATCAGTACGCTGGCATCGTTGCGCAGCCATTTGCCGATGGCGACTTTCTGCTGGTTACCGCCGGAAAGACGACGCAACACCTGACCCGGCCCACGCGCCCGAACGCCCACGCGGGCAATTACCTCTTCCGCCCAGCGCCACGCCTGGCGATGACCAAACAGGCTCCAGCGTGAAAACGAGTTATCCGCCGTCACGGCCAGGTTCATGCTTACCGGTTCATCAATAAAAATGCCCTCTTTACGCCGCTCTTCCGGCACCAGCGCCAGACCACGCTGCACCGAATCCGCCGGGCTGCGCGGCTGCCAGGGCTGATGATTCAGTTCACCACGCGTCACGCGGCTTTTGCTGGCTCCAAAAAGCGCTTTGCAGAGTTCGGTTTTCCCCGCCCCCGCCAGGCCCGCAATGCCAAGGATTTCTCCCTTACGCAAATGCAGGGAGATATCTTTCAGCAGCGCTTCATCGTGCAATCCTTCAACCCGCAGCAGCGTTTCCTCGCTGTGCGGAGGGCGCGCTGGCGGGTAGATATCGCTCAGCTCGTGGCCAAGCATTTTCTCGACTATTTCCTCGCCGCTGAGCATCGCCATCGGGCCCGACTCAATCAGCTTGCCGTCGCGCAGCACCGTTAAGGTGTCGCAGATGGCTTTCAGTTCGTGAATACGGTGGGAGATAAACACCACGCCAATACCCTGCTGTTGCAGGCGTTTGACCACTGTGAACAGGCGCTCGCTTTCATGGGTATCCAGCGGGGCGGTGGGTTCGTCGAGGATCAAAAAACGGCAGTGGTGCGACAGCGCCCGCGCCAGCAAAATTTGCTGTTTTTCGGCAAGGGTGCAGCTGTCGATAGAGCGGCGCACATCCAGCGTCACATCCAGCTGCGCCAGTGCCTGGCGTGCCTGCTGGCGAATTGCGCGCCAGTTGTAGCCATGTCCCGGCTGCGCCAGCTGATCGAGCATAATGTTTTCAGCAATGCTTAAGCCCGGGATCAGCGCCACATCTACTTCCTGCTGCACCAGATGGATGCCCAGCTGTTTGGCATCGAGCGGCTCGCGGATTGTCACCGGCTGGTTGTTTATGCAGATCTCGCCTTCATAATGATCGTGCGTCCCGCACAGCACCGCCATCAGCGTCGATTTTCCTGCACCATTAGCACCGGTCAGCGCGTGTACGGTTCCGCCGATCAGCGTGAAATCCACGCGCGACAGCGCCTGAAAGCCAGAAAAGGCCAGGCTGATACCGCGCATCTCAAGGCGACTGGAAACCATCCGCGTTAAATCCTTCATTAATATTTTGATTTATTGAATTTTTCACAGCTCCGGTTGACTGACAACGACAGAAAAGGCATAAGATAAAGCAAAATATTATTAGCCATCTGGATGTCCAGACATAACATCAAGTTAGCGCTTCCTAAAATTAAGGACAACACCATGAGTAATACCGATATCCGCGTCGTTTCCGGCCCTGCAAACTACTTCTCTCATCCAGGAAGCCTTGCGCATCTGAATGATTTCTTTACCCCTGAGCAGCTTTCCCGTGCGGTGTGGATTTACGGCGAACGCGCCATCGAGGGTGCCCTTCCTTTCCTGCCAGAGAGCTTTAACACCGCGGGTGCAAAGCATCTGTTATTTAAAGGCCACTGTAGCGAGCGGGATGTTACCCATCTGGTGAATGATGCCGGTGAAGACCGAAGCGTGGTGATTGGCGTTGGCGGCGGGGCATTGCTCGATACCGCCAAAGCCGTGGCACGCCGTCTGGGTGTGCCGGTGGTGGCGATCCCGACCATTGCCGCCACCTGCGCGGCCTGGACGCCGCTTTCCGTCTGGTATAACGATGCGGGCCAGGCGTTGCAGTTCGAAATCTTCGATGATGCCAACTTCCTGGTGCTGGTGGAGCCGCAAATCATCCTGAATGCCCCTGCGGAATACCTGCTGGCGGGCATCGGCGATACGCTCGCGAAATGGTACGAAGCAGTCGTACTGGCTCCACAGCCGGAAAACCTGCCGCTGACCGTACGTCTGGGGATCAACGGCGCGCTGGCAATCCGTGATGTGCTGCTGGAACGCAGTGAAGAGGCGCTGGCTGACCAGCAGCGTGGCGAAGAGACGCAGGCATTCCGCGACGTGGTGGATGCCATTATCGCCGGTGGCGGCATGGTGGGCGGTCTGGGCGAACGCTATACCCGGGTGGCGGCCGCTCATGCAGTACATAACGGGTTAACCGTGTTGCCACAAACCGAAAAATATCTCCACGGCACCAAAGTGGCGTACGGCATTCTGGTGCAAAGCGCCCTGCTCGGCCAGGACGATGTGCTGGCGCAACTGGTGGCCGCATATCAGCGCTTTAACCTGCCGACTACGTTGCGTGAGCTGGACGTCGATATCAACAATCGCAGCGACCTGGACAAGGTGATTACCCACACCCTGCGTCCGGTGGAGTCGATTCACTATTTACCGGTTACTCTCACGCCTGAAATTCTGCGCGCTGCGTTTGAGAAGGTGGAATCCTTCAACCGCTAATCAGCCGAAGCGTCTATACCTAATGATGATTCTCACCACTCCCACAACGAGGTCATCATGCAGATCGATTTAACAGGTAAGAAGGCGTTGGTCACCGGCGCCAGCCGTGGATTGGGTCGTGCTATTGCACTGTCGCTGGCGCGCGCCGGTGCCGATGTGGTTATTACGTATGAAAAATCCGCTGATAAAGCCCAGGCCGTCGCCAGTGAGATAAAGGCGCTTGGGCGGCACTGCGAGGCAATTCAGGCCGACAGCGCCAGCGCCGAGGCCATTCAGGAAGCCGTGAGTCACGCAGCGCGTACCCTTGGAGGCCTGGATATCCTGGTCAACAACGCCGGGATTGCACGCGGCGGCCCGCTGGAAGCCCTGACGATTGCAGATATTGACGCGATGATTAACGTCAACATCCGTGGCGTGGTGCTTACCACCCAGGAAGCGCTGGTGCATATGTCCGACGGCGGACGCATTATCAATATCGGCAGTTGCCTCGCTAACCGCGTGGCAATGCCCGGTATCGCCGTTTACGCCATGACCAAATCTGCCCTCAATTCCTTCACCCGGGGGCTGGCCCGCGATCTGGGGCCGCGCGGTATTACCGTTAATCTGGTGCATCCCGGCCCAACCAACAGCGATATGAACCCGGAAGACGGCGAACAGGCTGAAGCCCAGCGTCAGATGATTGCCGTGGGTCATTATGGTCAGCCAGACGATATCGCCGCTGCCGTCACCTTCCTGGCCAGTCCTGCCGCCGGGCAAATTTCCGGCACCGGTCTGGACGTGGATGGCGGTCTGAACGCCTGATCGCATTTTTCATGTACACCTCTGTCGCCCGGCAGAGGTGTTTTCGAGCTGCCTCGACGGTTTACATTTTGCCTGTTTCTCGCGCTTTTTGTCCGTTCTACAGTGCCCTATAGGAAATTCGGAATTTATCTAATAGTCTTATTATTTCCTTATATTTTGTGTGGGCGTACAGTGGAGGTACGGATGAAGATTGTCTGGTCTAATGGTGCAAAAAAGGCTTTTTCCAGAATTGACGAGCGGTATCAGCGCCGCATTGAGGTAAAGCTTACCGAACTGGATGACCGCTCGGCTCCCCGGCCCGATATCAAAAAAATATCGACAACAGAAAATCATTTCCGGCTTCGCGTTGGCGATTACCGCATCATCTATACGCTTCGGGACGATCCCGATGACCATTGTTATGTTCTGGCCATCAAGCGCAGAACATCAACAACTTACCTGCACGAGGAGAAAGCCACCTATGGCTGTTCAGCTAATTAAGGACGATAACGGAAAAACGCAGTACGTGGTTATTCCTTATCACGAATACTTCCGCATGTGCTTGCAGATGGCTGAGATTGATGACGAAACCGACGACGATCTGGAGGATATTGAAGTCGAACACGATAGTCTGGATGACGTTGAATTGCCCGGTGAAGTGTGCAGCATCATGACCTGGCAGAACGTCAGCCTGCAGGCTGCATGGCGCATCCATTGCGGGTTATCACAGCAGGAGGTGGCGGAGAAACTCGGCATAAGCCAGTCCGCAGTGTCGCAGCTTGAGGCCATTGACTCTCGCCCGCAAAAACGTACCCGTGAAAAACTGGCGGCGATCTACGGCTGTAAGCAGGAACAGATAAGCCTCTATTTACCGAAAGAGGGTTAACAACACTTCGCGCCGCCCTTACCACCGTAACGGGCATCCTGGCGATCGCGGAAAAATTCTTCGTAGGTCATCGGCGTCTGGTCGGGATGATTGACGCGCATATGCTCGACGTAGTTATCGTAATCTGGCACGCCAATCATCATTTTGGCGGCCTGGCCTAAGTATTTGCCTGCTTTAGAGAGGGTGTCGAACATAGTCAGTTTCTCGTTTTTGTCCCCTCTCCCCGTTGGGGAGAGGGTTAGGGTGAGGGGGATCAATGCGCCCCTTTCGCCTGGGTCACAATCTCTTCCAGGTTTTCTGGCATTGGCTCGTACGGTGTCTCTTTTGCCGTCGGCTTGTCTTCTTTCAGCGCCGCCAGCGCGGTTTTAAGAGAATACAACGCCAGCACCACGACCACCACCATAAAGAAGATGGTCAACCCGGCATCCAGACGGTTGTTAAACACCAACTGCGACAGCTGTGACTCCGTATATTGTGCCGGGATCTTACCGCTGTCGATCATCGCCTGGAACTTGTTGGCGATCGCCAGGAAGCCCACTTTGTTATCCGGGCTGAAGGCTTTCTGCCAGCCCGCGGTCAGCGTACAGATCAGCAGCCACGCGGTTGGCAGTAACGCCACCCAGGCGTAACGCTGCCGCTTCATCTTGAACAGCACTACCGCACAGAGCATCAGCGCCATCCCGGCGAGCATCTGGTTGGCAATACCAAACAGCGGCCACAGGGTGTTAATTCCGCCCAGCGGATCCACCACCCCCTGATGCAGGAAATAACCCCACGCCAGGACACACAGCGCCGTTGCCAGCAGGTTGGCAGGTAACGAATCTGTCCGTTTCAGGTTCGGGGAGATAACGCCCAGCAGATCCTGCAACATAAAGCGTGCCGCACGTGTACCCGCGTCCACCGCCGTCAGGATAAACAGGGCTTCAAACAGAATGGCGAAGTGATACCAGAACGACACATCCATCAGCCCGCCAAGCGCACCATGCAGAATGTACGCCATCCCGACCGCCAGCGTAGGCGCACCACCCGCACGTGAAATAATCGACTGCTCGCCCACTTCATTAGCAATACTGGTCAGCGTATCTGGCGTAATGGCAAAGCCCCAGCCGCTCACCACCTGCGCGGCAGATGCCACCACGTCAACGGTTCCGGCTGGAGCCAGCACTGCCATCGGGCTGTTCATCGCAAAGTACACGCCCGGGTCGATAATACAGGCAGATACCAGCGCCATAATCGCCACGAAGGATTCCATCAGCATCCCGCCGTAACCAATCAGGCAGGCCTGATTTTCATTGGCGAGCATTTTCGGTGTGGTACCCGAGGCAATCAGCGCGTGGAAGCCAGACACCGCACCACAGGCGATGGTAATAAACAGGAACGGGAACAGGTTGCCGGTCCAGACCGGGCCAGTACCATCAATAAATTTGGTCAACGCAGGCATGGTCAGCGTCGGGCGCATAATCAGAATGCCGATAGCCAGCCCAACAATGGTGCCGATTTTCAGGAAGGTCGAGAGGTAATCACGCGGGGCCAGCAGCAGCCACACGGGCAGAACTGCCGCCACAAAGCCGTAGCCCACCAGCATCCAGGTCAGCTGCACGCCGGTAAAGTCGAAGAACGGCGCCCAGGTCGGGCTTTCCGCCACCCAGCCACCAGAGATAATGGCGAACACCAGGAACACCAGGCCAATCACCGACACCTCGCCAATACGCCCCGGGCGCAGATAGCGGATGTAAATGCCCATAAACAGCGCCAGCGGAATGGTAAAGGCGACGGTATACGTCCCCCACGGGCTGTGGGTCAGCGCTTTCACCACAATCATTGCCAGCACCGCCAGAATGATCACCATAATCATAAAGGTCGCCACCAGTGCAATCACCCCGGCGGTGGCACCCATCTCCTCTTTCACCAGTTCACCCAGCGACCGCCCGTCGCGGCGGGTAGAGACGAACAACACCATAAAGTCCTGCACCGCCCCTGCCAGCACAACGCCCGCCAGGATCCAAATCATCCCCGGCAAATACCCCATCTGAGCGGCCAGCACCGGCCCCACCAGCGGGCCTGCCCCGGCAATAGCGGCAAAGTGGTGGCCGAACAACACTTTCTTATCGGTGGGAACATAGTCCAGCCCGTCATTATGACGGACCGCGGGTGTCATGCGCGTGGCGTCAACCGCCAGCACATTTTTGGCGATATAGCGGCCATAAAAACGATACGCGATCAGATAAATGCAGACGGAGGCGACAACTATCCAGAGCGCATTGATCTGTTCCCCCCGGTTGAGGGCGATATAGCCCAGGGCAAATGCTCCCACAACGGAGAGCACTGCCCATGTAAGGTATTTCCCTGAGTTGTTCATAGTGGTTGTCCGTTGTTGTGAAACAGTGAGATGTTACATTTTGTTTCTAGAACAACGCCCAAAATTTAACAACTTTGAAACGCAATAATGTGTGGTCAAACCAGACATTTACATCACATTGTTAAGCCGATCACTTTCGCGCTGTCAGCGGTCACACTTTTGCCTTTTTCCTCCTGCCACCGCCTTACGGGATGATTTGCATCATCTTTTCAGGTCATAGCCTCGCCAGAATGAATCTGCGCATTCCGCGCATACAAGGAAAAGGATATGAACAGTTCACTACCTCAGGAACATAAGGTTGGGCCCGGCGCGTACTTTGCGCTGGCTTTCGCTGCCGTTTTCTTCTCCGGCCTGTTAGGCGGAAAGGAGTGGTACGGCGTCTTTGATTTCACCACTCTCAACGGGGCATTTGGCAAGGTGGTCAGCAAGGCCAGCCTGGACGATGGCACCCTGACGACCGCCAGCAGCGCCTTTCGCGGCACCGGCGGCAGCGGCGCGATGGACGGATTTCTGTTCGCGCTGGGGTTAATTCCGGCAGTGATGTTTGCCCTTGGGATGATCAACGTGCTGGAGCATTACGGCGCGCTGCGTGCCGCACGTAAGCTCTTAACTCCCCTGCTACGCCCTTTATTGGGTATCCCCGGCACTACCGGGCTGGCGCTGATTGGCAGCCTGCAAAGTACTGACGTGGGCGCATCTCTGACCCGCAACTTGTCCGACGAAGGGCAAATCAGCGAAAAAGAAAAAGACGTTTTTGCCATGTTCCAGTTCTCCGCCGGAGCAATGATCACCAACTTTTTCTCCTCCGGGGCGATCCTGTTTACGCTGATTGCCGTTGACGGTACGGCGGCGGTTCCGACCTCCATCGGTGCCTGTATTGCCGTAATGTTCATCATGAAGATTGTCGGCGCAAATCTGCTGCGCCTGATCCTGACGTTTACGGGCAAAGAAGCCCTGGTGCAGCAACCGGCAAAAGGAGACACCGTATGAGTGCCCCACAATCTAACCCCGTTATCACCGATGTGTTTGTCGAAGGCGCGCGTAAAGGCTGGAGCATTGCCACCAGCAGCACCCTGCCCAACGTAGTGATGGCCTTTATCATCATTAAAGCGCTTGAAATCACCGGCGCGCTAAAAGGGCTGGGCATGATCTTCGCTCCGCTGATGGGTCTTTTTGGTCTGCCAGGTGAGGCTGCGGCCGTGCTGATTGGCGGCTGGATGTCGATGGGCGGCGGTATTGGCGTAGCCATTGGCTTGTTTGATAAAGGCATTATCAGCGGGGAGCACCTGGCGATCCTCGCTCCCGCCATCTACCTGATGGGGTCGCAGGTGCAGTATCTCGGCCGCATTTTGGGGGTCATCGGCACCCGCGCCAAACGTATTCCGCTGATGATTGCCATTTCGGTCATCAACGCTTTTTTAGCCATGCTGCTGATGCGCATTATTCTCTGAACAGGACATCATCATGAATCTGGATCATTACATTGAAGAACTGAAAACGCTGGTGAACGTAGACTGCGGCACCCAGACTCTTACGGGCGTGGCAACGGTTGCAGGCATTATCGAAGCACTCTGGCAGCAGGAAGGCTGGCACACCGAACAGGTGGATTTAGGCAACCAGGTCGGGCCGGGTGTATTCGTGACCAATAAACCCCGGACGACGCACTTCGACGTGCTGCTGGTCGGCCATCTTGATACCGTGTTTGGGCCAGGTACCGTGGCCGAGCGCCCGATGAGCGAGGACGATTCTCGCCTGTACGGCCCCGGTGTGTCGGATATGAAGAGCGGACTTCTGAATATTTTGTGGGCGATGCGCGGGCTTGACGCAGCGGACAAAAATCGCCTGTCCATTGCCGTGGCGATGAACCCGGACGAAGAGACCGGTTCGGTACATTCTCACCAGTGGATTGGCGAGCTGGCAAAACGTTCTCGCTGCGTGCTGGTATGCGAAGCCGCACGCGCCGACGGCTCGCTGGTCAAAGCGCGCAAAGGAATGGCGGGCTATCACCTCACCTTTAGCGGTGTGGCGGCACACGCGGGTAACGACCCGGAGAAAGGCCGCTCGGCGATTACGGCGCTGGCGAACAGCGTTATCACCATCAACGCGCTGACCAACTGGGATCGTGGAACCACGCTCAACGTCGGGGTGATCCACGGCGGCAGTGCGGCGAACGTGGTGGCGGATACAGCCGTCGCTGAGCTGGATGTTCGCTTCTGGGAAAACGACGAGTACGACAGGGTGAATCAAGCACTTAACGCATTATGTGAAAAAGGCTTTTTAGACGGGGTGACGACCACCCTGACGCAGGTCAATCACAAGCCGGCGATGGCCACCAGTGAAGCGACACAGGTACTAATGCAGCAAGTGGAAGCAGCGGGAAAAGCGGAAGGCATTGCCATCACCTGGCAGGCGGTCGGCGGCGGAAGCGATGCCAACCACACCGCCGCGCTGGGCATCCCTACGCTCGACGGCTTAGGGCCGGTTGGCGCAGGATTCCACAGCCCGGCGGAGTGGCTGGATAAGGCGTCGATTGAGCCGAGAATTCGTTTGTTAAAGCGGATCGTGTCGATGATGTAATACGTGCCCGGTGGCGCTTCGCTTACCGGGCCTACGAAACCTGTAGGCCGGGTAAGGCGCAGCCGCCACCCGGCAACAGCGCTAACCCAGCACCATGGTACTCAACCGACAGGTACAGCAGCGCCGTCCCTGTTCGTCGAACACCACAATCTCCCAGCTCTGGCTGGAACGCCCCAGATGCAGCGGCTGACACACACCGCGCACCTTGCCCTGGGACACCGCGCGATGGTGCGTGGCATTCAGTTCTGTGCCCACCACGTTCTGCCCGTCGCGGGTCATCAGAAAACCGGCCATTGAGCCAAGCGTTTCGGCCAGTGCGGCAGACGCCCCGCCGTGCAGCAGGCCAAACGGCTGATGAGTGCGCACATCCACCGGCATTTCGGCCTCCAGCGTGTCGTCACCGATTTTGGTATAGACAATGCCCAGATGCGCCACCATGGTGTTCTGGCTGGTCGCGTTCAGTGCTTCAAGCGATAAATGACGTTTCCAGATCATCACGCCCCCAACGTGGAGCCGCCGTCCACCACAATATCCTGCAAGGTAATATGGCTGGCATAGTCGGAGGCCAGGAACAGAATGGTGTTGGCAATCTCCTGCGGACGGGCGATTTTACCCAGCGGAATACCAAGCTTAAACTGCTCGCCAAAACCGCGAATACGCAGCTGTTCTGCATCGTCACTTTTCCACAGCGTGCGCTGCATATCGGTATCGGTTGAACCCGGCGACACCAGATTACAGCGCACGCCGCTACCCGCCAGCTCCAGTCCGACGGTGAGCGCCAGGCTTTTCAGCGCCGCTTTTGACGCGCCATACGCGCTCATGCCGATACGCGGGGTATGCGCAGCGTCAGACGCAACGGTAACAATCACCCCGCCCTGCTGGCGGCGAAACTGGCCCATTGTCTGCTGGAACAGGTTAAACGCCCCGCCAACGTTCACGGCGAAGGTCTGCTGCCAGTCCTCCTGCGAAAGCTGATCCGTTGCGCCCATACGCAGGATCCCGGCGGCGTTGACCAGCACGTCAAGGCGATCAACAGAGGCGAGCACTCGCCCGCACACCTCAGTCACCTGCACGGAGTCCGCCACGTTAAGGGTTTCAGTGGCAAAGGGGTAATCCCCCAGCGGAAACGCCAAATCGAACCCGATCACCTGTGCGCCCGCCCCGGCAAATGCCAGAGCCGTTGCGTAACCAATGCCCTTACCTGCCCCCGTCACCCAGACGGTTTTGCCGGTAAAATCGAATCCTTCCATTACTTCACCTCGCGGGAGAGCAGCGCCCACCAGGCATCGAGGGTTGGGTTTTTCGCCAGCATCACAAAGTCGATATCGCCATGCACTTTGCGCCAGCGTGCGGCCAGCGCCATCATGCGCACGGAATCCAGACCGTAGTCGATCAGGTTTTCGTCATCCATTGGCTCATCGGACTCATCCAGCAGCGGCAGAATCATCGCACGCAACGCCTCTTTTGAGGCCGGAATGGATGGCAGCAGTTCCTCGGTCATCAGTACGCGGCCGGAACGCCCTGCCACGTAGTTCAGGGACATCAGGTGTTCTTCACGGGTGAAATCGGCCAGCGCATCGGCGATAAAGAACGGTTTGATGTCACGCATAAATGCATCGGTGGCGGTGGTCATGCAGCCGATATGGGCGTAAACCCCGGTGATCAGCAGTTGGTTACGCCCGGTTTCTTTCAGCATCAATTCCAGCGGCGAGCGGTGGAATGCGCTATAACGCCATTTCACCAGTACGGTGTCGGCTTCGTCTGGCGCCAGCTCCGCCACGATACGCTGCTGCTCCGGCGAACGGGTCAGACCCGGCCCCCACATGTCGTTCAGCAGGGCACGGTCTTCATCGCTCTGCTCTTTCGGCTGGGCGGTGTAGTAAACCGGAATGTTATGTTCTTTGCAGTAAGCGCGAATTTTGGCGATGTTCGCCACCACTTGCGCCATCATTGGACTGTTTTCACCCCAGAAATTCAGGAAATACTCCTGCATGTCGTGGATTAACAGCGCAGCACGCTCTGGCTCAAACGCCCAGTTCACTTTGTTGTTCGGCAGGTCTGCGGCAGTGGGCAGTGCGTAAGCGGTTAATTTTGGAATGGCCATGTTCGTGTTCCTCAGCCCTGGGCGCGTTCAGCGAGCCACAGGCGCAACTGTTTCTTATCGACTTTGCCGACAGGCGTTAACGGAAGCGCATCAACGCTCTCCACGCGGTCCGGCAGTTTGAATTCGGCAACGCCCTGTTCGCGCAGGAAGCGACGTACCTCTACCGCGCGCAGCGGCTGTTTCACCACCAGATATGCGCAGCTTTTCTCGCCCAGCAGGCTGTCTTCCATGCTTACCAGCGCCGCGTGGATCACCGACTCGTGGCGCAGCAGCAGGTTTTCGATCTCTTCTGCGGCGATCTTCTCGCCACCACGGTTGATCTGATCTTTCTCGCGCCCCTGTACGGTGATGTAGCCCTGCTCGTCAATGGCGATCAGATCGCCGGAGCAGTAAAAGCCGTTGGCATCAAAGGCGCTGGCGTTGTGCGCCGGGCTGTTGAAATACCCACGGAAGGTATATGGCCCGCGCGTCATCAGCCGCCCCACTTCACCGCGCGGCAGCGGGTTGCCATGCTCATCGGCTACCCACACTTCGTCATCCGGGCACATCGGGCGGCCCTGGGTGTTCATGATGCGTTCCGGGGAATCGTCGAGCGCGGTGTAGTTCACCAGCCCTTCCGCCATACCAAATACCTGCTGGAGCTGGCAGCCAATCTCCGCCGGAATGCGTGCGGCAAGCGTTGCAGAAAGGCGAGCGCCCCCCACCTGCAACAGCTTCAGCGAGCGCAACTGCGCGTTGCCCGCGCCTTCGGCAATCGCCTGGAGCCACAGGCTGACCGCAGGCGGCACCAGCGAGGTCACGTTAATCTGGTGTTTTTCAATCAGCGGGAAACAGAGCGTGGCGCTCGGATCGTTCGCCAGCACCACGCAGCCACCAGCCGTAAAGATGCCAAGCGATCCCGGCGAGCTCATGGCGTAGTTGTGCGCAGCGGGCAGCGCGTTCAGATAACGAGTGTCTGCGGTAATACCGCAAATCTCGTTACTGCGACGAATGCTGTAGTCGTAATCGTTGTGAGTACGCGGGATCAGCTTCGGCGTGCCGGTGCTTCCGCCAGAAAGCTGGAAGAAAGCCACTTCGTCGGCAGGTGTCGGGTTGGGGATGAAATTATCCGCCGGACGGGCAATCGCCGCGTCCAGTGCGTGCTCGCCGTTATCGCCACGCAGCAACACCACGCGCACCGAGCGGTGCTCATTCACAAATGCGGTGAGGAACTCATCGCCGGCAAACAGCGTGTGATCGCGATCGGCAATCAGCAATGCTGGTTTGATCTGCATCGCATAGGCATTCAGCTCGCTGCGCTGATGGCTGAAGAGCGCGTTAACGGGCGCAACACCCGCCTGTAACAGCGCAAAGAAGGTAATGTAAAACTCAGCGACATTTCCCAGCTGCACCAGCGCGGTATCGCCACGTTTCAGCCCCCGGGACTGTAACGAACTGGCAAGGTTATCCACCGCCTCATTAAACTGGCGGTAGGTATAACGGCGCTCACCGTCGATGATGGCCACCGCGTCATTATTGGCGTGGTGGGTCAGAATGCGGGTCAGAGGCAGATCCTGCCAGTAGCCTTTTTCACGATAGCGGCGGGCAAACTCGTCCGGCCAACGGGTAAAGGGGACAGTCATAATTGTTCCTTAGTGCAAACCAAAAACGTTCAGCATGGTGGAGAGCTTCACTCCGGTTTCACGCCATTCACCAACCGGTGATGAGGCAGGAACAATGCCCGCCCCGGCAAACAAGCGAACGGTCTTGTCGTGAATGCGTGCGCAACGGATGGTCACCACCCACTCGCCGTTGCCTTCGCTGTCACACCAGCCCACGATGCCGCCAAACAGTTCACGGTCGAACGGCTCCAACTCTGCGATCAGCTGTTTTGCCGCCTGATGCGGGAAACCGCTTAATGCAGGCGTCGGGTGCAACAGACACGCCAGCGTCAGTGCGTTTTCGTTTTCACGCGCCTCCCCTTCCACCGGCGTGGCCAGGTGCCACAGCGTCGGGGTGGTGATGAGCTGCGGGGATGCCGGCATACTCAGATGGTGGCTGCGTGGGGTCAGAATGGTTTTCATCGCCTGGGTCACCAGGTCGTGCTCGTGGCGATCTTTTTCCGAAGCCAGCAGCTTGTTGCCTGCTTCTCTGTCCAGCACATCATCCGGCTGACGACGCGCCGAGCCTGCCAGCGGCAGCGAGCTAAAGTGCGCGCCTTCTTTACGCAGCAGCAGCTCAGGACTCGCGCCCAGCAACACACCGCCATCTTCCAGCGGGACGTGGAAGTTAAAGCTGGCCGGGTTCTGCGCGATGAGCCGTTCCAGCAACGCGCCGCTGTCAATTTTCTCTTCGGTTGAGATATCAATCAGTCGCGACAGCACCACTTTGTTGACCTGCGGTGTGGCGGTCAGCGCAGCCGCACGCGCAACCATCTGTTCAAAGACCGGCTGCTGTGGAATTTCAGTGCGGGTGTTGACTGTCAGCGCCTGTGCATCAGAGAAATAACGTGAAGACTGCTGACGCGCCGGGCGAGAGAAGGTCTGCCAGCTTTGCGGAATAAACAGGGACGACGGTTCGCGCGTATCAAACGGGATAGCGCCTACCATAATCGGGTGAGCAATCCCGCTGGCTTTCGCTTTCTGGAAAGCCTGGGCGACTTTTTGCTGGAAAGCACCTGCCGGATCATCACCGCCAACGGCGGATTCAGATAAGCGGGTAAAACAGCCTGACGTGGTAAAACTGCGATAAGGCGACATAAAGAAAAAGCTGTCTGATTGCAGCGTGGTCGCGGTGTGCTGGATGTCCTCAGCCAATGACGTATCCATATCATCCTCCTCAAAATGATAAAAGCAGTAATAATGATTATCATTTATATTTTCGATGGCTAACCTAATCGCACAACGCCCTGGTGTCAACCGCAGAGCAAACAACTTGTGCGACTATCGCTTGCATCCCTTCGCTGCAATCATGAAAATGAGAAGCATTAACCTCAATAAAAACAGGATGCCACGTTGTGAAACTCCCTGCCGTTTGCCGTAACGCCCTTCTTTTAACAGGACTTTTTGTTTTAGGACTAACCTCAGCCACCGCCGCCGACTGGCCACGTCAGGTGACCGACAGCCACGGCGTTCACACGCTTGAAAGCAAACCCACGCGCATTGTTTCAACCAGCGTGACCCTGACCGGTTCCCTGCTGGCGATTGATGCACCGGTTATCGCCAGCGGTGCGACCACGCCAAATAATCGCGTGGCGGATGCTCAGGGCTTTTTGCGTCAGTGGGGAGATATCGCGAAACAGCGTAAGCTCACGCGTTTGTATATTGGCGAGCCGAGTGCCGAAGCCGTTGCCGCTCAGATGCCGGATCTGATCCTGATTAGCGCCACCGGCGGTGATTCAGCCCTCGCCCTCTATGAACAGCTTTCTGCCATCGCGCCGACGCTTGTCATCAACTACGACGATAAAAGCTGGCAAGAACTGCTGACACAGCTCGGCACCATTACAGGGCAGGAAAAACAGGCCGCGGCTCGCATTGCGGAATTTGATAAACAGCTCACCCAGGTGAAACAACAGATGAAGCTGCCGCCGCAGCCGGTGAACGCCATTGTCTATACCGCCGCCGCGCACAGCGCGAACCTGTGGACGGCGGAATCGGCGCAGGGCAAGTTGCTGCACCAGTTGGGCTTTACTCTTGCACAATTGCCTGCCGGATTGCAGACCTCAAAAAGTCAGGGCAAGCGTCATGACATCATTCAGTTAGGCGGTGAAAATCTGGCGAGCGGGCTGAACGGCGAAGGCCTGTTCCTGTTTGCTGGTGACCAGAAAGATGTGGACGCGATTTATGCCAATCCGCTTCTGGCGCACCTGCCAGCGGTGCAGAATAAACGCGTCTGGGCACTGGGAACGGAGACGTTCCGCCTGGATTACTACAGCGCAATGCGGGTGTTAGAAAGATTAAACGCATTGTTTAAGTAGGCATTTTCCCTCCCTCTCCCAGTGGGAGAGGGCTGGGGTGAGGGGGAACATACGGCTGTAGTGGTCATTCCGTTCACTTTATGTTCCTTGCTACTCTGTCACCCCATAACACGTGAACGTGCCAGGGTGGCTCACCGCCACCACCCTGGCGACCCGGGCTCCCGGCAAGAAAATCGCCGCTTCGCGGTGATCCTCAGCTTATTCCTTCCGGCTTTCGGGTCGGGCGCGATGCAGCGTCCATGCAAGTCGCGCCCTCTCGGCGCATCCATGCGCCTCGCCCCGGCCTACAGGAAACGCTTCGGCGATTTTCAGCCGGACCATGGCGCCGCGGTAAGTCTTTTATTTCAATGGCGAAATGTCATCGCTAAATAAAGACAAACATTACTGGGGAACCCTCAGCCCGGAGGGAGAGGGTGAGGGCATCAGGCCGCACTGTCATTCAACACAACGTCCTGCCGGAACCGTCTCAACTCCACCAGGCACACCAACAAAATTACCCCCACCATCGCCAGCGCAAAACCACTGCTGCTCGCCGATGCCATCGGGGTCATCATTGCGCCAAGCCCACCGAGGATCGCCGCGCCAATCGCATCACCCGTGACATTCTGTGCCGTCCACAGGCCATTAATACGCCCCAGCATCCCTTCCGGTGTCTGCGTCTGGATCAGCGTGTACTGCAACAGCGAGCTGATAGCACTCAGCCAGCCAAAGATCACCAGACAAATCACGCCCAGCGCCCACACCGGCATCAGGCTGAAGAAGCCAATCGCGATAAACGAAGCCAGCGTCGCTATCAGCATAATGAGCCCCGGACGCGCGCTCTGCGCCAGGTTGCCACTGGTCAGCGCGCCGCACGCCGCACCCAGCGGGATAGCCGCATACAGCACACCAATCTCGGACGCACTCATTTGCCACTCGCCTGCCAGCGCCGGGTAGAGCACGCGCACGGCACTCGCCATTGTCAGCAAACCGCCCAGCAGGGCGATGCCGCCAATCAGTGGATTACTGAACAGAAAACGGATCGCGGCCATCAGCGATTTCAGCGGGTGTTCACGCTGCTGCGGCGGTGGTGGCAGAACCGGTAAACGCAGCAACGTTAAGGTGGTGATAAACGTCCCCGCCGCCGCCAGGCCATAGTTCCACGCCACGTTGCCCGTTGCCAGTAGCAGGCCACCCACCATCGGCGAAATCACCGACCCCAGGCGCACGGTCAGCATGGTGATCGCCCCCGCCTGCATCAGGTTCTCGCGCCCGACCAGCGCAGGCGTTGCCGCCAGCAGTGCAGTCACCCCAATCGAGGCAAAAAAGCCGTCCCACAGCCCCAGCGCGTAAATCGCAATCAGCGACGGCTCCGGCAGCATGGCGTTCAGACACAACCCGATAAACCCCACCCCACAGGTGCCGCGCGCCAGCAGGATCAGCTTTTTGCGCTCGTACCTGTCTGCCAGTACCCCACCAACCATCAGGCCAATAAACATCGCCCCGCCGGTTAAGGTCACGGAAAGCCCCACCAGCCAGCTGGAGTGCGTCATCGCCTGGATTTGTACCGGCACGGCCACGCCGAGCAGGCCGAGGGATAAAATGGAGATAAAACGGGCGATAAAGACGGCGCGAAACGCCGGATGTGTTTTGAGCAGGCTGAGGTTGAGCAGCCAGGATTTTTGGGTCATTACAAGGCCTTGTCTGGTTTCTTTTATACCAATTCCATGGCGGCACATGCTAACATAGCCAAATAAGATAGATAACGATAATTACTATCATTATCAAATCATGGACGTTGCTATGTCGTTTTCCTCTTCCGCGGTGCGCGCCATTGCCGTGCCCGTTTTATTGCTGCTGTTGATCCTTGCGATTGCACTCAGTTTGCTGGTTGGCGCGAAATCGCTGCCGGCTTCCGTAATTGTCGATGCGCTCTCCGGCACCTGTCAGAGTGCCGACTGCACCATCGTGCTGGACGCCCGTCTGCCCCGCACCCTGGCCGGATTGCTCGCCGGTGGCGCGCTGGGTCTTGCCGGGGCGCTGATGCAAACGCTCACCCGTAACCCACTGGCCGACCCAGGCATTCTGGGGGTTAACTCCGGCGCCAGTTTTGCCATCGTGCTTGGTGCGGCCCTGTTTGGTTTAACCTCCCCCTCTGAACAACTGGTAATGGCTTTTTGCGGCGCACTGGCGGCATCACTGGTGGTGGCATTTACCGGCAGTCAGGGCGGAGGGCAGCTCAGCCCGGTACGGTTGACGCTGGCAGGCGTTGCCCTTGCGGCGGTGCTGGAAGGGTTAACCAACGGCATCGCTCTGCTCAATCCGGACGTTTACGATCAGCTGCGTTTCTGGCAGGCCGGTTCGCTGGATATCCGCACGCTTCAAACCCTGAAGGCCGTCATCATCCCGGTGACACTTGCCGCCGCCGTGGCGCTGTTTATGAGCCGCTCGCTCAACAGCCTGAGTCTTGGCAGCGACACTGCCACCGCGCTCGGAAACCGGGTTGCACGCACGCAGTTAACCGGGCTTCTGGCGATCACCGTATTGTGCGGCAGCGCAACGGCTGTGGTTGGCCCGATTGCCTTTATCGGTCTGATGATGCCGCATATGGCACGCTGGCTGGTGGGTGCCGATCACCGCTGGTCGCTACCCGTCACGCTGCTCGCCACGCCTGCCCTGCTGTTGTTCGCCGATGTTGTGGGTCGCCTTTTGGTTCCCGGCGAGCTACGCGTGTCGGTGGTGAGCGCGTTTATAGGTGCACCGGTGCTGATTTTCCTTGTGCGACGTAAACGCGGAGGTGGCGCATGATGGCTCCATCCCGGCGTTTACTCACCAGCGTATTCCTGCTGATTATCGTCAGTGTGTTGCTGGCGGTCTGGAGCCTGCGCAGCGGTGCGGTGACGCTCGATTTTTCCCAGGTCTTTAACGCCCTGACCGGCAGCGCACCACGCAATATCACCATGGTGGTCACCGAATGGCGGCTGCCGCGCGTCGCGATGGCCATTCTGGTGGGTGCGGCGCTGGGTGTCAGCGGGGCCATTTTCCAGTCACTGATGCGCAACCCGCTCGGCAGCCCGGACGTGATGGGCCTGAATACCGGTGCCTGGAGCGGCGTGCTGGTGGCGATGGTGCTGTTTGGTCAGCACCTCACGGCCATTACCTTTACCGCGATGGCCGGGGGGATTTTGACGTCACTGGTTATCTGGGCGTTGGCCTGGCGTAACGGCATCGACACCTTCCGCCTGATCATCATTGGCATTGGCGTGCGTGCCATGCTGATGGCCTTCAACACCTGGTTGCTATTGCAGGCCTCTCTGGAAACCGCGCTTTCCGCAGGACTGTGGTATGCCGGTTCGTTGAACGGTCTGACATGGGCTAAAACCTGGCCAGCTGCACCGCTGATCCTGCTGATGTTTATCGGCGCGCTATTGCTGGTTCGCAGGATGCGTTTACTGGAGATGGGCGACGACAGCGCCTGCGCGCTGGGGGTGAGCGTCGAGCGCTCACGTCTGATGCTGATGCTGGTGGCCGTGTTACTGACCGCTGCGGCCACCGCCATTGCCGGGCCGATTTCGTTTATCGCACTGGTTGCGCCACATATTGCCCGGCGGCTTTCCGGAACCGCGCGCTGGGGCTTAACCCAGGCCGCGCTGTGCGGTTCGCTGCTGTTGCTGGCGGCCGATCTGTGCGCCCAGCAACTGTTTATGCCTTATCAACTTCCGGTCGGTGTGGTAACCGTGAGTCTGGGTGGTATTTACCTCATCATCTTGTTAGTTCAGGAGTCACGCAAGAAATGACAGAGACAGCAACCCGCTTGCGCGGCGACAACTTAACCCTTGGCTACGGTAAAAAAATCATTGCTAAGGATTTGACCGTGGCGATCCCGGACGGCCATTTTACAGCGATTATCGGACCGAACGGCTGCGGTAAATCGACCCTGCTGCGAACGCTGAGCCGCCTGATGACGCCGGTTCACGGCAGCGTGTACCTCGATGGCGAGCAGATCCAGCGCTTTGCCAGCAAAGAGGTAGCACGCCGCATCGGGCTGCTGGCGCAAAACGCCACCACGCCTGGTGATATCACGGTGCAGGAGCTGGTGGCACGTGGTCGTTATCCCCATCAGCCGCTGTTCACCCGCTGGCGTAAAGAGGACGATGATGCAGTGAACCGCGCCATGCAGGCGACAGGCATCACCGGACTCGCTCAGCAAAGTGTGGATACCCTTTCCGGGGGACAGCGTCAGCGTGCGTGGATAGCCATGGTGCTGGCGCAGGAAACGTCGATTATGCTGCTGGACGAGCCTACGACCTGGCTTGATATCAGCCACCAGATTGATCTGCTGGAGTTGTTAAGCGAGCTGAACCGCACGCAAGGTTATACCCTGGCGGCGGTGCTGCATGATTTAAATCAGGCCTGCCGTTACGCTACGCACCTGATTGCGCTGCGGGATGGCGAGATTGTGGCGCAGGGCGCGCCGAAAGAGATTGTGACGCCGGAGCTTATCGAGCGCATCTACGGAATGCGCTGCATGATTATTGCGGATCCCGTGGCGGGTACGCCGCTGGTCGTGCCGTTGGGGAAACGTGCGGGCTGATGCCCTCACCCCGGCCCTCTCCCACAGGGAGAGGGAGCAAACCATCCCCTCGCCCCTATGGGGAGAGGGTTAGAGTGAGGGGAAGATTTGCACTATCCCAGTATATCCTTCAATACCGGCCCAATCTTCTCAAACGCCTGCGGTGAAATGATATCCACGTGGGCACAATCCTGGCTGTAAACCTCAAGCTCACCCACCCACGGTGCCCATGCCTGATGCGGGTCCTGGGTTCGCGTGCGCTCGGCGACAAACAGCGTCGCTTTGCCGTCAAAGCGTGAACTGTGCGCCGTCGTCAGCAAGCGCACGGCATCAGCGTAGTTGCCTTCAATGGCGGTAAACAGTTCACTGGAACCCTGCCCCTGCTGCGCGGCGATAAACGCCTGACGCTCGCGCTCAATTTCCGCCAGCACTTCAGGATCAAGGCCGTTTGCCTCTTTTTCCGCCCAGTTTTGCGTTTCCGGCGGCCAGGTATCCAGCAGGCCGAGGAATGCGACCGTTTCCCCCTGCTCACGCAGCCGCGCGGCAATCCCCTGCGCCAGCGTGCCGCCAAGAGAATAACCCAGCAAATAGTACGGTCCGTGCGGCTGCTGCGCACGCAGTGTCACCAGATGATGCCCAATCACGTCATCCAGATCGGCACACTGCTGCATCGGCCCGTCCGGGCGCGGGGACTGAATGCCCGTTATCGACCAGCGCGGGCTGAGGTAGCGCGCCAGCACGCTAAATTGCCAGGCAAAACCCGATGCCGGATGGAAACAGAACAGCGTTGGACCCTGGCTTTCACGCAGCGGCAACAGGGTTTCATACCCCAGACGCTGCGCCTGTTCATCGCTCATCTGCGAATCAAGCAAACTGCTAAGCTTACTGACCGTCGACGCCACCATAATCTGCCCTGGCGTCACCTTGCGCCCGAACGCACGGCTAAGCTGTGCCGCCAGGCGCATCGCCAGCAGTGAGTGCCCGCCAAGCGCAAAGAAGTCGGCTTCAGTATCATTCACCTCGCAGCCCAGCAAGGCGGAAAACGCCTGCGCCACGGCCACTTCGGTTTTGCTTTCCGGCGCACGGCCAGAGGTTTTGCTGGTCAGCTCCGGTAGCGGCAGCGCCTTACGGTCGAGCTTACCGTTGGCCGAGAGCGGCAGCGCGCTGATTTGCAGCAACACCACCGGCACCATATGCGGCGGCAACTGTGCTTTCAGCGCGACCAGCAGCGCCTCCCTGTCCAGCGGCAAACCGGACTCCGAAACGATGTACCCCACCAGCTGACGGGCATCACCGCCGGTTGCCGCCGCCTGGTTGAACACACATGCGTGCGCCACGGCCTGCGCCACGTCCGGCAGCGAGAGCATCGCCCGGTCGATTTCACCCAGCTCGATACGCTGACCACGAATTTTCAGCTGATCGTCGCTGCGGCCTAAATATTCCACCGCGCCGTTATCCAGCCAGCGGGCAACATCCCCGGTGCGATACATACGCTCGCCCGGCGCAAACGGGTCGGCAATAAAGCGGCTCGCCGTCAGGTCCGGACGCCCCAGATAGCCCTGCGCCAGCTGAATACCGGTAAGATACAGATCGCCCGCCACGCCAAACGGAACCGGGCGCATCATCGCATCCAGAATGCGCAGCCCCGTATTCCATACCGGGAAACCAATCGGCACGCTGTTGCCGTCAACCGCCGCCAGCTCAGGGCCAAACGCCGGATACCAGCTCACGTCCACAGCCGCTTCCGTTGGGCCATACAGGTTATGCAGCGGCGCACAGGTAAGCTGCTCCCACTCGCGGCACAGTTCGGCTGGCAGCGCTTCTCCGCTACAGAACACCTGTTTCAACGTTTTGCAACAGTCGGCATTTTCCGGCGTCAGCGAGGCCACAAATGCCGCCAGCATCGACGGCACAAAGTGAGTGGTGGTGACGCCATACTGGGCGAAGAAACTCTGCATCGCCTGCGGATCGCGGTGCGCCTCTGGCTCGGCCATTACCAGCTTCGCGCCAGCGATAAACGGCCACCAGAATTCCCACACCGAGACGTCAAAGCTACACGGCGTTTTTTGCGCCACCACATCACGCGCGTCCAGCGGATAGTGATCCTGCATCCACATCAGACGGTTGACGATGGCGGTATGTCCGACCATCACCCCTTTCGGGCGGCCAGTAGAGCCAGAGGTAAAGATGATGTACGCCGTCTGTTCCGGCTTCGCCAGGTTCAGCGGTTCGTGGCCCGCGACAGGCAGCAGTGTGTTGTAACTAAAGGACGTTATCGGCAGATCGCTAAAGCGCGGAAGCTGTTCGTCGGTGGTGATAAGCAGAGACGGTTTCGCATCTTCCAGCATCATCCGCAGACGGTCGTCCGGGTAGCCAGTATCCAGCGGCAGCCAGGCAGCCCCCGCTTCCACAATACCGTGCAGCGCCAGGGTCAGAAACACCGAGCGCGGCAAGGCCACCGCCACGCTGTCGCCCGGCTTCACGCCGCGTTCACGCAGCATGTTTGCCAGCGCCACCACCTGCTCGCGCATCTGGCGGTAGTTCAGCTCAATATGGGCATCCGCCAGCGCGGGCGCATCCGGCGTTTTACTCGCTTGTTCCGCCACCAGATGGGCAAGCGTGACAGAGGGTAAGGCCAGCCCGGTATCATTGATGCGCGCGAGCTGCTGATATTCTGCTTCAGAGACGGTTTCCACTTCACCGCAGCGCAGATCCGGGTTGGCGGCAAACTGGGTCAGCATCGCGTTCAGGCGCGCCACGTGACGTGTGAGCGTTGCCTCGTCGTAACGCTGTTTATTGGCAAGGATCTCAATGCTCAGCCCACCCTGCTCGTCCGGGAACAGCGCCAGCTCCAGATCGTTCACCGGCCCCGTTGCCAGCGTGTGGGTCGTGGCCGCCACGCCGTCGATATCCAGCTGGTAATCAAATACTTTGACGTTGAGCACCGGGCCAAACAGGGCTTCATCCCCTGCCGCACGCCCGCTGTCACGAACAATCTGTTCGGCGTCATAACGCTGATGGCGGCGCATTTTTTTCAGCTGATTCGCAAGACGCAGCGCCAGTTCCGGCAGGCTCTCCTGCGGGGCGATATTCACCGCCATCGGCAGAACGTTAAGCACCGGACCGGTTGCGGTGAGCGCTGCTGAACCCATGCGGCGCATAAAGATAAACCCGGCGGCGTAGTCCAGCCGTCCGGTCAAACGCCCAAGCCACAGCGCCACCAGCGCGAGTGCCAGGTCGGTGCGCTGCACCTGCCCTGCCGCCTGAGAAAGCTGGCTAAAGGCGTGGCTATCGGCCACCACTTTTAGCCGCAGAATGTCGGTAGTGGCTGCACGCCCCGGTAACGGCGCGGAAGAAAGCGATACAGGAGAAGGAAGCTGCTTACGCTGCTCTGCCCAGAATGCGCCATCGCGCTGATACGCCTCGCTGTCGCGATAGCGTTGGTACTCATCCACCACTTCAGCAAACGGCGTAAAGGGTGATGCAGGCGGAGTTTCGCCCTTTTTCCAGGCCGTATAAATAGCAGCGATCTGGCGGGTAATAGCCGGGAAACTGAAGCCATCCACCACTAAATGATGATATCGCTGATACCAGTACCAGTGGCGTTCCCCCACCAGAATCAGCTGATGAAATGCCAGCGGTTGACCGCTGTCCACGCGCAGATTCTGGTGAAGATCGGCCTCCATCAGCGCCACAGCGGCGGCGTGAGAATCGGCTTTTACGATCGAGGGTTCAGGCAACGACATCGCATCATCCACCCACTGCCACACCTCGCCGTTATCTTCTGTAAAGCGCGTGCGTAATGTGTCGGCCTGCATCATGCCTGCGACAATCGCTTTCGCCAGCAATGGCGCGTCAATATCGCCTTTCAGCTCGGTGTAATGCGCCACACTCCAGGCGTTCGGCAACGTGGAAAGTTGCTCCGCCATCCAGATCCCCGGCTGCGCGGCGACGAGAGGAAGATGTTTACTCATGCGCGTTCTCCCGCAAAATGGGAAGGCGTAAGCGTATGCCAGTGTTCAGCCAGCCACTGCTGGCACGCTTCCTGGGATTGCGGTTCACACACCACACGCCAGCCGGCAGGCAGTGCGCACTGTTGCGGCCACAGGCTGAATTCCGCCTGGTCGTTACACAAAATGGCGAACTGTCCCTGCGGATTATCGAAAGGATTACTGAATTCCATACAGACTCCGTTATTGAATAAGCGGCTGCCAGAGGGTCATCAGCCCCTGAGTCAGCCCACCGCGCCAGCAAAGCGCATCGTGTCCGCCGTCAACCTGACGCCAGATAACCGGTTGCTGTGTATGTTGTAGCTCGGCGTAAATCGCCTGATTTGCGCGGAAAATAAGCGGCTCGTTGCGCCCGGCCTCAAGGACAATGCGCAGACCGCGTGCGGTTTTTTCACCCGCTTTAAGTTGTTCGAGAAGCAGCCCTTCCTGCTGCGCACCACGGTGCGGCCACCAGTAGGAGCCTGACTGGCTCAGCACGCAGCCAAAACGCTGCGGCCAGTTAAGGCCAGCATAAAGAGAAGAGAGCCCGCCAAAACTTTGCCCCGCCACGACCGTGCGGTCGGCGCGGTCACTGAATGGCGTGGTGGTTTTCACCAGCGGGAGAAGCTCTTCCTGCACCGCCAGCCAGAAATCGGGGTTGCAGGGCAGCTCAGCGCTGCGATGAGCGGTATCGATAACATCGATCAGGAGATAGACCGCCGGCGGCAATTTGCGCTCAGCCGTCAGTGACGCCAGTGCCGGCCATACCGGCAGGCTTTCGGCCCAGAACTGCCCGTCGAGCAACACCGCCAGCGGGCTGTCCGGGCTGGCATCGCCAGTGGTAAAAATCCACACGCGACGACGATTGCGAAGCCGGTCGCTGTGCCATTCGATGCAGAGCGGCTGTCGGTAAGGGGTGTCAGGATGATCCCAGCCAGGCTGAACCGGTGCTTCGGGCATTTCCAGCGCCGATACCGGATGCCCGCGCCCGCCTCGCCAGCTCTGCGGATTCAACGGGTCGCACACCGCGTTGGGCAGCAGCTTGCGCCAGCCTTCACGCAGCGCCATGCGGTCAGGTTGTTCGCCATGAAATACCGCATCGGCAAAATCATGTTCGTTTTCAGAAGGGATAAAACAGTAGCTGCCGCGCCACTGCGGGCTGAACTCACCCTGCCACTGCCAGACGTCGGTTCCGGGAAGACGTTCGAGGGATTGCGGGCGGGCATTCTGGTGGTGATCGGTGACGCCGGTGATGTAGAGCCAGACGCGCTTCACCGCCGAAGATGCCTGCGTTCCTGCCGGGTCACGCCACCAGAATGTGACGTGATACATATCCTTTTCACGCACCCATTCAGGGCCGTTTTTCGACTGCCACCAGGCATCACTTCCCGTTGTTACCGCCGTCACGCTTTTAACCTCATGTTTATCGTGTCTTTTTTTGTTACAAGACAAAATTTATTGATAATATTATTGATAACTATTTGCATTTGCAATAGCGTAGTGCCCGCGCTGTGGGAAGCGCGCTCATAAAATAACCATGCCACGCGTTGTGTGCGCTCGAGGACAGGGCTGCTTACGCAAATGCGGGTGACAACATGCCGCCTCCTCTCCCTTTCGGGAACGGAGTCAGGGGATGCGGCGCGAAAAGCAGGACGTACAATGAATAAGAAGATTCACTCCCTGGCCTTGCTGGTCAACTTAGGGATTTACGGCGTCGCGTTGCCAGCAATGGCAGACGACACCACCGCCAACACCACTGCGCAGCACGAAGACACGATGGTTATCACCGCCGCGCAGCAGAACTTGCAGGCACCCGGTGTGTCGACCATTACGGCCGATCAAATCCGTAAAAATCCTCCCGCCCGGGACGTTGCCGAAATCATCCGTACCATGCCTGGCGTTAACCTGACCGGTAACTCCACCAGCGGTCAGCGCGGTAACAACCGTCAGATTGATATCCGCGGTATGGGCCCTGAGAACACCCTGATCCTGATCGACGGTAAGCCGGTTACCAGCCGTAACTCCATCCGTCTGGGCTGGCGTGGCGAGCGTGATACCCGTGGCGATACCGGCTGGGTTCCACCGGAAATGATCGAGCGTATCGACGTTATCCGTGGCCCGGCAGCAGCGCGTTACGGTAACGGTGCGGCTGGTGGTGTGGTGAACATCATCACCAAGAATTTTGACGACCAGTGGCATGGTTCCTGGAACACCTACCTGAATGCGCCAGAGCATAAGGACGAAGGTTCAACCAAGCGTACCAACTTCAGCCTGAGCGGCCCACTGGGCGGTGATTTCAGCTTCCGCATGTACGGTAACCTGGATAAAACCCAGGCCGATGCGCGGGATATCAACCAGGGTCATGAATCTGAACGTACTGGTGCCTACGCCGACACGCTGCCAGCAGGCCGTGAAGGGGTAGAAAACAAAGACATTAACGGCGTAGTGCGTTGGGACTTTGCCCCGATGCAGTCACTGGAGTTTGAAGCGGGCTACAGCCGCCAGAACAACCTCTACGCGGGCGATACGCAGAACACCAACAACGACAACAGCTCCAACGGCCTGGTGAAGAAAAACTACGGTAAAGAGACTAACCGTATTTATCGCCAGAACTTTGCCGTGACCTGGAACGGCGGCTGGGATAACGGTATCACCACCAGCAACTGGGCGCAGTACGAACACACCCGTAACTCCCGTCTGGGCGAAGGGCTGGCGGGCGGTCTGGAAGGCTTGTTCAACAGCAATAAGTTCACCGACACCGACCTGTCTGACGTGATGCTGCACAGTGAAATCAACCTGCCGATTGATTTCCTGGTCAACCAGAACCTGACCCTGGGTACTGAGTGGAACCAGCAGCGGATGAAAGATTCCACTTCTAACACCCAGACTCAGCAAGGCGGTACGATCCCGGGCATGAGCGACGATCGTAGCCCGTATTCCTCGGCTGAGATCTTCTCCCTGTTCGCGGAAAACAACATGGAGCTGACCGACAGCACCATGCTGACCCCGGCGCTGCGCTTCGATCATCACACCATTGTGGGCAACAACTGGAGCCCGTCCCTGAACCTGTCGCAAGGTCTGGGCGATGAATTCACCCTGAAGATGGGTATCGCACGCGCCTATAAAGCGCCAAGTCTGTACCAGACTAACCCGAACTACCTGTTGTACAGCAAAGGCCAGGGTTGTTATGCAAGCTCTGACGGCGTGGGCTGTTACATGATGGGTAACGACGACCTGAAAGCTGAAACCAGCATCAACAAAGAGATTGGTCTGGAGTGGAAACACAACGGCTGGCAGGCGGGCGTGACATGGTTCCGCAACGACTACCGCGACAAGATTGAAGCGGGTTATGCGCCAATTGGCCATACCTCTTCCGGTAAAGTACAGACCGATATCTACCAGTGGGAAAACGTTCCTAAAGCCGTGGTGGAAGGTCTGGAAGGCTCACTGAACGTACCGGTAAGCGATACGATCAACTGGACCAACAACATTACCTACATGCTGCAAAGCAAGAACAAGGAAACCGGCGATCGTCTGTCGATCATCCCTGAGTACACGCTGAACTCAACCCTGAGCTGGCAGGTACAACAGGATGTGTCGCTGCAATCGACCTTCACCTGGTACGGCAAGCAGCAGCCGAAGAAATACAACTACAAAGGTCAGCCTGTTACCGGCTCTGAGAAAGATGAAGTCAGCCCGTACAGCATTGTTGGCCTGAGTGCGACCTGGGACGTGACCAAAAACGTCAGCCTGACCGGCGGCGTGGATAACGTCTTTGACAAGCGTCAGTGGCGTGCGGGTAATGCCCAGACCACGGGTAACACCACGACGGGTGCCTATATGTACGGTGCGGGTGCGTACACGTATAATGAACCTGGCCGTACCTGGTATATGAGTGTGAATACACACTTCTAAGCAAGGTAAAAGCAAAACGGCAACCGAGGTTGCCGTTTTTTGTTTTTGCTAAGCGATGACATTACGCCATTGAAATAAAAGACTTACAGCGGCTCCATGGTCCGGCTGAAAATCGCCGAAGCGTTTGCGGAAGGCCGGGGCGACGCGCATGGATGCGCGGCGAGGGCGGCTTTACAGGGACGTTTCATCCGCCCGTCCCAGATTAGCCTGGAGCAAACGCTGAGGACAAAATTGCCAGGAGCAATTTTGGACAGCGCTTGCGCTGGCCCCGAAGGGGTGAGCCCCAGGGATGGGGCGAACAATTCGCGAAGCGACGATTTTCTTGCCGGGAGCCCGGGTCGCCAGGGTAGCGGCGGTGAGCTACCCTGGCACGTTCACCGGTATTGTGGTGACAGAGTAGCAAGGAACATAAAGTGAACGGAATAACCACCACAGCCGTATGTTTCCCCTCACCCCAACCCTCTCCCCAAAAGGGAGAGGGAGCCGTCCGTGCTCGTATTTTTTGTGGGGATCCCTCAACCCACAGGGTGAGGGCATCAGGCCGCACAAACTCAAAAGGAATAACATGAAAACTTCTCATACCACATTCCTTCTCGCCCACCACACCGTCCATCATATCACCTTCGATCCCAGCACCTTCACCGATGCCGATCTACTCTGGCTCCCCCATCACGCCCAACTGACTCATGCCGGACGCAAGCGCAAAACCGACCATCTGGCAGGGCGGATCGCCGCCGTGCACGCGCTCAGCGCCCTGAATGACCGCATCATCCCGGCCATCGGTGCGAGCGGAGAACCTCTCTGGCCTGCGGGAATGTCAGGCAGCATCACCCACAGCGGCACGCAGGCAATGGCGATTGCAACCCGGAACCCACATGCCCTTATCGGTATTGATTGCGAAGCCATCCTCCCCGAAAGCGAAGCTCACGAAATCAAAGACGGGGTGATTGATACAGAGGAAGAGGCCGTGCTTTCCCACTCAGGCTTACCTTTCGCCCTTGCCCTGACGCTCGCCTTCAGCGCCAAAGAGAGCCTGTTTAAAGCCCTCTTTTCTCAGGTTCAGGAATACATGGGCTTTGACTGCGCGCGCGTGGTCATGCTAGATAACAAAACCCTCGTTCTGACGCTGGCAAAAGACGCAGGGCCGTTCAGCAAAGGTAAGCCGTTCACCCTCGCCTGGAAGATGATTAACACCCAGGTCTGCACGCTGCTGGTTGAGTAAAGCTCAACTTCCTCGCCCTGCCCACCCCCGATCATGAAGATGACTCATGTTGTAGTGAAATTAAGTCGCTTTTCCTCATCCACAGGCTCTGGCATAAATTATGCCATGTTAACTAATTCATAACATGAAAACGGCAACTGAGTAACTCAGCCCACGCAGGAATAGCCAGAAAAGCGGACCGTTTTCATCTCAGAGCCCAGGATGCAAAGTACGATGAATAATAATTTTACATTTGCGATTAAACGCAGTTCATTCGATGAAAATTATAACCCCTCTGAAAACACGCGTATTACGACCAACTTCGCTAATCTGGCCAGAGGAAAAAATCGTCAGGAGAATTTGCGCAACACGTTAGTGATGATTAACAATCGCTTTAATACGCTGGCGCACTGGGATAATCCGAAAAGCGATCGCTACTCGGTTGAACTGGATATTATCTCTGTTGAAATGAATATTGGCAGCGAAGATAACAGCACGGTTTTCCCGGCGATTGAAATATTGAAAACCAGCATTATCGATAAAAAAACCAACGAACATATTGAGGGGATTGTCGGGAATAACTTTTCTTCTTACGTCCGTGATTATGACTTTAGCGTATTGCTGTCCGAACATAATAAAAACCAGGCACAGTTCAGCATTCCTGAAAACTTTGGCGAACTGCACGGGAATATCTTCAGGCATTTCGTCAACTCCAGTGAATACAAAGCCAACTTCAAAAAGTCACCGGTTATCTGCCTTAGCGTATCCAGTAAAGACACCTATCATCAGACGGGCGTACAGCACCCTGTTCTGGGCCTGGAGTACCAGCCAGACGGTACCTCTTTGACTGAACAATACTTCAATAAAATGGGGTTACAGGTTCGCTATTTCATGCCGAAAAATAGCGCAGCGCCTCTGGCGTTCTTCTTTGCGGGTGATTTGCTGAGTGATTATTCTAACCTTGAGCTGATCAGCACTATCAGCACGATGGAGACATTCCAGAAGATTTACCGACCTGAAATTTACAATGCCAACTCTGCGGCAGGCCAATGCTATCAGCCTGACCTGAATCACCAGGATCATTCATTAACCAAAATTGTTTATGACCGGGAAGAGCGGAGTCAGTTGGCTATTGAACAGGGAAAATATACAGAAGAGAACTTTATCAAACCTTACAAGACAATTCTTGAGCAATGGTCTGCTAATTACTCTCTTTGATTAACGAAATATAAAAGGTCATCCATTATGAAAATTTTACTTCCCACGTCGACGGCGGGCAGCTTACCTAAACCGTCCTGGCTTGCCCAACCAGAAACACTCTGGTCACCGTGGAAATTGCAAAATGAAGAATTAGTGCTGGGGAAAAAGGATGCCCTGCGTTTGTCTCTGGATGATCAACTGCGTGCTGGCATCGATATTGTCAGCGATGGCGAACAGACACGTCAGCATTTTGTTACCACGTTTATTGAACACCTCAGCGGCGTTGATTTTGAAAAACGCGAGACGGTCCGAATTCGTAATCGCTACGATGCGAGTGTCCCGACGGTAGTGGGTGCAGTCGCCCGTCAAAAACCGGTTTTTGTTGAAGATGCCAAATACTTACGCAAGCTCACCAACAAGCCAATTAAATGGGCGCTGCCAGGCCCGATGACGATGATCGATACGCTCTATGACGACCACTACAAGAGCCGCGAAAAGTTAGCCTGGGAATTCGCCAAAATACTCAACCAGGAAGCCAAAGAGCTTGAAGCTGCTGGCGTTGATATTATCCAGTTTGATGAACCAGCCTTTAACGTGTTCTTTGATGAGGTGAATGACTGGGGCATTGCCGCGTTAGAGCGCGCCGTTGAAGGGCTTAAGTGTGAAACGGCGGTACATATCTGTTACGGATATGGCATCAAAGCCAATACCGACTGGAAAAAGACGCTGGGTTCAGAGTGGCGACAGTACGAAGAAGCCTTCCCTAAACTGCAAACGTCGAATATCGATATTATCTCGCTGGAGTGCCATAACTCCCGCGTGCCAATGGATCTGCTTGAACTGATCCGCGGCAAAAAAGTGATGGTCGGCGCCATTGATGTGGCAACGAATACCGTTGAAACGCCAGAAGAAGTGGCCAGTACGTTGCGAAAAGCGCTTCAGTTTGTCGATGCCGATAAGCTCTATCCGTCCACCAACTGTGGCATGGCACCGTTATCCCGCCAGGTTGCCCAAGGCAAACTCAATGCCTTAAGCGCGGGCGCAGAGCTGGTGCGTAAAGAGCTTCAGGCCTGATCGCACCGTCAACAATTCGCCCCTCTTTAAGCACCTGCCTCTGCGCAGGTGCTTTTTTTTACCCGATCGCCCTCTTTCCCGTCAGGATCGTGATCCTTTTCTCCTTTTAAGAAATTAGCTGCCTAAACCGTAGACAGTTCGGAAAGGCGGCTTTATCGTTAAATTGAATAATAAATCATTATTGAATAAATATTCAATGTGGAGAAAAAGCATGAAGATGACCTTTGTAAAAACCGCCCTGTTTGCTTCTATGATTGCCGCTTCCGGTTCGTTGTTTGCTGCTGATAACGGCCTTATCGCGATAATCACCCCTTCTCACGACAACCCGTTCTTCAAGGCAGAAGCCGACGGCGCGGCAGCGAAAGCAAAAGAGCTTGGCTACACCGTGCTGGTAGCATCCCATGATGACGACGTGAACAAACAAAACCAGCTGATTGAAACCGCCATTGCCCGTAAGGCCAAGGCCATCATTCTGGATAACGCCGGGGCAGATGCCACCGTCGGCCCGCTGGAAAAAGCCAAATCCGCAGGCGTACCGGCGTTCCTTATCGATCGCGAAATCAATAAAACCGGTGTCGCCGTCGCCCAGATCGTGTCGAACAACTATCAGGGCGCACAGCTGGGAGCCGAGAAGTTCGCGAAGCTACTAAACGGCAAAGGTAAGTACGTTGAGCTGCTGGGACGCCAGTCCGACACCAACGCCCACGTCCGCTCGCAGGGTTACCACGACGTGCTGGATGATTACACCGATATGAAAATGGTGGCGCAGCAAACCGCCAACTGGAGCCAGACCGAAGCCTTCACCCGTATGGAAGCCATTTTGCAGACCAACCCCGACATCGTGGGCGTGATCTCCGGTAACGACACCATGGCGCTGGGCGCAGAAGCCGCTCTGAAAGCCGCTGGCAAAAACAACGTTATCGTCGTCGGCTTCGACGGCAGCGACTACACCCGCGATTCCATCATCAAAAACAGCAACATCAAAGCCACCGTGTTGCAGCCAGGCTGGCAACAGGCGCAGATGGCCGTTGAACAGGCGGATTACTACCTGAAAAACGGCAAAGCGCAGAAAGAAGAGAAACAGCTGATGGATTGCGTGCTGATTGATGACACCAACGCCAGCAAGCTGAGCATGTTCAATCTCAGCAAATAAGCGGAGGCATTATGTCGTTAAAACAATGGGGCGCTGTGCTGACCGGGTGCGCCGCCCTGTTGCTGACGGCCTGCACGGTGGTGGATCTGGATGCGGACGGCAAGCCGATTATGCCTGCCGATCCGAACGCGAAAGCGAGTTTCGACAACCAGACACCCCAGCAGATCGCGCAACAAACCTGGCAGTCACGGGTACTGAATACCGCGTCACAACACGCACTGGATGCCAGTGCGCTGAGCACGCAGCTGAAAACACCCTCTTCCACGCCGCAAAGTGTCTTTGTCCGGCTGACCGGCAAGATTGAGCGCGTGGATAACAGCAATGAGCGTGAGCAGAAACTGGTGATGATGGTTAACGGCCAGCCGTTTGAGATCCAGAGCGGCCCGGTGATGCGGGGCAATGCCATTCGCGATGCGGCCGGTTTCCGTTTTGAAGAGTTCACCAATCAGGTTCAGTTTGCTCAGCTTTCTCGCGCCTTTAACCGCGAGGCGGTGACGCATCTGCCAAAAGTGGATGACAGCTGGAACGGTAAAAACGTCAGCGTGACCTTCGCCACCACCATAACCGCAGGCAACGCTGACGAAGCCGCGGCGCTGGAACTGAAACAGGAGGTGCCGTGATGAGCGATATCCCGACTGACGACATTATTCTGCGCACACGCGGCATTTCGATGCTTTTTCCCGGCACCGTTGCGCTGGATAACGTCGACTATCGCGTCTGGCGCGGCAAAGTGAACGTCATCATTGGTGAAAACGGTGCCGGAAAATCCACATTGATGAAAATCCTCGCGGGCGTTCAGCAGCCGAGCCTCGGCGAGATGTGGCTTAACGGTAAGCAGGTTCATTTTGCCAATACCCGCGATGCCGCCGCACAGGGTATCGGTATGGTGCACCAGGAGCTGAACCTGTTTGAAAACCTGAACGTGGCAGAGAACATTTTCCTTGGCCGCGAGCGGCAAAAGGGGCTGATGCCAATCCAGGAGAGCGAACAGGAAGCGCACGCCGCCACATTGCTGAAACGGCTCGATCAGCCGATTTCCCCACGCGAACTGGTCGGCAACCTGAAAGTCGGGCAGCAGCAGCTTATCGAAATTGCCAAAGCGCTGGCGGAAGATGCCGACATCCTGATCCTGGATGAACCGACATCGGCGCTCAGCAAAACCGAAGTCGATATTCTGTTCCGCGTGATCCGCGAGCTGACCCGCCAGGGCGTTTCCATCATCTATATCTCGCACCGCCTGGAAGAGCTCATGGCAATTGGGGATGTGATTACCATTCTGCGTGATGGCAAATTCCAGGCCGAAGCGCGGGTGGAGGATATCGACGTGCCGTGGATTGTACGTGAAATGCTGGGCAGCGACCCGGTGAGCAACTTCCTCTCGCCGGGACGGACGTTTGGCGCACCGGTGCTGGAAGCCGAGCACATCACCTGTGTTAACGCGGCGGGTAACTCGGTGGTGAACGATGTCAGTTTTAAGGTTCACGCGGGGGAAATCGTCGGGATTTATGGCCTGATGGGCGCAGGGCGCACCGAGCTGTTCGAGTGCATGTTAGGCACCCAGCGGAACTATCTCGGCAAGCTGTGGCTGGACAGCAAACCCGTGCCGCAGCGGCTCTCGACTGCCGACCGCATCCGCATGGGCATGAGCCTAGTGCCAGAAGACCGCAAACGCACCGGGATTTTCCCCGGCTCATCGGTTGCCAGCAACCTGACCATTGCCAGCCTGTGGCGACGCCTGCAACGCGGGTTAACCATTTCGCAAAAGGATGAACAGGCTGTGGTGGCCTCCACCATTGGCAATCTGTCTATCAAAGTCTCTTCACCTGAAGTTGAAATCCAGGCGCTGAGCGGCGGTAACCAGCAAAAAGTGGTGATTGGCCGCTCGCTGCTGACGGATCCGAAAGTGCTGTTCCTGGACGAACCCACACGCGGTATCGACGTCGGGGCGAAAGCCGACGTGTTCCGCATGATGGTGGAGCTTTCAAAACGTGGCATTGCGGTGGTCTTTTCCACGTCGGATTTAAAAGAAATTATGGCGGTATCTGACCGCATTCTGGTGATGTCCGGCGGCAAACTCACCGCCGATATCGTACGCGATCGGGCCGAAGAATCGGCACTGGTAACGGCAAGTGCTCAGGGGTTCTGATATGAAAACGACACAGTCTGTCGCGCTGGCACCACAAAAAGGGGCTGCGCTTTCCCGGGAAAATATCCTGCTTTTGCTGCTCAAAATGCGCACCTTTATTGCGCTGTTCCTGATTGTCGGCTTCTTTACTATTACCGTGCCAGGCTTCCTCTCTGCGGGCAGCCTGGTGATCATGATTAAACACATTGCGATCAATGCCTTCCTGGCGCTGGGGATCACCTTCGTGATCATTACCGCCGGGATTGACCTGTCGATTGGCGCCACGCTTGGCCTGTGCGGCATGGTCGCCGGCTGGCTAATCACCAAAGGCATTGTTCTGCCGATGTTTGGCATTGCCATCTTCCCAAGCGTCTGGGTGATTGTTCCCATCGTGCTGCTGATTGGGGCGCTGATTGGGGCGGTGAACGGCTGGATCATCACCCGCTACAACGTGGCGCCGTTCATCTGTACCCTGGGCACCATGTACGTGCTGCGCGGTACGGCGATGCTAACCTCCGACGGGCAAACCTTCCCCGGCCTGGCCGGTAATCCGCAGCTGGGCAATACCGGCTTTGACGAGATTGGCGCGGGCACGCTGCTCGGCATTCCGTGGGCCATCTGGATGATGATCGTGCTGGCCGTGGTGATTGCCTATATCGCCCGCCGCCTGCCGTTTGGCCGCCACGTGTACGCCATTGGCGATAACGAGCGCGCGGCAGAGCTTTCCGGCGTGAAGGTGAAACAGGTGAAAGTGCTGGTCTATACCCTCTCTGGCCTGTGCGCGGCCATTGCCGGGATTGTGGTTTCGGCTCAGCTTCTGGCTAGCCACCCGGCGAACGGTACCGCGTTTGAGATGAACGCCATCGCCGCAGTGGTGCTTGGCGGAACGTCGCTGGCGGGCGGACGCGGGACGATCCTCGGCACGCTGATTGGTGCCTTCGTGATTGGCTTCCTCGCCGATGGGCTGGTGATGATGGGCGTGAGCGAGTTCTGGCAAATGGTGATTAAAGGGATTGTGATTATCGTGGCGGTTATTATCGACCAGATGCAAAACCGGATGCAGCAGAAAGCGGCGGTGGTTGCGCAGAAGGCGGTAATGGAAGGGAAATAGCGATTAAATGTGTAGGCCGGGTAAGGCGCAGCCGCCACCCGGCAAAACTTACGCCTCTGCTTTCAACAAACTCCTTGCCGTCGGGTAATCGGTGATCAACACATCGATATAGTCCCCTTCCAGCGCCCCGCGAATGGCGTTGCGCTTCTCAGGCCCACCCGCCAGGGCAATCACCTGCGGGCAGGCGCGGATCTGGGAAAGCTCCATGCCAATCACCGGATCTTCTTCGTGGCTCAGCACCTGTTTGCCCTGCGCATCGTAGTAATGCAGGCAGATATCCCCTACCGCGCCGCGCTCAGACAGCAGCCTGAGCATATCCTCGTTGTAGTAGTTCCCGGAGTTTTTCAGCAGCTGCGACGGTTCCAGCTCGCCGATACCGACAATCGCCACATCCACTTCGGCAAATTTACTGACCACCGCCGCCACGTCCGGGCTGCCCACCAGCCGGGCACGCTCTTCAACGGAGTGCTCAATACTCTGCGACGGTAGCAGCCATGCCGGGCAGTCCAGATGCGCTGCCAGCTGTTGCGTCAGGATAGTCGCCTGTACGTTACCGTTTGGCCCGACCCCCCCCAGAAGCTGAATAACCCCTGCGGCGCGGATATTCTGCGGGTGCATCTCGTCCACCATGCAACGAATGGTGCTGCTCCAGGAGGAGATCCCCACCAGATCGTCAGGGCGCAGGCGCGTCTCAACATAGTGCGCCGCCGCGCTGCCAATCGCGTGTTTTACCTGCGCATTTGTCGGGTTGTCCCCCACATCCACCACAATGGCCTGGCGAATGCCGTACTGATCTTCCAGCGCCTTCTCCAGCGACACAAAGATATTGGTTGGCTGGACGACGGTGATTTTGACCAGCCCCTCTTTCTGGCAGCGCGTTAAGGCACGTGATACAAAAGATTGTGAGAGGTGTAGCAGCGAGGCAATCTCGGACTGTTTTTTATTTTCGCTGTAGTAAAGCGTGGCAATCTTCACCAGCAACCGTTGTTCATCCTGCTTTGACATGGCATTCCCCCTGATTTCATACCTGTATTTTTATTCATTGATGAATAGATAACAAGGGAACGCTCCTTTCCCGAAGAGATCCGAATGTGATCGTTTTCGCTTTTTTTGCAAAGAGCCCGATCGGGGCGTAGACAAACCCTGAATCCGGGCATATCTTATCATTATGAATAATAAATCAGCATTGAATATATATTCAATAACGTAAAAAATCCCGCGTCTGACGGGCTCTTTCTTACCCTGCTGGAATAATTATTCATTACAGATTATAAATTCAGGAGGTGTTTTATGAATCCGTTTTCGCTCTCCGTTGCGGAGCTCGAAAAAAAGGCACGCTCGATTCGTCGACGGATCATCGTGCTGAATGCAGAAAGTCCCGCGGGTGGTCACACCGGTGCAGATCTCTCTCAGGTTGAGCTGCTCACCGCGCTCTATTTCCGTATCCTCCACTGCTCACCGCAGCTGAAGGACAGCGACGAACGCGATATCTATATCCAGTCCAAAGGTCATGCGGTGGGCGGTTACTATTGCGTGCTCGCTGAAGCGGGCTTTATCCCGCTGGAGTGGCTTGCCACTTATCAGCACGCGGATTCTCACCTGCCAGGCCATCCGGTGAAACACAAAACCCCGGGCATTGAGCTCAATACCGGTGCGCTCGGCCACGGCCTGCCGGTTGCGGTGGGCATCGCTCTGGCCGCAAAACGCAATAACAGCAAGCGCCGGGTCTTTGTGGTGACCGGTGACGGCGAGCTGGCGGAAGGCAGCAACTGGGAGGCGGCGCTGGTTGCCGCCCACTATCAGCTGGATAACCTGGTCATCATTAACGACAAAAACAACCTGCAACTCGCGGGCTCTACCAAAGAGATCCTCAACACCGATCCGCTGGATGAAAAATGGCGTGCGTTTGGTATGGAAGTGACCGAATGCAGCGGCAATAACATGGCCGATGTGGTGGCGACGCTGGAAGGATTACAGCCAAACGGGAAACCGCACGTGGTGATTGCCCACACAACGAAGGGCGCCGGGATCTCCTTTATTCAGGGTCGCCCGGAGTGGCACCACCGTGTGCCAAAAGGCGAAGAAGTTGAACTGGCGCTGGAGGAACTGAAAGATGAGTAATAGCGAACATCTCGCCACCGTGATGGTAGATGCCTTTATCGATGCGGTAGACAGAGGAGTGGATCTGGTTCCCGTGGTGGCGGATTCCACCTCTACTGCCAAAATATCGCCATTTATCAAGCGATTCCCTGGCCGACTGGTGAACGTCGGGATCGCCGAGCAGACCCTGGTTGGCACCGCCGCCGGGCTGGCGATTGGCGGCAAGATTGCAGTCACCTGTAACGCCGCGCCGTTTTTGATTTCCCGCGCCAACGAGCAGATCAAAGTCGATATCTGCTACAACAATACCAACGTCAAACTGTTTGGCCTGAATGCCGGTGCCAGCTACGGCCCTCTCGCCAGCACCCACCACAGCATTGACGACATCGCCATCATGCGCGGTTTTGGCAACATCGAGATTTATGCCCCATCCAGCCCGGCAGAGTGTCGTCAGATTATCGATTACGCCCTGGACCACGTCGGCCCGGTCTATATCCGTCTTGACGGTAAAGCGCTGCCAGAACTGCACGACGAAAGCTACCGTTTTGCACCGGGCAATATCGACGTGCTACGTGCAGGCCACGATGTAGCGCTGGTTGCAATGGGCTCGACCGTACATGAAATAGTGGAAGCGGCCGCACAACTCGCCGCAGAAGGTATTGACGCCAGTGTTATCAGTGTCCCATCTATTCGTCCTTGTGATACCAAAGCGCTGCTGGCGGCCATCAAACCGTGCAAAGCCGTGGTGACGGTGGAAGAGCACAACGTGAACGGTGGCGTTGGCAGCCTGGTGGCGGAAGTGCTGGCCGAAGCCGGGTGCGCTATCCCGCTACGCCGTTTAGGTATCCCTGACGGGCAATACGCGATTGCGGCCGACCGCGCCTCCACGCGCGCGCGCCACGAAATAGATGCAGCAGGCGTCATCAGACACGCCCGGGAACTGCACGTAAAACAGGCATCCTGAAAAATAAAAACAACATCTTACTGGAGAGAACGCAATGTCCCGAATTCCTCAACAACTCACCATGGGCGTAATTATCGGTAACCGGGGATTTTTCCCAAGCTACCTGGTCGCAGAAGCGCGTGAACAGGCCATCGCGCTGTTTGGCCGTCTTGGCATCAACACCATTATGCTCGACCCGAGCCAGACGGAGCTTGGCGGGGTTGAAACCCGTCAGGACGCAAAAGCCTGCGCCGACCTGTTCCGCGCCCATCGCGATGCCATTCACGGCGTGGTGGTTCTGCTGCCTAACTTTGGCGACGAAAAAGCGATTGCCGAAACCCTGCGTCTTTCCGGTCTGAACGTGCCGGTGCTGGTGCAGGCCGAAGAAGATAATCTCGACAAAATGGGCCTGGCCACCCGCCGCGACAGCTTCTGCGGCAAGATCTCACTGTGCAATAACCTGCGTCAGTACGGCATCCCGTTTACCCTGACAACCCAGCACGTCTGCGCGCTTAGCGGTGAAGTCTTCGAACAGGATCTCCGTCGTTTTGAGCAAGTTTGCCGTGTGGTAAGCAGTATGCGGGGTGTGCGTGTCGGGGCCATTGGTGCGCGTCCGGCGGGCTTTAACACCGTGCGCTACAGCGAGAAGTTGCTGGAACGGCTGGGCATTGCCGTGGAAACGCTCGACCTGTCTGAAGTCTTTACCCGCATCAAACTGCTGCGTGATGACGATATCCGCGTCGATGAAAAACGCCGACTGTTGCTCGATAACGCCGATGCCAGCGGCATTCCGGCGGACAAACTGGTCACGATGGCAAAACTGTTTGTGGTGCTGAGCGAATGGATTGTCGCCAACGACATCGACACCACCGCGATTCAGTGCTGGACGTCATTGCAGGAAAACCTCGGAATTAACGTTTGCTCGATCATGAGCGTGATGTCCGGCCAACTGATGCCAAGCGCCTGCGAAGTAGACGTAATGGGTGCACTCTCCATGTATGCCCTTGCCAGCAGCAACCTGAACCCGGCCTCCATTGCCGACTGGAACAACAACTTCGGCGACGATCGTGACAAGTGCGTACTGTTCCACTGCGGTAACTTCGCCGCCGCCAGCCTGGAAACACCGCACATGGGCACGGCTGACATCATCGGCACCACCGTGGGCAAAGAGAACACCTGCGGCGCGGTACACGGCCGCCTGAAAAGTGGCCCGCTGACCTACTTCCGCCTGAGCACTGACGACCTGACCGGTGAAATCAAAGCCTACGTGGGCGAAGGCCGTTCGGTGGACGATCCGCTGGATACCGTCGGGTGCCGAGCGGTGATTCAGGTTCCGCATCTGGAAAATCTGCTGTCGTGGATCTGCCGCAACGGGTTTGAGCATCACGTTGCCATGAACCACTCCTCAAGTGCAGAGATCCTCAACGAAGCGTTCACCCGCTATCTTGGCGTGTCGACCTATCTCCACCAGTAAGGCCGGAGGCCGCTATGTCGGTGAACAAGGATATTATTATTGCCCTCGATGAGGGCACGACCAACGCAAAAGCCGTGGCCTTTGATGGCAACGGCACTATTGTGGCCCGTTTCTCACGCGCGCTGGAGATCCAGACCCCGCATGAGGGATGGGTGGAGCAATCCGCAGAGCTGCTGCTTGCAGCATCGATTGACGTCATCTCTCGTGCCATCGGGGCCGTTGGTGCAGAACGCGTGGCGGCGTTAGCCATCAGCAACCAGCGTGAAACCGTGGTGGGCTGGTATCGGGAAACCGGGCGGCCCATCGCCCCGGCCCTGAGCTGGCAGTGTTCACGCACCTCTGCGTTTTGCCACGTACTGCGCGAGAAAGGCCACGAGCCGCAGATCAAAGCCGTGACCGGCCTGCCGGTGGCACCGCTGTTTTCTGCCTCCAAAATGCGCTGGTTGCTGGATAACACTGCTGACGGTTTGGCTCGTGCTGAACAAGGCGAGATTTGTCTCGGCACCGTCGACAGCTGGCTGCTGTGGCAGCTCACGCAGGGCGAGAGTTTTTACTGCGATCACGCCAACGCGGCGCGCACGCAGCTAATGAACCTGCAAACGGGTGACTGGGATGCGGATATGCTCGCGTTATTTGGCATCCCGCGCGAAGCCCTGCCTGCTATTAAACCGTCGAGCGGCCTGTTTGGCACGACATCGGGCTGGACATCCATTCCTGACGGCATTCCGGTGCTGGCGATGATTGGCGATTCCCACGCCGCGCTGTTCGCTCACGGACTGGGAGCTGAAGGCTGCGTGAAAGCCACTTACGGAACGGGATCGTCCGTGATGGCACCGGTGATGTCTGCCGATTGCGACGTAACATCACTTGCCACCACGGTGGCCTGGCACGACGGGAACACGCTGGTGTATGGCCTTGAGGGCAATATTCCGCACACCGGAGACGCGGTGGCGTGGATGGCCGACAGCACGGGGTTGAGCGAACTTCCGCCGCAGGAGCTGGCGCAGGCACTGAATGACCTCCCCCGCACAGTCGATTCAACCCTGGGGGTGTTTTTCGTTCCGGCGCTGACCGGGCTTGGCGCGCCCTGGTGGGATGAAAATGCGCGCGGGTTGATCCACGGATTAAGTCGCGGCGTGAAACGTGCGCACCTGATCCGCGCCGCGCTGGAGTCCATTACCTACCAGATTGCCGACGTGATAACCGCGATGCGTGCCCATCAGGGTTTCACGCTCAGTGCGCTGATGGTAGACGGTGGGCCAACCAAAAATGACTGGCTGATGCAGTACCAGGCCGACCTGCTTGGCTGCCCGGTGATGCGTAGCGACGTGGCAGAGCTTTCCGCCACCGGTGCGGCGCTGCTGGCGCGCAAGGCGTTGATGAATCTGACGACGGCGCAGCTTAGCCAGTATCTGCCGGAACACGTGACATTTACGCCGGATATGGCGCGACATGCACGGTTGCAGCAGCGCTGGCAGGCGTGGCAGCACGCCGTGGCGCTGGCGAGAAAGTAAAAACGAAACGGCAACCGAGGTTGTAATGCCTGTCAGTTAAGCACGGTGGAGTTTTCCGTTCACCTTAATAGCCGCAGAAAATAATTCGTTCAGAACACGTGAACGGGATAAGGGAGCGTGATTCAGGCTGAAAATCACCCGCGAAACGCGTCCAGCCGTTTCACCTGCCGTCCTTCCTCGTCAAAATTCTCCGGCGCCAGCCACGCGCGCAGCTGTGCGTCACGCTCTGGCCATTCGCTATCAATAATAGAAAGCATGTCGCTATCGCGGTTACGCCCCTTGCGCACCAGCTTCTGTCGTAGCCGCCCTTCCCAGACAAAGCCCAGACGCTCTGCGGCGTTGCGCGATGCCACGTTCATCGAATCGCACTTCCACTCCAGGCGGCGATAACCGTGCTCAAAGGCATTTTTCAGCAGCAGCCACACCGTCTCGGTGCCAATCCGGGAGCCTTTCATCTTTCGCGACCAGGTCACGTGGCCGATTTCCACCGACCCCATCAGCCGTTCAATCGCCATATAGCTCACCAGCCCCACTGCGCGGTCGGTGCGTGAGTCGATAACGGCGTAGGGCACCAGCGCATCATCCAGTACTTTTCCGAGCACCCAGTGCGCGGTCGCTTCAACCGTTGCGGGCTGCGTACTGGCAAGCCACGTCCAGTCACTATCATCTCCGAGGGCGTAAGCATCAAAGAGATCGGCGGCATGGCGCTCTGCATCCAGCGGTTCAAGACGGCAATAGCGCCCCACCAGCGGCGAGCGGGTCAGGATGCTCGCGCCTTTCCAGTCGGGAACAGTATCGTTAACGGTCTGACCATGTTGATTGATTTCCGGCACAGGGATGACTCCTTGAAAGGTAAGGATTTTGTTATAGCAGGTTAAAAAGCGGCGGAAAAGCGTTCGGGCTAATAGCCAATATGAATGCGTTATACCCTTAAGGCATAAGCAAAGCAGAATTTAAACTTTGCGGAAAACGTCAGTCAGCCTAACGTAGCGGAGCATAAAACAATCACAATAATAACTTTCCAGGGATCGCTATGACAAAAAAACTGCTGCCGTTACTGGTACTGGCCGTGCTCTCTGCCACTGCCAACGCCGCCACACCACCTAACACGCTGGTTGTCGCACAAGGTCTTGATGACATTGTGAGTCTCGACCCGGCTGAAGCCAACGAACTTTCCAGCATCCAGACCGTACCGAGCCTGTATCAGCGCCTGGTGCAGCCAGACCGCACTAACCCGGAAAAAATCACCCCGATTCTGGCCGAAAGCTGGCAGGCCGATGCGGCAGCAAAAACCCTGACCATCAAACTTAAGCCTGATGCGAAATTCGCCTCCGGCAACCCGCTGCGCCCGGAAGATGTGATCTTCTCGTATACCCGCGCCGTGACCCTGAACAAATCCCCGGCGTTTATTCTTAACGTGCTGGGCTGGGATGCGAGCAACATCGAAAGCCAGCTGAAGAAAGTGGATGACCACACGCTCACCCTGCACTGGACGGCGGACGTCAGCCCGTCCGTGGCGCTGAACATCCTCTCCACGCCAATTGCCTCTATCGTTGATCAGAAACTGGTTTCCGCGAATGTGAAAGATAACGACTTCGGCAACGCCTGGCTGAAAATGCACTCTGCGGGCAGCGGCGCGTTTAAAATGCGTGTCTACCAGCCGCATCAGGCCATCGTGCTGGAAGCCAACGAAACCGCCCCTGGCGGCGCGCCAAAGCTTAAAAGTATCATCATTAAAAACGTTCCCGACCCGGCTTCCCGCCGCCTGCTGATCCAGCAGGGTGATGCGGATGTCGCCCGCGATCTGGGCGCTGACCAGATCAGCGCGCTGGAAGGTAAAGCGGGCGTGAAGGTACTGAGCATTCCGTCTGCCGAGCAGAACTATCTGGTGTTTAACACCGGCAACAGCGCGAACCCGCTGCTGAACAACCCGGCCTTCTGGGAAGCTTCTCGCTGGCTGGTGGATTATGAGGGTATTACCAAAGACCTGCTGAAAGGCCAGTATTTTGTTCACCAGAGCTTCCTGCCGGTTGGTTTGCCGGGGGCGCTGGAAGACAATCCATTTAAATTTGATCCGGCAAAAGCAAAAGAGATCCTCGCCAAAGCGGGCATCAAGGATGCGCACTTCACGCTGGACGTGGAGAACAAGCCGCCGTTTATCACCATCGCCCAGTCCATGCAGGCAAGTTTTGCTCAGGGCGGCGTGAAGGTGGATCTGCTGCCAGCGGCGGGGAGCCAGGTTTATGCCCGCGTACGTGCTAAGCAGCATCAGGCGGCGATCCGTCTGTGGATCCCGGACTACTTCGATGCGCACTCTAACGCCAGTGCCTTTGCGTGGAACGACGGTAAATCCAGCACCGTGGCGGGCCTGAACGGCTGGAAAATCCCTGAGCTGAATAAAGCCACGCTGGCCGCGGTTGCCGAGCCTGACCCGGCGAAGCGCCTGGATCTGTACAAGAAGATGCAGGAAGAGTTGCAGCATAACTCGCCGTACGTGTTCATCGATCAGGGTAAAACCCAGATTGTGGTGCGCGATAACGTGAAGGGTTATCAGCAGGGGCTGAACGCGGATATGGTCTGGTACGACAACGTCACGAAGTAATCTGCCCTTGTTGCCGGGTGGCCAGTGCTTACCCGGCCTACGTTCTCGGTTTTTGTAGGCCGGGTAAGGCGACGCCGCCACCCGGCATGAAGAGATTTCCCATGCCACATCTTTCCACCCACGTGACGCGCGTGCTTCAGGGCTTGCTGACCCTGGTACTCACGCTCTTCGGGCTGTTGCTCATCACGTTTGCGCTCTCCGCATTTTCCCCCGTCGATCGCGTCTTGCAGATCGTCGGCGATCACGCCAGCCAGTCTACTTACGATCAGGTACGCCACCAGCTCGGTCTGGATCAACCGCTGCCCGTGCAGTTCTGGCATTACGTGCAAAATCTCGCTCATGGCGATTTAGGCACTGCCAGTGCCACCGGGCAACCGGTATTGCAGGATTTGTTGCATACGTTCCCCGCCACGCTGGAGCTGGCAACCCTGGCGCTTATTATCGGTGCCTTACTCGGTGTGATCGCGGGCGTGCTGTGCGCCCGCTACGCCGGTTCAGCGCTCGATTTGACGATCCGCACGCTTACCCTGCTCGGCAACTCGGTGCCGATTTTCTGGCTCGGCCTGCTGATGCTGGCGCTGTTCTACGCGAAGCTTCAGTGGAGCGCAGGCCCCGGCCGGCTGGATGATGTCTGGCAGTTTACCGTTGAGCCACGTACCGGATTTGCGCTTCTCGATACCTGGCTTTCCGGTGACCGGGAGGCCTTCAGAAATGCCATCAGCCATCTGGTGCTGCCGGTGCTCTTGCTGGCCTATTACTCACTGGCGAGCATCACCCGCCTGACGCGTTCAGCCTGCCTGAGCGAGATGAATAAAGAGTACATTCTGCTCGCCCGTGCCAAAGGCGCCGGGGAGATGACCATTCTGCTGCGCCACGTCCTGCCGAATATTCGCAGCACCCTGCTGACGGTTATCGCCCTCGCCTACACCAGTATGCTGGAAGGCGCGGTATTAACTGAAACCGTCTTCTCCTGGCCGGGTATCGGGCGCTATCTCACCACCGCGCTGTTTGCGGGCGATACCACAGCGGTGATGGGCGGCACGTTGCTCATTGGCGTCTGTTTTGTGCTGATCAATAACCTTACCGACCTGCTTGTGCGGGCAACCGATCCCAGGGTGCGCTAATGCCGTTTTATCTCTTTTTACGCCGCCTGCGCCGCTCTCCTGCTGCGTTTTGCGGGCTTATCGCCATCGCACTGTTGGTGTCTGTTGCGCTGTTTGCTCCATGGCTTGCACCGCGTGATCCTAACTGGCAGGACGCCGCCGCACGCTTACAGGCTCCCAACGCCCAGCACTGGCTGGGAACCGATAGCTATGGCCGCGACCTGCTTTCACGCCTGATTTACGGCACACGCCCCGCGCTGGGGCTGGTTGCGCTGGTCACCGTCATCACCCTGCCCGCTGGCCTGCTGGTGGGAATTTTGTCCGGGTTTTACGGCGGCTGGCTGGAGCGCGTGCTGATGCGCTTTACCGATGTGGTGATGTCGATGCCACGGCTGATCCTCGCCTTCGCGTTTGTCGCCATGCTTGGCCCGGGGCTGGTGAACGGGGCGCTGGCGCTGGCTTTGACCACCTGGCCTGCCTATGCGCGCCAGGCACGCAGTGAAATTCAGCGCCTGCGTCACAGCGACTATCTGGCTGCTGCCGGGATGATGGGGATCAGTGGGTTCCGGCTGCTGTTCGGCCACATTCTGCCGCTGTGTTTGCCGTCTGCGATTGTGCGTCTGGCACTCGATCTGGCCGGGATTATTCTGGCCGCCGCCGGGCTTGGGTTCCTCGGCCTGGGCGCACGCCCACCTATGGCGGAATGGGGAGCCATGATTGCCGACGGGATGCAGGTCATTTTTGACCAGTGGTGGATTGCCGCCATTCCGGGCGGTGCGATTCTGTTTGCCAGCCTGGCATTTAACCTGCTGGGCGATGGCCTGCGCGATGTACTGGAGCCGCAACATGACTGAACAACGCGTCATCGTCGATGCGCTGAATATCGACTATCCCACCGCGCGCGTGGTCAACAACCTGAGCTTTACGCTTGGCAATGAACGCCTGGCGCTGGTCGGGGAATCGGGTTCAGGAAAATCAATGTCCGCCCGTGCCCTGATGGGGCTGGTGCGTAAGCCGGGCATCGTGAGCGCAAGCCAGCTTAACGTGCTTGGCAACGACCTGTTGACCCTGAATAACAAACGCTGGCAGGCGCTGCGCGGTAACCGTATTGCGATGGTGCTTCAGGATCCACGTTACGCCCTTAACCCGGTGAAAAACGTGGTCGCCCAGCTTGAAGAGGCCTTAACCCTGCATCAGTCTCTGCCGAGAGCGGAGCGTCTGGCTCGCATCCACGACATTATTCACGCCGTCGGGCTAACCGACAATGTGCTGACGCGCTATCCCGGCGAGCTTTCGGGCGGTATGGGGCAACGCGTGATGATTGCCATCGCGCTGATTAACAACCCGCAGGTACTGATTGCCGATGAACCCACCTCGGCGCTGGACGCCCGCCTGCGTAACCAGATCCTCGAGCTTCTGGTGCAGCAGTGCGAAGAGCGTCAGATGGCGATGCTACTGATTAGCCACGACCTGCCGCTGGTGGCAGAGCATTGCGACCGCGTGCTGGTGATGTATCAGGGTGAAAAAGTCGATGAGATGGCAGCAAATCAGTTGCCGCAAGCCACTCACCCGTATACGCGCACGCTCTGGACCTGCCGTCCTGACGCCAGCACGTTCGGCCAGATGCTGCCTACGCTCGATCGCACTCAGCCATGGAAGGAGGCGAACAATGGCACTCGTTGAAGTTAATCAGCTCCAGGTCACTTTCGGGGAAAAAACCGCGGTATCCGCAGCCAGCTTTGCTATTGAGAAAGGCGAAACCTTCAGCCTGATCGGTGAATCCGGCTGCGGGAAATCCACCATTTTGCGGGTGCTCGCGGGGCTGCAACGTGACTGGAACGGCAGCATTGCCGTGCTGGGTGAGCAATTAAAGGCAGGCCGCCGCTTTGAAGGCGCACTGAGGCGCAACGTGCAGATGGTGTTTCAGGATCCGTGGGCGTCGTTGCACCCAAACCACACCATTGCGCGCACGCTCTCAGAGCCGTTAAAAATCCACGGCGAAACGCAGATTACAGAAAAAGTGGCGGATGCATTGCAGCAGGTTGGGTTGTCTGCCGATGCGGGTAAACGCTACCCGCACCAGCTCTCCGGCGGGCAGCGGCAGCGCGTGGCGATCGCCCGAGCTTTGCTGTTACGTCCGCAGCTGTTGCTGCTGGATGAACCGACCTCCGCGCTGGACATGTCCGTGCAGGCGGAAATCCTCAACCTGCTGAACCGTCTGAAACAACAGCACGGGATGACCTATCTGCTGGTGAGCCACGATGCAGATGTGATTGCACATATGTCTGACCGCGCGGCGTTTATGGCGCACGGAGTGATCCAGCGGATGTTTGATCGTGAGGCGATGCTTAAGGGCGAGCACCGGATGGGGTAGTACCGTGGGGCGATAACCTTTCTGGAAGGAGCCTCGCAAACTGAAAAAGTAACCCTGTTTCATCAAGGGATAAGACTGTTATTTGTTTTTTCATGGTCGTAAAGTTCCTGCGTTGTGGTGCATCCGCAACCGGGCGTAGGAACCCGTTTTTCATGGCACGGCAATGAAATTGCCGCGACAGCGTTCCCCCTTTGAAAGACATGGTGGCGCTGGTGGAGTAGCCGAAAGGCTGACCGTTTGTCGTGTGCGGTATTCCTACCTCCGTCAGCGCTACCCCTCACCGGCACAGGAACGTTTTAGGTGGCCAGGAGCTTTTTTTACAAGGAAAATCACATGACAACAATCCCTACCCTGATAAACACGCAATCTCAGGAAAACGTTATTCACCATCTTCTCGGCCAGTCGCTTCCCGACTCGGCGGATCCCATTGAACTGACCAAAGCCTGTACCGCATTTGTTAGCGTGCTGGTTGAAACCGACGATCGCGAAATCCATGCGGCGCTTTGCGAACGCCTGCTGCATGGGCTCAATCAGTTGCGGGCGCACTGCGAAAATGGCCTGCCTTCGTACCTGGTTGAACAGATGGTTGCGGGCGAAAAACTTAACGCCTGCGTGCCGGAATGCTGGCATGATGCTTCATTACAGGTGGACTACGCGAAGGCACTCGTACACGCGATTGCAGGGGGGACGTTGCCAGCCAGTGTGGCAAAAGAACTCACCAGGCTACTGCATGATATGGTCTGGCTGCTGGCGGAATATGTGCAGGAATCGGACATGGCAGCCCGCTGAGGTGGGCAAAAAAGCCGACATTCCGCAGAATGTCGGCTTTGCGTTATTTCAGCATTTTTACCGTGGCTTCGATATCGATCTCATCTTCCGAGAAGATGTGGGTCGTTTTCTGGAAGGTGGTGATGGCCAGTTTCTTCACCGTGCGCATTTCACCCGGCTTAGCCGCAGTTTTGGGTTTGATGTTGTTCATCAGGATCCCCACCGACAGCACCGCATTTTCTTTATCAATGCTGGTATCGGCTGGTACTTCCTCGCTGAACACCACAAAAGACTTAATCGAGGTGAGTTTCAGCCGCTCGCCCGCAATGTAGATGTACTGGCTTTCCGGGATCACCTTCACCGCGTAGGCGGACAAGCCTTTGTTGTTGGTGGTGGGCTCAAAGGTCACCGCCGCATCTTTCTTAATCAGATCAGGGTTCGCGACCTTAATCACATGAAAATAGCGGTTGTCACCGTTTTCATCTTTGATAAATCCAAAGCCTTTATCTTTAAACCACGTTGTGATTGTACCGTTCATCGCTGTTACCGCCTGTCTGATCGTTCATTAACTCAATTTTTGCAGCGTGGAGTGTAAAACACAATGCGATTTGGGGCGAGGGATTTGGGGTAAATGCCCGATCTCGGCGTTTCAGCCGAAAGAGGATCGCGAAGGGCCAATAATACCGTTGTCTATACTCAACGTATCCCCGTCAACGGAGCACCTCATGCCTTTACCTGACTTCAACTCTTCGGAACCTTTCACCCTTGGCATAGAGCTGGAACTCCAGGTGGTTAACCCGCCGGGTTACGATCTCAGCCAGGACTCATCCGCCCTGATTGCCGCCGTAAAAAATGAGATCAACGCCGGTGAAGTGAAGCACGACATCACCGAGAGTATGCTCGAAATCGCCACAGGCGTGTGCAAGGACATTAACCAGGCCGCTGCGCAGTTTTCTGCCATGCAGCAGAGCATCCTGCGCGTGGCGGCAGACCAGCGTATTCAGATTTGTGGTGGCGGGACGCATCCGTTTCAAAAATGGCAGCGTCAGGAGGTGTGCGATGATGAGCGCTACAACATCACGCTGGAGCGATTTGGTTATCTGATTTTGCAGGCCACGGTGTTTGGCCAGCACGTACATATCGGATGCCGGACCGGAGATGACGCCATTTACCTGCTGCACGGCCTGTCACGCTTTGTGCCGCACTTTATCGCCCTGGCGGCGGCATCGCCTTATATGCAGGGCACCGATACCCACTTTGCCTCATCGCGGCTCAATATCTTTTCCGGGTTCCCGGATAACGGCCCGATGCCGTGGGTGAACAACTGGCAGGCCTTCGAGGGGCTGTTTCGTCGCCTGAGTACCACCAGCATCGTCGACAGCATTAAAGATTTACACTGGGATATTCGCCCAAGCCCGCACTTTGGCACGGTGGAAGTCCGGGTGATGGATACCCCCCTCACGCTTTCACACGCCATTAATATCGCCGGGCTTATCCAGGCTACCGCACACTGGCTGCTGACTACCCGGCCCTACCAGCATCAGGAGCGCGATTTTCTGCTATATCGCTTTAACCGGTTCCAGGCCTGTCGCTATGGGCTGGAAGGAATATTGACCGACGTGCATACCGGAGAACAAAAAACCATTGCCGAGGATATCGCGTGGCTACTGGAGCAGGTTGCGGCGTCGGCCGGGAAACTTGGCGCAACCAGCGCCATCACGGAGATTGCCCTGCTGTTAAAACAGGGCAAAAGCGAGGCGCAGCAGATGCGGGATTTCATCAACGATGGCGGTTCGCTGACCTCGCTGGTGCAAAAACATTGCGAACTCTGGGCAACTAGTCCGTAAGCCGGTGCCCCCACTCGCGCAGACGCTGGAACAGTACAAACAGGGCTGGGATAAAGACAATCCCGATCAGGGTCGCAACCAGCATCCCACTGAATACCGTTGTACCAATGATCCGGCGGCTCTGCGCCCCAGCCCCGGTCGCCAGCATCATCGGCAATACGCCAATAATAAAGGACACCGCCGTCATCATAACCGCACGGAAACGGCGTGACGCCCCCTCTCGCGCCGCATCGACAATCGCCATGCCCTCGTTACGTTTCGCGCGGGCAAACTCGACGATCAGGATCGCGTTCTTGGCGGCAAGGGCTATCAACAACACCAGGCCAATCTGTACGTACACGTCATTGGCATAACCCGCAATCCACAGCCACACCAGCGCCCCGCCGATTGCAAAGAGTACCGACAGCATTACGCTTGCGGGCAGTGTCCAGCTTTCGTACTGGGCCACCAGGAACAGCCACGCCATCACCACGGCAGCGAGCACGATCCAAATAGCCTGGTTACCGGTCTGCTGCTCCTGATAAGACATACCGCTCCAGGCATAGTCATACCCGGCAGGCAGGTTTTCTGCCAGCAGTTTCCCCATCACCGCCATCGCGGTGCTGCTACTCACCCCTTCCGCCGCAGAACCGCTCACCGACACCGACGGGAACTGGTTGTACTGCTGTAAAAATGGAGCGCCCACGGTCGGGGTAATGGTGACCAGGTTACTGAGGCGTACCCGCTCGCCGGTGTTGCTGCGCACGTACAGATCGCTGATTTGCTCCGCACGCTCACGCCACTGCATCTCGTTTTGCATCACCACGTGATAGACCCGGTTGTTGACGCTGAAATCCCCGGCACGCGTGCCGCCAAACGCGGTTTGCAGGCTACTGAAGATGCGTGAAACCGGTACATCAAGACGCGCGGCGCGTTCGCGATCGACGCTCAGCGTCAGCTGCGGCACGTTGCTGCTCCAGGTGGTAAAGACACGATTGAGCTGAGGATGCTGGTTCGCTTTCAGCAGAACACTGCGCGTGACTTGCTCCAGCTCTGCCGGGCTTTGTCCCGCCTGCGCCTGAATACGCAGGTCAAAGCCCGATGCATTGCCCAGCCCCGGAAGGGTTGGCGGCGCGAACGTCATGATGGTCGCCTCCGGCAAGGCAAACAGCTGGCGCTGCAACGTACCCATTACCTCATCCAGCGGCGGACGCTCGCTCCAGTCTTTCAGCATGACCGAGATAAACCCACCGTTCGACGCGCTGGTGCCGTTGAGAATGTTAAACCCGGAGACCTGAATCACATCCTCCACCGCCGGGTTCGCTGCAATAAGCTCTCGCGCCGCAGCCATCACGGCTTCGGTACGCTCCAGCGAGGCAGCTTCCGGCAACTGAACGCTGGCAAAGAAGTAGCCCTGATCTTCCTGCGGCAGGAAGCCTTTTGGCATGGAGACAAAACTGAACGCCACCACCACAGCCGCCGCAACGGTCGCCGCCAGCGCCAGCAGCGGACGGCGGTTAAACACGCTTACCAGGCGAGTATAGCCGCGGCGGGTGCTGTCGAGCCCACGGTTAAACCCACGGAAGAGCGCCGCCGGGCGCTGCGGACGTGGGCGCAACAGCATTGCGCACAATGCTGGCGTCAGCGTCAGCGCCACCAGGCTTGAAAGGGTGACCGCGGTAGAGAGCGTCACCGCAAACTGACGGTACAACTCCCCAACAATGCCCGGCAGCAGCGCAACCGGTACAAACACCGCCAGCAGCACCAGGGTTGTGGCAATCACCGGCCCGGCAATCTGGCGCAAGGCCAGCGCGGTGGCCGCCGTCCGGCCCTGCCCTTCCGCCATCAGCGATTCAACGCTTTCCACCACCACAATGGCGTCATCCACCACCATGGTGAGCGCCAGAATAATAGCGAACAGGCTAAGCGTATTCGCGGAATACCCCAGCGTATAGAGCACCGCGAAGGTACCAATCAGGGATACCGGGATCGCCAGGGCGACGATAAGCGTGGCGCGCCAGCTTTGCAAAAACAGCGATACCACGACCACCACGGCAAGCAGGGTCAGCACAAGCGAGACGGCTATCTCTTTGATGGTGGCCGCCACAAACTGCGTGGTGTCGAACTTCACCTCATAAGTGAGATCGTTCGGGAAGCGTTTCGCCAGGTGTTCCAGCTCGCTGCGCACGGCCTCTGCCACACGAAGCGCATTGGCCGACGGTGTTGGGTAAATGCCCAGATAGGCGGAGTCATGTCCGTTAAGCTGCGCCCCGGAACTGTAGCTGCGTGAGCCCAGTTCAATGGTCGCGACATCCTGAAGGCGCACCAGCTGGCCGTGTTCTCCGGTACGAATAATGATGTTACCGAACTCCCCGGCCTGGTTGAGGCGCCCTAATCCATTGATGGTTAACGTCTGTTGCTGGCCGTTAAAGACCGGCGGCGTTCCCACCTGGCCTGCCGCGCCCTGGACGTTTTGTTCGCGCAATGCCTGGGAAATATCGTCAGTCGTCACGTTCAGCGCGTTCATGCGATCCGGGCGTAACCAGATGCGCATACTGTAGTCGCGCGCGCCGAACATCTGTACCTGCCCCACGCCCGGCAAGCGCGCCAGTGCTTCACGCACCTGCATGCTGGCGTAGTTGCTCACAAACAGCGGCGAGTGGGTCTTATCCGGTGAGTAAAGGCTCACCCCCATCATCAGGTTGGTGGCGCGTTTTCGCACCTGCACGCCGTTTTGTTGTGCCTCGGCGGGCAGCTGGGCAACGGCCTGCGCCACGCGGTTTTGCACGTCGATGGCAGCCAGATCCGGGTCGGTCCCGGCGGCAAAAGTGATGTTCAGGCTGTAAGCGCCTTCATCTGAACTGGTGGACTCCATATAGAGCATGTGATCCACGCCGTTTAGCTGTGTTTCCAGCGGTGTGGCGATGGCCTCGGCCACGTCAGCCGAGCTGGCGCCAGGCCAGGAGGCGCTCACATTCACCACCGGAGGCGTGATTTGCGGGTACTGCTCCACGGGGATGATTTTGAGCGCAATCGCGCCAAGCAGTGTGATAACCAGCGCAATGACCATCGCGAAACGCGGGCGTTTGATGAAAAACGTCAGCATGATGGCTCCTTAATTCAGTATCTGGACAACGGCGCCAGGCTGCACGCGCTGTGCACCCTCAGCGATGGCCCGCTCACCCGGCTTCACACCGGAGGCGATCCGGAACTGTTGCCCCATCTGCCCGGCGATTTTCAGCGGGCGTTTTTCAGCTTTCCCATCGCTATTCACCACCCAGGTAAAGTACCCGTCACCGTTTTGCTGCACTGCGGCGGCAGGCAGGGTCATAACATCCTGCTCGCTGGAGGGGCGAAGCCAGACATTGACGTTGCCACCCGGCAACAGCTGATGACGCGGGTTTGCAAACTCAGCGCGCAGCATCACGCTGGCGGTGCGTGGGTCGATACGGTTGTCCACCGAGGTCAGTTCACCGTTCGCACGCTGGTCGTTGCTATCGATTTGCGCCTGCCAGGCCTGTTTCAGGGCGCTGATATCCGCATGTTGTCCGGCTTTGGTTGCAAATGCCCCCTCTTCCAGCGCGAAAGCGATGCGAATGGGATCGAGCTGAACCACTTCCACCAGCACACCGCTTGCCGGGTTTACCAGACTCCCCTGATGAAACTGGCTATGCCCCACGCGGCCATCGATGGGCGATGTGATGCGGGTGTAGCTCAGCGTGACGTTACGTGCCTCTAAGCGCGCCTGAGCCTGTTCCAGCGCAGCACTTGCCACATCGCGTTGCATCCGGGCGTTATCCACATCATTCCGGCTGATGGCATTGCTGTTTTTCAGGCTTTCAAAGCGCGTCAGCTGCTGCTGCGCCTGGCGCAACGTGGCGCTGGCGCTTTTCACCTCGGCCTGTGCCAGGCGCACCGCGGCGCGCGGTTCGGCATCGTCCAGTTCAAACAGCACATCACCTTTTTTCACATACTGCCCGTCGCGGAAATGGGTTTGAGTGATAACGCCTTCCGTGCGGGCGCGCAGCTCAACGGTGTGGATGGCTTCGATACGCCCTGGGATCTGGCGTTCCGCGGCGTGAGCGGTTTGCTCTACGGTGGCAATGCGCACCGGAATAGCGGCAGCAAATGCAGTTTGCAGGGTGCAGGCGAGGAATGTAAGAAGGAGTGGGAATTTCATGGGAGTACCTCAGTATTTTCCCCTCACCCTAACCCTCTCCCCATAGGGGAGAGGGAACTTGAACACCCTCTCCCCTATGGGGAGAGGGCAGGGTGAGGGGTAAGGTTTGAGTTATGCAGCCTTGCGGAACCTGCGGGTCAGACGCTTCTCGATTTCAACGATGAAGAACATCGCGCCTGCAATCACCAGGGTGATAGCCCAGTAGCGCAGCGGCAGGGCTTCGGTGCCAAACAGCATCTGCATAAACGGCAGGTAGATAATCGCCAGTTGCAGCAGTAACAGCACGCCCGTTACCAGCCAGATACCTTTGTTCGCCAGCAGACCACGGTTGAGGGAGAACCCGTCGGCGTTACGGCAGTTGATCATGTACACCCACTGCGCACACACCAGCATCTGCAACAGCACGGTACGCGTGAACTCAGCGCTGTGGCCGCGTGGTGCCAGCCAGGCTTCCAGCGCAAATGCAGCGATGGCGATCATGGTGCCAACAAAGGCCACACGCCACACGGCAAAGGCATCCATCACGTGCTGCCCGGTCTGACGCGGTGGGCGCTTCATGATGTTTCGCTCCGCGGCTTCAAAAGCCAGGCCGAAGGAGAGCGTGGCGGAAGTGGCCATGTTCATCCACAAAATCAGAACCGGCGTCAGCGGAATGATGTTCCCCGCCAGCAGTGCAATCACAATCAACAGCCCCTGTGCCAGGTTGGTTGGCATGATGAACAGAATGGTTTTCTTCAGGTTGTCGTAAACGCGTCGCCCCTCTTTCACCGAGCTGGCGATGGTGGCGAAGTTGTCATCCGTCAGCACCATATCTGCCGCTTCTTTGGTGACTTCGGTGCCTTTAATTCCCATCGCGATACCCACATCAGCCTGACGCAGGGCTGGCGCATCGTTGACTCCGTCACCGGTCATGCCGACGATTTCACCCTTGTCCTGCAAGGCTTTCACCAGCCGCAGCTTATGCTCAGGGCTGGTACGAGCGAAGATGTCATATTCCACCGCCGCATTCGCCAGCTCCTGATCGTCCATTTTCTCCAGCTGATAGCCTGTCACCGCCTGCACGCTGTTGGTGATCCCCAGCATCTGGCCGATGCTCATCGCCGTTTGCGGATGATCGCCGGTGATCATCTTCACGCGGATCCCGGCCTGCTGGCAGGCGTGGATTGCATCGATAGCTTCCGGGCGTGGCGGATCCATCATCCCGGCGATACCGAGGAAAATCAGCCCGTGGTTCAGGTCGTCATGGGTCAGTGCGGTCTCACCGTTCGCCGGTTTGAACGCAGCAGCAACCATTCGCAGTCCCTGGCGTGCGTAACGCTCCATCTCTGATTCCCAGTACGCGCGGTTAAAGGCTTCCGTACCATTTCGGGTCTGCTGCTGCTCGCACAGGGCGAAAAGCACATCCGGCGCGCCGGTGACCAGGATCTGCTCCTCGCCACCAATCTGGTGGTGCGTGCTCATGTATTTGTACTGAGAGTCAAACGGGATCTTATTAACCAGCGTGGTCATCACTGGCTCCAGATTTGCCTTCGCCGCCAGCACTTTCAGTGCACCTTCGGTTGGCCCACCGGTGATGCCCCACAAACCGCGTTCATCCTGAATCAGCTGGCTGTCGTTACACAGGTCGATGGTGCGCAGGTACTGTTCCAGCACGGTGCCCGGCTGGATTTGTACCGGCTCATCGCTGCCTTCAAGATAGATGTTGCCCACGGGCTCATAGCTGTTGCCGTCCACGCGATAGCAAGTGTCCGCCGTGATAATGGCTTTAACGGTCATTTCGTTCATGGTCAGCGTACCGGTTTTATCCGAGCAGACCACGGTCATCGCCCCCAGGGTTTCTACCGTTGGCAGCTTACGGATAATGGCGCGTTTGCGAGCCATCGCCTGTACGCCCAGGGAAAGGATAATGGAGATAATCGCCGGTAAACCTTCCGGTACCGAAGCCACTGCAAGGCTTATCAGCGAGAGCAGCAATTCCCCCATCGGGATATCGCGCAATACCAGGCTGAAGACAAACAGCGCGGCCATCATCGCCAGAATAATGGCGAAAATGGCTTTACCCAGTTTGTCCATTTGCACCAGCAGCGGGGTGCGGTGCTTTTCAATGCCCGCCATCATCTGATTGATATGGCCAAGCTCTGTATCCTGCCCGGTGGCAATAACCACGCCCACGCCACCACCCGCGCTGACAGTGGTACCGGAAAACACCAGGTTGGTGCGGTCGCCCAGCGATAATTCACCCTCGAGTGGCAGAATGTGTTTATCCACAACCGTTGATTCACCCGTTAAAATAGCTTCTTCAACGCGTAAATTATGGGCCTCAATCAGACGCATATCGGCCGGAATACGGTCGCCCGCGCGTAATACAATAATATCGCCCGGGACTATTTCAGTTGTAGGAATAGTTTCATGGCTGCCATTACGAATTACCCGCGCATCGCTGGAAAGCATATTGCGAATACTTTGCAGGGATTTTTCAGCGTTACTTTCCTGGATATGACCAATCAGCGCATTAATGACCGCCACGCCTAAAATAACCAGCGTATCGACCCAATGCCCCATGACAGCGGTGAGTACCGCAGCGGCCAGCAGAACATATATCAGCACATCATTAAAATGCGCCAGAAAACGCAGCCACGCAGGCTTACCCTTTTTTTCCGGCAGCGCATTCGGGCCATACTGGTTCAGACGGGCTTTCGCCTCTGCGCGGTCAAGGCCGTCTGCATGAGTCTGCTTGTGAGCAAGTACTTGCTCTACCGTTTGCTGGTAGGGCTTACCCTGCACATTTCCGCCTGCGGGCGGTATATTCTGCGAGTTCATCATCTTGGTCATTACGTCATATCCTTCAATATCCGGTGGACGGAAGCCTGAATTCCTTTCTGGCTTTAATAAATTCATTTTTAAGGCTTGCGGCTTAAATTGATCTATCGCAATATAATTACTGCCAGGTTATTCAAAACTGATTAAAATTATTTCGATGAACTGATTTTTACAAAATATTTCTAAACCAGAACTAAACAAGGAGCCACCATGTTTGGCATTTATCGCGGACGCCGCCTGGCGTTATATATTGTCGCCGCCATTGTTATTGCAACGTTAATTGGATATAGCACATATACATTTGTAAAATTATTTGCCTGAGGAAGACATTTATTTACATAACCCGATATTAGTTTAATCGCCTTAAGAATATTATTCTGTTTCGGTTATTTATTAGCGAAACACGACCCTGGTTTTATCAAAAAGTGAATATCGGGTTTATATTGCTTTACGCTACAATATGCCCGACAATAACTTTTTTAACTGACGATTAACATTAATATGAAACACCCGTTAGAATCGCTGCTAACCGCCGGGGGCATTTTGCTGATGGCTCTGCTCTCTTGCCTGCTGTTACCGGCGCCCTCGCTCGGGCTGGTGCTGGCGCAGAAAATGATGGCGACCTTCCGCCTGGTCGATCTTAACCAGCTCTACACCATCCTTTTCTGCCTGTGGTTCCTGGTGCTTGGCGCCATCGAATTCTTTATCCTGCGTTTCGTCTGGCGCCGTTGGTTTTCACTGGCGTCGTAAGCCAGTGAAATCGCGCATTCCGTGGATCAGCGCCTCACACCAGGCCGCATAGTCATGGCCGCTGGATGACGGATGGAAGCTGACGCGATTGCCTTTCTCCCGTAACACCTGTTCAAAATCCTGCGTGGTACGATAAATCCCCCCGCCCGGCCCCGTGGTTTCAAACTTCCCGGCCTGTAGCCAGAAGCGTACCGGATACGGCGGCGCCTGCTGGTACTGCCGCGTAAGCCAGCCGGGCGCTTCCCCTTTCGGTGCCCACCAGTACGATCCCGACAGGCTAAGCACATTGCCGAACAAGCGTGGATATCGCAGCGCCACCCAGGATGAGGCGAGCCCGCCATAGCTAGAACCTGCCAGCACCGTTTTTTTCCGTTGCAGGGCAATCCCCTGCCCGCGCAGCCACGGCAGCAGTTCGTGAGCCATAAAATCTGCGAAATCAGGGTTCGGTGGCAGCTCTTTGCCACGACGTGCGTGATCGAGACTATCGATAAAGACGACATTGACCGGAGGCAGGTGGTGGCGGGCAATCAGGCCGTCCAGTACGTTGGCGAAGTGGTACTCATCCTGATAAACCTGTCCGTCGAAGAGGATCAGCGTCCAGCGTGCAGGCTGTGCGCCACGCGGCCTGTAGATCATCACTTCGCGGGAATTGCCGAGGATCTTGCTCGCCATGTTCTGACGGCTTAGCGTCCCGTGAACCAGCGGCTGCGCCGTGGCCTGAACGGTGCAGTAGCGTGCGGGGCTAAGATCGAGCAGCGAGTAGCGGTTCCAGCGATCGGTCTTCTGCTCTCCAAAGGTATTTGGGTTGAGCGGATCGGCCTGAGCGCTCACCAGAATGGCGCGCCGCTGGTCGCGCGGTGAGCCGTCAATCACCGGCACGTCCGGCGCAATCTTGTACTGCATCACCGTGTCGGCGGGCACCACGTAGCTGCGGAACCAGACGTCGCTTTTGCCGAGCCGAAACAGCGGATCGTGATCGCCCGCCGGCGAGCCGAGAATATAGACGTTATCCCGCGCGCCGCGCCACAGGAAGGTCACGCGCTTGTGGCTCGCATCAACCGGCTCCACCATCGGCGTTCCCTGCCGACTCCGCGCCTGCCAGAACGCGTCGGTACTCCCACCGGCAGCAATCTCTTTTGCCAGCGCCTGAAGCGTCGGGCTTTCAGGTGCCAGCATTTGTACACGCGGTAAGGCGGAAGTCTCTTTCATCCGCCACTGAAAACGCCAGGGTTTACCCGCTTCACCGTGCAGCACCAGCGAGGTGTGTTGCTTCACCGGCAGCGCAAACAGGAGCGTGTGTTCGCCATCGGCGGGGCCATTTTCAACCAGCGTGCGGATGCCGCGGTTTTGCCCGTCCAGCAGGCGAGCATCCGTTACGCCGTTCAGCGTGGCGGAAACGTAATTCTCGTCCAGCGGCGGAAGTAAAAAACAGACTTCGCCACTGGCATCAAACTTCCCCTGAACGTCTCCCTGCAAGGAAGAGTGCTCACAGGCCGCCGCCATCGCTGGCAACGTACCGATCCCGATTAACAACCCACTCCATACCCTCTTCATTACCGCTTGTTCCCTGACGAAATTTGTTACCAACGCTAATGCAAATGGTAATAATTTGCAATATCATCTAGGCCAATTTACCGGTGTTTTTATGGCGATAGCAACCAAGGACGTTAAATAAAAATGTTTAGAAATAATAAGATAATGCAGCTCTGGCTGCTGAGTATGGCGACGGTCAGCGTCACGGCCCAGGCAGAAACGAAAGAAGAAACCATTACGGTAACGCAGGGGGTCAGCGAAGAACCCACCGCCCCCGTGAAGGGGATTGTGGCCACCAAAACCCTCTCGGCGACCAAAACCAGCGCCGAGATCGTGAAGACGCCGCAGTCGGTGTCGGTGATCACCCGCGATCAGATGAAGATGCAGGACGTCACCTCCGTGTCACAGGCGCTGCGCTATTCGGCGGGGGTGTTTACCGAGTACCGCGGATCGTCGAACCGTAACGATGAAGTGTTTGTGCGCGGCTTTAGCTACGTGCCGAAATTCCTCGACGGCCTGAGCTTTGGCGCAACGGCCTCGTCGCAGACGGGCACAGTAGACCCGTGGCTGCTGGAGCGCGTGGAGCTGGTGCGCGGCCCGGCGTCCGTATTGTTTGGTCAGGTGAATCCGGGCGGGCTCATCAGCATGACCAGCAAGCGCCCGACCACGGAATCCATCCATAACGTGCAGTTTCGCACCGGCAATAACGACCTGGCAGAAGGCGCGTTTGACTTCGGCGGTAAGCTCAGCGACGATGGCCGCGTGCTGTATCGCGTGAACGGTATCGCCCGCACCCAGCATAATCAGGTGGATGATTACAAAGAGACGCGCATGGCGATTGCCCCGGCGATCACCTGGTATCCGAACGATCAAACCCGCTTTACGCTGCTCACCAGCTACCAAAAAGATCCGGACGCAGGCTACCGCAACTTCTTGCCCGCCTACGGCACGGTGAAAAGCGTCGATGGGAAATACATCCCGCGCGACTTTAACGTCAGCGATCCGGATTACGATCAATCCTGGCGCGAACAAACGATGATTGGCTACGAGCTGGAACACCAGTTTGCCGATAACCTCACCTTCCGCCAGAACGCGCGTTACGCCACCATTAAGCAGAAATACCGCTATCTGGTTTACGCCACCAGCGCCGCCAACAGCTCGGTATTAACCCGTCGCGCCCAGCATGAGGAACGCACCACCAACGAGTTTGGCCTCGACAACCAGCTGGAATACCTGGTGAATACCGGTGAAGTTGGCCATACCCTGCTCGGCGGGTTTGATTACAAAACCAGCAAAGATAAACAGCTTCTGGAGCGTGGGAGCGGCTCGCAGTATGACCTAGACTGGCGAAATCCGGTTTACGGGGTGAACGTGGATGAAAGCACCTTCATGACCGCCACCGACGAACAGCAAAATCTCGACCAGATGGGTCTGTATTTGCAGGATCAGATGAGCTGGAACCGCTGGGAGTGGCTGGTTTCCGGACGTTACGACTGGAGCGAAGTGCGCACCAACGACTTCACCGACAGCAGCTTCACCCAGCAAAACGACAGCAAGTTTACCTGGCGCACAGGCTTGCTGTACGCGTTCGATTTTGGCCTGTCGCCGTATGTCAGTTATAGCACCTCGTTTGAACCGAACCTGCAAACCAACCGCGCGCCGGGCGTGGGGCCGTTTAAACCGACCACCGGCGAGCAGACCGAAATCGGCCTGAAGTATCAGCCTGTCGATACCACGCTGATGACCCTGGCGCTGTACGATTTAACCCAGGACAACGTGGCAACTTACAACAGCACCGAAGGCTGGTTCGAGAACGCGGGCAAGGTGCGTTCGAAAGGCGTTGAGGCGGAGATCCACTCCACGCTGATGGAGAACATCAACCTGATTGGTTCGTACACTTACACGGATGCAAAAACCAGGAGCACCACGGTGGCGGGAACTGAAGGTAAAACGCCTGCACGTATTCCAGCGCATATGGCTTCGGCTTTCGCCAGCTATACTGTTCCGGGCGGCGCGCTCAAGAGCCTGACCGCAGGCGTCGGGATGCGCTACATCGGCACCAGCTACGGCGACGCGAAGAACACCTTTAAGGTGCCGTCGGTGGACTTGTATGACGCGATGGTGAGCTACGATCTGGGCGAGATGAGCAGCAGCCTGAAAGGGGCGAGCATGCAATTCAACGTGAATAACCTGGCGGATACCAAGTATGTGGCATCATGCGCAAGCGACACGGCGTGCTTCTACGGGATTGGCCGCACGGTCACGGCGACGGTGAATTACAGCTGGTAGGGATTGTGCGCTCTGCTCCCTCACCCTAACCCTCTCCCACAGGGAGAGGGGATTGCCCGGTGTTCTCCCTCTCCCTGTGGGAGAGGGCCGGGGTGAGGGGAATGTATCTCAATGCGCCCTGCTGTGGTTCTCTTTGCGGTACGCGCCAGGCGGCTGGTGGAACGTGCGGGTGAAGATACGGGTAAACGTTTGTTGTGAGTCAAACCCGTAGCGCAGGCAGATCTCGTACACCCGTTCATCCGACTCGCGCAGATCGCGCGCCGCCAGCAGCAGCTTACGTTCACGGATGTAGCGCCCCAGGCTTTCACCTTTATACTGCATAAACAACCGCTGTAAGTGCCACTTTGAATACCCCGAATGGCGGGCAATTTCTTCAATGCGCAACGGTTGATGTAAATTGTCGTCGATCCACTCGACGATGGTGTCGATGACCTGAGCGGAAATAGTCATGCTGCTCTCCCCCTCTGTTTCCCGATTAAACATTATTCCCACCACTGGCTAAATTGTTGGGTGGTATCACCCACTCGGACGGGTTCGCCCAGTTCCGGCGTCAGCAGCCGATAGTTTTTATCCTTGCTGGCTCTTGCCAGTTGGATCAGCGGATCGTTCCAGGTGTGCTTCGCCAGCACAAAACGTCCGTTATGCCCCGGCACAACTGCTCTGGCGTTAAGATCTGCCGACGCCTGCGCGGTTTCATCCGGCAGCATGTGGATGTACTTCCAGTCCTGGTCGTACTGGCCGTTTTCCATGATGGCTAAATCCACCTCGCCAAACTGCTCACCAATAGCTTTGAAGTGCGGCCCGTAACCGGAATCACCGCTGTAGTAAACCTTCTGCTCAGGAGTGACAAACATAAAACTGCCCCACAAGGTCTGGTCGCGTTTGATGCCGCGCCCGGAGAAGTGACGTGCCGGGAGCACATGCACCATCAGTTCATCGCTGATACGCACCGACTGATTCCAGTCGCGCTCGTCAATGATCGCCGGGTTCATGCCCCAGTAGCGCAGATGCGAACCCACGCCCAGCGGCGTGACCACGCGCTTCACCTTCGGCAACAGCGCCTTGATGGTGGCGTAATCCAGATGATCGTAGTGATCGTGAGAGATAATCAGCAGGTCGATGTCCGGCATGGACTCCGCGCGCCACGGGTATTCGCCCGCAAAGGCTTTATTCAGGAACGAGAACGGTGCGGCGTAGTTGCCAAGTACCGGATCGATCAGGATACGTTTGCCCGTCAGCTGCATAAACCAGGACGAGTGGCCGAGCCACACCAGCGTGTCCTGTTCCAGCGGCAGGCTCGCCAGATCGGTATTGACCAGCGGCAGCGGCCCGGCAGGACGCGCGTTTTCAGTTTTTTTGGTCAGGAATTCCCACATCGCCACCAGCATATTTTTGTCGCCGTTATAGCCCGGCGTAGGCAGCGTATTGTGGAAACGCCCGTCGCGATACTGCACAGACGCTTCAACTTCCGTTAGCTGCTCACCCTGCGGTGGCTGGCCAAATCCGGCATTCAGGACAAAAGGTAAACTTGCAGCTGAAGCAATAATCATGACAAACACCACGCAGATGAATAGAGGCTTTTTCATATCCTGACCCGGCTACGCGCCCCATCCGATGGATTGCGCGGGTAAATTTGATTATGAGTGAGTAAGCACTCATTATAGATATGACGAGAAAGTCGTCAAGACGTTTTCGATCTTTGACATTCCGCGTTGCAGCGTGGCAAAGCACGTGTTTCAATCATGGTTTTTACAATTGACAGGAGGGGAAATTTAGTGGCACGTCCTAAGAGTGAAGATAAAAAACAGGCCTTACTGGAAGCAGCAACCGCTGCATTTGCACAGTCAGGTATCGCCGCCTCAACGGCCTTAATCGCCCGTAACGCGGGCGTCGCCGAAGGCACGCTGTTCCGCTACTTTGCTACCAAAGACGATCTGCTGAATGCCCTCTATCTGCATCTGAAGCAGGATCTCTGCCAGACGATGCTGGCGAATCTGGATCGCAGCATTACCCTGCCCAAAGAGCATACCCGCAACATCTGGAACAGCTACGTAGACTGGGGCATTCGTAATCCTGTCGCGCACGCTGCCATTCGTCAGCTTGGTGTCAGCGAAAAGATCAGTATTGAGACTGAACAGGCCGTAAAAGAGATGTTCCCGGAACTGCATGAGCTGTGCCGCCGCTCGGTGCGCCCGGTCTTTATGTCTGATGAATTCAAAACCTTCGGTGATGCGATGTTCTTATCGCTGGCTGAAACCACAATGGAATTTGCCACCCGCGATCCGTCACGCGCCGTCGAGTTTAAAGCACTCGGTTTTGAAGCCATGTGGCGCGGGCTGGCTTATGAGGAAGCCGATGGACAGTAAATCGTTGCAGGAACACGCAAAACGCGTGGCGCTCGAGCAGCCGTTCACGGAACACTGCTGGCCTTTTGGCCCGGAATTCGACGTGTTTAAGGTGGGCGGTAAGATCTTTATGATTATCGCAGTCGCCCACGGGCGGCCACACGTGAGCCTGAAATCTGATCCTGAAAAATCCTTGTTAAATCAGCAGATCTACCGCGGTATTGAGCCGGGTTACCATCTGAATAAAAAACACTGGATCTCACTTTATGGTACCGAGGATATGACCCCGGAACTGGTCGCCGACCTGATCACCGACTCATGGAATCTGATTGTCGATAAGCTGCCCAAAAAAGATCAGAAGTGGATACGCCCGGTCTGATTGTTCGGCTGAGACGAACAGTATAAGCGCTCGTATTGCACTTATCTTTTCCCGCATTGCCTTGTAATCTGCTTTCCTTTCGCGCCCGCAGACGGGCGAATTTCATCACCAGGAGTTGTTATGGATATCATTTCTGTCGCCCTGAAACGCCACTCAACAAAGGCGTTCGACGCAAGCAAAAAACTGACCGCTGAAGAAGGCGAGAAAATTAAAACCCTGCTGCAATACAGCCCGTCCAGCACCAACTCACAGCCATGGCACTTCATTGTTGCCAGCACTGAAGAAGGTAAAGCGCGCGTGGCAAAATCTGCCGCAGGCACGTATGTGTTCAACGAACGCAAAATGCTGGATGCTTCTCACGTTGTGGTCTTCTGCGCAAAAACCGCAATGGACGACGCCTGGCTGGAACGTGTAGTAGACCAGGAAGATGCCGATGGTCGTTTTGCCACGCCAGAAGCAAAAGCTGCCAATAACAAAGGCCGCCACTACTTTGCCGACATGCACCGCGTCGATCTGAAAGATGACCATCAGTGGATGGCGAAACAGGTTTACCTGAACGTGGGCAACTTCCTGCTGGGCGTGGGCGCGATGGGCCTGGACGCGGTGCCAATTGAAGGCTTCGACGCTGCGATCCTCGACGAAGAGTTTGGCCTGAAAGAGAAAGGCTTCACCAGCCTGGTGGTGGTGCCGGTCGGGCATCACAGCGTGGAAGATTTCAACGCCACTCTGCCAAAATCTCGCCTGCCGCTGAGCACCGTTGTCACCGAGTGCTAATGGCTACTGGCACGCGTTCCGGCGTGCCAGATTTCAGTACAGCGTAATCTGCGGATGCTTAACACCGCATACCAGCGCATAACGCGTTAAGGTATCCAGGCTTGCCCGGGTAATATTGGCTTCCATGCGGGAAACCGTTGGCGCGCTGACTCCCATTCGTTCCGCAACCTGCGCACGCGTAAGACCAGCATGATTACGCCACTGCGCCAGCATTTCACGCAGGCGTTCTTTGCGTTCCTCTGCATCAAATGCCGCCTGCACGTCTGAGTGACTTAGCAGTTCAGATCTTAACGCATCCCAGTCAATCATCTTCTTGCTCATCCAACATCTCCTGTTGTCGTTTTAATGCCAGACGGATCTCCGCAGAGGGCGTTTTCTGGGTCTTCTTAATAAACACTCGCAGCAGAAAAATCGTCTTCCCCTGCTGATACACATAAATCCCGCGGCTATGAAGCAGCCCAATAGTTCTGATTTCAAACAAACCATAGGGTAAGGGTTTGCTGTCGGGCTCTCGTAGCGCCGTCGGATTACTGCGCAGTTTATCAAGCTGGCGAATCAACTTCGCCTGTACCCCTGCTGGCAATGAGAGGATTTCTTCTCTGACTGCCTCATGGACAATGAGTCTGAACACAATATGTCATCCCTGATGATATTAGCATATAAGGCAATTTGCATTAAAGGCTAATTTTGCCTTCCGTGAGATACCTTACACGCTTTATCAAGGCCCAGGAGAAACCGTATTCATTCCCTGAAAGCGCCTCGCAAAACCTACTTAACCGAACTCCCGGCGTGCCAGATTTTCTCGGCATAACGCCCTATCACCGCCAGCGATGCCGCGAGGATCAGGAAAAAGACCACTTTGTTCATCCCGTCCCAGAAGTATTCGAAATAGCGGGTGTAGAGGTTGATGGCAAGAAACGTCAGGCCGAAGCCGCGCAGCATCCCGTCGTCGGTTTTCAGGCTGATGTAAATGCAGAGCACCGCCGCGACGGCAAACAGCAGAGCCCAAGGCAGCAGTGAAGCCTGAGTGACGCTGTACCAGTTATTCACATCGTAGTTGCCAAAAATCGACATGATCCACAGCGCGACAAACAGGTACGTCAGCCCCATCGCTTTACTGGTGGTGTACAGATGACGCGCCTGCAACATCGCGCGCAATACCCAGCACAGCGCCAGTAGCGCGCCGCCAAAGAAGATAAATCGCACCGGATAATTCATCCCCAGCCAGTACGCGCCCCAGCCGGACATATAGCCCGTCTCCGCACCAAACCAGTTGCCAAGCGATAGCAGGAAGAACAGCCACACCAACCCTGAGCGCCCGAAGAACCCTACCAGCCCGTAAACCGCGCAGCCCGCCAGGAACAGCGGTGCGATGTGACCGCTGCCGTTATCAAGCCTTTCGCCAAGCTGCCAAAGCGCGATGGCGGTAAAGAATACGCCAAGGAACAGGAGCGCCTCTGTGCTGTAGTGCCACTGGGTTTCCCGCCGCTGTCTGGCAAATCCCCACAGGTAAAACAGCACCGCCACCAGCGCAGGCAACCCGATACGGGCGATGGACGAGAAAGAGAAAAATTCGATGATACGCGCCATCAACTCGCTGTCGGCAAACAGGCTGCCAATGGCGATAATGACGCAGGCCAGCGCGGTCCAGAAGGCGTAGCGGCTCAGACGCTGCCAGTCCATCGCAACGCGTTTCAGGCTACCCGCCAGACGCTGATGCTCCTCAGCCGTTAATGCGCCCTCCTGTTCCCACTCGGTGAGAGCGCGGCGCAGAACTTTTTCTTGCTTACGCGTAACGTTCATATTCGATCCCTGAAAGAGTTGGATTTAACTGAGTATAACAGCCTGTTCCGCCAGCCATGTCAGCGCCCGTTCCCCGGTCTCATCCACCGGCAGATAGACCAGCAATCGCGATCCGTTACGCGGCGCGGAATACCAGTACATCTGCTGGAGAGTAAAATCGCCCAGCTCCGGATGGGTGAACAGTTTGAGCTGATTTTCGACACCGCGCACCTCGTTACGCTGGTGCCAGAGGGTTTTAAACTCCTCGGACACCGCAAAGAACCGCGCCAGTTTCGCTTCCCACAGGGGATCGCCCCGGTGCTCCGCCATTGCCGCACGGAAGTATGAGACAAAAATCGGCAGCACATCGTCGCGCTTGCCCAGCCGGGCGCGCCACGCCGGATGGGTAAGAAACAGATAAATGCAGTTGCGGTCTTCCGGCGGAATTTCATTGAAATCAACGCCCATCAGGTGACCAAAGCTGTCATTCCACGCCACGATGTCAAAATTGGGTTTTTGAATGCTGGCAGGCTTCGGCATCAGGGTATCGAGCAGGCGACGTGTGCCTTCGCTGATGCCCTCGCAGCACACCGCCTGCGGGGCTTCACCCGGCGGCAATCCGGCCAGAACAAAGACATGCCGGGCCTCGGTCGGGGTGCACTGTAGCGCTTTCGCCACCGCCGCCATCACTGCACTGGACGGGTTCACATCCCTGCCCTGCTCAAGCCAGGTGTACCAGGTGACGCCCACATCCGCCAGCAATGCGACTTCCTCACGGCGCAGGCCCGGCGTGCGGCGGCGTCCGCTGCGCGGTAAACCCAGTCGCTGCGGATCGAGGCTTTCGCGACGCGCGCGCAAAAATGCCCCCAGCTGTTTTCGGGTGTCATCCTGAAGCGAGGTGACAGGTTCAGACATCAGCGCCATATTTCCCTCTGCGTGGTAGTGCCAGTACCAGTATAAGCAAGAACTGGTACCCGTTTATCAGATCGTTGATGCTACGACCATCTGTTGAATGACGCAATGGAGTTACCATGAATACGTCTGTTGTTTCACCGGGTCGTGCAGGCCTGATTTTGCTGTTAACCGGCCAGATGCTGCCGCTGATTGATACCTCAATCACCAACGTCGCGCTGGACTCCATTACCCACTCGTTACACGCCACTGCGACTGAGCTGGAGCTGATTGTCGCGCTCTACGGCGTGGCGTTTGCCGTCTGTCTGGCGCTGGGCAGTAAGCTTGGCGATAACCTGGGTCGCCGTCGTCTGTTTATGGCGGGGATAGCAATTTTTGGTCTGGCGTCGTTGTTGTGTGGCATTGCAGGCAGTGTTGAACAACTGCTGGCCGCGCGTATCGTTCAGGGTGCCGGAGCCGCGCTTATCATGCCGCAAATCCTCGCCACGCTGCATGTCACCCTAAAAGGAACGGCGCACGCCAAAGCGATCAGCCTGTTTGGCGGTATCGGCGGCATCGCCTTTATCGTCGGGCAGATGGGCGGCGGCTGGCTGGTATCCGCGGATATCGCCGGGCTGGGCTGGCGAAATGCCTTTTTCATCAACGTGCCATTCTGCCTGATTGTGCTGGCATTAAGCTGCCGCTATGTCCCGGAAACCCGGCGAGAAACCCCGTCGCGCATCGACTGGCAAGGGACAATACTACTGGCGGCGATCCTCTGCTGCCTGCTGTTCCCGATGGCGCTTGGCCCGCAGTGGCACTGGTCCTGGCCGCTTAAGGCTGCGCTGATAGCCATTATTCCGCTGGCCTGGCTAATGGCGATGAATGCGCGCAGAAAAGAGCGTGAGAACGACCATCCGCTGATCCCGCCGCGTCTTTTGCAGCTCGGCAGCATTCGTTTTGGCGTGTTGATTGCGATGCTCTTTTTCAGTGTCTGGTCCGGGTTTATGTTCTGCATGGCGCTGACCATGCAAACGGGTCTGGGTATGGCGCCGTGGCAGTCCGGGAACAGCTTTATAGCGCTGGGCGTGACCTATTTCATCTCGGCCTGGTTTGCCCCGCGCCTGATTGCCCGCCACAGTACCAGCCATATTCTGCTGATGGGTCTGGCTATCCAGATAACCGGCCTGCTGGCGCTGATTGCCACTTTCCGCGTCTGGGGGATGAGCAATACCGCCCTTACCCTGGCTCCGGCAACCGGGCTGGTGGGTTACGGCCAGGCGCTGATCGTCAACAGTTTCTACCGTATCGGGATGCGCGATATCCAGCCTGACGATGCCGGTGCTGCCAGCGCCATTCTGAGCACCCTGCAACAGGCAGCATTAGGCCTTGGCCCGGCCATTTTCGGGGCGATTTTGCTGCACGCGCTGCAAAGCCATCACGGTGATTACACTCAGGCGATTAACCTGTTCCTGGTGGTCGAAACGGGAATGATGGTGGTGCTGGCGCTGGTCACACTGCGAATGCGTCATCGCCTGTGTATGCCCGTAGTGAAGGCCTGCCACGCGGTGAAATAAACCCTCCGAATTTGCATAATAGATCCGCAGCCGCCATTATGGGGCTGCATCAATACAGGAGACGTTATGCAGGAATTAATTGCTCAGGTTGAAGAGTTAGGCATTGAAATTAATCACACCACTTCCCTGGTGATAATCTTTGGTATTATTTTTCTTACCGCCATCGTAGTACATTTTATTCTGCACAAAGGGGTGCTGCGGGCATTTGAAAAACGCGCCCAGGCCAGTAGCCATTTGTGGTTGCAGATAATCACGCAAAATAAGTTATTTCACCGTCTGGCGTTTACCTTACAAGGGATTATCGTCAACGTCCAGGCGGTATTATGGTTACAAAAAGGCAGCGAAGCCGCTGAGATCCTGACCACCTGCGCAAAACTGTGGGTGATGGTATACGCCCTGCTCTCTTTCTTCTCGCTGCTGGACGTGATGCTCAGGCTGTCGCAAAAAATGGCGACCGCCTCACAGCTCCCGCTGAAAGGGATATTCCAGGGGATAAAACTGGTCAGCGCAATCCTGGTGGGGATTTTGATTATCTCCCTGCTAATTGGTCAGTCGCCCGCCATTTTGATCAGCGGCCTGGGGGCGATGGCGGCGGTATTAATGCTGGTCTTTAAAGACCCGATCCTGGGCCTGGTGGCCGGTATTCAGCTGTCCGCCAACGACATGCTCCGGCTTGGCGACTGGCTGGAGATGCCAAAATACGGGGCTAACGGCACGGTAACGGATATCGGCCTGACCACGGTGAAAGTTCGCAACTTCGATAACACGATAACCACCATCCCAACCTGGGCGCTGGTGTCTGATGCCTTTATCAACTGGAGTGGGATGTCGGCTTCCGGCGGGCGGCGGATTAAACGCAGCCTGAATATCGACACCACCAGCATCCATTTCCTCAGTGAGCAGGAACAACAGCATCTGATTCAGGCAAAACTGCTCAAACCTTATATGGCCGCACGCCATGAAGAAATCAGTTTATGGAATGAGGAAAACGGCGAAGGCGAGTCAGTATTGAACCTGCGTAAAATGACCAATATCGGGACATTCCGCGCTTATCTGAATGAATATCTGCGTAACCACCCGCGCATTCGCAAAGATATGACCTTAATGGTGCGCCAGTTAGCCCCTGATGCCAACGGTCTGCCGGTCGAAATATATGCCTTTACCAATACGGTTATCTGGGCAGAATATGAAACTATTCAGGCTGATATTTTCGATCATATTTTCGCGGTAGTGGACGAGTTTGGACTGCGCATTCACCAGTCACCAACCGGGAACGATATTCGCTCGCTGGCGGGTGCACTGGCGAAATAACTCAGGAGCTGGCGCGGGATATAAAGCGCCAGTCCATCATCACCCTTTCTGTAGGCGCATCCGGGTTGTCGATTTTATTCAGCAGCAGATCGACCGCCTTGCGCCCGATATCCCGCGAAGGTTGTTCGATAGTGGTCAGGGAGATCATGTCTGCCAGCTCAGTGCCGTCAAACCCTACCACGGCGATATCCTGCGGCACGCGCAGCCCCGCCTGCTCAATCGCCCGCAGCGCGCCTGCCGCCAGCGTGTCCGATACGGCAAACACCGCATCCGGTGGGTTATCCGCCAGCAGCTTTTGCATCGCGGTCATCCCGGCGGCAGAGCTGAGATCGCGTGCGTATTCCACAACCTGATAATCCAGTTCGCGCAGATGCAGCACGCTTTTATAGCCGCGCTCGCGCAGGCGGGCATATTTGTAGCTTAAATCGTGGTTAATCAGGGCAATGCGTTTACGACCACTGTCGGCAAGCTGACTCACCACATGTTGCGAGGCATCGACATCATTGATCCCCACGCAGGACACGGCCCCGGCATCTGCGTATTCGGCACACTGAACCCAGGGTGCCGCCCCAATCAGCGCTGAAAGTTCAGGAAGTTTGGTGAACGCATCCATGGTGATAATGCCGTCGACAATTTTACCTGACAGCAGGCTTAGGCCTGAGCGGGAACGTTCGATATCAGAGCCGGAGTTGCACAGCAGAATGCGGTAGCCGTTTTTTTCGGCCTCTTCTTCGATACCTTTCACCACTTCCGCGCAAAACGGGTTGGCGATGTTGGACACCATCACCAGGATCATGTAGCTGCGGGCGGTGCGCAGCTGGCGTGCCAGCAGATTAGGCTGGTAGTTGCTCTCTTTGATGGCTGACAGAACGCGCTCGCGGTTTTTTGCCTTTACGGTGTCGCTGTTGTTGAGCACGCGCGACACGGTGGCCACGGACACGCCGGCAAGCTGAGCGATTTTCTGAATTGACATAACGACGACACATCCTGCGGTTAGCGTTTTATGCAGGCTATCATAAATTTGTTGCCCGGCGAACCGGGCAACACGTCATCGCTCAATACGCACCCATCGCTGTTGCTGATGACTTTTTACTATCGCATCAATGATATACATCACGTTCGCCCCCTCATGGAAAGTGGCGAACAGCGGTTGTTCCGGCATCCTGCCCGTCTGAACCGCGCGGTAGAACTGCGCCATCATATTTTTGAATGCGTCTGGCCAGCCTTCAATATGCCCCCCCGGGAAATGGGCGCTTTCCGCCACATCCGGGTTCATTAACCCCGGATCGTCGCTCAGCAACTGATTAGCCTGCGCGCGATGGCCAATCCACAAGCATTGCGGAACCTCCTGATCCCACGCCACGGAATGCTCACTGCCGTTGATCTCAAAGGTCAGGCGGTTTTTACGCCCTGCACTGACCTGCGAAACGTTAAAACTGCCCTTGCTGCCGTCATCAAAGCGAAACAGCACCGAGCCGAAGTCTTCGGTCGTGACCGGTTTATCCTCATACGCTGCCCGTTCGTCGTGCGTGAAGGTTTGATTTCCCGCCACGCTGGCTTTACGCGTTGGCCAGACTATCGAGAGATCGGCCATCACTTCGGTTATCCGCCGTCCGGTAACAAACTGCACGGTATCGCACCAGTGGGAGCCGATATCGGCAACCGCGCGCGATGCCCCACCGAGCGTGGCATCCACCCGCCAGTTGTAGTCTGTTTCCAGCAGCATCCAGTCCTGCAAATAGCTGCCGTGGGAAGCGAACAACCGCCCGATACGGCCTTCGCGCATCATGCTTGCCGCCTGGCGCACCATCGCAAACTGGCGATAGACAAAGCTGACGCCATGAACCACACCCGCCTGTTCTGCCAGCGCCACCAGCTCGCGCGCCTCTTGCGGGGTCATGCACAGGGGTTTCTCGGAAAAGACATGCTTGCCCGCGCGTATAATCTGACGATTCACCTCGGCGTGCAGATGATTGGGTGTGCAGTTGTGTACCACGTGTAAATCCGGATGCGCCAGCAGCGCATCAATGCTGCCGTAGGCGTGGGGCACATTAAGCGCACGCGCTTTTTCCTGCGCCTGGGCAAGCGAGCCATCGCACAGCGCCACCACCTGTACAAACCCCAGACGGCGAAGCGCTTCAATATGGGCCGGGCCGATAAACCCGCTGCCGATAATGCCGACATTAATCATTGCTGCCTCCTGCGGCAAAATCATCAAATGCGCGCCCCGACACCGGAATAATGTGGCGGCGGATAAACTCACTGCCCTCGCTGGCCCCGGTGTCGCCATCCTTCAGGCAACATTCCCACTCCAGTACCGCCCAGCCGTCGTAATCGTACTGCGTCAGCTTGCTGAAAATCCCTTTGAAATCAATCTGCCCGTCCCCCAGCGAACGGAAACGCCCGGCCCGATTGATCCACGGCTGATAGCCGCCGTACACGCCGCTGCGCCCGTTCGCCCTGAACTCGGCATCCTTAACGTGGAATGCTTTGATCCGCGAATGGTAGAGATCAACAAAGGTCAGATAATCCATTTGTTGCAGCAGCATATGGCTTGGATCGTAGAGAATATTGCAGCGCGGATGGTTGTCCACCAGCGCCAGAAAACGCTCAAAGGTCACGCCATCGTGCAGATCTTCCCCCGGGTGCAGCTCATAACAGACATTCACTCCGTGTTGATCAAAGGTATCCAGAATCGGCCGCCAGCGATGTGCCAGCTCGCGGAACGCCTCCTGAAAACGCTGTTCATTGTGAGGTGGCCACGGGTAGAAATAAGGCCAGGCCAGCGAGCCGGAAAACGTTGCGTGTGCATTCAACCCTAACCGGGACGATGCCACTGCCGCCTGTTTCAGCTTCTGTGTTGCCCAGGCCTGGCGGGCCGTATCGTTGCCGCGCACCGTTTCTGGCGCAAAATGATCAAACGCCTCGCGATACACCGCGTTTACCGCCACCAGTTGCCCTTCCAGATGGGTCGAGAGTTCGCTGATAACCAGCCCATGCTCGGCCAACTTTCCGGTTATCTCATCGCAATAGGTCTGGCTTTCAGCCGCCTTTTCCACATCAAAGATATGTGGATGATTGCAGGGTATTTGCAGTGCTTTATAACCCTTGCCAGCAGCCCAGCCCGCCAGCCCGTCCAGCGAGTTAAACGGCGGATGCCCGCCGATAAACTGCGACAGAAAAATGCCCGGTCCCTTAATGGTTCTCATACCCCCTCCTGAATGTTAAGCCTTGTCATCGTCATACCTGAACGTGAGAAGGAAAATGAGTGCAATCGCTGCGGCCGCGACCGCCGGGATCCACCAGAACGCCACCCACGCCTGTGGCAGGGTTTGCCCGGCCACCAGTCGGCTGTAGAGTGCGCCTGAAATTTGCGAGCCCAGCAGCATCCCGATACCGTAAGTGAACATCACAATCATGCTCTGCGCCTGACCTTTCACTTTCTCCCCCGCCACACGGTCGGTATAGATAAAACCGACCACGAAGAAGAAGTCGTAGCACACGCCGTGCAGCAAAATGCCCAGATAAAGCAGGAAGCGCCCTTCCTCACTCACGCCCAGGGCGAAGAAGGCGTAACGCACAAACCACGCCAACATGCCGACCAACAACATGTATTTCACGCCCAGACGGCGGAACAGCAGAGGGATGACCAGCATGAAGACAATTTCCGACATCTGCCCGAAGGACATGGCGGTACTGACATCCGCAATGCCTGCATCGGCCAGATAAGACGCGGTATAGGCGTAGTACGTCCCGAGCGGCACAGAAATCAGCATTGCGCAGAGCGAAAAGATAAAGAAATGGCGCGTTTTGAGCAGCGCAAAGGCGTCAGCACAGAAAAGATCGCGCAGCTGTACCGGCAACCCTTTCGCTGGTGCCGGGGTGTGCGGCAGCGTCAGGCTATAGAGCGCCAGCAGCACCGAACAGGTGGCCGCGATATGGAAAATGGTAACGCTGGACGCCACGCCGGTTACACCGATAAAGATCCCGGCAACAATCCAGCCAATCGTGCCGAACACGCGTACCACCGGGAAGGTTTTATCGACATTCGCCAGGCTGTGAAAGGCGATGTTGTTGGTAAGCGCAAGTGTGGGCATATAGCAGAGCGTGTAACCAAACAGCAGGCCAATCAGCAATGCGCCATTTTCCGCAATCAGGGCACCTGGCACGAACCACAGGATCGCCGCCCCTGCCAGATGCATGACCGCCATCACCTTCTGCGAGGCAAAGAAGCGATCTACCAGCATCCCGAGCACAAACGGCGAGAGAATGGAGGCTATTGGCCCCGCGGAGAACGCATCGCCAATCAGCAATGACATGTTGTGCTGGGTCATCACCAGGCCGAGCGTAACCGACCAGCTACCCCAGATAAAAAACTGCATAAACATCATCAACGACAGACGTGGCACAAGAAGCCGGTGCTGCGCTATCGCCTTTTCACTACTTTCAGTTGTTGACACCATGATGAGCCTCACCCAGAAAAAGTAATCGATTACAAAACAGTTCAAATGAAAAGTAATCGATTACAAAATAAAGATCCTGCGGATCGAAACAGAAATGGGAGGGGGGTCACGATAAAGGTTGGGTTGAACGCAGAGTGGTGAGTTGTAGGCCCGGTAAGCATTCGTGCGGTCTGGTGCCCTCACCCCGGCCCTCTCCCACGGGGAGAGGGTGCAAACACAAAAAACGGCAACCAGGTTGCCGTTTTGCTTTTATCTCCGGGACAGCTTAAACGCCACGAACAGGAACAACACCCACACTGGCAGCAGCATCGCGGAAAGACGCATGTCGTCGATAGTGCACATCAGCACGAGGATCAGCCCCAGGAAGGCGATACAGATGTAGTTCCCCGCCGGGTAAAGCAGCGCCTTGAACTGGGTATCGCGCCCCTTGCGACGCATTGCCGCACGAAAACGCAGGTGCGCCAGGCAGATCATTATCCAGTTCAGCAGCAGCGTGGCGACCACCAGTGCCATCAGCAGGCCAAAGGCCTCTTTTGGCAGCAGATAGTTGATCAACACCACCAGAGACGTGATAGCGCCAGAAAGCAGCAGCGAATTCACCGGCACACCGCGATGGCTGACGCGGGTTAAGAATTTCGGCGCATTGCCCTGAACAGACAGGCCAAACAGCATTCGGCTGTTGGAGTACACGCCGCTGTTATAGACCGAAAGGGACGCCACCAGAATGACGAAGTTCAGCGCTGAAGCCACCACGTTGCTGTTCAGATCGTGGAAAATCATCACGAACGGACTACTGTCGGATTTGACTTCTACCCACGGGTAGAGCGCCAGCAGCACCACCAGAGAGCCAATGTAAAACAGCAGGATACGGTACACCACCTGGTTCACAGCTTTAGGAATGCTTTTGTGCGGGTCGCGCGCTTCAGCGGCGGTAATCCCAATCAGCTCCAGCCCGCCGAAGGAGAACATAATCACCGCCAGTGAGAGAATGAGCCCCTTCCAGCCCGTTGCCAGGAACCCGCCGTGCTGCCACAGGTTATCGATGGTTGCGCGTTCGCCACCGTGACCCGAGAACAGCAGCCACAGGCCAAAACCAATCATACCGATAATCGCCAGCACCTTGATCAGTGCAAACCAGAACTCGGTTTCGCCGTACAGGCGCACGTTCACGAGGTTAACGGCATTAATAATGATGAAGAAGGCCGCAGCCCAGATCCAGGTCGGCACATCCGGCAGCCAGTACTGCATATAGATGCCTGCGGCGGTCAGCTCAGCCATGCCCACCAGCACGAACATCACCCAGTAGTTCCAGCCAGACAGGAAGCCTGCAAACGGGCCCCAGTATTTATAGGCAAAGTGCGCAAAGGAACCTGATACCGGCTCTTCGACGACCATCTCGCCAAGCTGGCGCATGATCAAAAAGGCGATAACCCCGGCGATACCGTAACCCAGTAGCACTGCCGGGCCCGCCATCTGGATCGCAGGGCCGATGCCGAGAAACAACCCGGTACCAATAGCGCCGCCGAGGGCAATTAACTGGATATGTCGATTTTGCAAACCACGTTGCAGCGTCGGAGTCTGTTCCGACGAGGCTTCGGCGCTCTCACTGCCCGAAGCGGATGACGCGTCTTTCACGTCCTACCCCTGTCTCTTTTCTAGAAGGGGCACGTTTTAACACTTCATGCTGGTGGTAGCAAGGGATTGGGGCATCCTTGCCCCTGATAACGAGGGTGGAACTCAGAACTCGTAGCCAACCGAGACCTTAAAGGTCCGGGGTTCGCCTTGAGTGATGTACGTACCGGAATCATCAACAGACGCCCAGTAGTTTTCGTTGGTGACGTTGTCGATGCCCGCACGAAGGGTCATCTGGTTTTGATTCTGGTTAACAGCAAAGCGGTAGCGCATCCCCAGATCCAGGGTGGTGTAGCTGTCCAGCTTTTTGGTGTTGGCCAGATCAGCGTACTGCGTGCCAGAGTGGTTTACGCGCGCGGTTGCCGTTAGCCCGTCAATCGGTTTGATGTCGTATTCAGCGCCCAGCACCGCATAGAAATTCGGTACGCCGATGGCGTCATTGCCCTGATTCAGGCCGTTGTTGGTTTTGGTCAGCTCCGCCTGTAACCAGGTGGCACTGGCGTTGAGACGCATCCCCAGCATTGGCTCGCCAAAGACATTCAGCTCAACCCCACGGTTACGCTGCTCGGCATCCAGACCATAGTGTTTGGTCACGCTGTCGAGAATGGCCGATGGCATTTTGATTTCAAACAGTGCCAGCGAGCCGCCCACACGACCAAAGTCTGCTTTAACCCCCACTTCGTTCTGTTTTGAATGGACGATCCCGGTGCTTTGCCCGTAGTTGGTCGCCGAATCTGGCGCGGTTTTACCCGGCTGCAATGCCTCGGTGTGGTTAGCGTAAAGCGAGATCTCATTCCATGGCTTATACACCACACCGTAAGTTGGCATCCAGCGGCTGCCGTCGAAGCCATCGGCGTCGTTTTCTGCCCCGGTGATTTTGTTATAACCGCGGATCACCACCTTCTGATGGCGTGCGCCCGCGGTGAACAGCAGTTTGTCGTCCAGCACGCCGAACGTGTCGCTCAACAGCCAGCCCTGAGAGCGGGTGCGACCGCTGGTGAGCGGGTCACTGTAATCGCCGCCAGAGCCGTTGAAGTTGGTGCTGTCTGGCGCATTCACGCCGGTGTTGTGGTAGATATTGGTGTACGGGTTATCCGCTGCCTTCGACATCTTCCACGCGATTTTTTCGTTTTTGGTCAGCGCGGAATAGCCGACGTTTACCTTATGCGAGACGAAACCGGTATTGAAGTTGCCGCGAATGCCCGCCATGCCACTGACCGAATCGCTGATGCGGTTGGTGTCCAGACGGCTCACAATCGCCCGGCCACTTTTGTCGAGGATCTTCGGTGCGCTGTATAAACCTTCTTCGTGCGCATGTTGCGCGCCAAGGCCTGTGTATGCCGTCCAGTTATCAGTGATGTCGTATTCGCTACGCCACATCCCGAATTCGTTTTCGATATTGCTGTAAGCCCATTTTTGCGAAATGTTACGGTCATTTTTCGGTGGCTCAGGAATGAAGTCTACTGCCGAAATGTTGACGCTGGTTGGGCTACCGTGGAAGGTCTTCTTCTGATACCCCACATCCAGCGAGGTGCGGAAATTATCGCCCTTATAATCCAGGCCAGTAGAAAGCAAGGTGGTGCGACGACGATCGTTCGCCACGCCGGTTTCCCCTTCACGATGGACCAGGTTCACCCGTGCGCCAAACTGATCGCTGTCACCGAAGCGGCGGCCGGCATCCAGAGTGGTACCAAACTGCGAATCAGAGGTGTAATCCACGCCCACTTTCGCCTGTGGGGTTTCGCCTGCATGTTTTGGCTCAAGGTTGATCATCCCGCCCACGCCAGAACTTGCCGCGCCGTTCATCAGGGAGTTTGCCCCTTTGAAGATCTCGATACGATCCACCATCTGCGCATCAACCACCTGCCGTGGCAATACGCCGGACAGGCCACCAAAGGTCATGTCATCGCCATCAAATTTCAGGCCACGAATACGGAAGCTTTCCGCACTGTTACCGTAGCCCTGCACGTACTGCACGCCCGCGTCGTTGGCGACCACATCGGCAATGGTTTTCGCCTGTTGATCTTCAACCAGCTTCGCGGTGTAGCTGACCAGATTAAACGGCACATCCATGGCGTTCTGCTGGCCGAGCATTCCCATGCGTCCGCCGTTTGCCACCTGCCCGTCAAGGAAGGCAGGCACCAGCTGATCGCCGCCCGGTTTGAAGGCGTCCGCCGTAGCAGACTGAACGACAATGGTGTCTTCATTTTTGTTGTCCGCCGCAAAGGCGGAGTGCGTAACCGCGCCGATGGCGAGTGCCAGCAGCGTTTTGTGCATTGTGGTGTTGGTCATAATTAACTCATTAAAAGTACGCGCAAAATTGGCCCGTGAACGGGCCTTAGAATTTAGTTAAGCGAAATACGAACGACGCTGTCCGGCCCGTTAGTTGAGTGGTCTTTGTTGAAAGCCTGTTTAACGGTGACGTACAGGGTCTGGCCATCTGCGGACAGCAGCAGGCTGTTCGGATTTGGCGGCAGATCCCATGATTGCTTCACGGCATAGGTGGTGGCGTCCAGGCTCAGCAGTTTTCCGCTTTCGCGCTGGGTGATGTAAAGCTCATTGCGGCTGGCGTTGAACTTCACCGCCAGCGAGTCGCCAACATCCAGCTGTTTGATAACCTCACCGGTGTGGATATTGAGCACCAACGTGGTTTTGGCTTTGGAGTTGTCTGTAACAAACAGGCGCCCGGTGGCCTTGTCTTCGGCCAGATTCAGCAGCAGCGCTGGCTTGCTACCCAGCGGCTTCCAGCGTGTTTCGATTTTGTTGGTGTGCGGATTGATGACGAGGATCTCGCCGCCGCCATTGGCTGCATACAGGCGGTCGGTCTGTTCAGACCACAGCAACCCGGTAACCCACTGGCCGGCATTTTTGATGGTTCTTTTCAGCTTCAGGGTTTCGGCATCTATCACCCAAATCACACCCGGATCGCCCACTCCACCCACGTAAAGCGAGCCGTTGTGCAGCAGAATTTCACGCGCGCCAAACGGGAAACCCTCTTTGTTGCGCTCGGTGAACATCAGGCGTTTTTTGACTTTTCCGTCTGCGGTGCTGATCGCGCTGATACCGCCGTCCAGCGAGTTCGTGACGTAGACCGTTTGCCCGTCGGGCGCGATAGCCATCGCGAAGTTTTTCAGATCCGTATGGCTGCGGCCAATGGTTTTCAGCGTGGTGGGATCAAGCTTATAGACCACACCGCCCTGCACATCCTTAAAGCCTTCAGAACTGGCAACAAACAGCGCATCGCCTTTCTGATTGAGCACCATTTCGTACAGACCATCGGCCAGTTCACGTTTGAGCACGCCGGTTTTCTCAGGGGCCGTTACGGTCTTCTGGACAGCTGGTGCTGGCGTGGCCGCCTGTTGGGCAGCGCAACCAGAAAGAGAGACAGCAACAAGCAATGCCAGCGCAGACATTTTTTGGGTCATCAGGAACATCCTTTACCGTTCAAGAGAAAGTCAGGCGGGAAATTGCGTCGAATGTCGCTAAGCGATCTGATTGTGTTGACAGGCTGTAAGGCCAGTGCAAAGTCCACCGTAATTACTCAGTGTTCCTTGTGAGTCAGGCACTCACTGCTGATGCGGGGGCGTCCGTCGTTGCCGCAAACACTAAAGAGAATGAGAACTATACTCATTATCTTTGTATGATCAAGTGTAAATATGCGTAACGGCCTAAATTAAAACGAGCAGGATGATGAGGGGTATTCACCCTTTGGTGCAGTAAAACGCGGGGGAATTTCCGAAACTAAAGAGGTAGCTGGAGGCATTTACCGGGACAATCTCCACGCTGATACCGCGGTCGCGGTGATGGAAAAAGTCAGGAATATAACGACGGAAGGGTTCGTCTTTTTTCGGCAGTTCATTAGTATCACTGGAAACCATAATGACCTTGCCCTCTTCATACCAATAGCTAAACGCGATTTTATTACTGATAGTTATCGGTAGCTGGCCCACCTGACGATATTCCCCGGTTGAATCAAAGGAGCCTGATCCGTTATGAAAAGCAAACGTCATGATGGAATCAACCTGTGAATCACCATCGACAAGGGTTAAATGACTCTCACAGGTAAAATTATTCCGCTGATAATGAACATACCAGGCAGACATTAACGGCGTAATAATCGCCAGAATAATGGCCAGCCAGCGCGTTACCCGGTTATTCATTCTCATGGTATTCCTCCCTGTACATGATGGAATCACATTGCGCGCCAGCAATGTCTGGCTGTTTATCGCAAACAATCACCGACGTCCCATTCTGATAACGGTTAAGTGTCATATAGGCCACCCCGCCCTCGTTACATTGAATGGGGTAACGCTTAATCAAGGTGGTGAAGATCCGCTGGCTTTGTATTTTGTCATGCCACGACGAGTAAACGTCACACCCTTGCGTTTTACCGATCGGCTGATAACTTTCAAATCCGCCGCGCGGTTCATTTAGCTGAAGATACAGCACGATGCAGGAGACGATAAATACCAGCCCGGCTATGCCATACGCGATATTCTCCGGGAGAAAACGACGACGTTTTTTTATATCCGCAGTCGGTAAAGAAGCACCGTTATCGACAGGCTCCACCATGATCGGCGCGATAAAGGCATCGAGCGTTCCCGTCTGGATCTGCGCTATCGATTTAAAACCCTCCTTTGGCACCGTCTGAACAATATTATCTGCCAGCCCCGCCGTTTTCAGCGCTTTACGGATGGAGGCGATGGTCTGATACAGCGCATTGGTGGTGACGATCGCCCCCTGCTTTTCCCAGACCGCGGCGAACAGATAGCGCTGGGTCAGAACTTCGCCATTGTGCTCCAGCAGCTGAAGCAGGCACTCACTCACCGGGCCATGCAGAACCACGGCACGCGCAGGGTAACCGGTAAGCGGGCATAGCCGACGCTTGTCCGGCTCAAAAAGCACGGAGCCATTTAACAGGAAGACAGGCTTCATGGCGCGCCTGCCGGAAGGGAACACGGGTGGAATGCATTAATCATTGTTATGTTGTCGCGTCCGTTTACGATTTCTGATTCAGAATTATGTTTTTCATTATCAGCAGGTTATCACACATAAAATGCCACATCCTGCCTGTTTGGACCCTTTATGAACCCTGCTTAATCAGTATAAATCATTTAACTTCACTCCTCTTTTTTAGCGGGAAAACCTACTGTCAGCGGCAACACAACAGCTCTGTCGACACAGCGTATGACTTGCCGACGAGACAGAGAGATGTGCTAACGCTTTTGAAAAATTCGCATTTTAATGTTGAGTCATCACCCAGGTATAAAAAATCAGAGTAAACAATAAGCGAATCACAAAAAATTAGTTTTTAGCACTAAAAATACAACTTACATCGACAAATACTCCATGAGTGGGTGATGCACAACCGGTTTCTTATAGCGCACAGGGTTGTGTATTGGAAAGCATTGATAGCAGCCATATAATCCACCACATAAACGGTGTGGATTATTTCAATGCTTATATGTAGAGGTGCATGTCAGTTTTAATTTAATGTGGGTAGAAAATATGGGCTATCGTCTATATGGATTTATGATCGGTGATGAAATTCATTTCGATATTTCTAATCGCAGGCTATACCGACTCGCAGGTAGCCATACCGATAAAAGCATCGCATTTGCGTCTATTTATTTTAATGAAACGATGCTACGGCTCTTTCTTTTTCTGCTGGAGAACGGCAGAACGAAACCAGTCACCAAAGAAGAGTTATTCGAAAAAATATGGGAGGCGCACAACCTTAGCCCCTCGACACAACGATTATGGCAGGTCCTGCACAATCTTAATAACAAGCTCAGTCTGCTTGGCCTCCCCGACGATTTTATTCGCAATATTAAAGGGCGTGGTTACATCATCAATTATCCCGATGTAATCCCCGTTTATTACAGAATGAGCGAACTCCCGGCTCATTCCGTTAAAAAAGAGGAGAAGACAGATACCCTGAGTGAGTGATGTCAACCCAGGTGTTTGCCCTGACCACGAGAGTGCGAAGGGCTTTTTTTCACCTGACGCCTTAATGATGATAAATAAGCATAAACCCGTTGATCGCTATGCATATTACGGGAACGGAATAAAAAATGAATATTATCCATTTATTTTCAAATCTCAAAATCAAGAAAAAACTCTTTTTGGGTTTTGCAACCGTATTACTTTTTGCCATTGCGATCCTTTCATCAGGCTTGCTCGGACTCGTCGATATCCAGGATAAAGTGGATAAAAATGGCCTGGTCGAGGATCTCTCTAATTCGCTTGCCGAAATGCGAACCGGTCGGCTGAACTATCAGTTTACGTTTGACAAAAAGTATCTCGATCAGGTTCAGAGCGCCACATCCCATATGCAGGCCGCCATTGCGACGCTTGAGCAATTTACCTGGTTTGAGAAAAACAAAGCGGCGCTCGAGCGCACGGCAGCGGCGATCGGTGACTATGTCGCCATCCAGAGCCCTTATCTGAATGCGCTTGAACAAAAGCACGCTGTCGAGGCGAAACTGAATACCGATGAACTGTGCGATAACTCTGTGGTGGCAGACAAACTCAGCCGGAGCGGAACGCTGTCACCGCAGCAGTCCCTGGTTGCTGCGCAGGTGGCGTTTCTGATGAGCGATATCGACTCGCAGATGAGCATTTTTAAAACGCAGCCCAATGACAAAATCGAACAGTACCTGCGTAGCCGCTTAGCCGCAGGCTTAGCGGATTCTGAACGCCTGATGCAGGATGTGCCGGAAGAGCAAAAGCCGTGGATCCAGAAAGGGATCCAGGACATTAACGCGATTACGGCTGAAATTGATAATTACCAACGCGTTTGGGGTGAAGAGAATGCGCTTTCATCGAAAATGGCCACTCAGGCGCTGGAAGTGACGCACTCAATCCAGACCTTGTTCCTCTTGCAGCAGGAAAAAGTCACGGAAACCGTGGGCAATGTGAAAATCCAGATGGGAACCGTCGCCACTATCGGGATTATTGCAGGCATTCTGCTGGCGCTGGGTATCACCTTCTCCATCACCCGACCGCTTAATGAAACTCTGTGCGTGGCAGAACAGATTGCCAAAGGCGATCTCACCAGTTCGCTGTCCAGCACTCGCCGTGACGAGCCGGGGTTGCTGATGCAGGCCGTCTCCACAATGAACAGCAACCTGAAAAACATCATCAACGATGTGCGTGATGGGGTGGACAGCGTGGCCCGCTCGTCCTCGGAAATCGCCGCCGGGAATATGGATTTGTCCTCGCGCACCGAGCAACAGTCTGCCGCTGTAGTTGAAACCGCCGCCAGTATGGAAGAGCTGACTTCAACCGTGGCACTCAACGCAGAGCACGCCAACCATGCAAGGCTGCTCGCGGAAGAGGCCTCGCAGAATGCCAGTCAGGGGAGTCAGATCTCGCAGAAAGTGATCGACACCATGAAAAACGTGCGCAGCAGTTCGCACCGTATTTCTGAAATCACCACAGTGATTAACAGCATCGCCTTCCAGACCAACATTCTGGCGCTGAATGCCGCTGTTGAAGCCGCACGAGCCGGAGACCAGGGGAAAGGTTTTGCCGTCGTCGCCGCCGAAGTGCGCACCCTCGCCCAGCGCAGTGCGCAATCAGCCAAAGAGATTGAAAACCTGATTAACGAATCCGTGGTTCACGTTGATACCGGTTTTAACCTGGTTGAAAGCGCAGGTAACGCGATGACCAAAATCGAAACCTCCGTCGCCCAGGTGCGCGACATCATGAGCGAAATTGCGGCGGCAACCGATGAGCAAAGTCGGGGGATTTCGCAAATTGCGCAGGCCATGGCTGAAATGGACACCACCACGCAGCAAAACGCGGCCCTGGTGGAAGAGTCCTCTGCTGCCGCCAGTTCACTGGAAGATCAGGCCGTGCAGCTTGAGAAAGTGGTGTCAATTTTCCGGGTATCGAAAGACACCCCTTCCCGCACTGAACCACGTCGGGTGAGCGCAAGAAACCAGGCTGGTTTGCCGGTCAGCACAAGAGCCGCGACAAACGACCAGGATGACTGGGTCAAATTCTGACCATTTTTCTTCGTCGCAGGCTATGTCCTGGCGACTTTTCACCAACAGGCGAGCTATGACTACTTCAACCAGGCGCACTCCGCCACTGTTCTCCGGCATCGGCGCGCTCTTGTCTCGCGTGTTTGCCATTACTCCGGCAGGCACACTGCTTGACGCCATCAAGCAGAACCAGATAGTGCCGTTCTATCAGCCATTCTTCGACAGCCAGACGGGGAAGATAGCCGGAATAGAGGTACTTGCCCGTTGGAAGCATCCACTTTATGGCCATATCTCTCCTGATACCTTTATCCCCCTGGCGGAGAAGTACAACCTGATAGCGTTATTAACGCATCAACTGATTCAGCAGGTCATCGCCGACCTCCAGCATCGGGTCAAGTTTTTCCCTGATGGTCTGTACATTTGCCTTAACCTCAGCGCACATAATTGCCTCGATCCCCGCTTTGAATCCGATACCGTTGAGCTGCTGCACAAGCTCGATGCAGGCCAGGTTCAGGTGGTTATCGAAATCACGGAACGGCATCCCCTGCATTTCACTCCCCAGTTAAGCGAGTGGTTTGCCACGCTTCGAAAATCCAATATCGCCGTGGCGCTGGATGATTTCGGGACGGGGTATTCAAATCTTTCTTATATTCACGCGCTGGCACCGGAATTCATCAAGATAGACAAACTGTTTGTCAGCCAGATAGATGAAAACGGCGACACGCGCCTCGTCGATAGCCTTATCGAGCTGGCGAATAAAATGCAGTTAAGGATCATCGCAGAAGGAGTGGAAACGCAGTGTCAGGCTGACTACCTGCGGGGGAAGAAAATCGACTTTATGCAGGGATATTATTTTTCCCGGGCCGTTCATATTGAGGAGTTGGTCAGGATGGCTATGCTGCAAAAGGGACGTACCACGCAATAACGAAGAACGGAACGCCACCCCGTCATTCCGGGGTGGCGTTCACTGTATTACTTTTTCTTGTAAATATTGGCCGTGCCATGAATTTTGTTATTCGTATTGCCTGACGTCAGCACCAGAACATCAGCACCTTTCTTATCTGCTTTCTCAATCAGCTCTTTTTTCGCATCATCAACGGATACTTCATTCGAAGTGGAGACAGTACCGATTTTTTTATAATGAGACTCGACTTTTTTAAACTCAGCGCGAGTCATCAGTTCAGCAGCAAAGACATTCGTCGTAAACAGAAACGCCGTTCCCATCAAAATAGCAATTGTTTTTTTCATAACCTTTTTCCTTGAGATTAATAAACAACCACGTAAAACCTCACGTCTTGTGTGAGGTTTTATCAGCATGGTAGAGAAACTCAGGAAATGCCACACGCCTGGAAAAAATCTTTTATAACAATCCGTTGCCGGAAAATACTAACGAGTATTAAGAATATATTTCAGGGCTGCAAACTCAAAAAACACGGGCCTTACCGGTAATATCGATACGCACAGCGGTGCCAGGATTCCACCCCGGCTGGCTCACCGTTTTCAGAATTAGCGGTGCTTGCTGCCCGGCAAGTGACAGAGTGAGCGTTGATAAATGTCCGGTGAAATCGACGTCAAGAATGGAGATTTGGCTTTCATGTGGCGCGCACGCTGTGACGCGAAGTTGTTCCGGGCGCAACATCATACGTCCCTGCCCCGTTGCCTTATCATCATCAGTCAGCACTTCACCCAGAGCACATAGCGCACGTCCATCCTTGAGCTGCGCAGGGAGTACCAGCGCATCGCCCAGGAACAGCGCGGTTTCTTCGTCCACCGGCTGGGTGTAAACCTCAAAAGGCGTCCCCACCTGAGTGAAACGCCCTGCACGCATCACGGCCACCTGGGTCGCAAATGACAAGGCTTCATTCTGGTCGTGGGTCACAAGAATAGATGCCACGCCCGCGTCAGCGAGCAGATCCGCTGTTGCTTTACGGGTCATGGCACGAAGCCCGGTATCAAGCGCAGAGAAAGGCTCATCCAGCAGCATCAGCGACGGACGCTGCGCCAGAGCACGCGCAAGTGCAACGCGTTGCTGCTGGCCGCCGGAAATCTCATGGGGCCAGTGCGTTGCCAACTGCCTGTCCAGCGACACCATCTCCATCAGCGCCTCAACACGCTGGCGTTTTTCCTGACGGGTGCCTTCCAGCCCCCAGGCAATATTATCCGCCACATTGAGGTGCGGGAACAGCGCCCCTTCCTGCGGAACAAAGCCGATCCCACGCTGATGAGCCGGAACAAAATTCGCCTTATCAAACAGCGTTTTCCCCTGCATCACAATGCGCCCGGTATCCGGCGTTTCAAAACCGGCAAGAATACGCAGCAGCGTTGTCTTTCCTGAACCTGACGGCCCGACAATCGCCGTTCTGCTTCCTGGCGCAACGGTCAGGTTCAGGTTATCGAGCACCAGCGCATCGGCAAATGATTTAGAAATCGACGTAAGTTCAAGCATGTCAAAGCCCTGCGATTTTTTTAGACTGCATGTAAAGGATACCGGTCAGCGGCAGTGAGATAAGGATCATCAGCATGGCGTAAGGTGCCGCGGCAACGTAGTCAATCTCACTGGTCAACGCCCAGAAGCCGGTTGAAAGCGTGCGCGTCCCCAGCGGCGAGAGCAGCAGCGTCGCGGTGAGTTCGTTACTGACGCCGAGGAAAACCAGTGCCGCACCTGCCGCAGCACCCGGTGCGGCAAGCCGCATGGTGACGCTCCAGAGTGCTTTCACCGGAGAGGAGCCCAGGCTGCGGGCAACGTTTTCCAGCTCCACCGGAGCCTGCGCGATCCCGGCCCGCAGGTTGATCAGCGCACGGGGCATGAACATCAGCAGATAGGCGAGGAACAGCGTGACTTCTGTTTGATAAATCGGCCGCGCGTAATGGATAGTCACCGTCACCAGCGCCAGCGCCGTTACGATCCCCGGCAATGAACTGGTGATGTAAATGCACCCTTCCAGCATCCTGAACACGCGATGCGGATAGCGAATACCGAGCCAGGCAATGGGAATAACGCAGACGGTGGTCAGCAGCGCGCCACCCACACCGAGTATCAGCGTCTGGCGAAGCGAGAGCCAGAGATCGGCGCTCATCCAGTTTTGCACGCCACCGAGCCAGATCCAGCGACAGAGCACCACCAGCGGGACACCCAGGGCCAGAATAACCAGCACGATAAACAGCGCTTGCCCCATCAGAGCCGTTGCCGGTTTTAACAGCCAGCGTTTTTGCTCGCGCGCCGCGCCGGAGCCGATACGGGCGTAGCGGGCTTTACCGCGCGTTGCGCCTTCAAGCAGCAGAATCGCCAGGCAGCACAAAGCCAGTACGCCCGCCAGCATATTGGCCGCCGGGCCGCTAAACGTCGACTGGAACTGGTCGTAAATCGCGGTCGTAAAGGTGTCGAAGCGGATCATGACGTACAGGCCATATTCCGCCAGTAAATGCAGCGCAACCAGCAGCGCCCCGCCACAAATCGCCAGTTTTAGCTGCGGCAACACCACGCGGAAAAACACCCGCCACGGCGGAGTGCCGAGCGAAGAGGCAACATCCTCAAGCGTTGGGTCAAGGCGGCGCAGGACAGCAGCAACAGGCATGTAGATAAACGGATAGTAGGCCAGGACGGAGAGAAACACGCCCGCAGAGAGCCCGTGCATAGAAGGCACGACACTCACCCAGGCATAGCTTTGGACAAATGCCGGGATCGCCAACGGCGCAACGGCAAGCGCTGACCAAACACGACGGCCCGCAAGCGTAGTGCGCTCGGTCAGCCAGGCGATGGAAACACCCAGAACAATGCACAGCGGCACCGCTAACGCAGTCAGCCACAGCGTGTTGCTGAGCAGCTCAGCAACACGCGGGCGAAACACGAGAGCCTTAATGGTTTCCCAGCCGGTCTCAACGCCAATGGCAATAATAAAACCTAAAGGCAGAAGCGCCATTAATGAAAACAGTACCGCTAACGCAACCATCGGCAACGCCGGCCGCTTTCGGGCCGGCTGATGAGATGGCCTTTTACCGAGGTCGAGACTCAAACCAGACATAAGGCTTTCACTTAACTCTTAGGATCACAGCAGGCCCGCTTGTGTCATCAGCTCAATGACTTTCTTACTGTTGAGTGTAGAAGGCTCAACTTTAGGTGCATCAAGATCTTTCAGCGGAACCAGTTTCGGGTTAGACGCGGCGTTAACGCCCACGGCATATTCGAACGCATTGTTGGTGCGCAGCTGCTCCTGACCTTCTTTACCAGTGATCCACTTAATGAACGCCTGAGCCTGCTCTTTATGCTTGCTGGACGCCAGAACACCACCACCAGAGAGGCTCACGAACGCGCCCGGATCCTGGTGTTTGAAGTAGTAGAGTTGAGTATTTTTGCTGTTTTCACCGGTTTTGGACTGATCAACAAAACGGTAGTAATGATAAATCACGCCGCCATCAATCTGGCCGGCATTGACCGCTTTCATCACGGTGCTGTTGCCTTTGTAGGCAACAAAGTTGGCTTTCATCGCTTTCAGCCAGTCCAGGGTAGCCTGCTCGCCTTTCAGTGCCAGCATCGCACTGACAATCGCCTGGAAATCAGCACCAGACGGGGAAGCAGCCCAGCGGCCTTTCCACTCAGGTTTTGCCAGATCCATCAGCGATTTAGGCAGCTGCTGTTCGCTCAGTTTAGCTGGGTTATAGACGAAGACGGTGCTACGTGCAGCAATACCAATCCAGCGACCGTGCGCAGGACGAAATTCCGCAGGGACCTGTTTTAATGTGGCCGCATCTAATGGCGCAAACAGTTTTGCATTATCAACCAGTACCATTGATGGGGAGTTTTCGGTCAGGAAGACATCCGCTGGTGACGCACTTCCTTCCTGAACCAGCTGGTTGCCCAGCTCGCTGTCATCGCCATTACGCAGTGTGACTTTAATCCCTGTTTCTTTAGTAAAACCATCAACCCACGACTTCACCAGATTTTCATGCTGGGCGTTATAAACAACGATACCTTCGTTATTTTCTGCCGCAACCGACTGAGTTGAAAGGAAAATCGATGAAGACAATAATGCAAGCGAGAAGCATGACAATACGCGAGAATTCATGAACATATCCTTAATAGACCAAAGTAAATAACAACGAATGGCTTTGCGGATACGGATTAAAGCATATAAAAACGCTAATGATAATTACTATCAGTCATGTTTTTTCGTAAAAGTCTAAAATATTAATTTGACCGAATTTGAAATGATAAAAATCCAATAAAAAAATACGACCGTATTAAATATTAGGAAAACCTTAAGATGCAAAAATATATTATATGATTAGCGTTCTATTTATTTCTGGCAAATGAATTTACACCTTTCCGAGGTGAAATATACAGCATTATTCAAAAATGACGCGAAGGAGCGAAAGAAGGTTTTATGCTGGCGAAACGGAGGTTTTGATAAACAGGTCACCTGAATGGCACGCCCTGTAGGATTCGAACCTACGACCTACGGCTTAGAAGGCCGTTGCTCTATCCAACTGAGCTAAGGGCGCACGGAGAAGCGTAAACTTCGCGGTGGTGAAACGCGTGGAATTATACGGTCAATGGCAGGTGAGTCAATGCCTTTTGGCATGATTGTCGGTCTTCTCTGCCAATATGCGCTACACGATTGTAAATACGTCTGTTTTTTCAACATTTGTCCCCCTTCCGTCCTCGTTCTTCTCGCTGCGAAAAGGCTTAGCTGCATTTAAGTAACGCCTGCTGTTTTCCTGTATCGGTCTCCGTCACTCTATGACGATGACTGGCAGACAACAGGACGACGGAGTAGCAGTGCAATCCTCCCGCTTTCAACACATCTCTCGCGATATCACCGGTATCAAACTTGAACCGATCGTTGCCCTCTCAACTTCACGTACCGTGGGTGCTGAAGTGCTCAGCGTGTTGTCACCCAACCTGCATAACGAGCGTTTTTTCCACAACCAGTCAGCGGTTCAGTCATTTATGTTACTTGAAGCCCAACTCTGCACGTTAAAAAACGCCCTGATGTGCAAAAACCTTTTTATCAATCTGCCGATAACCGTATTAACTATGGGCAAAACATTTCATCAGTTAATGCAGCTTAAAAGCTCGCAACTCAATATTGAGATTGTCGAGCCAGCGTCTTTTTTCAGTCTTTCGGCCGGGCTACGTGAATGTGTAACCCAACGCTTGCAGCAATTAAGTATGCAAGGCCACCGCATCTGGCTGGATGACGTTGATGAAACCGTTATTAAACCGTTTTTATCCTGTCGGTTACCTTTATACGGCATCAAAATTGATAAGGTCGCGTTCTGGCGATTACGCGCCACACCTGCGCTTTCCAGGCTGGTCACTCTCTGTTCGCAACTTGCCGGGCATGTGCTGATCGAAGGTATCGAGAACGACCAGGATCGTGCATATGCGTTACAGGCAGGAGCAGGATTAGGCCAGGGCTATCACTGGCCATGCTGGTATTGGTCGGAGGACTAGCCAGTCATCGCCAGGAGGGAAGCTATGCGAATGACAGTACGCCGCTACAGACGGCGTCGGACAGGAAGTGATTCACCGGGATTTACACACTCGCCCTATCCTCCCCCCTTTTTTGACCGTCTAGAGTTTTTGAGCCAGTCGATTAATCAGACTCGCAAGACGCACGCGCCTTTTATTATTCTGGTCACCCAGGATAACTTCCTTCGTACAGGTATTATGAACGGGCTCTCCCCGCTCAGTAACTGCTGTGATTGCGAAACGCTGGAAGAGGCGTTCAGCACGCTCGGCCACTGGCCGTCGGCCAGGCTGCTTGTGGATATCGAAAGCCGTGCCATTACGCTTATCGACATGCTGGACAGGCTAAGAAGGCAGAGCCTTTACTCCCCTTTTCTGATACCTCATTTACTGATCAGGGCGGATGATTACGACACCCGGCTTTTTTGCCGTGCCTCCGGGCCGTTTCACGTTCTGGAGCGCCAGCTCACCGCGAAGGCCATGCAACAATCCCTGCTGCACACCACTGCGCTGGTGAGTATGAAAAAAGAGTGGTTCTCCCGCAACGAATGGCCCGTGCTTCAGTATTTGTCCCAGGGTCTGTCATTGCGGGAAATAGCCAACCGACAAAACCGTCCTTACAGCCGGATCATTTATCGCCTGAACTGCATCCTGAAAAAACTCGGATTAAATCAGCGCCAGGAACTCCTGCACCTGCTCAATAACCTGTCCGACTTCACGTTTTAACTTACTCACTAACCCATTAATTCCCAAAGGACTTTAGGAAATTACTTAAGATAATTGTCAATTAAATGTGATTTATTAACATAATTTGCGAAATTACAACTATTCCTAATTTATCCACTTTAACAACGCGAAACACCACAAAAACCTGAACAGGCAGTTCATTCCACCATGCGTTAAAATAATAATGATTCCGTTAATGAGATGATAATGATGTAAAAACAAGCAGATTAGTCATAACGGCATCAACACGACACGCGAATGTCCAGCATATCCTGCTGTTCAGTCACAAGATTTTCTTTAAGAGCGTTAGCGCTTGCCGTTGGCGGCACCACGGCCTGTGTCAGCGATCGCTTCGCTAACACCAGGAAAAATGACTCAGGGTTTCGGGTTTATATTTTTAACAACCGATCAACATATAGAGAGATATGTCATTTTTTGTTATTACATGAAGATGATGAATTGCCGTATAAGAAATAACAGGTGATTTCAGCTAAATTTAAATTAATAGCTATTAGCTTCCAGAAGATAATATAGCGAAACACGGAAAATATAATTTACAGGCTTTTCGGAGAAAGCTTAAGCGGTATAATAAGACGTGTTTCAAACATGAATAAGAAATCACTTTTGCCACCACCAGCCAATTTAACAATCCGCGCTGAGGCAATGATTTTATCGCTACGTTAACAAGGATGCTTTCGCTCTTCCAGGGAATTACCACCGTATAAGGATCTGCATAATTATCCTTCCGGCTTTCCGAGAGTTTTAGCAAAACTCGGCACAACGCTTTTAACAATCTGAGGCATAAAAAATGAAACCGGCATCCGTTATCATTATGGACGAACACCCTATTGTCAGAATGTCGATAGAAGTCCTGCTACAGAAAAATAAAAATATCGTGGTTAAGCTCAAGTCTGGTGACAGCCATGAAGTTCTTGATTGTATACGCAACCATGCGATTGATCTGGTGATCCTGGACATCGAACTCCCCGGGACTGACGGATTTGCATTACTCAAAAGAATCAAAAACTTAAATAAGGACATCAAAGTTCTTTTCCTGTCTTCAAAATCAGAGGCGTTTTACGCCGGACGCGCCATTCGTGCCGGAGCAAACGGCTTTGTCAGTAAGCGAAAAGACTTAGGTGAGATCTATAATGCGGTTGAAATGTTACTGACGGGATATTCATTTTTTCCATCCGAAACACTAAATTTTATAAATCACCTGGGAACACACAAAGGAATGGTTATAGACATGCCGTTATCAAACCGGGAAGTGACGGTACTGCGGTATCTGGCCAATGGGTTATCGAATAAAGAAATCGCCGAGCAGTTGTTGCTTAGCAACAAAACAATAAGCGCTCACAAATCCAATATTTATTCTAAGCTGGGTGTGCAAAGCATTGTTGAATTAATTGATTACGCGAAAGCCCACGAATTACTTTAACCTGAATTCACTCCCCGCAACTTATACGAGTTGCAGGGAGTGCGGTCAGTTTCAATTATAATTAATCATAAAGGTTGCATCGGCATCTGCCCTGCCCGGCTGCGGGTTATCAGCCGTGGCAATATAATTGGCATAAAACGACAGCTCTGCGTTTCCCTGGGCGTCTACAGCCACCGTCTGACTGGCCTGCTGCAACGCCAGACGTGTTTTATCCCGATCGCGAATTTCCACCGCAACATTGCTGGCCTGGCTTGAATCATTCAGAGCCAGTAAACCGCTATCGCTCCCGTCCTCTTTTCCTGAAAAGGTTATTGATGCCGCGCCGGGCGGGCATCCGGTCAGCTTCAGCGTAAACGGCACCGGCTGCGTCCTGCTGCCGGTGGTGCTGAGTTGTTTTGTCGGCCAGGTACCCAGCGTCACGATTTTGTCGCTATCGCTGCCTTCCGCGACACAGGTGAAATCCACAATATTACCGTACAGCTCAATGTTGATTTCCCCCAGTGCCGTGGTGGCATGGGCGTGCGCGTGAACCAGCGCTACCAGCAGCAGTGCTTTACTTAAGCGTCGCATTGCTCCTCCTTTATTCATAATCCACACGCAGATACCCGCGAGAGGTAAAACGCCCTTCGGCGGGTTTATTGCCCGTTATACTGACCGGCCAGGCCCGGATCCCCACCTGCGCCTGCGCGCTGTCATCCAGACGGAACGGAATTTTGCTGGTCAGGTTGTTGGGCGTCAGCGGGGTGCCGCTTTCTGTTGCGATCACAAACCCCAAATCGGGGTTATCGGAAACCAGCGCATTGCCAGAGGTTTGCTCAGCTTCAATACGCATGGACAGGTAAGCATTGGCTTCCACATTGGTGCATTTGATGGCAATCGTTTTTGTCTGTGGCGAAACCTTGTCCGGGCGATTTCCGGCTCCGGCCTGGCTAAACAGCGATGCGCCGATTTCGCCAAAATCAAATTCCACGACTTTTCCGGCATTAATTTCACAGCTTTGCGGCACCTGGATCGTCCCGCTGTAGCTGATGGTGTAAACCGGCGTGCTGAGCGGGTCGGACGACGTGGTGGTGACGTAGACCCTGAACATGGTCTGCTGCGGGATCACCACCATATTGATAAACCGGCGCGTCACCCGAAGGCGAAACACCAGCTTCGAATCCGTCACCGGAAAGGCTTTGTTGTTCGGCACGTTGGGGTGCTGGCCCATCTGGATATAGTTCGCTGGCGGATAAAACGTCCCGGCATAATCATCGTGGATCTGCATCGCGCCATCCAGATAGTCGTTCAGCTTCACATACTTGTAGCTGTCTATCTCGGTGGTGATGGGCAGGTCCGTGACGTAGCTTCGCATGGTCGATTTGCCGGAAGTGCCCTTCGGGCAGATAGCGTTCACCCCGACCAGCCCGGATTTTTGTGCCAGGGTGACAATCTGCCCGGGCTTGTTGTTAGAGCTGTCAAAGACGTTTGAGAGATCGTAAGAGATATCCTTCGCGACGCCGTCGGCATTCTGACACACGGTTGCCCACGCAGGCAGCGCGCCGCACAGCAGTACCGCACCCAATAGCGTGTGGGGAAATTTCATCATTGAGTTCCTGTTATCGATCACAGCTCGCCCCCGCCATGGTAATGGCCTGGTTCTGGCTATCTGCGGGTAAGCGGTAGTGCGCGCGACACCGGGACTGCATCCCGTCGCCCCACTGGATCAACAGCTCCCCTTCCAGCGGTAATCCGCTGAGGTAAATCTGTCCGTCATCGCCCACCATGCTGGTGACGCCGCTTTGGGTTTCACGCACTATGGCGCCGAACGGCACGGGTTGATCGCCGCGTCTGACGGTCAGTAACGCGCGCACGCCGATCCGGGCATCAAAGCTGGCACGCACCAGCGCGCCTCGTGTCGGCACCACGCTGCTCACGTTATTTTCGATATCGGTGTTGTTGCTCATGGTGTTGGTATCCAGCGCCACACGGTTGTAACGGTAGACCGTGGCATACGGCATCACCGCGTAGCCGCGCCAGTCGGTTTTCACTCCGGTCTGGTTTTCCACGCTCACTCCGGATGCTCCTGGGGCTTTGATCAGAACGTTGGTATCCCCCAGCGGCTGGCTGAAGGTCACGCCATTTTCGTGGCCCACGATGCCGCCAGAAAGCTGCCAGTTGAGATCATGTTGATCGCGCGCGTAGTTGTAGCCCACTCCCAGCGTGCCGTAGGTCGCCTGCCAGTTGGCGCTGGCACTTCCGCTGGCGCCGTTATTGCTGGTATGCCCCTGGGTCACGCTGTAGTTCAGGTTACGGTCTTCAAGTAATGTGCCGCTGATCCCGGTTTGCCAGCTGCTGTCACCGTCGTTATTCCGGCTGGCTGAGGCCGTGGCATAAGCCCGGTCAATGGCGTTATCACGTCGATAACCGTGGCGCGTGAACAGGCTGAAAGGAATGGAGACGTTAAACGAGGCGATCCGGTCTGTGCCGTCGATCCCCACGGCTTTATTCCACGACCAGGAGACGGAATAGCTGATGCCCTGAATGCCGCCCGCGTAGCCAAGCTGATACCAGACGTTTGATTCGCTGGTTCCCCAGTAGCTTTGCTGGCTGCCAGAGACATACAGCGATCCGTAATCCCCCAGCGACTGGGAGATATTGAGCTGGAAGCGCCCTTTTTTATTCCACGTCAGATTGTGATAGCTCTGCACGTCCGGCACACCGTCGTTGTCCTGGCTGTCGCCGTATTGATAGCCTTCCATCGAGCGCCAGGACACATCATCCAGGGTGTAAAACCCTTTCGTGGAGTAGCGGTAACCGAGCAACTGAAAGTTAGTGCCAAATCCGTTCAGGGATTTGGCATAGAGGAAGCGCAGCGACTGTCCTTCGTGGCGGCTGTCATCGGCAAGCTGGCTGCGGGCATGAGTCAGATCGAGCGATATTGCCCCCCAGTCACCGAGGTTTTTCCCCGCACCGATGGCCAGCGCCGTGTAACGTGATGCCAGCTGCGTACCGCCGTAAAGCGTGTAGCCATCGGCAAGACCGGCAATTAACGTTCCCTGAGTGAAGAACGGCGTATCCTGTTCGCTGTTCCCGCTACGGTAGTCACCCGCCACCAGGTCATACTTCCAGCGCCCTTCACGCTGAAGCTGCGGCACGGTGGAATACGGTACGGTGTAGCGCTGCTGGCTACCGTCTTTTTCTTCTACCGTGACCTCAAGGTCACCGCTGGATGAAGTGGGGTTCAGATCGTTTATTGCAAAAGCGCCGGGCTGGACATAGCTCTGGTAAATCACGTACCCGTTCTGGCGAATGACCACTTTGGCAGGCGTCCGGGCGATACCGCGCACGGTGGGCGCGTAGCCCTGGAGGCTGTCCGGATACATGCTGTCAGAAGAGTAGAGCCGCCCGCCGCGAAAACCGATGCTATCAAACACGTCGTTACCGGTATTGCTGTCACCCAGCACCAGCTCGCTTTTAAGGGGAATAATGCTGCGCTGGGCCCAGGTGCCAATATTTTCCCAGTTGCTGTGCCGCTCGCCGTTGTTTTGCGAATAACGCCACGCGCCGTTGTTACGCAGACGCCAGGCGCCGTAGTTCAGCCCGCTTTGCAGGTTCAGATAATAGCTGTCGTCGTCGCTGCCCCGGTTGCCGGTAAAACTGTAGTTGAGCAACGCGGCGGGGATCCCGTCATCCCACTGTTCAGGGGGAATGTAGCCCCGAGCGCTATTTTGCATCGCCACCTGCGGCAGGCTGACGTTCAGGCGCAGCGACGCAAAGTTGAATGCCGTTTCGCTGCCAGGAATGGCCGTGGTCAGCGGAACACAGGTCTCGCCCTGCACGTTTGCCAGTTCCGGAAACGCCGCGATATTAACGCCAAATCGATCAAGCATCGCGCGCGTAATGCATGGTGAGAGCCCGCCCGCGACAGGTGGGGTGTTTTCGGCTTGTTCAAAGCGCACGTCCTGCGTGCCGATAAATTCATCGTTACGCCAGATATCCACGCGATAGACGCCCGGAGCCTGCTGATGCCCTTGCTCAAAACGCGACAAATCCGCCACGCTTGCGGTGTCGTCGGATAAAAAGGCCGGGTTGAAGTAGCTTTCGCTCCAGCCGGTTTGCGGCCAGAGCGTTGCCATCAATGCCAGTGCAACCGGGCAGTAACGCCATTGAGTGTTCATCGCCCTGACTCTGCTCACAGATTGACGCTACGTGCCGGTGTAATGGCACCGTAATCATTGACGCTCTGCCAGGAGAGCGTGCCGCTCGCGGCGGTTGGTAACACCTGCTGCGCTGAGTTTTTAGGCGCGACCATCAGGTTATCCAGCGTCTGACCGCCAAGCTTAAGATTGACCAGCGTGACGTAATAGGGCGAGGCATTGCTCACCTTCAGGTGGTTTCCGACGCGCTCAAAGCGCAATTGGGAGAGCGCCTCTTCCGGCGGCATCGACAGGTTAACCGGGCGCACAAACAGCTTGATTCGCGACAGAATGGCCAGTTGCAGCACGTTATTGTTCTCTGTTTTCGCCTTGCTGACCGACGGGATCGCTTTCACATTCATGTAAAACAGCGATTCGCGATCGGTGGGTAATGCCGGTCCTGCATAAATAATACGCAGCGTATTTTCACTGTCCGGCTCGCTCACGAACAGGGGCGGTGTAACGGCAAAGGTTTTTTCCTTTTGCCCGTTCGCATTTTCGATCCACGCGTTAATTAAATAGCGTTCTTGTTTGTTGCTGTTGGTGATCGCCAGCGAGGTCTGTTTCGCATTCGCCGGATAAATAACGCGCGTCGCGCCCAGCGCAATACCACCGGACGCATTTGCGCAGGAAGAAACCATCATCAAAATAAAAGATAAAATCAGTCCAGGTTTAATTAGGGTGTTCATCACAACCGTACCTTTAATAATGTGTTCGCAGGCGTTAGGGATAAATCAACGTAAACCAGACGTCTGACTGAATATTGCCTGGCACGAGGTGTTCGGAAATTGCCCGGTAGCGGGCACTGAAATGAAACGCCAGCTCACTGGTATTAATGGGCAACCAACTGACCGCCGCGGCATTTGGGATTATCTGACGCTGTTGTTCGTCGAAAAGTGCCAGTCCAACCCCGCTGCTGACAGGGGTTTCCCCTGGCCGCGATGTCGCCAGGAAGACCTGCGGATCCTCTTCAGGCGTGGCGCCCTGAAACTGGATCCCCACGGTACGGGAGACATCCACGCTGCAGTCAAGCAGCCGTACGGTGAAAGGCACGTTTACCGTGGAAAAACTGCCAACGCCCGAAAAGGCGTTGGTGCGGTACTGCCCCATATCCACGCGCATATTCTGGCTGTCAGGCGCCACGGCGCAGCCGCCGTTGACCAGTTCCCCTCTCAGGTGAACTTTACCGCCGTCGATCACCACGGTATGAGCATTTACCGTTGAGGTAATCGCAAGGGCAAAAAGCAGTATCCCAGTCCTTGTCATCCTTCGTTCCCGGCGTTAGCGATTAAGAGACCTCCTCCCTGAGGTCGACCACATCCCTGTATTCAGGCATTACTCGTATTTCATGACGAAGGTTGCGTCCGCATTCGCCTGACCAGGCGTGGTGGTCGCAGCGGTCGCTTTATAACGCGCGGTGAAGTTCAGGGTGTTGGTCCCTTCGATCAGCGTCTGTGCAGCAGAGAAAGTGGCTCCGTCTGGGGTTAGCGTGCTGGATTTGCTGTCGAGGATCTCGATACCTACACCTTGCGCAGTGTTGTCGTTGTTACCGGAGGTTACGGCCAGCAGGGTTTTATCGGTCGCATCGATCTGACCGGTAAAGGCGACTGCAGCCGTGCTTGCAACCAGCGGATCGCAATCGTTCAGTTCAATAGTGAATGGAATATTAGAGGTGGTATCACCGACTTTGGTGAATTTCGCGGTACGGTACTGACCAAGATTAACGGTCTGTTCTGAAGAATCCGTATTAACTGAGCACGCAGCATTCACTAATTCACCTTTAAAATGCACGGTACCGCCATTAACGGAAACCGGCGTTGGATCTTCAGCGTGAGCGGCACCCGCGACCAGGGCCAGAGTTGCAATAACGGTCGAAGCAATGTTGCTGAGTTTCATGTCTATTCCTTTAAAATGTAAATAACCCTTCCCGCGGATAATCGGGAATAAGAAATACGTTCAATTGATAAATTGAAAGCTTATTTCGGAGGAGACAAAGTAGCTCAGGAAAGTATTTTAAAATATGTCAAAACGCTGCGATTTAACCAGGCCACATCCTAATCCACCCTAAGAAATTGACCATGCGCTTATCATGGGTTTTGAGGCCAGTGAAGGAAATCTCGCAAAGGGTGACTGACAGCGGCGCTCGCTTCTGACAAAATATAGGCAATCCCCCTTTCAAACGTTACAGACGGAATCTTCTCTCTGATGGCAGCAAAGATTATTGACGGTAAAACGATTGCGCAGCAGGTGCGCTCTGAGGTTGCGGAAAAAGTGAAGGCGCGTAAAGCGGCCGGACTTCGCGCCCCTGGGCTGGCTGTTGTGCTGGTTGGCAGCAACCCGGCATCGCAGATTTATGTCGGCAGCAAACGCAAAGCGTGTGAAGAAGTGGGCTTTGTTTCCCGCTCTTACGATCTGCCAGAAACCACCAGCGAAGCAGAACTGCTTGAGCTGATTGACACCCTGAACGCCGATAAAGAAATTGACGGCATTCTGGTCCAGCTGCCGCTGCCTGCGGGCATCGACAACGTGAAAGTACTTGAGCGTATCGCGCCAGACAAAGACGTCGACGGTTTCCATCCGTATAACGTCGGCCGCCTGTGCCAGCGTGCGCCGCGTCTGCGTCCGTGTACGCCTCGCGGTATCGTTACGCTGCTTGAGCGTTACAATATCGACACCTACGGCCTGAATGCCGTGGTGATTGGCGCATCCAACATCGTTGGGCGTCCGATGAGCATGGAACTGCTGCTGGCGGGTTGCACCACCACGGTCACTCACCGCTTCACCAAAAACCTGCGTCACCACGTAGAGAACGCTGACCTGCTGATCGTGGCAGTCGGTAAGCCGGGCTTTATTCCTGGCGAGTGGATCAAAGAAGGTGCGATTGTCGTGGACGTGGGCATTAACCGTCTGGAAAGCGGCAAAGTGGTGGGCGATGTGGTTTATGAAGATGCCGCTGCACGCGCGTCTTACATTACTCCGGTGCCGGGCGGCGTCGGCCCGATGACCGTTGCCACACTGATTCAGAATACATTGCAGGCGTGCGTTGAGTATCACGACGTAAAGGAAGCGTAAGATGGCCACATTTTCATTAGGTAAACACCCGCACGTTGAGCTGTGCGATCTGCTGAAGCTGGAAGGCTGGAGCGAAAGCGGCGCACAGGCCAAAATCGCCATTGCCGACGGGCTGGTAAAAGTCGACGGCGCGGTGGAAACCCGCAAGCGCTGCAAGATTGTCGCGGGTCAGACCGTGAGTTTTGAAGGTCAGAGCGTTACCGTTACGGCCTGAGCTGCTTGATGCCCTCACCCACAGGGTTGAGGGATCCCCACAAAAAATACGAGCACGGACGGCTCCCTCTCCTTTTTGGGGAGAGGGTTGGGGTGAGGGGGAACATACGGCTGTGGTGGTCATTCCGTTCACTTTATGTTCCTTGCTACTCTGTCACCACAATACCCGTGAACGTGCCAGGGTAGCTCACCGCCGCTACCCTGGCGACCCGGGCTCCCGGCAAGAAAATCGCCGCTTCGCGGTACCCTCAGCTTATTCCTTCCGGCTTTCGGGCCGGGCGCGATGCAGCGTCCATGCAAGTCGCGCCCTCTCGGCGCATCCATGCGCCTCGCCCCGGCCTACAGGAAACGCTTCGGCGATTTTCGGCCGGACGATGGCGCCGCGGTAAGTCTTGCATTTCAATGGCGTAATGTCATCGCTGAATAAAGACAAACATTACTGGGGAATCCTCTCCCACAGGGAGAGGGGATAAAAATCCCCCCACATCTATCGCGGTTAATTATCGATCAACTTCAAAAAATCACTATTTCCTCTGTCGGAATGTGAAATTTAAGTTGCACGAAATTCATGCTTTCATCACGATAAGTAGAACGTTCTACTAAAACGTTCTACTTACAATAACAGCGCCAAAAAAGGCGCTACTCGGGGGAAGATCAGCATGAGTCTGATATCAGGGTTTGTTAAATCGCTGTCAAAGTTATCGATGATTGGTCGCGCATTAATGCTGCCAATTTCACTGCTTCCTGCCGCAGGTCTGTTACTGGCCTTCGGGGATAAATTCCACCTGCCGTTGATGATGAACGCAGGCGGCGTTATTTTTGATAACCTGCCGATGCTGTTCGCCATTGGCTCCGCCGTGGGTCTGGCATCGGAATCCGGTATTGCGGCGCTGTCGGCGGCGGTGTCGGTGTTTGTCACCAACATCACCATCAGCACGGTGCTGAGTATCACGCCGGAAATGGCCTCCCAGGGCGGGAAATACGCCATGGTTGTGGGTATTCCGACGCTGCAAATGGGCGTATTCGGCGGGCTTATCTGCGGTATTCTCGCCGCGTGGTGTTACAACCGTTTCCATACCATGCAGCTGCCGGAATTCCTCGGCTTCTTCTCCGGTAAACGTTTCGTGGCAATTGCGACGGCATTCCTGTCGTTTGTACTCGGCCTGCTGCTGCCGTATGTCTGGCAGCATATTCAGTCCGGTATTGATGCGCTCTCTGTTGTTGTGAACGGCGATAATCAGGCGGCCTCGACCTTTATCTTTGGTCTGGTGGAACGCGCACTGATCCCGCTTGGCCTGCACCACATCTGGTATCCGTCTTTCTGGTACTCGTTCGGGGATTACACCACCCAGGCGGGCCAGGTTATCCACGGCGACCAGACCATCTGGTTCAAGATGCTGGAAGAAGGGGTGAAATCCTTCAGCAGCGATACCTACCAGAACGCCGGTAAATTCATGCAGGGTGAGTTCCCGCTGATGCTGTTCGCACTGCCTGCGGCATGTCTGGCGATGTATCACGAAGCTCACACCAAAAATAAAAAAATTGCTGCCGGTATTTTGTTCTCTGCGGCTCTGACCTGCTTCCTGACAGGGATCACCGAGCCGGTTGAATTCACCTTTATCTTTGTGGCACCGATTCTGTATGTCTTTAACGCCATCATGGCGGGCCTGGCCTATATGACGATGTACCTGTTACATGCGCATATCGCCAAGTCCTTCTCTGCAGGCTTTATCGATTACCTGTCCTTTGGGATCCTGCCATCGTTTAACGGCTATCAGACCAACTTCCTGAACGCCATCATCATTGGCATTCCGATGGCGCTGATTTACTACTTCACGTTCCGCTTTGTTATCCGTCGTTTCGACGTGAAAACACCGGGTCGTACTGAAGTAACCGCCAACGCGAATGATAAAACCGACACCGAACTGGCAACAGAAATCATCAGCCTGCTGGGCGGCGCACAGAACATCGATTCTGTCGGTTCCTGCATTACCCGCCTGCGTCTGGAAGTGTCAAAAAGTGATGACGTGGATAAAGACGGTCTTAACGGACTGGGGGCTCGCGGCGTCGTCTTCGTGGGCGACAACGGTATTCAGGTGATTTTCGGTGCCAGAGCACAGTTTATCGCCCAGACCATGTCCACGATGATCGGCAAATAATAAGATGCCTGCACGACGCGTCTCCTGTAGTCTGGGAGACGCATTGTTGTATCTGGCTGATAATCGGTAAATTTCAGGGAGCGGTTTTGAAGAAAGTCAGCATCATTGATGTCGCAAAACAGGCGGGTGTCTCGGTTTCAACCGTCTCTCTGGTATTGCGCCAGAAAGGGAAAATCTCAGAAGCCACCATTGAGAAAGTCCATGCTGCCATCAATACGCTTGGCTATGTGCACAACACGGCCGCAGCCAATCTTCGCGCCAACACCTCCAACCTTATTGGCCTGATCCTGCGTGATTTCAGCGACAGTTTTTCCATCAAAGTGATGGCGAGCATTGTTCAGGAGCTGGAAAAACAGGGATACATGGTTTTTCTTGGCCAGCCGCTCAACGATCATGAACATCTGGAACGCAGCCTGCTTTCGTTTAAACAACAGGGCGTTGCCGGTGTTATTTATCTGGCGTCGGATACCCGCACGTCGACCTTACCCCCTCAGATCCGCGACTGCCCGTTACCGCTGGTTGTGGTGTCCCAGTCGCTGTTAAATGAGCCCTGCAATCTGGTGATGCGTGATAACCGCCAGGCGGCTAACCTCGCCACACGCTATCTTATCGAGCGTGGGCATCGCAATATTGCCTATATTGGCGGGCGTGAAGGTTGCCTTATCCGGGAGCAGCGTTTGCTGGGATTTCGCAGCGCAATGGCCCAGTACGGCCTGGTGAATCGTGAGGAGTCAGCCCCTGCCTGTAGCGACGACACCCAGGCAGCCAGTTTTGTCACCCGCCAGCTTCTTGAGAAGAACAACACCATTACCGCCCTGCTCTGCCACTCTCCCGATGCCATGATCGGCTCGATTTCTGGCATTCATCATGTTGGCCGCACCGTCGGGAAAGATGTGTTTTTAACCCAGCAGGTCGCGCTGGTGGGTTTTGAGGATATGCTGCACGTCAATCTCACCTCGCCGTCCTTCACCTACGTGTCGTCAGCCAGCGAGGAAACCGGGCGTCAGACCGCCGGGCTGATTATTCGCAAGCTGAAAGAGCCGGAACTGCAAACCCAGCGGATCACCCTCTCCGGGCAGCTTATTGCGAGGGAATCGGCGTAAAAAAGCCGGGTGGCGGCTACGCCTTACCCGGCCTATGGTCATGATGTTGTAGGCCCGGTAAGCGTCAGCGCCACCGGGCGTACAGACTTACTTACGACGCCACGTGGTACCCTGCGCGCCATCTTCAAGAATGATACCCATCTCGGTCAGACGGTTACGCGCCGCATCTGCCGCCGCCCAGTCTTTCGCCTGACGCGCTTCCAGACGTGCTTTGATCAACGCTTCAATCTCAGCCACTTCGCCATCGTCTGCCTGTGCACCGCTTTGCAGGAATACGTCAGGCTCCTGCTCCAGCAGACCGAGTACCGAAGAGAGCTTACGCAGATGGGACGCCAGCGCATTGGCCGCTGCCATATCTTCTGATTTCAGGCGGTTCACTTCACGCGCCATATCGAACAGCACGGAGTAGGCTTCCGGGGTGTTGAAGTCGTCGTTCATCACTTCAACAAAACGCGCTTCAAAGGCATCGCCACCGGCGGCAGCTACCGATTTGTCGGTACCGCGCAGTGCAGTATACAGGCGCTCCAGCGCAGAGCGGGCCTGTTTCAGGTTCTCTTCGCTGTAGTTCAGCTGGCTGCGATAGTGGCCGGACATCAGGAAGTAACGCACGGTTTCTGCATCGTAATATTTCAGTACGTCACGCACGGTGAAGAAGTTGCCGAGCGATTTCGACATCTTCTCGCGGTCAACCATCACCATCCCGGAGTGCATCCAGTAGTTAACGTACTCACCGCCGTGCGCACAGGTAGACTGCGCAATTTCGTTTTCGTGGTGCGGGAACATCAGGTCAGAGCCGCCGCCGTGGATATCGAAATGGTTGCCCAGCTGTTTGCAGTTCATCGCTGAACACTCAATGTGCCAGCCCGGACGACCTTCACCCCACGGGGATGGCCAGCTTGGTTCACCCTCTTTGGACATCTTCCACAGGACAAAGTCCATCGGGTTACGCTTCACGTCGACGACGTCAACGCGCGCACCGGCCTGCAACTGATCCAGATCCTGACGGGACAATTTGCCGTAAGCCGGATCGGTTGGCACAGAGAACATCACGTCGCCGTTATCCGCCACATAGGCGTGACCCCGTTCGATCAGCTTCTCAGTGATATCGATAATTTCATGAATATGGTGGGTCGCACGCGGCTCGCTGTCCGGGCGCTGAATATTTAATGCATCAAAGTCTTTGTGCATTTCAACGATCATACGATCCACCAGCGCGACAAAGCTCTCGCCATTTTCATTAGCGCGTTTAATGATTTTGTCGTCGATGTCGGTGATGTTACGCACATACTTCAGGTTATAGCCCAGGAAGCGCAGGTAACGAGAAACCACGTCAAAAGCAACAAAGGTGCGGCCATGGCCGATGTGACAGAGATCGTAAACCGTAATACCACACACGTACATGCCGACTTCCCCGGCATGGATAGGTTTAAATTCCTCTTTTTGGCGCGTCATTGTATTAAAGATTTTTAACATCGAAGATTCCATGTAAACACGTGTGTGGACGAAAACCGGGTATTCTACCCGTAATTCAAACCCGAAGCAGCACACAATGCAAGGTGATCGCATCCTGTGGTTATGCTATAACAAGCCCCTATATGTGACCCGAACACGGGTTGACGCACCACAATAACGGAACAGGATGCAAAAATGGTTACTTTCCACACTAATCATGGCGATATCGTAATCAAGACTTTTGATGACAAAGCGCCTGAAACAGTTAAAAACTTCCTGGACTACTGCCGCGAAGGTTTCTACAACAACACCATCTTCCACCGTGTGATCAACGGCTTTATGATCCAGGGCGGCGGTTTCGAACCTGGTATGAACCAGAAAGAAACTAAAGAAGCGATCAAAAACGAAGCAAACAACGGTCTGAAAAACACCCGTGGTACGCTGGCAATGGCCCGTACTCAGGCTCCACACTCAGCAACCGCGCAGTTCTTCATCAACGTAGCTGACAACGACTTCCTGAACTTCTCTGGCGAAAGCCTGCAAGGCTGGGGCTACTGCGTATTCGCAGAAGTGGTTGAAGGTATGGACGTTGTTGACAAGATCAAAGGCGTTTCTACTGGCCGCAGCGGTATGCACCAGGACGTTCCTAAAGAAGACGTTGTGATTACAAGCGTGACCGTCAGCGAGTAATTCGTGGCGACACTCTTTATTGCAGATTTACACCTGCAAACAGAAGAACCGGCGATCACCGCCGGTTTTCTGCGTTTTTTACGCGGTGAAGCCAAAAGCGCCGATGCGCTTTACATTCTGGGCGACCTGTTTGAAGCCTGGATTGGCGACGACGATCCCAACCCGCTGCACCACGACATTGCCGCCGCCATTAAGGCGCTGGTTGATTCCGGGGTCCCCTGCTACTTCATCCACGGCAATCGGGATTTCCTGCTCGGCAAACGTTATGCCCGTGAAAGCGGTATGACATTACTGCCGGAAGAACAGGTACTCGACCTGTATGGCCGCAAAGTGTTGATCATGCACGGCGATACGCTCTGCACCGACGATACCGGCTACCAGGCGTTTCGCGCCAAAGTCCACACCCCGTGGATCCAGACGCTGTTCCTGGCACTGCCGCTGTTTATCCGCAATCGCATTGCCGCGAAAATGCGCGCAGGCAGTAAAGCCGCCAACAGCAGCAAATCAATGACCATCATGGACGTTAACCCACATGCAGTTATCGATGTGATGGAAAAACACCGAGTGCAATGGCTGATCCACGGTCATACCCATCGCCCGGACGTCCATTCGCTTACTACCAACGGCGAACCCGCGCATCGCGTCGTGCTGGGTGCCTGGCACAGCGAAGGCTCAATGGTTAAAGTCACGCCCGAGAGCGTGGAACTGATCGCATTTCCTTTCTGATACCCCACCGCACTAAATGATCAAATGCATTCAGTTTTTTTGAATGATATCGGCAAATTGTTTCGATTTTAATCAATCCATGGTCGGTCTATTATTTATCACATCAGGGCAACACGCCCTACTACAGACAAAACACTTAAGGAATACGACCATGAAATCCATCAAAACTTTCGTTGCAGTTGCTGCTCTTTCTCTGATCTCTTTCGGTTCTTTCGCTCAGAGCGTCAGTGCTACCGCCTCTACCATTGACCGTGCAGAAGCCAAAATTGCCGCACAGGCTGCTGAACAGGGTGCGTCATACAAAATCACCAGCGCACAGTTCAACAACCGTGTTCACATGACTGCGGAACTGACTAAATAAGACCCCTGATTGCCGTGCCGCCAGTAAACAGACAAGCGACAGCGACAATACGATGAGCAAGGAACGAAGAATGAAAACAATCAGCATCATGAGCACCCTGCTGCTGGCCGCTGTCCTGTCCACTGGCGCGATGGCGGCGGAGAATCGCTTCTCCACCCCAGAAGCAGGTTCGAATGTCGACACCAGCATGGAAAATCATATTGATGTCGGCCATGCATTCGATAAAGAAAACCTGACAGCAGGAAATCTCCTGTAAAAATCGCCAGAAATTTTCGCTAAACAGACCGCCAGATGCGGTCTGTTTTGTTATGCGCGAGTGGCCACAACGGCTCAAGTTTTAGCCGCGCAACCGTTTTCCTTGCCCATATTACATGCTATTCTCTGTGCCCTCGAAAGCAGTGTGTTTCGCACCACAGGAGTTTTAAGACGCATGTCTTCCCGCAATAATCCGGCGCGTGTCGCCATCGTGATGGGGTCCAAAAGCGACTGGGCTACCATGCAGTTCACCGCCGAAATCTTCGAAATCCTGAATGTTCCGCACCACGTTGAAGTGGTTTCCGCACACCGTACCCCCGATAAACTGTTCAGCTTTGCCGAAAGCGCTGAAGAGAACGGTTACGAGGTGATCATTGCCGGTGCGGGCGGCGCAGCACATCTGCCAGGCATGATTGCCGCAAAAACGCTGGTGCCAGTATTAGGTGTTCCGGTACAAAGCGCAGCATTAAGCGGTGTTGACAGCCTTTACTCTATTGTTCAGATGCCACGCGGTATTCCGGTGGGTACGCTGGCGATTGGCAAAGCTGGTGCGGCAAACGCTGCGCTGCTGGCTGCACAGATTCTGGCGACTCACGATAAAGCCCTGCATCAGCGCCTGGCTGAGTGGCGTAAAGCCCAGACCGACGAAGTGCTGGATAACCCGGATCCGCGGGGTGCGGCATGAAACAGGTTTGCGTTCTCGGTAACGGTCAGCTAGGCCGGATGCTGCGCCAGGCCGGTGAACCGCTGGGGATTTCCGTCTGGCCCGTCGGGCTGGATGCCGAACCGGAAGCGGTGCCTTTTCATCAGAGCGTGATCACCGCCGAGATCGAACGCTGGCCGGAAACGGCCCTGACCCGTGAGCTGGCACGTCATAACGCTTTTGTTAACCGCGACGTGTTTCCAGTCATTGCAGACCGACTGACCCAAAAACAGCTGTTCGACAAGCTTGGTCTGGCGACCGCACCGTGGCAGCTGCTGTCCGATAAAAGCGAATGGAACGATGTGTTTGCCATGCTTGGCGAACTGGCGATTGTGAAGCGTCGCGTGGGCGGCTACGACGGTCGCGGGCAGTGGCGCTTACGTGCCAGCGAAACCGCCGAACTGCCGGACGATTGCTACGGCGAGTGCATTGTTGAGCAGGGCATCAACTTTAGCGGCGAAGTCTCGCTGGTTGGCGCGCGTGCGCACGATGGCAGCACCGTGTTTTATCCGCTGACCCACAACCTGCATCAGGATGGCATTCTGCGCACCAGCGTTGCCTTCCCGCAGGCGAATGCCGCGCAGCAGGAACAGGCAGAAGATATGCTCTCGGCCATCATGCATGAGCTGGGTTATGTGGGCGTGATGGCGATGGAGTGCTTTGTCACCCCTGCCGGGCTGCTGATCAACGAACTGGCACCGCGCGTGCACAACAGCGGGCACTGGACGCAAAACGGCGCATCCATCAGCCAGTTTGAGCTGCACCTGCGTGCCATTACTGACCTGCCGCTGCCGCAGCCGGTTGTGAACAGTCCGTCGGTAATGATCAACCTGATCGGCACCGATCTGAACTACGACTGGCTGAAGCTACCGCTGGTGCATCTACACTGGTACGACAAAGAGGTGCGTCCGGGGCGTAAGGTGGGACACCTTAACCTGAACGACACTGATGAAGGCCGTCTGAGCGCGACGCTTGAAGCCATTATTCCGCTGCTGCCGCCAGAGTACGCCAGCGGGATTGTCTGGGCACAGTCGAAGCTCGCGTAAGTCTCCTCCGCCGGGGAGTTGATCTTCAACGTCCCCGGCGTAAAATCCCGCCCATCATTACTGCTTAGTTTTCTTCTGGAATCACCATGAACGATGGAACGGACTATCGCGCGATCCTCGCGTCTGATACCCCTTTAATCGACGTTCGCGCGCCGATCGAATTCGCACAGGGCACGATGCCCGCTGCGATCAACCTGCCATTAATGAACGACGACGAACGCGCAGCCGTCGGCACCTGCTATAAACGCCAGGGGCCAGAGGCCGCGCTGGCGCTCGGTCATAGCCTGGTGAAAGGCGACACACGCGAGGCGCGAATCCAGGCCTGGCGTGAAGCAAGTATGGCAAACCCCAACGGCTATTTTTGCTGCGCGCGTGGCGGACAGCGCTCGCATATCGCCCAGGCCTGGCTGAAAGAGGCTGGCGTAAATTATCCGCTGGTTAAGGGCGGCTATAAGATGCTGCGTCAGGCAGCCATTCAGGCCACCGTTGAGCAGGTGCAAAAACCGATGGTGTTGATTGGCGGCTGTACCGGCAGCGGTAAAACTCTGCTGGTGAAGCAACACGCGCAGGGGGTTGATCTGGAAGGACTGGCGCATCATCGAGGCTCGTCGTTTGGCCGCACGCTCCAGCCGCAGCTTTCACAGGCGAGTTTCGAAAACCAGCTGGCGGTTGAGCTGTTAAAAAAAGATGCCGCACGCTGGGTACTGGAAGACGAAGGCCGCATGATTGGCTCCAACCACTTGCCGGAGTGCCTGCGCGATCGCATGGTTCAGTCGTCAATTGTGGTGGTCGATGACCCGTTCGACATTCGCCTTGAGCGCCTGCGCGAAGAGTATTTCGACCATATGTGGGCGGACTTCTCTGCCGCGTATGGGGAAGAGGCAGGCTGGAAGGAGTACAGCGAGTATCTGCACCACGGGCTGTTTGCCATTCGCCGCCGTCTTGGGTTACAGCGCTATGCTGAATTTACCACGTTATTAGACAGCGCACTTCTGGAACAGCAGCGTTCCGGCAGTACCGAAGCGCACTTTAGCTGGCTTGCGCCCCTGCTTAACGATTATTACGACCCGATGTACAGCTATCAGCTGGAGAAAAAAGCAGAGAAGATTGTGTATCGCGGGAAGTTTGAAGACGTTGCCGAGTGGCTTTTGTGCTGAAAAACAAGCCGGGTGGCGGCTACGCCTTACCCGGCCTACGCGTGCTTTTGTAGCCCCGGTAAGCGCAGCGCCACCGGGGAAACAGACGACTTAGAAGTCGTAACGCAGACGCACCAGGTTCATATCGCCCAGATCGTCGGTGCTGGAGGTGAACACGTGTTCGTAGTCAACACGGAAACCGTAATCCAGCTGGAAGCTGATACCCACGCCGTTGTCGATACGCTGGTAGTTACGACCATTCACGTATTCGATGCGATCGCCCATGAAGTAAGGCTGGATGGATTTAACCGCATACTGACCGATTGGGAATTTGTAGCCCGCGAAGTACTCGATACCCCATGCGTCACCGGCAAAGTAATTGTTGGTTGATACTTTTTTGGTGGTCATGAAGTTCTGGTACCAGCCGCCGCCCGCGGAGAAGGTCCAGTTGTCAGGCGTCCAGCTCAGCGCCGTACCCAGGATGTTCTGATCGTAGGTTTTGCTGTCGCTGTTTTCCGGGTTACGCATTTCCGCGCGAGTGTAGTTCCACGCCGTACCCCAGCTCAGATCTTTGGTCAGGTGATAATCCAGACCCAGTGAGCCGCCGCCTTTACGTTTGTAACGCAGGCCGTTGCCTGGCAGGTATTCACCGTCTTCGAACAGGTAAGATGCATAGATATCAGCATCGCCCACGGTTTTCTTATATTTCAGCATCTTGCGTGAACGATAAGAACCGTCGTAGTCGCCGTTGATACCGTTACCTGGTGCCTGGCCGATCATGTCGTAGTCCCAGATATCGGTTTTCGCGCCAACCACATCATAGTAAACGCTGTTCTGTTGACCGAAGGTCAGCGTACCCCAGGTGTTGCTCTTCAGACCGGTGTACAGCATACGGCGAGAGGTGTTGTTTGCACCTTCTGCGTAGTGGTTGTCCCAGTCGAACAGCGCAGGAATGTTCACACCCAGCTCGTAGTAGCTTACCCAGCTGATGTCATCAAACAGATAGTAATCTGCTGCGAAACGGAAACGGGTGCCGCCGTCGAAGCCATTACGTTTGTAGGAACCTTTATCGCCGTCGCCAGTCATCATGTTGAACTGAGGACGGATACTGCCGCCAACGGTGAAGTTAAGACGGCTCAGCGGATCGCCCGCCTGTGGATCTTGTTTCAGAACAGTGATTTCCGCCTGAGTTGCGAAAGACGTCAATGCCACTGCCGCGCCGATCGTTGCCGCCAGCGCTGTTTTTTTTATAGTCATTATTTTTCCTTGATAGACACGCTGCTAAATATTTAGCAGGTGAATATTAACTGGAAAATATAGGGCTGTGTGGGCGGGTTTTTAATGATTTGTGCTACTAAAATGATGGGTATTATCGATTTGTGCTACTAAATGATTACGTACCAGCATATAAACCGGTACGTAATCATCACGGAACTCAACTAACTGACAAACTGACGGAACAGCGCTTTGCCTTTTAACAGCCGCGTACCGAGCCAGCCGCCGCACAGCGACAACAGCACCGCACCGCAAACAGGCAGCGTGATCCACAACCGCCAGTCTGGCTCCCACGGGAAGTCAAAGACCCGGGTCTGGAGCACCGCCAGCGCCGTTTCAGCGCCAATAGCAGCCACCAGGCCCGCCACCAGTCCCAGCAGGGCAAACTCGCACCACAGGGTAGTGCGCAGCAGACGTTTCCCGGCCCCCAGCGTACGATACACCACCAGTTCCTGATGGCGCTGGCGCATCCCGACCTGCACCTGAGCCAGCAACAACAGCACACCGCAGAGCGTCACCAGCACCACCATCACTTCAAGGGCGCGGCTCACTTGCTCCAGCACTTGTCCCACTTGTTTCAGGATCGCGCCAATATCCAGCAGGCTCACAGTCGGGAACTCACGGTTCAGCTGGGTCAGCATACCGTTGCCGTTCTCCCAGCGGAAACTGGTCAGCCAGCTCTGCGGTTGCCCGTCCAGTGCGCCCGCGGGGAAGATAAAGAAGAAATTCGGCCGCAGGCTTTCCCAGTCAACCTTGCGCAGGCTGGTGACCGTAGCGCTGAAGTCCTGCGTGTCACCGGTAAAGGTGACCTTATCTCCCAGCCCGATGTTCAGGCGTTTCGCCAGCCCCTCTTCCATCGACACTTCCCCGGCTTTTGGCGGCCAGGTTCCGGCGGTGATCGGGTTATGATCCGGGCGTTTGTCCTGCCAGGTCAGGTTCAGTTCACGGTTAAGCGCCTCATCCTGATTGCCCTCCGTCACCTTGCCATTGATTTGCGTCAGGCGCGCGCGAACAATCGGGTAGAAGGATTCAGGCACAATATGATGCTCAGAGAGGAACGCCTTCATCGGCGTGACCTGCTCAGGTGCGATGTTGATCAGGAAATAGTTCGGGCTTTCAGGCGGGAGCTGCCGCTGCCATCTGTCCAGCAGATCGCCGCGCAGCACCAGTAAGAGCGCCAGCAGCATAAACGACAGCGAAAATGCAGAGAGCTGGCTCAGCGTTGTCCACGGCTGACGCAGCAGACGGTTTACCGCCAGACGCACGGACAGCGATTTTATCGTTAACCCTTTCAGTACGTTAAGCAGCATCCAGCCCAGCACGCCACACAGTACCGCCAGCACTACTGCTCCCGCCAGCACGGCCCAGAGCAAGGTACTGCCTCCCATCAGCCAGGCAAGCAGCCCCACCACGACCACCACAATCGCAGGAAGGTAATATTTCAACGGCCAGACGTTGGCCACGACATCACGACGCAGCACGCGCAGTGGCTGTGTGGCCAGCAGCAGCCGGTATGGGCGCAGCCCCACCAGCAAGGAAATCACCACCATCGCACCCACGGCCCAGAGCCATGGCCAGAAGCTTGCAGGAGGCAGTGCGGCAGGCAGCACCGGTTTAAGCAGCATCATCAGCACGTGTTCAAACAGTACTCCCATTACGCCGCCGGTAACCGCTGACAGTGCAAGTACCATTAACCACTGGCCGACAATCAGCTTACGCAATTGCGCCCTTCCCGCCCCAAGAGTTTTGAGGATAGCGACCAGGTCATAGCGGCTGCGGCAGTAGTGCCCCATCGCCACCGCCACTGCCGCCACGGCCAGCAGCAGCGTGAGCAGCGCAGAGAGCAACAGGAACTGCTGTGAACGCTCAAGCGATTTGCCAAGCGCGCCTTCGTCCTGCTCCAGCCCGTACCAGCGGTGTTCCGGTTTTAACTGCGGCAAGAGCCATTTTTCGTATGCGTCCAGCTGGGCGGGCGTGCCGCCAAACTTGTAGCGCCAGGTGACACGGCTCCCCGGCTGAACTGCGTTGGTTTTTGCCACATCAGCGGTGTTCATTAATAACCGTGGGGCAAGCTGGAACGGGTTAAACCCCGAATCAGGCTCCTGCACCACTTCCCCGGCAATTTTCAGGGTGGCATCGCCGACATCAATACTGTCGCCTGTTTTCAGGTTCAGCAACGCCATCAGTCGCGGGGCTAACAATACCGTGCCAGGCGCAGGTTTTAACCCCGCCGGATTGGTTTGCAGCTCACCGTACATCGGATAAATATCATCGACGGCTTTAACGCTCGCCAGCTGCGGCGTGTCCCCGGCAAACGTCATGGTCTGGAAGCTGAGCTGCTCGCTCACTTTCAGCCCCAGCTTACGGGCTTCTTCAATCCAGGCGGGCGGCACGTCTCGTGAGCTTTGTAATGCCCGATCGCCGGCCATAAATTCGCGGCTTTGCTGGCTTAAGCCTTTTTCCATGCGATCGCTGACGCTGCCAAGCGCCAGTACGCAGGCCACCGCCAGGCTTAAGGCCAGCCAGACAATCAGCAGCGATGGCGAGCGCCATTCTCGCCAGAACCAGCGGGATATCATGCTTCCTCCTGAAGTTCGCCGTTGACCAACCGCAACCGGCGATCGCAACGGGCGGCAAGCTGCGGATCGTGCGTGACCAGAATCAGCGTTGTGCCATGTTCGCGGTTGAGTGAAAACAGCAGATCGGCAATTTTATCCCCGGTCTGGCGGTCGAGGTTACCGGTTGGTTCATCAGCAAAGAGCACTTCCGGGCGGCCATTAAATGCGCGAGCCAGCGCCACGCGCTGCTGCTCGCCGCCGGAAAGCTGAGCCGGGAGATGGTCAAGGCGTTTCCCAAGCCCCAGCTGTTCCAGCAGTGCTTTGGCATGGTCACGGCTCTCGCGGGTATTTTCACCGCGTAACAGGCCAGGAAGCTCTACGTTTTCCAGCGCATTCAGGGTGGGAATTAACATGAAGGACTGAAAGACAAAGCCGACATGTCTGGCACGCAGTGCGGCGCGGGCTTCTTCATCAAGCGCGTGCAGCGGCTGGCCAACCAGGTTAACCTCGCCACTGCTGCCATCATCCAGCCCAGCTAAAATAGCCAGTAGCGTCGATTTCCCGGAACCCGACTCACCGATCAGCGCCAGGGTTTCGGCGCGTTTGACAACAAGTTCAACTCCGGTGAGGATGGACAGCTCGTGTTCACCCTGACCGACGGACTTCTTAAGACGATGAACTTCAACAATGTTTTCCGCTGGCATTTGCCCTTCCTGTTTTTGATTCTGTTGACCTTCCGCGCGGCAGCGGCAGATACGTTGCTGGTACTGGGTGACAGCCTGAGCGCCGGCTATCGCATGGCCGCTAACGCAGCGTGGCCTGCGCTGCTTAATGACAAATGGCAGACAAAAACACCGGTCATTAATGGCAGCATCAGCGGCGATACTTCACAACAGGGGCTGGCGCGTCTGCCTGCCCTTCTCAAACAACATCAGCCACGTTGGGTGCTGGTGGAGCTTGGCGGTAATGACGGATTGCGCGGCTTCCAGCCACAGCAGACGGAACAAACGCTGCGCACTATTTTGCAGGACATAAAGGCCGCGAATGCAAAACCGTTGCTCATGCAAATTCGTCTGCCCGCCAACTACGGTCGTCGGTATAATGAGGCCTTTAGCGCGATCTACCCGAAGCTTGCCAAAGAGTTTGATATTCCGCTGCTGCCATTTTTCATGGAAGAGGTCTATCTGAAACCCCAATGGATGCAGGACGACGGTATCCACCCCAATCGCGATGCTCAGCCGTTTATTGCCGACTGGATGGCAACACGACTGGCCCCTTTAGTTAAACATGACTCGTCACACAGCTGAGATCCTGACAGGTAAAGTTATGCAAAAATCGGTCTTAATAACAGGATGTTCCAGCGGTATTGGTCTTGAAAGTGCCCTCGAATTAAAACGTCAGGGATTTTGGGTTCTGGCAGCCTGCCGTAAACCCGAAGATGTCGAACGCATGAAGGGCATGGGTTTTACCGGCGTATTGCTGGATCTGGATTCACCGGAAAGTATTGAGCACGCGGCCGATGAGGTCATTGCCCTGACCAACAATCGCCTGTTCGGTCTTTTCAACAATGCAGGATACGGTGTTTACGGCCCACTCCCCACCATCTCCCGTGAACAGCTGGAGCAGCAGTTTTCGGCTAACTTCTTTGGCGTGCATCAGCTCACCATGCGTCTGCTCCCCGCTATGCTGCCACACGGTGAAGGGCGTATCGTGATGACCTCTTCCGTGATGGGGCTGATTTCTACCCCCGGCCGCGGTGCCTATGCCGCCAGTAAGTATGCGCTGGAAGCCTGGTCTGACGCATTACGTATGGAGCTGCGTCACAGCGGGATTAAGGTGAGCCTGATTGAACCCGGCCCGATTCGTACCCGCTTTACCGACAACGTTAACCAGACGCAGTCAGACAAACCGGTCGAAAATCCCGGTATTGCCGCACGTTTTACGCTGGGCCCGGAAGCGGTTGTCGCCAAAGTGCGCCATGCTTTCGAAAGCGATCGCCCCAAAATGCGCTATCCGGTGACGCTGGTCACCCATGCCGTCGGCTGGTTAAAACGCCTGCTTCCTGGCCGGATGATGGACAAAATTTTACACGGTTGAGTTGAAGCAACGCGGCTTGCCCCCCATGTAAGAACAAACTGATAAACAGAGAATGACGTATGTCCGCACAGAATATCGTAAACATTACTGAAGCTAACCTGCATCAGACACTCGAACAGTCGATGACCAAACCGGTGCTGTTCTACTTCTGGTCTGAACGCAGCCAACACTGTCTGCAACTGACGCCGGTACTGGAAAGCCTGGCCGCGCAATACAATGGTCAGTTTATTCTGGCGAAGCTGGATTGCGACGCCGAGCCGATGGTGGCTTCTCAGTTTGGCCTGCGCTCAATCCCTACGGTCTATCTGTTCCAGAACGGTCAGCCTGTCGATGGTTTCCAGGGGCCGCAGCCTGAAGAGGTTATTCGTGCGCTGCTGGATAAAGTGTTGCCGCGTGAAGAAGAGCTGAAAGCTCAGGAAGCCGTCGCGCTGATGCAGGAAGGCAAGTACGACGAAGCCCTGCCACTGTTGAAAGACGCCTGGCAGCTGTCGAATCAGAATAGCCAGATTGGCCTGCTGCTGGCAGAAACGCAGATTGCCCTGCACCGCTCAGAAGATGCGGAAGCGGTGCTGAAAACGGTCCCGCTTCAGGATCAGGATACGCGCTATCAGGGTCTGGTCGCGCAGATTGAACTGCTGAAACAGGCGGCGGATACTCCTGAAATTCAGCAGCTCCAGCAGCAGGTTGCCAGTAATCCGGGCGATGCTGCGCTGGCAAGCCAGCTGGCGTTGCAGCTGCATCAGGTGGGGCGTAACGAAGAGGCGCTGGAACTGCTGTTCAGCCATCTGCAAAAAGATTTGGCCGCCGCGGATGGCCAGGCGCGTAAGATGTTCCAGGAGATCCTTGCCGCGCTGGGCACGGGTGATGCACTGGCATCGAAGTATCGCCGCCAGCTTTACGCGCTGCTCTACTAAGAAAAAAAGCCCGGTGGCGCTACGCTTACCGGGCCTACAATACCCGCCCTTATTTCGCTTTTTTCAACTGCGTCACCACCAGCTGATGGCGTGAGTTGTAGAATTTACGATACGTCAGATAACAGGCGATAATGGTCGACAAGCTCGCGGTAGACAGCAGCATGAACGTCACCATAATCTGATATTTGATCGCTTTTACCGGGTCGATCCCGGCAAAAATCAGCCCTGACATCATCCCGGGCAAACTCACCAGCCCGACCGTTTTTGCGGAATCGACCGTTGGGATCAGAGACGAACGAATACTCTCGCGGATCAGGCGTGCCGAGGCCACTTTCGGTGTCGCACCCAGGCTTAGTTTTTCCTGTAACTGCTGCTGTTCGCTGCTAAAGCGCTGCCCCAGGTTGTTGTAGCATAGCCCCACGGCCACCATGGCATTTCCCGCAATCATCCCTGAAATGGGGATAACCTGCATAGGCGTAAACTCAATCGAGCCTGACAACACCAGCACCGCCAGCGTTAACGCGGTGCCGGTCGTGATCGCGATAAACGACGAAACAAACGCCTTATCGATGTATTTGCTCCGCTTCTGCGCATTCCACGCCGCGTTGAAGCAGATAAAGAGCACCATCAGCAGAGTCAGTACCGCGTTGTTGACGTTGAAAATGTACTTCAGCACATAGCCAACAATAATGAGCTGAACGACCGCCCGGCAGATACTCCACAGAATGTCTTTTTCCAGCCCCAGTTTTTCACGGTAGCTGACGACAATCGCCACCAGCACCAACACCAGAGAGAGCGCCAGCGATTCGTTGGTTATATTATGCTCACCCACGGTTTGCCTCCTGCATTTTCCCGCCCTGCGGCTGAAGCCTGATGACATCATCCGCATGGGTAATTTCGTTTGCATCGTGCGTAACCCACAGCACAGCGATGTTCTGCTCGCGGGTATACCGATGGATGATGTCGTTAACATTGCGCTTGTTGCTCTCATCGAGCGCGCTGGTTATCTCATCCAGCAGTAGTACCTTCGGTAAAAACTGCAAATTACGGATCAGGGATACGCGCTGCCTTTCCCCGCCAGACAGCTCCGTTATCGATTTTGTCAGAGTCTCTTGCGGCAATCCGAAGCGGGCGAGGTCGGCAATCAGTTTTTGGGGTTCTGGTGATTTCCCGCGGATCTGCCACGGAAAGATCAGGTTGTCGTAAACCGTGTCGCCAAACAGCGAAGGTGTTTGCACGCTGTATGACACCTTCTGCCGATAGCTTTCGGGCGACAGTGAAGCGATGTCCTTTCCTTCAAACAGAATTGTCCCCTCGGTTGGGCTGAGTAAGGACGCAACAATCTTCAGCAGTGTACTTTTGCCACAGCCTGACGGACCTGTTATCAGTTTGAATTCACCAGGAGAAAGGCAAAAATCGACATGCTGAAGAATGGTGTTCTCTCCGGCACGATACCCGACATCCTTGATATGCAAAATCACGTTTTTGTCGTTCATATTGTTTCCAGTGATTGTATACATTAAGACTTTAAAAAGACTTAATGTATACATTCGAATGACCTACTGACACAAAAAAGCCGCTTCAGAAACGCCTCTTTTTTCCCATTCCCCGCCAAAAAACCTCGTAAAGAGCAGGTTTAAACGATTTTTCGATCAAAAAAACCGCGCACTTCATCTGAAACCACAAGACTAAATGCAGAGTTAAAGTGATTAAATATTAACTTAGCAAACACTTTTTAATGATTGAAGTCAAAATTTCACACTTTTACACACTCTAGAATCAGCCAAATAAAAGACATCAAAAAGTCTATAAAACATAAACATAATGCCTGCAATAAGCGAAAGAACTCAATTCAAAAGTCATAAAAATTAACTGACTTAAATTAACTCCCGGTACTACCGTCAGGAAATAAAAGATGAAAACCACCGTTAAATTGTTGGCCTCTGCTGTTGCTCTGTGCATTGTGCCAGCGACATATGCAATAACCCCTGAACAAGCACTCGCAAACCTTCAGGGCGCGCAGCAATTCTCCCACCTTGCGAATAAATCGTATAGCACGGCGATGTATAACGAGCATCTTGCCAATCTTGCGAAGGGGAATGCGCTCGTTATGCACGGCCCAAACTCGACACAAGCCATAGATGCGTCACAAGCATACGATGCGGCACTCAAGCGAGTGGCTCAGACACGCCAGGATGCCCGATTAGGCAGGCTTCAGGTTGATGCCGCGCAGTTTGCACTTCGCACAGCGGCACCACAAAAATTACTTCCCCAGTTGACACCGCAGCCAATGAACGTACCGACACCGATCGTACAGTCCGTGCCGCAGAAAACACCGGTGCTGCCGAACCAGCTGACCCCGCAGCCAATGAAGGTGCCGACGCAGATTACACAGTCCGTGCCGCAGAAAACACCGGTGCTGCCAATTCAGCTCACACCGCAGCCAATCGAGGTACCAACGCCGATCGTACAGTCCGTGCCACAGAAAACACCGGTGCTGACGACTCAGCTCGCACCGCAACCAATGAAGGTGCCGACGCAGATTACACAGTCCGTGCCACAGAAAACACCGGTGCTGCCAAACCAGCTGACCCCGCAGCCAATGAAGGTGCCAACGCGGATCGCCCAGTCTGTACCACAGAAAACCCCAGTGCTGCCGACTCAATTGACGCCTAAGCCAATGAAGGTGCCAACGCCTGTCACGCAGACCGTACCAACCGTGAACCCGACACTTTACCGCCAGGATATCGCCAAAAAGCAGGCTACCCTGATCGCGCCGCCGGTCATTACTCCGACCACAAATGGGACTGTTATTCCGGTAACCAGCCTGAAGCCGTCCACCAAAGTCCCGGTTACCCCGACGAGTGGCACAAATACGGTCACAACGGTTCAGCATGTAAATACCTACTACATTGATCAGGCCACACGCAGCAAAGTGAGCAACAACTCGGACGCGATTTCTCAAAACAGTGAGAAAATCGATCATAACGCGAAAGATATTGAGGACACCCGCGACGATCTGAAGCGTGGCCTGAACAACGCGGCAGCCATGTCCAGCCTGCACTATCACTCCGACAATGCATGGGCACTTTCCACCGGCACGGCAAACGGCGACGGAGCAGCACTGGCAGGCGGTCTTCAGAAAGGGCTGACCAGCCATGTCGCGGTAAACATGCAGGCGTCAACATCCTTCGACAGCGGCTGGATGGCAGGTGCCGGTATTTCTGGCGATTTCTGATTTCCCTCACCATGCCATGCTCGGGTCGTCATAAACACGACCTGTTAACTTTTTCTTATTAATTAAGGTGTCAGGATGAAATTGAAGATGCTTACCGCGCTGGATAAAAACAACGCTTCAGCGAAAAGCTATCGTCAGGGTCTTTACAACATTGTTGTCTGTAAGAGCGGCAAAGTTGCGCTACTAAAGCAGGGCGAAGGGTTCGTCGGCTACCTGAAATAACCCTCACGCCGCACATAAACGTATCGTAATAAAGCCGCCGCTCTGGCGGCTTTTTTTATCTAAGCACAGACTTAGTTAAGTGTATTTAATGTATTCATCTACTCAGATGAGAAAAAGACACGATTCTTAAAAAAATGAGTCTTTAATATGTCAATCCTGTTTGACATGTTGACATTAAAAAGTAACGTATATCTTCCATTTGTGATCTCGCCAGAGTTCCCGCACGCAGAGCTAATAGCCTCAGACATAGAGTGGTGTTACACTTTTTGGCGGACAAATTGGCACGCTTATCACTATAGGAAGTATGCAGCATGACACATATCTTTTATGAGTTCTCTTCCCTGAAGCCTGGTGTTCCTACTGTAGAAACATTAATGGAAGTCATCAATTCTTCGGAACTCACAAGTTTTGTCATCGGTGCAGAGGTTGTTGATTTCGTCAAAAAGGCGCTCATCGTTAATACCACGATCGGGAGTTTCAAAAACTGCAAATTCGCCTTTGATGATGGCGCGCACTTTATTGAGTTTGACGGTAAGGGCAAATCAAAACGTTACGATGAAGTGCCAGACTGGTTTGTCACTCCGGCTGAATTCGCGCGTTCACAGTGGCTCATCAACCACGATCTTGCGGATGTAAAAGCCACCCAGTTTATCGATGTGCTGATGTCCTACCCGCTTAAAGAGCGCCGCGCGCACTGTAACCTGCTGTTCGGCCTGGATCTGCACAAGGTCAACGCAGTTCCGGCAGCCACGCCAGAAGCCAGCAAGCTCGGTAACAAAAACGGTAAAACCACCAAGCCTCGTGTCACCGATCTGGGCTCATTTGAGCTTTTCAATCAGTTCTTCGAACGCATGAAAACGGCCGTTTTTGCCGATGAGTTCCCTACCCTGCAAGTGCTGACCGGTATCGAAAACCTGTCGAAAGCCCCACACAGCTTAAAACAGGGGATCAGAACATGGTTTAAAGCGATCGCAGGCGATCTTCCCCCAAACAACAAACGTGTTGAGGCGGGTAACGCAGTACTTTTCTGCGCCCCCGTCCGCGAGCATATCCAGCAAATTGAAGCCATTGGGCTGGAAAATTACTACCAGGGTTTATCCAAAGCCATCGCCGATGCGGGCGAGCAGTTTATCGCTGACTTTTCTTACACCCACCCGGTAGCCTGATCCTCTGGCCCTGCCATCTGGCAGGGCTTTTTATTAGCTATCATCCACTTCCCACCTCTTTACAGGGGCGAATTTCTGGCCAATAGCCGATATACTTACGAATAACAAACACACAATTCTTCTCATCACAGCATTCAAAACAGGAGGTTTTATGCTCATCGTTATTCCTGTCCTTATTTTCGTTGCACTGGTTATCGTCGGTGCGGGTGTCAAAATTGTCCCGCAGGGGTATCAGTGGACCGTTGAACGCTTTGGTCGTTACACCAATACGTTGCAGCCTGGTTTAAGCCTTATCGTGCCTTTCATGGACAGAATCGGTCGTAAGATCAACATGATGGAGCAGGTGCTGGATATTCCCTCTCAGGAAATCATCTCCAAAGATAACGCTAACGTCACCATTGATGCGGTCTGCTTTATTCAGGTGATTGATGCGCCTAAAGCGGCGTATGAAGTCAGCAATCTCGAACTGGCGATTGTTAACCTGACGATGACCAACATCCGTACCGTGCTCGGTTCGATGGAGCTGGACGAAATGCTCTCCCAGCGCGACAGCATTAATACACGTCTGCTGCACATTGTGGATGAGGCGACAAATCCGTGGGGAATTAAAGTCACCCGTATTGAAATCCGTGACGTGCGCCCACCAGCGGAACTGATCGCATCGATGAACGCCCAGATGAAGGCCGAACGTACCAAGCGTGCCTATATCCTTGAGGCCGAAGGTGTACGTCAGGCAGAGATCCTGAAAGCAGAAGGGGAAAAACAATCGCAGATCCTGAAAGCGGAAGGCGATCGCCAGTCTGCGTTTCTTCAGGCTGAGGCGCGTGAACGTTCCGCAGAAGCGGAAGCCCGCGCAACCCAGATGGTGTCCGAAGCTATTGCTGCCGGTGATATCCAGGCTGTTAACTACTTCGTGGCGCAAAAATATACCGATGCGCTGAAAGAGATTGGCTCTGCGAATAACAGCAAAGTGGTGATGATGCCGCTGGATGCCAGCAGCCTGATGGGCTCAATTGCCGGGATTGCCGAGCTCATTAAGGATAGCGGAAACGAGCGTAAGAAATGATTGAGCTTATCGTTGCACATCCTCATGCCTTCTGGCTAAGTCTTGGTGGCTTATTGCTGGCAGCCGAGATGCTTGGCGGCAACGGTTACCTGCTCTGGAGCGGTATCGCAGCCGTGATCACCGGGTTGCTGGTCTGGCTTATCCCGCTGGACTGGGCATGGCAGGGTGCGCTGTTTGCCGTGCTGACGCTGGTTGCGGCCTGGCTGTGGTGGCGCTGGCTGAGCACGCGAGTGAAGGCGCAGAAACCGGTGGATGCCCATCTGAATCAGCGCGGGCAGCAGATTGTCGGCAAGCGTTTTACGCTGGACACCACGCTGGTGAATGGCCGCGGACACATGCGCGTGGGTGATAGCTCGTGGCCGGTGGTGGCAGATGATGACCTCAGCGCTGGAACGCGGGTTGAGGTCATTGCGGTGGAAGGTATTACCCTGCGCGTGAAAGCCTGTTAAGCATTGGCCTTGCGATGGCAGCAGCCGGTAAGATTATCAATAATCGGACAATCGGCGCTGTCATCCCCCGGACAGGAAGCTGCCAGCCCCAGCAGTTGTTCCCGCATCGCCTGTAGCTCAATGATATGGCGCTCAATTTCAGCGACCTTCTCCAGAGTACGTTTTTTGACGTCTGCGCTGTGACGTTTCGGATCGTTGAACAGGTTCACCAGCTCGCCGCACTCTTCCAGGTTAAAACCCACCTGCCTTGCCTGACGCAGTAACGTCAGCTCATCAAGATGCCGTTGCGTATAACTGCGGTAGCCGTTTTCGCTGCGCAGTGGCGGTGTAACCAGCCCTTTCTCTTCATAAAAACGAATCGCTTTGCTGGTCAATCCGGTTTTTTTCGCAACATCACTGATATTCACATTTCCCCCTTGACCTTCCCCTTGATGGAAGGTTTAACCTTCATAACAGTTAGCGAAAAGCACTATGAAGGTCAATAACTGACCAGATAATTATACGGGAGTTTTGTTATGTCTCACACAATTGATCTGACACTGGACGGCCTCTCCTGCGGTCACTGTGTCAAACGCGTTAAAGAAAGCCTGGAACAGCGTCCTGATGTGGAAAGCGCGGACGTGACTATCGATCATGCTGCCGTCACCGGTAGCGCCAGCGCCGATGCGCTGATCGACACCATCAAACAAGCCGGTTACGGAGCGGAGTTAAGCCACCCAAAGGCTAAACCGCTGGCAGAGTCATCACTCCCGTCGGAAGCACTGACAGCGGCCACTCCTGAGCTTCCGGTAGCTGATGATATTGATGACAGCCAACAGCTGCTGATCAACGGCATGAGCTGCGCCAGCTGCGTTTCCCGGGTACAAAATGCATTGCAGGCCGTACCGGGCGTCGCACAGGCACGGGTCAACCTTGCGGAGCGTACTGCGCTGATTATGGGCAGTGCCTCCGCCGCAGATTTAGTGCAGGCCGTCGAAAAAGCAGGCTATGGCGCAGAGGCCATCGAAGATGATGCCAAACGCCGCGAACGCCAGCAGGAAACGGCGGTAGCCACCATGAAACGCTTCCGCTGGCAGGCGATTGTCGCGCTGCTGGTCGGTATTCCGGTCATGGTGTGGGGCATGATCGGTGACAACATGATGGTCACTGACGATAACCGCACGCTGTGGCTGGTGATTGGTGTGATTACGCTCGGCGTCATGATTTTCGCCGGGGGTCACTTCTATTCCAGCGCCTGGAAAAGCCTCAAAAATCGCACCGCGACGATGGATACGCTTGTCGCACTTGGCACGGGCGCGGCCTGGCTCTATTCGATGAGCGTCAACGTCTGGCCGCAGTGGTTCCCGATGGAAGCGCGTCATCTCTACTATGAAGCGAGCGCGATGATTATCGGCCTGATTAACTTAGGTCATATGCTTGAAGCCCGCGCGCGTCAGCGCTCCTCTAAGGCGCTGGAAAGACTCCTTGATTTAACGCCGCCAACCGCACGTGTCGTCACAGACGACGGCGAGAAAAATGTCCCGTTGGCTGAAGTTCAGCCGGGTATGACGCTGCGCCTGACCACCGGCGACCGTGTCCCTGTTGACGGCGAAATCACTCAGGGTGATGCCTGGCTTGATGAAGCCATGCTGACCGGGGAACCTATCCCACAGCAAAAATCCCAGGGGGATACCGTACACGCCGGTACGGTGGTGCAGGACGGTAGCGTACTGTTCCGCGCCAATGCAGTTGGCAGCCACACCACACTGTCGCGCATTATCCGTATGGTGCGTCAGGCCCAGAGCAGTAAGCCTGAGATTGGCCAGCTTGCTGATAAAATCTCCGCCATTTTTGTGCCCGTGGTGGTCTGTATCGCCCTGCTGAGCGCCGCTATCTGGTATTTCTTCGGCCCGGCGCCGCAGATTGTCTACACCCTGGTGATTGCCACCACGGTATTGATCATCGCCTGTCCTTGCGCACTTGGCCTGGCCACGCCGATGTCGATTATCTCAGGCGTGGGTCGTGCCGCTGAGTTTGGTGTTCTGGTCCGTGACGCCGACGCCCTGCAACGCGCCAGCACGCTCGACACGCTGGTCTTTGATAAAACCGGTACGCTGACTGAAGGCAAACCGCAGGTGGTCGCGGTGCACACCGCTGGCATCGCCGAAGCCGATGCGCTGCGTCTGGCGGCTGCGCTGGAACAAGGTTCCAGTCATCCTCTGGCCCGCGCCATTCTCGATAAAGCAGCGGATGCAGCCCTGCCGCAAGCGAATAACTTCCGCACCCTGCGTGGACTGGGCGTCAGCGGTGAAGCAGAAGGACACGCGCTGCTGCTGGGTAACCAGGCGCTACTGAATGAAAAAGGTATCGATACGTCAGCACTGGACAGTGAACTGGAAGCGCAGGCATCTCAGGGCGCGACACCGGTACTGCTGGCTGTAGACGGCAAAGCGGCGGCTCTGATTGCCGTACGCGATCCGCTGCGCCAGGACAGCGTGGATGCCCTGAAACGCCTGCACCGTGCGGGCTATCGCCTGGTGATGCTGACCGGGGATAACCCGACAACGGCAAACGCCATTGCCCGCGAGGCCGGTATTGATGAGGTGATTGCCGGGGTGCTGCCAGAGGGTAAAGCCGACGCCATCAAAACGCTGCAAAGCCAGGGACGCCAGGTGGCCATGGTCGGAGACGGGATCAACGATGCACCAGCACTGGCTCAGGCCGATGTGGGGATTGCGATGGGCGGCGGCAGCGATGTCGCCATCGAGACAGCGGCAATCACCCTGATGCGCCACAGTCTGATGGGCGTTGCGGATGCATTGGCCATCTCAAAAGCCACGTTGCGCAATATGAAGCAGAACCTGTTAGGGGCATTTATCTACAACAGTTTCGGCATTCCGATTGCCGCCGGGATTTTGTGGCCGCTGACCGGCACGCTACTCAACCCGGTAGTGGCAGGCGCAGCAATGGCACTGTCGTCCATTACTGTAGTCAGTAACGCAAACCGGCTGTTGCGGTTCAAACCGAAAGATTGATTACCATGGCGGGTAATAAAATACCCGCCCAAATATTTACACTTCAATGAATTTCACAAATGTAAATTGATCATTTCATAACCTAACACATCGGCTTTGACATATGCATCAAAATCATTTCTGGTATTATCATAGAAAGAAACATCATTGCCTCTTAAAAAATTATAACACTCATTTTGCAGTATTGGATTTTGATCACCAGTTGGTTGAAACCACTCTCGAAAGAGCATTTCATATACAAAAACCCACATATCTCCCTTTAATTCTTCCATACTCATAAGTTCGTTATAAAATGACAAATCGCACGTGTAATCAATTAAACCACTATCAAAACAATCACACACCAATATGGCAACAAAAGGATCCCTAAGCTTATTTATTGATAAGAAAACCTCTTCAGGAAGGTTAATATTAAAATAAATATACATCCACAAACAATAGGATATCTCGCTACCATGAACATGCACACTTTCATTAGTTGTTATTTGTTTCAACACACAACTCAATGCCTCAATATCCTGCTGAAATCCTAATTTACTATACTTCAAAAAATGCTTAACGACATATCTTATGGAACTGCTATCGGATATTATACATTGTAATAAAAATTTTTCTAGCAACGGGTAATTGTTATTCGACACATTAATAGATAACAATCGCGACACAGCATATTTTATAATTGATTCTTCTGGCGATGATTTAGCAACGGTAAATACCTTATTAAAATAATAAATCAAATCAGCACGTTGGTTATAATTCGCATCTTTAAAGGAAAAATTTCTAAGCTCTGAAATAGAAAGATCTTCGAACTCATGAGGCAGGACAATAATTTCAGTTTTAGAAGAATTCAATGCTAATTCATATACATTTAGTTGCTCCTGTAACACTGCAATTGCACTTTCCGCTTCGCTAAGCGTTTTGAATCCAAGAAAATAGTCATCAATATATCTAAACCCATTTACAATACCTCTCTCTTTTAAAGCTTCATCAACTTTACAGAGAATAGACTCGGCGATTACTAATGAAGTATCCGGACCAATAGGAATACCAATAGTTTGCTGATCTTGCAAGTCTCGGCAAATTTTATCGAGTAAGTTCCCATATAACGCATCAGAGCGATTCGCTTTTGCAACAGCTTTTGTATGTAAACACCATGGTATACTATGTGTATATATTGTATGATAAAATCTCGATATATCTGTTTTTAAAATATATTTATATTGACTCCGTAATTTTGCATGGAGTTCAGGAAGTTCATTCAGCGAATGGTCTTGATGAAATGCTCTTTCAGTATTTTCAAGACTCAAAATTGGTTTAGTCATTGATAATTCTGAAATGTTTAATAAATTGCTAATATCGTGCCAATTATCTACAATTGCTTTACTTAGCCTGAAATAATTTACAGGATTTGGGATGCTAAGTTTTCTTCGTAACGCTCCTTTCCTAGAAATATTATGAATGGCGGGGCGAGTGAGAAAAGAGCCTGAATTAAAGAGCTGAGGTATGTTTTCATTACTCATAATAGCATTAGCATATGACAATGTATTAAATTGCGGAGGAAGTTCTTTTGGGAAATACCCTTTCTCCAAGAATTTTCTTAAAAGAGACATAATATTTTTCCATTCGTTAATTAGATCTAATACAGCCAGATGAAACAAGATTATTCTTATTGTATAGATTAAATTATTTACAGCAACCATCTCTACGCGCTAGCATGAACCTTTCCATTCATGGAGCGCGTATGAGTCTGTTTAATCGTATAAAAACATCGTTTCGCGCCCTGTTCCCCCGCCGTTATGCCTGGCCGGGCATGGATATCTCACTTTCTGGCGGACAACATCTGCACCTGGTTGGCAGCATCCATATGGGAACTTCCGGGATGTCGCCTCTCCCGCCTTCTCTGCTCAAACTGCTGCGTAACGCGGATGCCCTGGTTGTTGAAGCCGATATTTCCGGCAGTGAATCCCCTTTTGCCGATCTGGATATCCCTCCTCCGCTTAGCGAGCGCCTGAATGACACCCAGCTTGCCGAACTGACACGCGTAGCCGATGAGCTGGGCGTATCACTGTCGATGCTGGAAACCCAGCCCCTGTGGCAAATTGCCATGGTGCTTCAGGCGACACAGGCGCAGCGTCTGGGATTGCGGGGCGAGTACGGTATTGATTACCAGCTCCTTCACGCCGCCCGGGCACGAAGCCTGCCGATCATTGAGCTGGAAGGTGCACAAAGCCAGGTTGAGCTGTTACGCCAGCTTCCTGATGATGGCTTATTATTGCTGGATGATACCCTGACCCACTGGCATACCAACGCGCGGTTGCTTCAGGTGATGGTGAGCTGGTGGCTCGAAACGCCGCCCGTAAACGACAAACCAGAATTACCCGCCACGTTCAGCCAGTCGTTGTATGATGTCCTGATGAACGAGCGTAACCGGGCATGGACACATACGCTGAATGCGCTGCCAGCCGGGCATTATGTGGTCGCCGTGGGGGCGTTACATTTGTACGGAGAAGGGAATTTGCCGTCACTGCTGAAATAAAAAAATGGCCAATATTTCTATTGGCCCGTCAAAGAGGAATTTCATCGTTTTTATTATGCCGAAGGAGACCTTCGGTTGAGCCGATTGTCGCTCAAAGTGACCATCACTGCCAATACTATTGCGCAAGATGGTGCTATTTTTTAGACAAACGTCAGGCGTATGCTCTTGGCATGAATTGTCTGTCGTAAGAAGGATAGCTATGACTCCCGCCGTTAAATTACTCGAAAAAAACAAAATCTCTTTCAGGATCCACACTTACGATCACGATCCGAATGAAACTAACTTTGGTGATGAAGTGGTGCGTAAACTGGGGCTGAATGCCGACCAGGTTTACAAAACGCTGCTGGTTGCAGTGAATGGCGATATGAAACACCTCGCCGTGGCGGTAACGCCGGTGGCGGGTCAGTTGGATCTGAAAAAAGTTGCCAAAGCGCTGGGCGCAAAAAAGGTCGACATGGCGGATCCGATGGTTGCGCAACGCACCACCGGTTATCTGGTGGGTGGGATCAGCCCGCTGGGGCAGAAAAAACGTCTGCCAACGCTGATTGATGCCCCTTCCCAGGAATTCGACACTATCTATATTTCAGGCGGCAAGCGCGGGCTGGATATTGAACTGGCGGCGGGCGATCTGGCGAAAATGCTGGACGCGAAATTTGCGGATATTGCGCGTAGGGATTGATTATTGTCCTGGACAGCGCGTTATTGGTGAAGACAGTTTGGACGCGGACAACGCGCAGGAACCGGAGCGTACACGAAGTACGTGAGGATTCCGAGCATTGCCCGCGTTCAAAATGGCGAACAAAATAGCGCTGTTATTGCCAGCTCACCTCACCTTTCGGCTCATACACACTCACGTCAATCGGCGAATTCTGCTGAATAAACTGCTTAAGCACTTCCGCATCAATAAAGCCGGTATTCACATAGCCCGGTTTATTATCAATATGCGGATAGCCATCGCCGCCCGTGGCGTTAAAGCTCAGTGTTGCCATGCGGTAGGTTTTGGCAGGGTCAACCGGCTCGCCTTTGATTTTGAGGTCATTGAGCTTACCGTCTTTCGCCACAAAACTGACGTTGGCAAACTGCGGATACGCTCCCGAATCGGGTTTCATCTGCGCCACGGCGGTCAGGTAGTCGATAACCTCTTTACCGCTCATGTCGGCATACACCACCACGTTGCCAAACGGCTGAACCTTCAGCACATCTTTATAGGTGATATTCCCGCCCTCAATGGAGTCACGAATACCGCCGCCGCTCATCACGCCGAAGTCTGCGCTGGTACGCGCCATTTGCGCTGCCAGCACCAGATGCCCCATGTTGGTCTGCACGAAGCGGACTTTGCTGCGATCGCCTTCCAGGCGGCCATTGAGCGTGCCAATCTTCACATCCAGCTGCGCTTTGCCTTTATTCTGGAATGGCGTCAGCAGAGAGAGCATCTGCTGGTTTTCAGCAATTTCTGGGGTGTAAAGTACGCGCTCACTTTTCCCGTCCGGGTAAGAGACTTTCTTCTTCAGGTTGACCGGGATCAGCTGGTAGTGCACCAGTTTCATCTCGCCATTACGGAATTCAAAGTCCGCGCGACCAACGTATTTACCCCACTCATGAGCCTGAACAATCCAGATACCGTTCTGCCGGTCTGGCGCGCACGGCGTGCCTGGCACGTAATCCACCTGTTTTTTATTCTCAGACGCCATGCAGACCGGATCTTGTGAGTGACCACCCACAATCATTGCCAAAGAGCCCGCAGGCAAGCTGCGCGCCATCTCGACATCACCCGGTGCATTGGAGCCATGCTCGCCATTATCGTAGTGCCCCATATGCGTGGTGGCGATAATCACGTCCGGCTTTTCATTCTGCTGGAGTTCCTGAATCACCAGCTTTGCTTCGTCTGCCGGTTTACGGAACTCGATATCGGTGAAGTATTCCGGGTTGCCGATTTTCGCCGTGTCGTCGGTGGTTAAACCAATAACCGCGATTTTCAGATCCTGACGCTTAAACAGCGCCCACGGTTTAAACAGGCGCTCACCGGTGCTTTTCTGATAAATATTGGCCGAGAGGAACGGGAATTTGGCCCATTTTTCCTGCTGGCGCAGAACGGTCAGCGGATTATCAAACTCATGGTTACCCACGGCCATCGCATCGTAACCAATTAAATTCATGCCACGGAAATCGGGCTCTGCATCCTGTAAATCGGATTCCGGTACGCCGGTATTAATATCCCCGCCCGAGAGCAGCAGCACACTGCCCCCTTCGGCGGCGACCTCTTTGCGAATGCCATCCACCAGCGTTTTTTGGGCGGAAAGGCCATATTCACCGTATTCGCTGCGCCAGAAATGGCCGTGGTGATCGTTGGTATGCAGAATGGTGATTTTGTAGGTTTTGTCTTTTTCATACGCCTGTGCAGGCAGGCTTGTCAGCCCCCATGCGGCGATCAGCGCTAGCGCCACGCCACGCTTCATTAACTTCATCTCTTCTCTCCCTGACCCATAGACAAACGCAAAAATTACAATGAGTAACAAGAATAGACAAATAAGTTTTCAGAATTGCGACTTTCTTCAAATGTCACAGACGGGTATGTTAGTTGGATAATAATTACACCCTGCATTTCTAATAACAAACGACGTGGTATTCATCTCTATGGCAATCAGTGAATCAACCCAGCCCGTTACGGGCTCTCCGGCGTCGCCGCCACACTCGCGCACGTCCTTTAAGGTTTTAGGCGCAATCAGTCTTTCTCATCTGCTCAACGATATGATCCAGTCTCTGATTCTGGCGATCTACCCGTTATTGCAGTCTGAGTTTTCATTAACCTTCGTACAGATCGGGATGATCACCCTGACCTTCCAGCTGGCCTCGTCGCTGCTGCAACCTGTGGTGGGCTACTGGACGGATAAATATCCGATGCCGTGGTCACTGCCGATTGGCATGTGCTTCACCTTAAGCGGGTTGGTATTGCTGGCGATGGCGGGCAGCTTTGAAGCGGTGCTGATTGCCGCTGCGCTCGTCGGTACTGGCTCTTCGGTATTCCATCCGGAATCTTCCCGCGTGGCGCGTATGGCCTCTGGCGGGCGTCACGGGCTGGCGCAGTCTCTGTTCCAGGTCGGCGGCAACTTTGGCAGTTCGCTCGGCCCACTGCTGGCCGCGGTGATCATTGCCCCTTACGGCAAAGGCAACGTGGCATGGTTTGTCCTGGCCGCCCTGCTGGCGATTATCGTGCTGGCGCAGATTAGCCGCTGGTACGCCGCTCAGCATCGGGTGAACAAGGGCAAACCTAAAGTAAAGGTTACCAATCCCCTGCCTCGCAACAAGGTTATTCTGGCAGTTAGCGTACTGCTGGTGCTGATTTTCTCGAAATACTTCTATATGGCGAGCATCAGCAGCTATTACACCTTTTATCTGATGCAAAAGTTCGGATTATCGGTACAAAACGCGCAGTTCCACCTGTTTGCGTTCCTGTTTGCGGTAGCCGCAGGTACGGTAATTGGCGGGCCTGTTGGCGATAAAATTGGGCGTAAATATGTCATTTGGGGCTCTATCCTCGGTGTAGCTCCCTTTACGCTCATTTTGCCGTACGCAAGCCTTGAATGGACGGGCATTTTGACCGTCATCATTGGTTTTATTCTGGCTTCGGCGTTTTCCGCCATCCTGGTCTACGCGCAGGAGCTTCTTCCGGGGCGTATCGGTATGGTTTCCGGGCTATTTTTCGGTTTCGCCTTCGGTATGGGCGGCCTGGGTGCCGCGGTGTTAGGGATGGTTGCCGATCACACCAGTATCTTCCTGGTTTATAAAATCTGTGCTTTCCTGCCACTTTTGGGGATGTTGACCATATTCCTGCCTGACAACCGTCACAAAGCGTAATTTACCGGCCGTCAAAATTTTACTTTGGCGGCCAAACTCCCTGATGCTATAAGGCTTTTCTCTTCTTCTTCCTGTTGAATTTGTCAAAATCTGCTTTTTTTCACGCTTATTGCTGTTTTATTCAAACTTCAACAATTATTCATAAACATGTCGGTAAAAATTGTCATAAACTGTAACTCGGTTTTTTGGTTTTTCACCAAAAATGGAACACCCCACCACGAAAGGAGACGGAATGCATCACGCCACACCGCTAATCACCACCATTGTTGGTGGACTTGTGCTCGCTTTTATCCTCGGCATGATTGCCAATAAACTGCGAATTTCTCCTCTTGTGGGCTATTTGTTAGCGGGTGTACTGGCGGGTCCTTTTACGCCGGGCTTTGTGGCGGATACCAAACTGGCTCCTGAACTGGCAGAACTGGGCGTGATCCTGCTGATGTTCGGGGTTGGTCTACATTTCTCATTGAAGGATTTGATGGCGGTAAAGTCTATCGCCATACCAGGAGCGATCGCCCAGATAGGGGTGGCGACGCTGCTGGGGATGGCGCTTTCGGCCGTACTTGGCTGGTCACTGATGACCGGCATCGTTTTTGGGCTGTGTCTTTCTACCGCCAGTACCGTGGTGTTGCTGCGCGCGCTTGAAGAGAGACAGCTGATAGACAGCCAGCGCGGGCAAATCGCGATAGGCTGGCTGATTGTTGAAGATCTGGTGATGGTACTGACGCTGGTTCTGCTGCCAGCGGTTGCCGGGATGATGGAAAAAGATAACGTCGGTTTTGCTTCTCTGGCGCTGGATATGAGTATCACCATCGGTAAGGTTGTGGCGTTTATCGCCATTATGATGCTGGTGGGCCGTCGCCTGGTACCGTGGATCATGTCCCGCAGCGCCGCGACGGGTTCGCGCGAACTGTTTACCCTTTCCGTGCTCGCCCTGGCGCTGGGTATCGCCTTTGGTGCCGTGGAGCTGTTTGATGTCTCCTTTGCGCTGGGTGCATTTTTCGCCGGGATGGTACTGAACGAATCCGAGCTGAGCCACCGTGCCGCGCACGACACCCTGCCGCTGCGCGATGCATTCGCCGTACTGTTCTTCGTCTCCGTCGGGATGTTGTTCGATCCACTTGTCCTGATCCAGCAGCCGCTGGCGGTGCTGGGCACGCTGGCGATCATCATTTTTGGTAAGTCGGTTGCCGCCTTCTTCCTGGTGCGCATGTTTGGCCACTCGCCGCGTACGGCGCTGACCATCGCCGCCAGCCTGGCGCAAATTGGTGAGTTCGCCTTCATCCTCGCCGGGCTGGGGATGGCGCTGAACCTGCTGCCACAGGCCGGGCAGAACCTGGTGCTGGCAGGGGCTATTTTGTCCATCATGCTGAACCCGGTGCTGTTCGCGCTGCTGGAAAAATACCTCGATAAAACCGAAACGCTCGAAGAGCAGACGCTGGAAGAGGCTATCGAAGAAGAGAAGCAGATCCCGGTGGATATCTGTAACCATGCGCTGCTGGTCGGCTTTGGCCGCGTGGGTAGCCTGCTGGGTGAGAAGCTGATGGCGCAGGGTGTGCCGCTGGTGGTGATTGAAACCTCACGAACCCGCGTTGATGAGCTGCGCGAGCGCGGCATTCGCGCGGTGCTGGGCAATGCGGCCAATGAAGAGATAATGAACCTGGCGCATCTGGACTGCGCCCGCTGGCTGCTGCTGACCATTCCGAATGGCTACGAAGCCGGTGAGATTGTGGCATCCGCCCGCGAGAAGTGCCCGCATATTGAGATTATCGCCCGCGCCCATTATGACGATGAAGTGGAGTACATTACTGAGCGTGGTGCCAATCAGGTGGTGATGGGTGAGCGTGAGATTGCGAATACGATGCTGACGCTGCTGGAGAAGCCGCCGGTTGAAGAGGCGGTGACTGGGTAAGTATTGTGCGGCCTGATGCCCTCACCCTGACCCTCTCCCACAAGGAGAGGGAACAAACACTAAAAACGGCAACCTGGTTGCCGTTTTGCTTTTACCTTGTGCGGCCTGATGCCCTCACCCTAGCCCTCTCCCACAGGGAGAGGGAACAAATACTAAAAACGGCAACCTCTGGGTTGCCGTTTTGCTTTGACCTTGTGCGGCCTGATGCCCTCACCCTGGCCCTCTCCCACAGGGAGAGGGAACAAACATTAAAAACGGCAACCACTGGGTTGCCGTTTTGCTTTTACCTGTCCCAGTACGCCTCTTCGAGGCTGTCTTCCCTTTCCGGCAGGCCACGCGTTAAGCGCGGGGAGTGCTGGTTCAGTACCTGATAACTCACGCGGTTAGCGTACTTACACACCTGCGCCAGCGACGAATAGGTCAGCCAGCTGAACTTGTGCTTGCTGGAGTTAGGCACATTGGTTTTGTGGTACGCGTTGGCGGTAATGTCGTGCAGCAGCGCGGCCAACGCTCCGTCGCCCGCGCCGTTGGTATTCATTATCTTCTCAGGCCCGCCCATATACGGCGCGATGTGCGAGTAAATACGCAGCGGGTTCTGGCAATCTTTATGACGCATAGCGCGGCTGAATTCGTACTGGTTGAATTCGGCAATGGCGCCCGGCAACAGCGGATGCTGGGTTTTGCGTTTGCTCTCTTCTTCAGTGAAGCCTGCCATGTATAACCCAACCGGCCCGGCGGTGCAAAGCACCAGATCCACCCAGTCCAGCGCTTTATCCGATGCCAGCAGCGGATCGCTTTCTCCTGTCAGCGCTTCCGCTTCTTCTTCGTTCATCGCCAGAATCGAGACGTGCTCTTTCAGGAACGCCTGCCACCACTCCGGGTTGTCGGCAATCACGAATTTGGTGCCCAGAGTCAGTACCACTGGCACGTTATATTTCTTCGCGTACTCAATCGCCTTCATGGTGGCTTCCGGCATCGGCTCACCCGGCTTGCAGCGGACCAGATAGGAGGTCAATACCAGCGCAGATGCGCCTGCAATCACCTCTTCCGGGATACTGTCGGCGCGAAGTTTATTCATGTGGCCTGGGCTGATGGCAAAGGTACGTTCACCGGAATCGCTGATAAGCGTAAAGCAGCGACCGATTGGCCCGTCGACACCCTGGAGATAGTTCAGATCGGTACGGCTGGAAGTGTTGCACAGGTAGCGATAGGCATAGCCACCAATCTCGATATTGCTGCACATCACGCCCAGCAATACGGAACGGTCATCGGCCAGTACGGAATAGTTGTGCATGGTGTTGCCGATGGTGCCACCGGCAAACTGATGGGTGATCAGGTTTTCGCGCACCAGCTCCTGATACAGCGCTTCGGCAACGTCGTCTTCAATGACCAGTGAATGCCCGGCGCTCAAACCGTAACGTTCGACAAACGCGTCATCCACTTTCGCTTCAATATCCACCAGGGTCTGATCGATACCGACCACCCATGCAGCGCTGGTTTCGTTTACCGGCTGAATTTGTTGCAGCAGCGGATCGCGGGCATTGACGGGGAAGTAATGTTTGGATTTACGTTTACCGGGAAATTTCATGGTATGAGCTATGCAAAGAATATGGGCCGGGAATGGTAGCACAAACCCGACCTATAGCGCGATCAGCGGCTGTTTGCCACCAGCGACACCATCATATCGATATGCTCTGAATCGTCGTTAAGTGCAGGAATGTACTCGTATTTCGTACCACCAGCCTCCAGGAAAAATTCCCGGTTTTGCACCGCGATCTCTTCCAGCGTTTCCAGGCAATCTGCAGAGAAGCCCGGCGACATCACCTGAACGTGTTTCACGCCCTTCTCGCCCAGCATTTTCAAGGTTTCATCGGTATACGGCGTAAGCCACGGCTCGCGGCCAAAGCGCGACTGGAAGGTCATCATCACTTTCTCTGGCGGCAATCCGAGCGCTGAAACCAGCTCTCGCGTGGTATCACGGCAGCGCTGAGGATAATCATCACCTTCATCGGCATAACGCTGAGGAATACCGTGGTAAGAGAGCAGCAACACATCCGGCTCACCGTGTTTTGCAAACGATGCCCGGGCACTGCTTGCCAGCGCTTTAATATAGAGTGTGTTATCAGCGTAATCGCGAATGAACGTGATACCCGGAATACGGCGGCGAGTGGCCAGAATACGCGCCAGTTCATCCCATACCGCGGCAACCGTCGAGCAAGAGTATTGCGGATACAGCGCCAGCACCACGATATGATCAACGCCCTGTGAAAGCAGGTCATCAACCGCACTGGCAAGCGAAGGCTTGCCGTAGCTCATTCCCAGCGCCACCGGCATATCCGGCAAACGGGCCGCAAGGGCTTTTTCCTGGCGACGACTGTAGACCATCAGCGGCGACCCTTCTTCCATCCAGACGGACTGATAGAGTTTCGCCACACGCGGGGAACGAATCGGCAGAATGGCTCCGCGCAACAGCGGCCACCACAGCAGTCTCGGGGTATCCACGACGCGGGTGTCGCTCAGAAATTGTCGCAGGTAACGTTTTACTGCTTCTGGAGTGGGTGCATCTGGAGTGCCCAGATTGGCAAGCAGGATGCCGGTTTTCGCCTGACTCATTCACGCCTCTTAACCATTTGAATGGTTGTCAATTGTAGCGGAAATGCGATTAAACGAAACCAATTACAGCGAAAGGGAATTGAGAAGATTTCTCACCCGGGGATCCGGGTGAGCCCACGTCATCCTTCAGCCTGCCTCTTTGTTGGCTGCGCACGCTCACCCCAGTCAAATAGTTTTCTATGTTCCTGGGGATTCGCGTGCTTGCCGCCGCGATGCAGACCGAATGATTTTGTGGGGTGCAATTAGCCGAGGATTTTTTCCAGCTCTGCACGTACGTCAGCAACAGCCTGGGTGCCGTCTACTTTCGCGTATTTGGTGTTACCCGCCTGCGCTTCTTTAGAGTAGTAGCCGATCAGCGGCGCAGTCATCTGATGGTATTCCACCAGGCGCTTACGCACGGTCTCTTCCTGATCGTCTTTACGGGTGGTCAGCTCTTCGCCGGTCACGTCGTCTTTACCTTCAACCTTAGGCGGGTTGAATTTGATGTGGTAAACGCGGCCAGAAGCAGCGTGTACGCGACGACCCACGATACGGTCAACGATCAGCTCGTCTGGCACGTCGAATTCCAGAACATAGTCTACGTTGATGCCCGCTTCTTTCATGGCGTCAGCTTGTGGGATGGTGCGTGGGAAGCCGTCCAGCAGGAAACCGTTACGGCAGTCTTCCTGAGCAATGCGCTCTTTTACCAGAGCAATAACCAGTTCGTCAGTAACCAGTTTGCCTGCGTCCATGATGTCTTTCGCTTGTTTACCCAGCTCGGAGCCAGATTTAACAGCGGCGCGCAGCATGTCACCGGTGGAGATTTGCGGAATACCGTATTTCTCCATGATGAACTGAGCCTGAGTTCCTTTACCCGCGCCCGGAGCGCCAAGCAGAATAATACGCATTGCGAAAATCCCCTCAAAAGTTGGTTCAATTTTTCAAAAGCGCTAAACAATACCACCAGAACGGACGTGGCTCAAGGAAGGCGGGACGGCTGAAACGGTTAATGAGGGAGAATATTTGGGTTAGTGCAATTTGGTGCCCTCACCCCGGCCCTCTCCCGCGGGGAGAGGGAGAAGACCTGGGGAGGCGTGGTCAGTTACGCCAGCAGCAGCGCATTCACACGTTTAATGAAGAGGTTAGGATCTTCCAGCGTACCGCGTTCGGCCAGCAGAGACTGATCCAGCAGCAGCTCAACCCACTCGGCAAACCGGCTTTCGTCCTGAGTATCTGCCGCGCGTTTAACCAGCGGGTGATCCGGGTTCAGCTCGAAGATATATTTTACTTCCGGCATCGCCTGGCCCGCCGCAGCGAACAGTTTTGCCATCTGGGTGCCCATTTCGTCGGCATCGGTGGTGACAATCGCCGGGGTGTCGGTCAGACGATGCGTGAAACGCACCTCTTTCACACGGTCGCCCAGCAAGGTTTTCACACGCTCAACGAACGGCTCCAGTGCTTTTTCGGCTTCTTTCGCGGTTTCATCCACTTCATCTGCCAGCTTGTCGATGGATTCATCGGCTTTGGCAACGGACTGGAAGGTTTTGCCGGCGAACTCGGTGAGGTAGTTCATCATCCATTCGTCGATGCGGTCGGAAAGCAGCAGAACTTCGATGCCTTTCTTACGCAGCAGCTCCAGGTGCGGGCTGCTCTTCGCGGCGGCATAGCTGTCGGCGGTGATGTAGTAAATCTTCTCCTGCCCTTCCTTCATGCGCGCGACGTACTCTTCCAGCGACACGGTCTGTGCTGAAGAGTCAGTATGCGTGGAGGCAAAGCGCAGCAGCTTAGCAATGGCTTCGATATTGCCGGAATCTTCCGCCGGGCCTTCTTTCAGCACCAGGCCGAACTGTTTCCAGAAGGTCTGGTATTTTTCGGCATCGTCTTTCGCCAGTTTTTCCAGCATCTGCAACGTGCGTTTAGTCAGCGCGTTACGCAGGTTACGGGTGACGGTGCTGTCCTGCAAGATTTCACGGGAGACGTTCAGCGGCAGATCGTTGGAATCGATCAAACCACGGGTGAAACGCAGGTAGTTCGGCATGAACTGCTCGGCTTCATCCATGATGAACACGCGCTGGACATACAGCTTCAGGCCGTGCTTGTGATCGCGATTCCACATATCCCACGGCGCCTGTGCCGGGATATACAGCAGGCTGGTGTACTCCTGCTTACCTTCCACACGGTTGTGGCTCCAGGTCAGCGGGTCAGTAAAGTCGTGGGCGATGTGCTTGTAGAATTCGTTGTATTCTTCGTCTTTGATTTCAGACTTGTTGCGCGTCCACAGCGCCTGCGCCTTGTTGATCTTCTCCCAGGAAACTACGGTTTCGCCGTCGTTCTCTTCCTGTTTTTCGATCTCAACCGGCAGCGCGATATGGTCCGAATACTTGCTGATGATCGAACGTACACGCCAGTCGTTCAGGAAATCGTCTTCGCCTTCACGCAGGTGCAGAGTGATCTCAGTCCCGCGATCCGCTTTGGTGATATCCGCAACGGTGTACTCGCCTTCACCCTGGGATTCCCAGAACACGCCGTTTTCAGCGCTCTCACCCGCAGCACGGGTGCGTACGGTCACTTTGTCCGCCACGATAAATGCAGAGTAGAAGCCCACACCAAACTGGCCAATCAGTTGGCTGTCTTTAGCCTGGTCTGAGCCCATGGATTGCAGGAACGCTTTGGTGCCTGATTTAGCGATAGTGCCGAGATGGTCAATGACTTCATCACGGGTCATACCAATGCCGTTATCGGCGATGGTCAGCGTGCGGTTCTCTTGATTAAAAGAGACGCGCACGCGCAGATCGCCGTCGCCTTCATACAGATCCGGGTTAGACAGCGCGCGGAAACGCAGCTTGTCCGCCGCATCGGAGGCGTTGGAAATCAGCTCACGCAGGAAGATTTCTTTATTGGAATAAAGGGAATGGATCATCAGATGCAGAAGCTGTTTTACTTCTGACTGGAAACCACGGGTTTCTTGTCCTTTCATCTAAGTCGACCTCAACAATGCCATTTAATGGGGTTTTAAAACGTTGAGTGAGAGATGGGGATAGAAGAGAAATTTTTCAAGCGGAGGCCGCGAATGCAGCCTCCGTTTGTTCAGAAAATAATCTTGTGACGTCCGGCCAGAGAGTGCGACAGCGTGGTACCGTCTACCATTTCCAGCTCACCGCCAACCGGTACGCCGTGGGCGATACGGCTGGCGTCAACGCCTGCCTCTGCGCACAGTTCGGCGATGTAGTTGGCCGTTGCCTCCCCTTCCACCGTTGGATTGGTGGCGAGGATCACCTCTTTGATCGTTTCGGACTTAAGACGCTGTTCAAGGCGGTCAAGACCGATATCATCCGGGCCAATACCGTCCAGAGGTGAGAGATGCCCCATCAGCACGAAATAGCGCCCCGAAAACTGCCCGGTTTGTTCGATAGCGTAGATGTCCGCCGGACTCTCCACCACGCAAATCTGACCGTTTTCCTGACGACGCGGGTTCGAACAGATGTTACAGACGTCCTGCTCGGTAAACGTACGGCAATCCGCACAATGACCAATTTCTGACATGGCGCGGGTTAAAGCCTGCGCCAGGCGCATCCCGCCGCTGCGGTCGCGCTGCAAGAGCGTGAACGCCATGCGCTGCGCCGACTTCGGGCCAACACCCGGCAGGCAGCGCAGTGCTTCCATTAACTGCGTGAGCAGCGGACTGGTTTGCATCAGAATGGCATCTTGAAGCCCGGCGGCAGTTGCATACCGCTGGATACAGAGGCCATTTTCTCTTTCTGAGTTTCGTCGATACGGCGAGCAGCATCGTTGAACGCCGCAGCAACCAGATCTTCCAGCATCTCTTTGTCGTCTTCGAGCAGACTTGGATCGATTTCAACGCGGCGGCAGTTGTGCGCACCGTTGATGGTCACTTTGACCAGACCCGCGCCAGATTCACCCGTGACTTCCAGCTGAGCGATCTCTTCCTGCATCTTCTGCATTTTTTCCTGCATCTGCTGAGCCTGCTTCATCAGGCCACCCAGACCGCCTTTACCACCAAACATAGGCTTCTCTCTTCTTTCACGTTTAATGATTACAACCGTAAGTCAGACTCACGATCAAATGGGGCGAATACTCTCTTCATCCAGGTCTGCATCGAAGAACCGGCGCAGGGTCTGGATGTTGTTATCCGCAATAATCGACTCACGCGCCTGCGCGAGCTTCTCTTCATAAATAGCCTGTCGCCACTCCAGTGGCGTTCGCACCGCCGGATTATCATCTTCAATGATAGTCAATTCAACCGGCGAACCCTGTAATGTGGCGAGCGCCTCAGCCAGCGCTTTTTGCGCCCCCGGGGAATTCAGGTGCCGCTGCCCCGGACGCAGATGCAGGCGAACCTGATTGCCATCCTGCTCTTTCCAGGCATTAAGCGCTACCTGCTCCACCAGCTTCGGCAGCTGTAATTTGCTGACCTCTGCGGCCCAGGCATCGCGCTCAATAGATTCTTCGGCCAGCTTCGCGGCCAGCTCCGGCGTTTTTTCATGTTCCAGCGCCTTTTTCAGCGCTTTCGGAGTCGCGACCTCTTCCTTTACCGTTTCGATAATCGTGGTCGCTTTCCAGCGATAAGCCTCTTCCTTCACCGGGGCTTTTTGCTCAAGCGCGGATGGCGCAGGGCGCGACTGCACGCGCTCCGTTACCGAAGCCAGTCGTTCAAGCGCGGCGTTATTTACCGGCCGCGCTCTGCCTGGCGCTGCCGGTTCACTCTTTTTTGGTTTGGTTGCTCCCTGCGCACGTTGCAACTGGCTTCGTGCGGCAAGCACCGAACTGGTGGCGTCCGACAGCGGCACATTTTGCTGTGGCGGCGGTGTCGGCTGCGGTGGCACCTGCTGCGGCGACATTACAGCCGTGGGCGCGACCGGGGCAAAAGATTGTTGCGGGACTTCCGGCTCCGGCAGCGGCATCCGCGGGTGGAACGCCAGCGCGCGCAGCAGGGTCATCTCAACGCCCATACGGCGGTCAGGTGCAAACGGTAGCTCTTTGCGGCCGATTAGCAGCGTCTGATAATACAACTGCACATCAGTTGGCGGCACGGTGCGGGCAAGTTCACGCATCCGCTGCTCTATCACCGCCATATCGGCACCAATGGCCGATGGAGAAAGTTGCAGCATCGCCACGCGGTGCAGCAGGCTGAGCATTTCAACCAACAGTCCTTCCCACTCAACGCCGCGTGCAGCCGCCGCGTTGACCAGCGACATCACACGCTCGCCGTTGGCGGCAATCATGGCTTCAATCAGCGACAGCGCCTGGTCATCGTCCAGCGTGCCGAGCATGGTGCTGACCGCATCGGTCGAGAGTTTACCGTCACCGCTGGCGATCGCCTGATCGGTAAGGCTTAATGCATCGCGAAGGCTGCCGTCTGCCGCGCGTGCCAGCAGTTGCAGGGCACGTGGCTCATGAACAATCTTCTCTTCATCGAGAATATGCTCAAGCTGAGCGCGGATCTGTTCAACGTCCAGCGCTTTCAGATGGAATTGCAGACAGCGAGACAAAATCGTCACCGGCAGCTTTTGCGGATCGGTGGTCGCCAGCAGGAATTTCACATGCGCAGGCGGCTCTTCCAGCGTTTTCAGCAGGGCGTTGAAGCTGTGACGCGACAGCATGTGCACTTCATCGATCAGGTAGACCTTAAAGCGCCCGCGCGCCGGTGCGTACTGGACGTTATCCAGCAGATCGCGGGTATCTTCGACTTTGGTGCGCGAGGCGGCATCAATCTCAATCAGATCGACAAAACGGCCTTGCTCGATTTCGCGGCAGTTATCACACACGCCACAGGGTGTCGCGGTGATCCCGGTTTCGCAGTTCAGACCTTTTGCCAGCAAACGGGCAATAGAAGTTTTACCGACGCCACGGGTGCCGGAGAAAAGATAGGCGTGATGGATGCGACCTAGCGACAAGCCATTCGCCAGGGCCGTCAGCACATGTTCCTGACCGACAACGTCAGCAAAGGTTTGTGGTCGCCATTTACGGGCTAACACCTGATAACTCATGGGCAGGCTCTGCAACGCTGGAAGGTGAATTTATGGAGGGGAATGCTATCACAACCTCACCCATTGAGCGAGGTTGTGACTATCGGGATCAGTGACCCGGGAATGGCACCAGGCTGTAGCTGGTAATACCTTGTTTTTCCAGGCGCTGCTCGCCGCCCAGATCGAACAGGTTGATGATGAATGCGGCGTCAGTCACTTCACCACCCAGACGGCGGATCAACTTCACGGTCGCTTCAATCGTGCCGCCAGTCGCCAGCAGATCGTCCACCACCAGCACTTTGTCGCCAGGCTTGATCGCATCAACGTGGATTTCCAGTTGATCGGTGCCGTATTCCAGCTCATAGCTTTCAGCAATGGTTTCGCGCGGCAATTTGCGTGGTTTACGCACCGGCACAAAGCCAACCCCCATCGCCAGCGCAACCGGTGCGCCGAACAGGAAGCCACGGGCTTCAGTACCTACTACTTTGGTGATCCCGGCGTTCTTATAACGCTCAACCAGCAGTTCAATGCTGAGCGCGTACGCTTTCGGGTCTTCCAGCAAGCTGGTGACATCACGGAAAAGAATGCCAGGCTTTGGATAATCCTGGATGCTTTTGATGCTGTTTTTCAGATATTCAAGCTGCTGTGCAGTTGCGGTCATCGGTTTGTGCCTAAATAAAACAGTGTTACTCACAGCGCACGTAAGAGGTTGGCAAAGGTAACAATTGTTTAACCTTTAACCAGGTGCACCTGTGCTCGAAAACGGTCGAATTTACTGGCTACGCAAGATAATTGCAACAGACATTATAAGGCGTCAGTGCTTTTGTTGCTTTTCATCAACCACCGGGATCCGCCACATAAAGATGAGCAGACAAGTCAGGATCACCAGCAGCAGGATGCGTACCCACATCATTTTCACCAGCCATAACGATATGGCGAAGGTTAACAGGATAACGGCAATCGCCCGTGGCTTTGCGCCAGGCGGCATCGCACGATGTTTTTGCCAGTGGCGCAGATAACCGCCAAACCATGAGCGATACAACAGCCAGTGGTGAAAGCGTGGCGAAGAACGGGCGAAGCACCAGGCCGCCAGCAGAATAAAAGGCGTGGTAGGCAAGAGCGGTAAAACAACGCCCAGAGTGCCAAGTACTACCGCGAGCCAGCCAATGATGATTAGAATAGTACGCTTCATAATGCGAATCGTTATCAAACTGAACGGCTACTTTACCACTGGAGAGCGGATTGAAAACAGCCTTGCTTCTGAATACGCTGCAAAATCAGATGGCGCTTCTGCGTGAGCAGGCCACACCGCTGATGGGACATGCAACGCTGAAACCGCGCTTTGATCGGCAGCTTTTTCGTACCCGTAGCACCTTGATAAAGGATTATCTTGATGAGGCACAGGCGAACCTCGATGAGTTGCGCCACGCGGTACAGAGCGAGCACGCCGAACAGGTGGCCTGGCTTGCGGAGCACCTCACCGAACAGATAACCGCCCTGCACCGTGAAATTGCGGCCTGGCCGCTGCGTATGTGGGACAGCGCTTCATCGGGTGCGGGAAAATGGCAGCGCAAGCGGCTCGAGAACCAGGAATTCGAACGCCGCCTGTTTGAAATGAAGCGCGAGCGGGAAACGCGCCTGAACAGCAGTGAAACGCTGGAAGAGCAGCAGCTATTGATGCGCGAAATTAGCGCCCTGGAAGGCCGCCTTGTCCGCTGCCGTCAGGCGCTGGATGAGATTGAACGCGTTATAGAACGTCTGACCCGCTAAAAGGAGCCGCGAATGTCACTGGAAAATGCCCCCGATGAGGTCAAACTGGCCGTTGATTTGATTATGCTGCTGGAGAATCATGAGATCCCGGTAGAGACAGTGCTGAAGGCGCTGGAGATTGTACGCAAAGATTTTGAGGGTAAGGTGAAGGCCTGTTGCCCTCACCCTAACCCTCTCCCACCGGGAGAGGGAAAATAGATTATGCCGGAGTAGGATCGTCACCCTTAATCTCGCGCTTCACTTCCGTATGCTCGTCACCTTTTTCATTACGCAGGTGAACCTCAAGCTGGTTGAAGGCGATATTGATGTCGTTTTCACGACACAGACGATCGATAGAGCGGTTCAGCTCATCCACGGTATAGCTGCGATCGCGCAGTTCGCGCACGTATAAGCGCAGTTCGTGATCCAGCGTGCTCGGGCCAAAGGTGGTGAAGAATACCGACGGTGCCGGATCGTGCATCACTTTCGGGTGTTCGGATGCCGCCTTCAGCAGAACCTCTTTCACTTTATCCAGATCCGATCCATACGCCACGCCCAGGCGGATCACCACGCGGGTTACCGTGTCGGAGAGCGACCAGTTGATCAGGCGCTCGGTCACGAACGCTTTGTTCGGGATGATCACCTCTTTACGATCGAAGTCCGTTATCGTGGTGGCACGAATACGGATCTTACTGACCGTCCCGGAGAAGGTGCCGATAGTCACGGTGTCGCCAATGCGCACCGGGCGTTCGAACAGGATAATCAGGCCAGAGACGAAGTTACCGAAGATCTCCTGCAAGCCAAAGCCCAGACCAACCGAGAGCGCCGCGGCCAGCCATTGCAGTTTGTCCCATGACACGCCAAGCGAGCCAAAGACCGTCATTGCACCGACAATAATGATCACGTAGTTCAGGATTGTGGTAATGGCATACGATGCCCCCTGACGCAGCTTGAGTCGCGACAGCACCAGCACTTCGAGCAGCCCCGGTAAGTTTCGGATCAGCGCCCAGGCGACCATCGACGACACCAGCGCAAAGAGCAGGCTGCCCATTGTGACGCTTTTCATCACCGTCGCCCCGGCTTCAGTACCGCTGTACTGCCAGAGAGTGATGCTGTCGAGATACGCAAATACGGTAATTAAATCAGACCAGATAGCCCAGAACATCACCCCGAACAGCGATACCATAACCAGCATGGTGATACGCAGCGTCTGCTGGTTCACCTGCTCCAGGGCGATGGTTGGCTCTTCCTGTGGTTCCGCGCCTTCGGCCCCCTCTTTCACCTGATGCTGGCGACGCGCGATCGCACGGCGATAAGCGATACGGCGAGCCGCCACGCTCAAACCACGCAGTACCGTCTGGTACAGCAGGTTCCAGACGATCACCAGATAGACGGTTTCAATCCAGCGCCCGGAAAGACGCAGCGTGGTATAGAAATAACCCGTTGCGGTCAGCACCATCAGCGCCAGCGGGATAATCGCCAGTACCGTCACGGTGACCAGACGAATATTGTGAGACTCTTTATCGCGCCAGCTGTCACGGCACATCGGCCACATCAGAACGGCAATCAGCAGCAGGTTCAGCAGAATCACCAGCTGACCCAGTACGTCATCCATCAGATGCAGCGGAGAAAGCTCAGACACCACCGACCAGAAGTGCAACGGTAAAAGCGCAAGGCTGATACGCACAATCTGACGACGCCAGTGGCTGGTCAGTTTCTCAGGCATATTGAAGTGGCGCACGGCAACGCCGTCTTTTTCCAGCACTTTCCAGCACACGCCAAACACCAGCCAGAACAGCGCTAGTTTTTTACTGAATGCCCACAGCAAATCGCTGATATTGAGCTGCATGGTAAGCAGGATCAGCCCGGCCGCCAGAATCAGCAGGCAGATCGGCAGGGCGCGGATCAGGTCAATCAGGATCGCTTTTGGCGTATGAAGCTGGCTGTCGTTACGCAGTTGGCCTACTTCCTGAGCCAGCTTCTCCTGATATTTCTTCAGCCAGCCAAGGCGCCAGCGAATCAATCCTGCAATCAGCAGTAACGGCAAACCGGCCAGGAAGGCAATCATCACCGCAGGCCAGGCTTTCTCCCAGTTCACGGTGATTTTCATGCTCTTGATCTGCGCTTTCAGCGTTTCTGGGAAGGATTTAATCCAGTCCCAGTCCATTGGCTTGTTGCTGTTTACCCAGAAAATTTGCTGAGTCAGGATCTCCTGAAGATTTTTAGAGACGCTAACTAACTGCTGCTGATTGATTTGCAGGTTAATCGCCATCATCAGCTGGTTACCAAGCTGCTTGTTGAGCTGGTCAAGCAGCTCGCGGCGCATATCCACCACCTGCAACAGCGCATCGTGAACTTCAGGGTTCACATCACTGGAGTGCCCCTCTTCCACTTTGGCAACAAAAGCGTCGCTCTGGAAAAGCGTGTCGCGCTGCTGGTTTACGTCAAATTGCTCCAGACGCAAATCGGCAATGCGGTTGGTCATGTCTTCCAGCTCATCCGCGGACGGCAGCGTCTGCTGTTGCTGGTACAAAATGCGTGACAACAACAGGCTGCCTTTGAGTACGGCAATCTGCTCTTTAATATTGCGTTCCGCCTGGAGTGCACGGTCCAGCCAGTTTTTCACTTTAATGTTTTGCTGAACCAGCGAGTTACCGCTTTCAGTCGCCTGAATAAGGCGCTGGCTGAGCTGATGGTTAACCTCCAGCTCCTGTTTAACCAGCGGGTTGGCCTGAATACGGGCCGTCTCGTCTGGCGAAACGGCCTCCTGCGCGGTTTTTTCCGTGAGCGTCAGGCGCTTGCTGTTTACCGCCTCCTGCAACAGCTGAAGCTGGTGCTCAAGACGATTAATGTTTGCAGTGACGTAATCGCGTTGTTTTTGCAGCGTATCCTGCAAGACAGTGTTGCCTTCCAGGCTCTTACGTTGCTGCTCGATTTGCGCGTTAAGAAGCGACTGCTGGCACAGCAGCAGCGTCTGCTGAGTAGGACGTAAAGCCCCTTCCCCAACGGTGGTGCCATTCAGACGGTTACGGATTTGCTGTAGCTGTTGGGATGCCGAATACATCGCGTTTTGCACGCGCTCTGGCTGGGTTTGCAGCGACACCAGTTGGCTATTGTAAGTGGCCAGGTCGGACTGACCGGTTTGCAGGTCGTCCAGCAGATCCGCTACGCGAGACTCCAGCTGACGCAGCGACAGCGTCGAGAGCGTTTTGCGGGTTTCATCATCGTTATCGACATCGCTTAAGGCATTCAACGCCTCAGTTGCCTTGCGCATATTGTCCGGCGCCTGGGCAACCTTCTGGCGAAGCTGGGCGGTTTCTGCTTTCACGCGCTCAATTTTATCAAGCGTTTCCAGCGTTTCGGTTAAATCCTGCTGGACGAGCTTTTCTTGTGGCGACAGATCTTTTTGCTTGTTCAGGGTATCGAGTTGCGACTGAACATCGGCACGCGTGGGAACGTCATTGGTGTTATCTGCGCGGGCATAGGAAGCAGGTGTTGCCGCAAAGAAAAACAACATGACAAAAATAAATGCAAAAACAGAGTGTTGCGAGCGATTGTAATGCAGCATAGTCATGAATGTGATGTGTGAGAATGACCGAAAATAGTCCGGCGTGCAGGATATCACGCCCGCGTTTTGCAGAATAGCGCGAACCGTAACCTCTGGGAGAATTCCTGGGATGACTTAAGCCGACAGGGACGTTGTTTCACCGCGAAGCGTTGGGCTAAGCTGACACATCTCAAGAAAAATCACGACGTAATCGCGTGCTTCTTTTTTTAAATCAAATGACTGGGGAGAGAAAAGCCAGTTTTCCATCAGACCCGAAATGTAAGCGCGCATCAGGATAGCGGCCCGACGGGTGAGCAAATTGGCAGGTAACATTTTTGCCTGAATACATTGATTTAGCGTATATTCTATACGGTCATAGCTTTCCAGACTCAGACTTCGTTGCGCCTGCTGGACAACCGCCATTTCGCCAACGAATTCGCATTTATGGAAAATAATTTCCATCATTAACCGGCGGCGTTCTTCAACGACTGTTGCTTCAAGGATATATACTAAAATTTCTCTCAATACTGAGAGTGGATCGTCGGGGAATTTTGCCCGATACTCAGTCTCTAGATCACTAATGCTAGATTCTGAAAGCTCCCAGATTTCACTAAACAGATCTGACTTGTCTTTAAAATGCCAGTAAATCGCTCCCCGCGTCACACCGGCGGCCTGAGCAATCTGCGCCAGTGAGGTTGAAGACACACCTTGCTGAGAGAACAAACGCATAGCCACATCAAGTATGTGTTGACGAGTTTCAAGTGCTTGTTGTTTGGTTTTTCGTGCCATGCGTCAGTGAATTTACAGGAGTCAGATTTACATACATTTATGAATGTATGTACCATAGCATGACGATAATATAAACGCAGCAATGGGTTTTTAGACTCAGGACCCTTGATCAATTTGAAATCGGACACTCGAGGTTTACATATGAACAAAAACAGAGGGTTAACGCCTCTGGCGGTCGTTCTGATGCTCTCAGGCAGCTTAGCGCTAACAGGATGTGACGAGAAACAGGCTCAACAAGGCGCTCATCAGACACCAGAAGTGGGTGTGGTGACGCTCAAGTCCGAACCTCTCCAGATAACAACAGAATTGCCCGGTCGTACCAGCGCTTATCGCGTTGCCGAAGTTCGTCCTCAGGTGAGCGGTATCATCCTGAAACGTAACTTCACCGAGGGTGGTGACGTTGAAGCTGGTGTTTCTCTGTATCAGATTGATCCAGCAACCTATCAGGCCGCTTACGAGAGCGCAAAAGGCGATCTGGCTAAAGCCGAAGCCGCAGCGAAAATTTCGCAGCTGACGCTGAATCGTTACAAAAAACTGCTTGGTACTCAGTACATTAGTCAACAGGATTACGATACTGCCTTGGCCGATGCACAACAGACTAATGCAGCCGTCGTCGCGGCTAAAGCTGCCGTTGAAACTGCACGTATCAACCTGGCGTATACCAAAGTGACCTCACCAATTAGCGGTCGTATTGGTAAGTCTTCCGTTACGGAAGGCGCGCTGGTCCAGAACGGGCAAACTACTGCGCTGGCCACCGTGCAGCAGCTTGATCCTATCTACGTTGACGTTACCCAATCCAGCAACGATTTCCTGCGCCTGAAACAAGAGCTGGCAAACGGTACGCTGAAACAGGAAAACGGTAAGGCGAAAGTAGAGCTGGTCACCAGTGACGGCATTAAATTCCCGCAGGCGGGTACACTTGAGTTTTCCGACGTCACCGTTGATCAGACCACCGGTTCCATCACCCTGCGTGCTATTTTCCCGAACCCTGACCACACCCTTTTACCGGGTATGTTCGTTCGCGCACGTCTGGAAGAAGGGACCAACCCAACCGCGATTCTGGTTCCGCAACAGGGTGTGACCCGTACGCCACGTGGCGATGCGAGCGCGCTGGTTGTGGGTGCAGATGACAAAGTCGAAACGCGCAATATCACTGCAGCGCAGGCGATTGGCGACAAATGGCTGGTAACGGAAGGTCTGAAAGATGGCGATCGCGTGATTGTCACTGGTTTGCAAAAAGTACGTCCTGGCGCACAGGTAAAAGCACAGGAAGTCGCTTCTGACACTCAACAAAAAGCCGCAGCCGACGGTCAGTCAGAACAAACCAAGTCTTAACTTAAACAGGAGCCGTTAAGACATGCCTAATTTCTTTATCGATCGCCCCATATTTGCGTGGGTGATTGCCATTATCATCATGCTTGCAGGGGGTCTGGCGATCCTGAAGCTGCCGGTCGCGCAATATCCAACGATTGCGCCACCAGCCGTTTCAATCACCGCGACCTACCCTGGGGCTGATGCCAAAACGGTGCAGGACACCGTGACTCAGGTTATCGAACAGAACATGAACGGTATCGATAACCTGATGTACATGTCCTCAAACAGTGACTCAACCGGTACGGTTCAAATCACCCTGACCTTCCAGTCAGGTACTGATGCGGATATCGCCCAGGTTCAGGTACAGAACAAATTGCAGCTGGCAATGCCGCTGCTGCCACAGGAAGTACAACAGCAGGGTGTGAGCGTCGAGAAATCGTCCAGTAGCTTCCTGATGGTTGTCGGCGTTATCAACACCAACGGCACCATGACCCAGGAGGATATCTCCGACTACGTGGGCGCCAACATGAAGGATGCTATCAGCCGTACTTCTGGTGTGGGTGACGTTCAGCTGTTCGGTTCTCAGTACGCGATGCGTATCTGGATGGACCCGAATAAACTGAATAACTTCCAGTTAACGCCTGTCGACGTTATCAGCGCCATCAAAGCGCAGAACGCCCAGGTTGCAGCCGGTCAGTTAGGTGGTACGCCACCGGTGAAAGGCCAGCAACTTAACGCATCCATCATCGCGCAAACGCGTCTGACCTCAGCGGATGAATTCAGCAAAATTCTGCTGAAAGTGAATCAGGACGGTTCACAGGTTCGCCTGCGTGACGTGGCGAAAGTCGAACTGGGTGGTGAAAACTACGACATCGTGGCGAAGTTTAACGGCAAGCCGGCTTCGGGTCTGGGTATTAAACTGGCCACCGGTGCAAACGCCCTGGACACGGCGACAGCTATCCGTGCAGAACTGAAGAAGATGGAACCGTTCTTCCCGTCAGGTCTGAAGATTGTTTACCCGTATGACACCACACCGTTCGTAAAAATCTCGATTCACGAAGTGGTTAAAACGCTGGTCGAGGCGATCATCCTGGTATTCCTGGTGATGTACCTGTTCCTGCAAAACTTCCGTGCGACGCTGATCCCAACCATCGCCGTACCGGTTGTCCTGCTCGGGACCTTTGCGATCCTGTCGATATTTGGCTATTCGATAAACACCCTGACGATGTTCGGGATGGTACTGGCCATCGGCTTGCTCGTGGATGACGCCATCGTGGTGGTAGAAAACGTCGAGCGTGTAATGGCCGAAGAAGGGCTACCGCCGAAAGAAGCCACCCGTAAATCGATGGGGCAGATCCAGGGCGCGCTGGTCGGTATCGCAATGGTGCTGTCTGCGGTATTTATCCCGATGGCCTTCTTCGGTGGCTCCACCGGTGCTATCTACCGTCAGTTCTCCATCACCATCGTTTCGGCGATGGCGCTGTCAGTCCTGGTGGCGTTGATTCTGACGCCAGCACTCTGCGCCACCATGCTGAAGCCTGTTCAAAAAGGCGGCCATGGCGAACATAAAGGCTTCTTCGGTTGGTTTAACCGCATGTTTGATAAGAGCACCCACCACTACACCGACAGCGTAGGTAACATCCTGCGCAGTACCGGTCGTTACCTGGTGCTGTATATCATCATCGTGGTGGGCATGGCTTACCTGTTTGTTCGTCTGCCAAGCTCGTTCCTGCCAGATGAAGACCAGGGCGTGTTCCTGACAATGGCGCAGCTTCCGGCGGGTGCATCGCAAGAGCGTACCCAGAAAGTGCTGGATGAAGTGACCGATTACTACCTCACCAAAGAGAAAGACAACGTTGAATCCGTGTTTGCGGTTAACGGCTTTGGCTTTGCGGGTCGTGGTCAGAACACCGGTATCGCCTTCGTTTCTCTGAAAGACTGGTCAGAACGTCCTGGTAAAGAGAACAAGGTTGAAGCCATCACCGGTCGTGCGATGGGCACCTTCGCGCAGATTAAAGATGCGATGGTCTTCGCCTTTAACCTGCCAGCAATCGTCGAACTGGGTACGGCTACCGGCTTTGACTTCCAGCTGATTGACCAGGCTGGTCTGGGTCATGAAAAACTGACGCAGGCACGTAATCAGCTGTTTGGTGAAATTGCTAAACATCCTGATCTGCTGGTCGGTGTTCGTCCGAACGGTCTGGAAGATACGCCGCAGTTCAAGGTCGATATCGATCAAGAGAAAGCGCAGGCGTTGGGTGTTTCCATCAGCGATATTAATACCACGCTGGGTGCAGCCTGGGGCGGAAGCTACGTCAACGACTTCATCGACCGTGGTCGTGTGAAGAAAGTGTACGTTATGTCTGAAGCGCAATACCGTATGTTGCCGAACGATATCAATAACTGGTACGTACGCGGCACTAACGGCCAGATGGTACCGTTCGCCGCCTTCTCTACGTCGCACTGGGAATACGGTTCACCGCGTCTGGAGCGTTACAACGGTCTGCCATCGATGGAAATCCTCGGTCAGGCTGCTGAAGGCAAGAGTACCGGTGAAGCGATGGCAATGATGGAGCAACTGGCCAGCAAGCTGCCTTCGGGTATTGGCTATGACTGGACGGGGATGTCCTATCAGGAACGTCTGTCCGGTAACCAGGCCCCTGCCCTGTACGCAATTTCACTGATTGTCGTGTTCTTGTGTCTGGCAGCGCTCTATGAGAGCTGGTCGATTCCGTTCTCCGTTATGCTGGTTGTTCCACTGGGTGTTATCGGCGCACTGCTTGCCGCAACGTTCCGTGGTCTGACTAACGACGTTTACTTCCAGGTGGGCCTGCTGACAACCATTGGCTTGTCGGCGAAGAACGCGATACTTATCGTGGAATTCGCCAAAGACTTGATGGAGAAAGAAGGTAAAGGCCTGATTGAGGCGACGCTTGATGCAGTTCGTATGCGTCTGCGCCCAATCCTGATGACGTCTCTGGCGTTTATCCTCGGCGTTATGCCGCTGGTTATCAGCTCTGGTGCTGGCTCCGGTGCGCAGAACGCAGTAGGTACAGGTGTAATGGGCGGTATGGTCACCGCGACCGTTCTCGCTATCTTCTTCGTACCGGTGTTCTTCGTGGTGGTTCGTCGCCGCTTCAGCCGTAAGAATGAAGATGTTGAGCATAGTCATTCAGTAGAACATCACTGATACCGGTTTCACCCGATAAAAAGGCCGCATTAGCGGCCTTTTTCATTCGCACTAAAAATCATAAATTACGCTTATTGTCGGATTATTTATTTTCTGCCATCTTAATAAGGCATATCATATTTAACCGTTAACTTAATCGAAGAGCTTATGGTTTTTTTAATTTCATTTCGCCTCTTAGATTATTAGGAATATTCCTAATAAATGACGCGAAGCTGCAGAAAATCCGAATCTGGACTTCATTTGAAGGTAAATGCTAACTCGATGAAACATAAGGAAGCCGTAAAAGACAAGGTCTGATTAAGTTAAAAAAATCACGTCCAAACCAGACTATTGCGTAAACGCTCGCAAACTCGCTTTTTAATTGTAATTTTTCGTAATAGCGCGATGAAATCTTGAACGGAGTGGCTTATAGTTAGAGATATCAGGAACACAGCACGTTGCGGCTAAGTATGTTGTATCCATCCCGACATTGATGCTCGGTGAGTAAGAAATCACTCAGAAGGGGATGCGCTATGGACGAGTACTCGCCAAAAAGGCATGATATCGCGCAGTTGAAATTTCTCTGCGAATCCTTGTACCATGACTGCCTTGCCAATCTCGATGAAAGTAACCACGGCTGGGTGAATGATCCAACGTCTGCCATCAATTTACAGCTAAATGAGTTGATAGAGCATATAGCGACCTTCGCACTTAATTATAAAATTAAGTACAATGAAGATAATAAACTGATTGAGCAAATTGACGAATACCTGGATGACACCTTTATGTTGTTCAGCAGCTACGGCATTAACGCACAGGATTTGCAAAAATGGCGTAAATCGGGAAACCGCCTATTCCGCTGTTTCGTCAACGTGAGCAGAGCGAACCCTGTTAGCTTATCCTGTTAAAATTATTACAATGACTAAGGTGAATTTTATGTCTGATAAACCATTAACCAAAATCGATTATTTGCTGCGTTTGCGACGTTGTCAGTCAATAGACACGCTTGAACGTGTTATTGAAAAAAATAAATACGAGCTTTCTGATAATGAACTGGCTGTATTTTATTCAGCGGCTGACCACCGTCTTGCAGAACTCACCATGAATAAGTTGTATGACAAAATCCCTTCTTCTGTATGGAAGTTTGTACGTTAATCACGAACTGCTGACCGTTGAGACTGAACACCACTTTCTAAGCTGAATTCACCTTTCGTATTGCTAACCCTGTGAGCCGGACAGGCCCCCTTAACAAATGTGCTTATCCGCAACAATGTTGTGACTGTAATCACACTCCTTTTTCGGGAACGTTCCCATTCTGGTTTATGACCATTACCCTGTAGGTGATCGATTTTTCCAGTGAGGCTCCCATGAGTGAAGAAAAGCAAAAGATGATTGCAGGTGAACACTACCGTCCCGGTGACGATACATTACGGGCCGATCGCTTGCGTGCCCGCCAGCTGGTTCATCGTTACAACCACACGTCTCCAGACGACAAACCAGAACGGCAGTCGATCCTGGCTGAATTACTGGGACAAAGCGAAGGGGCCTATATTGAGCCCAGTTTCCGCTGTGATTACGGCTACAATATCTATCTTGGCACAGCGTTTTACGCTAACTTTGACTGCGTGATGCTCGACGTCTGCCCAATCCATATTGGTGATAACTGTATGCTCGCGCCGGGCGTTCACATCTATACGGCAACACATCCGCTGGATGCCATCGAGCGCAACAGCGGTGTTGAATACGGTAAGCCGGTGACCATCGGTAATAACGTCTGGATCGGCGGGCGTGCGGTGATAAACCCTGGCGTGACGATTGGTGATAATGTGGTGGTGGCCTCTGGGGCCGTTGTCACGAAAGATGTCCCCGCCAATTCGGTCGTCGGGGGTAATCCCGCCAAAATCATCAAAATGCTGTAAGGGTGTGTCGGGTAACTGTTATGATCTTTCCCCGCATAACTGTTACTTTTTTCACCCCACCCGCTCCACTAAAATAGGCAGATCCCCTGTATTTTCAAAATTCATGAAGGTAAAAAATGACAGAGATACAGCGCCTGCTCACCGCCACCATCGACGACCTGAACATTCGCGAAAAGCGCGACAATCGCCCGCGCTTTAGCATTAGCTTTATTCGTAAGCATCCTGGTCTGTTTGTTGCGATGTACGCCGCCTGGCTTGCCACGCTGATTGTGATGCTGCGTTCCGAAACCCTGGTGGATTCGGTCTGGCTTCTGGTTGTGTTGTTTGTGGTGTTTAACGCGTTCTTCTTCTTCGACGTTAATCCTCGTTATCGTTACGAAGATATCGATGTACTCGATTTTCGCGTCTGCTATAACGGCGAATGGTACAACACTCGCTTTGTGCCCTCTGAGCTCATCGACAGCATTCTCCACTCACCCGACGTAAACTCCGGGCAAAAAGAGAAGCTGCAAAAAATGGTCGCCACCAAAGGTGAACTCTCATTCTACGATGTATTTACGCTGTCCCGCCCTGTTGCAGCGTAATCAGGTGTTGTAAACGTCGGATACCGGACGTGAACTGAGAAGCAGAGGTATTGCCGTATCCTAATACCAGGCCGGTTTGCCCCTTATTTGTATCAAGGTAGTATCCGCTCAATGCAGCAGGTGCCAGCTGAAAAGCCCTTGCCTGCTGCACAATGGCTTTATCATCAATCCCGTCAATAGCCACCGTCAGATGCATTCCGCCCTCGCCTGCCAGAACGCGGTGCTCCACGCTAAGTTCAGCATTCAGCACCTCACGTAACTGTCTGTACCGTTTACGATAAAGTCGACGCATTGCCGCAAGGTGTCGCGCATAATGTCCCTCTTCAATAAACAACGCCAGAGTACGCTGTTCCGCGCGATGCCCGCCGCGCAACAATGCGCCAATTGCCGGTTGTGCCGCCTTCGCCAGCGCAGGGGGTAACACCATAAAGCCAATACGAAGCGAGGGAAAAAGCGTTTTGCTGAAGGTGCCCAGATAGACCACCGGCGCGTGCTTTATCATGCCTGACATAGCCGGAACCGGCTCACCGGTGTAGCGAAATTCACTGTCATAGTCATCTTCCACAATCCACGCCTTTTGCGCCTGAGCCAGCTCCAGCAGCGCCAGACGCCGACGGGCGCTGAGTACACTGCCATAAGGAAACTGGTGTGAAGGTGAAGTAAAAATGAGTGAGGGAGCGTCTGAATGCTGCCCCTCCCAGCACATCCCTTCATCATCAACGGGCATCCCGACCATCGTGAGCCCTGTTTTGGCGAACGCGCTTTTTGCCCCTGCATAACCGGGATCTTCAATCCAGGCGATACCCCCGGGTTCGCTCAGGAGCAACGTGCAAAGGTTAACGCCTTCGAGCGCGCCTTCGGTGATGACAATCTGGCTGGCATCGCAGGTGATACCGCGTGATAACGCAAGGTGCCGGGCAATGGCCTCTCGCAAGGATAGCTCCCCTGCGGGATCCCCATAGCCCAATAGGGCACTGCCCTCTTCCCGCAGTACCCTGTCGTATAAACGCCGCCATAGTGGCAGTGGAAAATAGTTAATGGCGGGCGTTCCCGGAGTAAATGCAGGAACCGGCGTTCCCCGTGGCGTAGGCACAGGCAATAATGAAACGCGTTTTGCGAGCGCGACGGCAGGCTCGGGTGACGGATGGGCAATATTGCGCTTTGCCAGCTGTGCAACCCGCGTACCCTGTCGGTTGCGCAGCAAATAGCCTTCAAGCGTGAGCTGCTCCAGCGCGGCATTCACCGTGTTACGTGAAAGCCCAAGCTGCCGCGCGATGACGCGAGAGCCTGGCAATCGCGATTCCGCCTGCAGCCGTCCGTGCAAAATAGCCTCCCGCAAAGCGAGATAGAGCGCGCGTTGCAGCGTTTCTGCTCCGCGCTTTTTCAGCGTATCCAGGATCAGGGTATAAAATTCATCGCCAGGTATATTCATCTCTCCTCCGTGGTACCAACAAAACATATCCTGGTGGTTCTTTTTAAGGAACCAGTTATTTCATAACCTGAATGTCTTTACACCACCACGGAAATTAACATGAATACATTCAATCAGTTTGGGCAACCCATCGGGGAAGAACTTGTCGACTGGCAGCCACGCCAGCATCCGGACAGAGTGGTACTTAATGGCCGTTACTGCCGCCTTGAGCCGCTGCGTGTAGAGCACGCCGGGGCGCTGTTTACCACCTATCAGCAGGCTGAAGACACCCGCAGCTGGACCTGGCTATTACGTGAACCGGATACAACGGTTGCTGAGTATTCTCAGTGGATTGCCAGCGTATGTGAGCTATCCGACCCGATTCATTTCGCCGTCATCGACAACCAAACGCAGTTGCCGGTGGGCTCTCTGGCCCTGATGCGCATTGATCCTAAGAATGGCGTGGTGGAAGTCGGGCATGTGCATTTTTCACCGCTCATGAGCCGCTCACCGTTGTCCACAGAAGCGCAATACCTGCTGATGCGTTACGTGTTTGACGAGCTGGGATACCGCCGTTACGAGTGGAAGTGCAATAGCCTGAACGAACCCTCACGTCGCGCCGCACTGCGTCTGGGGTTCCAGTATGAAGGGCGTTTTCGTCAGGCGCTGGTGGTAAAAGGCCATAACCGGGATACCGACTGGTTTTCCATCCTTGATAAAGAGTGGCAGGCCCTGGAGTGTGCTTTTCAGAGCTGGCTTGCCACCGACAATTTTACCGCCGATGGCAAGCAGATAAGATCCCTGGAAAGTTGGCGCGAAACACGTTTTTAGCGTTTTTTCTTACGTCCCTGCACCGCTTTAAAACGTGGGTTGGACTTACAAATAACGTACAAGCGCCCTTTGCGTTTGACTATCTGGCAATCGGGATGGCGCTGTTTTGCACTGCGTAGTGAGTTAAGTACCTGCATGATTAGCCTCGTTTGGCGTTAAGAAAGCCACCAAAGCGCTGGCGGAAACGTGCCGCACTGCCTTCGGTTGAGAATGACTTCTGCTTACCGGTGTAGTACGGATGCGATTTTGACGATACCTCGATGGTGACATACGGGAATGTTTCACCGTCGAGTTCAATTTCGCGATCGGTTTTGATAGTCGAACCGACTTTAAAATATTCATTGGCACTGGTGTCGTGGAAAACGACGGTGCGATAGGCTGGGTGGATATTGGGTTTCATCGTAGACTCTTCATGTTTTGTTATAACATAACAAAATACTATCCGAGTCATGCTGCAAAAACAACCCCGCACAATGCTTCATCCTGCCATTGTTTTTTTCTGATTCGCCTTCGCTGGACTGAAATCCATCCCCATCACGTGCTATAACTATATCATTTCGCAATAAAATATTTCTCCTCTGGCGAGCAGACTCTGTGCCCCGGAAGCGGGCATCTGAGAAAGGAAACAGCAGCATGAGAACCCGACATTTGGTCAGCCTGGTGACCGGCATTCTGATCTTTTCCGTGCTCGTTCCCATTTGTCTCAGCGTCTGGCTGGCCCACCGCCAGGCGGAACATGAATTTATCGACGCGCTGGACAGCTATTCATCACGCGTGTTGGTTCGCACGGAAAGGGTTGTTCAGCAGGCTAAAGATGCGCTGAAGCAATTAGAGAGTTTCGAAGGCGTTCCCTGTAGCCCGCTGCAAATGCGCGAAATGCGTCGGGTAGCGTTCTCTGCACGCTACATCCAGGAAGTGATGTACCTCAATAACCTGAAACCGCTATGCTCTTCCCTTGAGCAAGCCAGTAACGCCTCTTCGTTCCCACCGCCGATGCGGATCACTGCTGATGGCTATAACGCCTGGCTGACCCAGCAAAACGATCTTGGATTTAATCGCTACATGGCCGCGCTGGGACACGGGCATTACCTGGTGATGGTCGACCCCGCCTCGCTGGTCGATGTGATTCCTTTTGGCGCACTCCCTGTTGATGCCGCCCTGGTAGGCGTTGCCAGCAACAGCGTTTTTGCCAGCAGCAGCACGCTTGATCCCCACGTCCGTGAACTCCTGGAAAACCGGGGCGTGACACATCTGCAATACAAGGGCGCGATGTATGTTACGAAGCCGGTCCCCGATCTGGGCTTTACCATTGTCGCCTGGGCCACGCTAAAACCACTCGATGAAAGCTGGCATCAGCAGCTTCTGTTCTGGCTCCCTTTTGGCATTCTGGTGAGCCTTATCGCCGCGCTTTTTGTGCTGCGTATCTTGCGCCGGATCCAGTCGCCAGGAAATCGCCTGCTTGACGCCATTAACAGCCGTGAATTTGTCGTTCACTATCAGCCGATTATCGCTTTGGGCAGTGGGAAACTGGTGGGTGCCGAGGCGCTGACGCGCTGGCCGCAGCCGGACGGAAGTCACCTTTCACCCGATATTTTTGTGCCGCTGGCCGAGCAGACCGGGCTTATTTCGCAATTAACCCAGTTGGTTTTCGAGAAAGTTTTCGAGGATATGGGAAGCTGGTTACAGCAGCACCCAGGCCAGCATATCTCTGTTAACCTGGCCCCCGCCGATTTGACGTCCGGTAAGCTGCCGCCACTGTTAAGCCGCCTGTTGAACCAGTGGCGAGTTCACCCGCAGCAAATTGCCCTTGAACTGACCGAACGCGGCTTTGCCGATCCGAAAATCAGCGCACCGGCCATTGCGGCATTCCGTCGTTCCGGGCACGCGATTTACATTGATGATTTTGGAACCGGCTATTCCAGCCTCAGCTATCTTCAGGATCTGGATGTCGACACGCTCAAAATTGATAAATCCTTCGTCGATGCGCTGGAGTACAAAAACGTGACGCCGCATATCATTGAAATGGCGAAGTCTCTTGATCTGGCGATGGTGGCGGAAGGCATCGAAACGCAGGGGCAGCTTACGTGGCTGCGCAGCCACGGCGTGCAGTACGGACAGGGGTGGTATTACAGTAAGGCACTCCCGAAACTGGAATTTATACTCTGGGCTGAGCACAACCTCGAGCACACATAAGGCGCAATCTCTATTTGAGATAGGATTTCATCACCTGCAAAACCACGCCAAGATCGGCTTCGCGCTGCGCCTCTTCGGGTTCTTTGACCACATGATCGGTTAAGTGCCCTTCGATCACCTGCATCATCATGCCGTTCACCGCACCGCGGATCGCCGCCAGCTGCTGAAGCACCTCTGCGCACTCATGATCGCTGTTGAGCATTTTTTCCAGTGCGGAACTTTGCCCCTGAATTTTCTTCAGGCGGGTCAATAACATCTTCTTGTGGCGAACCGTATGCGACATCTCACTCTCCCTTATTTTTTGCCACTGAAGCATAACACGCTCTACTCCCCCTGAGTATTTTTCTACTGGGGGGTAGTATTAGACTACTGGGGGGGAGTAGTATCAGAGCACTTTTTCTTCCCCGGTATTCTTAATGAACGATTTCACTTCACTCCTGCAACAAGGCAACGCGTGGCTGTTTGTGCCGAGCGCAATTCTGCTGGGTGCTTTGCATGGCCTTGAACCTGGGCACTCAAAAACGATGATGGCCGCGTTTATTGTGGCGATCCGCGGTACGCTTAAACAGGCGATCCTGCTGGGGCTGGCAGCAACGTTTTCCCATACGGCGGTGGTCTGGATCATTGCGATGGCAGGTTTATGGTTTGGCCGTGGCTGGGATGCAAATACCTCTGAACCCTGGTTCCAGCTGATTTCAGGCGTGATGATTATTCTGATCGCGCTATGGATGGCATGGAGAACCTGGAAAGAGAACCAGCCACACGGCCACCACCATGAACACGAACATCACCATCATGCTCACCACGATCATTCGCATCAACTGGTTGATGAAGCGTGGCAAGACGCCCACCAGCGCGCACATGCTCAGGACATTAACCGTCGCTTTAAGGGGCAGAACGTCACGACAGGGCAGATAGCCATGTTCGGGTTGACCGGTGGACTCATCCCCTGCCCGGCCTCCATTACGGTGCTATTGATCTGCCTGCAACTGAAGCATTTCGCGCTGGGCGCTACGCTGGTGTTGAGTTTCAGTATTGGTCTGGCATTAACGCTGGTTGCCTCAGGCGCCATTGCCGCCCTGAGCCTTAAACATGCCACCAAACGCTGGCCGGGATTCAGTGAGTTTTCACGAAAAGCGCCGTGGATCTCAGCGGCACTGATAACAGTGGTGGGAATTTATATGAGCATTCACGGGTTAACCGGGATCCTTGCCTGAGCCATGCGGCCACAAAACGTGGCCGCATCTTTTGCGTTACTGCGTCTTTTGCTGCCAGCTAAAGGTGTAGTGCAACTGGCGGGTATGCAGGATAAATTCTGGCGACACGCTCGGGCTCCACGAATCATCGCCACCCACGCCCATATGGAAAGCATCCAGATTTAACCAGCAACCCGGCTCTTCCCTCAGCAGATGCTGATGTGTGGTATCACGCAGCTGCTGCTGGCTGTAACGACTCAACGAGAAATGGAAATCCCCGGCGAACCGATGAGCGCCAAATTCAAGCGCACGGGTATCGCAACGCAAGCCATTCTCCGTCGGGAAAATATAAGGCGTTTGCAGGGCATTAAGCGGTAATTCCCAGCGCCCCTGTTGCGCCGCCAGTTTTCGGTCCGGGTAGTTTTCGTGCGGCCCAAGCCCCTGCCAGCTCACGGTTTCAGGCGTTTGGGCAAGCTGACAATCCAGCCCGATACGCGCAGGCTCAGGAATATCAGATGCAACCTGCACCCGCACATCACCATACAATACCCCGTTGCTATCGACCTGCCAGGTTTTGCGGCTAAGGAACAGCGTTTTGCCCTGGTGTTCCCAGGCATGAAGCGTGCTGACAACAACATCGCCGCTATGCTGTTCACCGTCACACTGCAATAACCGGGCAGACATATCGTACATGCCCGCCGCTTTCCAGCGCTCGACCCAGGCATTAGGATCAATGCGGGTGGCCTCACTCACGCCAATATCATTATCCAGCGGCGCACGGGTAAAGTTATCCGTTAGCGGGGAAAGCAGGGTTTCAGCGCCCTCATTCCACCACTGCGTCAGATCCCCTGAAACACGGTCAAAGTGCCAACGCTGCTGCTGATGGGTTATTTCCAGTACTGTCTCTTTCACCGTTAACAACGGCGTTACGCCCGGCTGCGGGGCTGGCGCAATATACAGTGGCGCAGGAAGCGGCCACTGCTCCCAGGCGCAGCGATGATTTGCCGACGACCACGGCGTGCTTTGCGTCTGATACACCTCGACATTCAGCCAAACATCGCCCGGCGCAGCCTGTAATTCTGGCAGTGCGATCTCTACATGCTGTGTACCCTGCGGGGGCATACTCAGGGTAATGTCGCCCGCTCCCAGCACATTCCCTTCCCGGGTGATCGTCCATCTCAGCTGTTCGTTATCGGTGTTGCGGAACAGGTAGTCACTTTTAATCTCAATCACCAGTGGCGAGGTACTTACCAGGCTAAAGGTGAAGAATTGCTGCGTGCGCTGGGCTTCATACAATGCCGGATGCGGCGTGCGGTCAGGGAACACCAGTCCGTTCAGGCAAAACTGTCGGTCATTCGGTTTATCACCAAAATCACCACCATACGCCCAGAACACATTGCCGCTTTCGTCTTTCTTCGTCAGCGCCTGGTCAACCCAGTCCCAGACGAACCCGCCCTGCAAACGCGGGTGGGTTCGAAACGCCTGCCAGTATTTTGCAAAGCCACCGAAACTGTTGCCCATTGCATGAGCGTATTCGCACAAGATCAGCGGACGTGTTTCATCCGGCATCCCGATCCATTTCTTGATTGACCATTTCGGTACGGCCGGGAACGGCTGATCCTGATCAACGCGCGCATACATCGGGCACACAATGTCAGTTGCTGCGGTATTTGCGCCACCGCCTTCGTACTGCACCGGACGGGTCGGATCGGTGGTTTTCAGCCAGCGGTAGAGCGCATCGTGGTTAGCACCGTGGCCGGATTCGTTTCCGAGCGACCAGATGATAATCGACGGATGATTACGGTCGCGCAGCACCATGCGGGTGACGCGCTCGCTCATGGCGGGCAACCAGCGCGGATCGTCAGCCAGACGGCTCATCGGCACCATGCCGTGCGTTTCAATGTTGGCTTCATCTACCACGTACAGGCCATAGCGATCGCAAAGCGTGTACCATAACGGATGGTTGGGATAATGCGAACAGCGCACCGCGTTAAAGTTGTGCTGCTTCAGCAACTCGATGTCGCGGCGCATGGTGGCTTCATCCATCACCTGCCCGTTTTCAGGGTGATGTTCATGCCGGTTAGCGCCGCGAATCAGTAACGGTTTGCCATTGAGTTTAAGCAGGCCGTTGCTTATCTCTACACGTCGAAAGCCCACGTCACAGGCCTCGCACTCGATGACCCGCCCCTGCGCATCCCTCAGCGCAATCGTCAGGCGATACAGCGCCGGAATTTCGGCGCTCCATAATGCAGGTGCCACAACAGGCATCGACACCGTTAAGCGCTCGGCCCAGTTGCCGCGCTCATCCACAATTTCCGAGCCGGGGCGCTGGGTTGCCGTGGCGCACGGCTCACCGTTTCGCCACAGGGTAAGCGCCACGTCACACTCAGCGTATTGGCTTCCGGCAAGTGCCACGTCCACCCTGAGCACCGCCCGGTCTAATTCGGTATTTAACTCAGTGACAACATGGTAATCCGCAATCTGCGTTTCCGGTTTATGCAGTAACGACACATCGCGGAAGATACCGCTCATCCGCCACATGTCCTGATCTTCAAGATAGCTCCCGTCACACCAGCGCAGCACCATGACTGCTACGCGGTTCAGGCCCGGACGAAGTACTGTCGAGAGATCAAATTCAGCAGGCAGACGGCTGTCCTGGGAATAGCCAATCCAGTGGCCGTTACACCACAGATGAAAAGCTGAATTCACCCCATCAAAGATAATTCGGGTCTGCCCGCTCAACAGCCATGCATCGTCCACCTCAAATGTGAGCGAATAACAACCCGTAGGATTTTCTTGCGGGACAAAGGGCGGGTTAACGGCAAAAGGGTAAGTGACGTTGGTATAAATTGGGGTATCAAAGCCCTGCATCTGCCAGTTAGACGGCACGGGCATCGGAACAGCGTCGTCGCAGTTTTCATCTACCCATTCTTGCGGAACACGTTCTGGCGCGGCATAAAAGTTGAAACGCCACTCCCCGTTAAGAGAACGCTTATTCAAGGCTTTCTGCTCATCTCTGGCGTGTTGTTCATCACGCCAGCTGTGAAACGGTGCGTGGGCCGCCAGCCGGTTCCACTGTGTAACACCAGGATTTTCCCAGTCCCGACGAGCCAGAAGTGCGCTGAGTGTCAGCGGCGATGTGTTTGACATATTATCCTCTATGCGAAGCGCTCACAATTTATGTCAACATGCCCTGGCAAAACCTTGCGGTAAAGCGTCCGATCGCGGCGAAGCGAGTCAGATCACAAAAGTCCTATTCGCGTGCTAATTGTTCAGCCAGGAGTGCCAGGGTTTTCAGCTGCCGGGCCAGATCTTCACGATCCGCCTGCTGCGACGTGCGGCGGGCGCTGGAGTGACGGGTAATAAGGGTCACCGGAAGTTGCGTTTGCCAGCATTCGTTGCCGGAAGACGCGGTCAGTAGCCACTCAACGCTGCGTTCGCCTGCCTCACGAAATGCCTGGCGAACCGTGGTCAATGGCGGAGAGAACCAGGCGCTATCGGTTGTGTCATCAAAACCCACAACGGAGATCTGCCCGGGCACAGCAATGCCTTTTTCCGCGCAGGCGCGCATCACCCCTAACGCCATCTGATCGTTCGCTACCAGAATCGCCTCCGGCAGCGCCGGGCCCGATATAAGCTGATGACCCTTTTCGTAACCGGAGGCGGCACTCCAGTCACCGAATGCTACACCGGCAGGTTCAAGCCCGGCCTGCGCCAGCGAAGCCTGCCACCCGACCCGGCGTGCTCTGGCAGAGACAGAGCTTTCAGGCCCATTCAGCAGGGCAATACGCTGATGGCCCAACGAGATAAGATGTTCAGCCCCCAGTTGTGCTCCCTGGGCTGCATCAAAGACCAGGCTATTAACCGGCGCAGAGGGTGAAACATCCAAAAACAGCACCGGCACGGGTGATGCCAGCGCCCTGAGTTGTTCGGCTTCAGCGTCTTCCAGCGGCACGTTCACCAGCAGCCCGTCAACACGTTGCGCCAGGAGTTCCTGCACGGCGGCCTGACAGCGTTGTGGGTGTTCCACCATAGAAATCAGCACACTCGCCCCCTTCTCCACCGCACGAGTTTTTACCGCAGAAGCAATTTGCGAAGGGGCGTGAAGCGCCAGATCGGTTGTAATCAGACCCAGCGTTCGGGTGCGTTTACCCGCCAGCTGTTGCGCGCCACGGTTGGGCACATAGTTCAGTTCCGCCATGGCCTGCTGCACCTTTTCCCGCGTGCGGGCGGAGACATGCTCCGCATCATTTATCACGCGGGAAACGGTCTGATAAGAAACCCCAGCGAGGAGGGCTACGTCATAAAGAGTGATAGCTTTCATGCATTCTGACATCGCGACAAGAGATGCCGATATTCTGGCACAGCCGCGCCGTTAATACTTGTGAGCGCTTCGCATAATTAAACAACTTGCTCAGGCTGAGGTATCTTTTGCACCTGCGGCTTCTGGCGAAACCAGGGCAGGCAGATCTGGATCAGCGGGCCAATGGTTAATGCATACAGCACCGTACCGACACCGAACGACCCACCAAGCATGATACCAATCAGTAACACCGATACCTCAATGGACGTACGCACACTGCGGATAGACCAGCCCAGTCGGGCATGAATGCCTGTCATCAGGCCGTCGCGGGGGCCAGGCCCAAAACCGGCGCCAATATACATCCCTGTCGCTATCGCATTAACCACAATGCCCGCTACCAGCAGAGCAATACGCAGGGGAAGTGAAGTCAGCTCAGGGATCAGCGCCATCGTCGCATCGGCAGCCAGGCCAATACAAATGACGTTACTTATCGTGCCAAGCCCAGGCCACTGCCGCAGCGGGACCCAAAACAGCAGCACCGCAGCACCGGTTAAAATAATCACTGTACCAATGCTCATACCCAGCTGTATTGCCACCCCAAGGTGAAATACGTCCCACGGATCGACACCCAGATCGGAACGAATAAACATTGCGGTTGAAAGACCATACAGCCCTAATCCGACATAAAGTTGTACCAGACGACGTAACATTTTTATCTTCTCCGAAGAACCAGGCTTTCATCTTCGGCGAAAATGGTCTTATGATTAATGTCCAGTTTTCAAATAGTGGACTGCATATGTCATCTCGTCGTTTTGGTAGTCAGTCACTGGTACGCTTGTTAGGCCACTGGCAGCAAACCACATCCCGCACACCACTCTGGCGACAGCTGGCAGATGCCTTGCGCCTGCTTATTCTTGATGGCCGGCTGGCACTTAACACCCGTTTGCCGGGCGAGCGTGAACTGGCCTCTTCGCTGGACGTCAGTCGTACCACCATCAGCAGTGCATTAGCCCGCCTACGGGATGAGGGTTATCTGGAGAGTCGTCATGGCAGTGGTTCACGCGTGATCCTGCCGGATTCCCGGGCCGTACCGACTCTCTCTGCGGCAAGCGTAGCACTGGATCTTTCCACCGCGGCACTCAACGCCGGGCCGGAAATTCACCAGGCCTATACGTACGCGCTATCGGCCATTACGCAGTATCTTTCGCTCACGGGTTACGATCAGTCCGGATTACTGGCCCTACGGGAAGCCATTGCCGCACGCTATACCGCACGCGGGCTGGCGACTCGAGCAGACGAAGTGATGGTCGTCAACGGCGCAGTCAGCGCCTTCGCGCTGGTGTTACGCATGATGACGGGCCCCGGTGACCGCGTTGTGGTGGATCATCCAACCTACCCGCTGGCCATCGCCGCTATCCAGGGGGCGTTGTGTCGTCCGGTAGGCGTCTCCTTACCACAAACGGGCTGGGATACCGACGGTTTCGCCGCAACGCTTGCGCAAACCGCGCCACGCCTGGCCTACCTGATGCCGGATTTCCATAACCCGACAGGGCGCTGTATGGACATCCCGACCCGCAAAGCGATAACCGACATTGCCGCACAGACCCGCACCACACTGGTTGTCGATGAAACCATGGTGGATCTCTGGTTTGATTCTCCACCGCCCCCGCCGCTGGCATCCTTTAACCCGGAGGCGACGGTCATCACCCTGGGCTCGGCAGGAAAAAGTTTCTGGGGTGGCCTGCGTCTGGGCTGGATCCGCGCGTCATCGCGCACCATTGCTACCCTCGCCCAGACTCGCGATACCCTTGATTTGGGCTCACCGGTGCTGGAACAGCTGGCAACGCTGTGGCTTATCGAAAACGGCGACACGTTTTTGCCTGCCCGACGGCAAATGCTGGCCGAACGCCGTAAGCGGTGCGGTGAACTGCTGCGTGAACATTTCCCGGAGTGGTCTTTCTACGACGCGGAAGGCGGGCTTTCTTACTGGGTGGAACTGCCAGGAATGCAGGCAACACAGCTTGCCGCACGGGCAGAAACGCTGGGGATTAATCTGGGTACCGGAACACGATTTGGCCTGTCGGGGGCGTTTGACCGCTATTTGCGTATGCCCTTTACGCTTGACCCGGCAGAGCTTGAGGGCGCGCTGATGAGAATCAAGCCGCTGTGGACGGCATTAAATAAAACCACGGCCCCTGCCATAAAAAGGAGCATTGTTTAATGTGATGAAGATTAAATCTGGGGTTGAAATTTACGCTGGTTACATAATGACCCGTGATTATTATCACAAATAATTTCACAGCGAAATTAAGAATAAAAACTGCTGACTGAAATGAATGCAGTCAGCAGTTTTCACAGAATGGTACTTAGTGCTGAGGAGGAATAGGGAAACCCTTAAGAGAAATAACGAAGCTTTCTCCTTCTTTCTTTATTTTTGCGCCAGTATCACACCAGTCAGACGCAATCCGAAAGAACTCATCACTACCTACATTCCAGCCAAGACGTACATGCTTCACATAGCCTGAACGCAACAAATCGCAGGCCTCTTTGTAGTCATTGGCAGTTGACAGTTGTTGTTTCATTTTCTCTTCTTCAGAAGTTTACGTAGAGCCTTGATTTCTTTAGGAGTAAAAGGAGTTACACTCTCTTCTTCCGTATGCTGATTATCAATATCCTCTTCCGATACTCCCACCTCTTCTACCGCTTCAAATGCCAGCTGTAGCAGTTTCTCTGTGGTCACGCTTAAATTCTCATTATTTACTTCTGCGTAGTGGCGAAGTCTTTCTTTTAGCGCTTCATCAATCTTAACGTTTAATACCGCAGTAGCCATGATTGTCACTTCCCTTCGGAATAAGTTCTTTATTTAATACACGAAGTTAACAATGTAATCCAGATTTATATTTTTTACTTATGACAGAAAAAAGACATCCGAATATAAAATGGCAGTCTATTATTACATGTTTATGACAATAATATTTCAGTTGAATGAATGATATATTACATATTGAATTAAATACCTTTAATTCCTGTGGAATTAGGCAACAAGCACAAGGTTGGGGAACGAAAAAGATTCGGTAAAATCTGAGGAGAGCAGAAATGGGTGGGGGCCCTGCCAGCTACATCCCGGCACACACGTCGTCTGCCCTGGCTGCTTCCTTCCGGACCTGACCTGGTGAACAGAGTAGCGTTGCGGGAGAACCAACAGAGCCCCCATTGAGAGCGTTGTTAACCAACGCGCTGGCGCATTATCCCTGTGCTGTCCGGCAATTGCAAGCCGCTGGCATTCGGATGACGGTTTATTGCACAACCGTGATGCAACTTAAGGCAGGTAACAGCCAGAGAAGTACAGATTGCGAGTCTCTTCGCAGTAAATTAGCGCGCCTATGCCACACTGTTCGAATGCGTTTCATTCATGCAGGGCACATCCATGATTAGCACATTACCCCAGACACTGACGCTCGCTATGCCGGCCATCGATGGCGTAACCCTTCACCACAAGGGGCTGAATTACCTGCGTCCTGAACTGCTGCTGGATTTCGTGACCATCAGCGAACAGCCGATGCTTTTTGTCACGCCTGTTGCCGTGCTCTATTCCACGGTCGGTGTGGTGCGTTACGTCAATCTGCGCAGAATTCCTGTCGCCGTTTCCGGGCGGGTGATTTATCCAATCTGCTCGCAGGCCCTGCCCGACCTGCGTGCCAAACTCATCATCAATACCCAGGCAAGGAAACTGAAGTTTCTGGAAAGCCTGGTGGCAATGCGTGAACAGCCCGCTGCCAGCAGCACAAAAGTGATCGGCCTGGCACTGGAATTCACCGTCCAGCAGCCCTCCTGAGCAGGGTTATTGCGCCTTCACAATCTACCAGGGGTCGCTTATCCTGTGGTTTTTCTTGTCTGGTAAACACAATGGACGCTTTCGATTCGATTCCCGAACCGTTACCTGACTCATTCCCTGTCAGAGTCTGGCAGATTGTCGCCTCAATACCCGAAGGCTACGTAACCACTTACGGAGATGTCGCCCGACTGGCAGGCTCACCCCGCGCGGCACGTCAGGTCGGCGGCGTATTGAAACGGTTACCGGAAGGCAGCACCCTACCCTGGCATCGGGTGGTTAATCGTCACGGGACCATCTCACTGACAGGCCCGGATTTACAGCGCCAGCGTCAGGCATTGCTTGCTGAAGGTGTACAGGTGTCGGGGGGCGGGAAAATCGATTTACAGAAATATCGCTGGGTGTACTAGAAAGCTGCCCTCTTCACCGGGAAGAGGGCATAGGTCATTACTGCTGGATTGAGGCAGGTGGCTCAGCGGCAACTGGCGGCTGCGCTGAAACAGGAACTTCTGTCTGCTGTACCGCAACCAGATTCAGATCGGCTTTTGTCCCACCGTGGTTAATCACTTCCTGAACCGTATCAGTGATAAACATCAGTTTACCGTTAACGGTGACTGCTGCACTCAGCAATATACGCGCATTAGGCTGGATCTCAGCCGGGTTGTACGGCAACACGAAGCTGAACGGAGCCTGTTTACCGATGGTACGCACCGCTCTTTGCGACAACACTTTGGCAGGTGCATCAGCCAGGGAGGCATCCGACAGGGTGACCGTTAACACAGCGTCTGGCGGTAAAGCCACTTTCTGACGGATCCATACCGTACCAGAAACGTTAGGCTGAGAGGTCTGCTGCGAAAGCGTGTCAACAGTATTTGGATCCGGCGCTGGCGCCTGGGTATTGGCGTGCTTACCTGCGCAGGCCGTCAATGCCACCGCTACCGCTAAACCACTTACTATGTGCACGAGTTTCATTGAAGTCTCCTTATCATCAATGCACCAGCGGGATCGATCCCATCCGATGTCGTTAACATTTAGATAACGTAACAAGTGTGGCACAAATCACTGATTAATGCCTAATTTCAGCCCGATATTCAGATTATTCTACCCATCGGACCACTTTCAAATCTGCGTTATACTCTGCTTATCTTTCGCCACGGCGTTTTATTGAGGACAACTATGAGTCAGGCACTGAACAATCTGCTGACATTACTGAACCTGGAAAAAATTGAGGAAGGACTCTTTCGCGGACAGAGCGAAGATTTGGGCTTACGCCAGGTCTTCGGCGGGCAAGTCGTTGGACAGGCATTGTATGCCGCTAAAGAGACCGTCCCGGCAGACCGTCTGGTGCACTCTTTCCACAGCTACTTCTTACGCCCTGGCGACAGCGCCAAACCGATTGTTTATGACGTTGAAGTGCTGCGTGACGGCAACAGTTTTAGTGCCCGCCGCGTGGCCGCCATTCAGAATGGCAAACCTATCTTTTATATGACAGCCTCTTTCCAGGCGCCGGAACCGGGTTATGAGCATCAGAAAGTGATGCCGCCATCCCCATCGCCAGAAGAGCTTAAATCAGAAACCGATATCGCGCGTGCGCTGGCGCACCTGCTGCCACCGCAGGTGAAAGAGAAATTCCTGTGCGATAAGCCGCTGGAAATTCGCCCTGTCGAGTTCCATAACCCGATGAAAGGCCATGTTGCTGAGCCAAAGCGTCAGGTGTGGATCCGCGCCAACGGCACTGTGCCGGAGGATTTCCGCGTCCATCAGTATCTGCTGGGTTACGCATCAGACTTCAACTTCCTGCCGGTTGCCCTACAACCGCACGGCGTTGGGTTCCTGGAAAAAGGGATGCAGGTTGCGACGATTGACCACTCCATGTGGTTCCACCGCCCGTTCAATATGAATGACTGGTTACTCTACAGCGTGGAAAGTACGTCGGCATCCAGCGCTCGCGGGTTTGTACGCGGCGAGTTTTATACTCAGGATGGCGTTCTGGTGGCATCGACGGTGCAGGAAGGGGTAATGCGTAATCGGGGGTAATTTTGTGCGGCCTGATGCCCTCACCCTGACCCTCTCCCACCGGGAGAGGGTACAAACATGAAAAACGGCAACCTGAGGTTGCCGTTTTGCTGTTTATCAGGCGTTATACGCATTCTCGCCGTGGCTGTTGACGTCCAGACCTTCGCGTTCCTGTTCTTCGGGAACACGCAGACCGACGGTCATGTCAGCCAGTTTATAGCCGATAAAGGCCACAACGGCAGACCAGACAACGGTGATGGCGATACTTTCCAGCTGTACCAGCACCTGGTGAACCATGGTGACGCCTTCTGCGTAACCCACTCCACCCAGTGATTTCGCCGCAAAGATACCGGTCATGATACACCCGATGATGCCGCACACGCCGTGCACGCCGAACACATCGCAAGGGTCATCAACGCGCAGAACACGTTTCAGCGCAGTCACACCCCACAGGCCAGCCAGCCCCGCAACCAGACCGATAAGCAGCGCGCCACCTACACCTACATAGCCACACGCAGGGGTGATACCAACCAGACCGGCGATCGCACCAGAACATGCACCCAGCAGAGAAGGTTTACCGCGAACAGCCCACTCGCCAAATACCCAGGAGAGGATAGCGCCCGCCGTGGCAATAACGGTATTCACGAAGGCCAGCGCAGCGATTTCGTTCGCAGCACTTGCTGAACCGGCGTTGAAACCGAACCAGCCAAAGTAGAGGATAGCCGTACCGGTAAACACCATTGGCAGGTTGTGTGGTTTGAAGGCTTCTTTGCCAAAGCCCACACGTTTGCCAATCAGGTATGCACCAACCAGGCCTGCTACCGCAGCGTTAATGTGCACAACAGTACCGCCCGCGAAGTCCAGCGCACCGTGCGTCGCCAGCAGACCACCGCCCCACACCATATGCGCAATCGGCACGTAGGAGAGCGTCAACCAGACCACCACAAAGATCAGCACCGCAGAGAAGCGAATACGCTCAGCCAGTGCACCCACAATCAGCCCCACAGTGATACAGGCGAACGACCCCTGGAAGGCAACGTGGATGTACTGATAGAAGCTGCCCATCAGCGCGGTCAGTTCGATATTTTTCAGCATCGCCCAGTTGAGGTTGCCGAAGAAGGCGTTGCCTTCGCCAAAAGCCAGCGAGTAACCGTAGACCACCCACAGCACGCACACCAGTGCGAACGTCACGGCAACCTGCGTCAGCATGGAGAGGACGTTTTTACCGCGGATCAGGCCGCCGTAGAACAGCGCAATGCCCGGGATAGTCATGAACAGCACCAGCGCGGTGCAGATCATCATAAAGGCGTTATCGGCTTTGTCTGCCACCGCAGGGGCAGCCATTGCCAGGCCTGGCAGCAGTGCCAGCGAACCCAGACCCGTTTTGATTGTTGCTATCTTCATTTTCTCGATCCCTATCACTGTGTGCCAGGAGTTACTTACAATGCCGCTTCGTCGGATTCGCCCGTACGGATACGAATCACGCGCTGCAACTCGGCAACGAAAATTTTGCCGTCGCCAATTTTGCCGGTGTAGGCCGCTTTGCTAATGACATCAATCACTTCATCAAGCTGATCGTCAGCGATTGCGACATCAATCTTCACTTTAGGCAGGAAGTTAACGCTGTATTCCGCCCCACGATAAAGCTCGGCATGACCTTTCTGACGACCAAAGCCTTTCACTTCGGTGACAGTCAGTCCCTGAATACCCATGGAAGACAATGCTTCACGAACGTCTTCAAGTTTGAATGGTTTGATTACAACCGTAACCAGCTTCATAAATCCCCTCCAGTCAGAATTCGGTAATGGCCGCAGCTAACACGCAGGAGATATTGCAAGGGGTGTGCCAGAATTGAAAAAAGGGGGAAAAAGCGGCGCAATGAGCACGGCAGGGCATTCTGTGATGGAGTGGCGAAAAAAAACGCACCATGACAGTGCATGATGCGTTTCAGTTTTGCACCAACAGTTGTGAGTGTTAGCGCCTTGCCTGATTTTGGTGCATCAGGCGCTGAGCGACTCCTCTTCGCGCGCACTGGCAGCCAGCTCTTCACCCGCCAGCTGCAACTGGTACATCTGCCAGTAACGCCCTTTCGCCTCTAACAGCTGGCGATGCGTCCCGCGCTCAACGGCCTGGCCGCGATGCAGCACCAGAATAGTATCGGCATCAACAATCGTTGACAGGCGGTGGGCGATGACGACAAGCGTTGTATGATCGCGCACGGCTGCCAGCGCCTGCTGGATAGCCTGCTCCGTACCGGAGTCGATACTGGCGGTTGCCTCATCAAGAATGAGCACTTGCGGCGTTTCAATCAGTACCCGCGCCAGCGCCAGCAGCTGTTTTTGCCCAACCGAGAGATTGTTCCCCTGCTCGCCCAGTCGGGTGTCGATACCCTCGGGCAGACCGCGTGCCAGCTCTGCCAGCTGCACGGTTTCCAGCACCGCCCAGACCTGCTCATGCGTATAAGGCCTACCCAGCGTGACGTTGGCGTAGAAGGTATCCGCCAGTACCACCGGGTCTTGCTGCACCATTGCCACCCCTTTACGCAGCACATTGTGGCTCAGGGAAGACAGTGGACGCCCGTCCAGGCGGATCTCCCCTTTTGTCAGCGGGTAGTAACCCATCAGCAAACTGGCGAGGGTGCTCTTACCGCTACCGGTATGGCCCACCAGCGCCACAAAGCCGCGTGACGGCACATCAAGGCTAACGTCCTGGAGGACAAGCCGGTCATCACGATAAGCAAATGAGACATTATCAAAGGTAATAGCACCGCTTTGCAGACTACGGTCATCATCACCGTAGGTCTGACGCGGCCGGTCCATAAGCTCAAAGACGCGCTCTCCCGCAACCACGGCCTGTTGCAGCATGGATTGCTGCGTGGTGAGCTCAATCAGCGGTTCATTGAGACGCCCAAGATAACTAATAAAGGCATACAACACGCCCACTTCAATAGTGCCGCCTGACGTCAGACCAAACAGCATCAGCAAGCCGCAGAGCACCAGCGCAGAGAAAAGACTCAGCAAAGGACGTAACAGGAAACCATCCAGGCGCAGCGTCTGCATTCGCGCCATGTAGTGTGAACGACTGGCCTCCCCCATTCGCTCGCCAAAACGTGCCTGCTGGCGGAACTGCTGGATGACGCTCATGCCGTTGATCACTTCGTTGAAGCCATCATTGATATCGGCCAGATACGCACGCACGCGACGAACAATCGGCGTGCTGTAGCGTTGATAGATAACCATCACAATCAGCACTGCCGGGAAGATGGTGATCGCCACCAGCGCCATGCGCCAGTCGAGGCTAAACATCGCCACCAGCATTGCGCCAATCAACGCCGCACTGCGTAATACCGTCGCCACGACGGTGACATACAGATCCCGGATAACTTCCGTATCGTTGGTCACCCGCGAGATAACTTGCCCGACAGGCTGAGTATCGAATTCGCTCAGCGGCTGGCGCAGCGCCGCATCCATCACGTCCGTGCGTAACTGCTGCACGACGCCGACGGCCGCGCGGTTAAACAGCAACGACTGCGTATAGTGCAGCCCGGCAGCCGTCAGCTGTAGCCCAATGTAGGCAACGCCTAATCCCGCCACCAGCCCCAGCGGCAGATAGTGTTTCGCCACCATGTTATCGATGAAATAACTGATGAGCAGCGGGCCGCTCACTTCAGCAATCGCCGCGATCCACAGCAGAAGGACGGCAATCGACAGCGGTTTGCGCCACGGCGAACCATAGGAAAGCAGTCGTTTTAACGTTGGCCACATCGTTCCCAGCTTACGCATTGGTGGTCTCCTCATCCTGCTCCGGAGCATCATCCAGCGCAGCTTCAAGCTGCTGATAACGATACATATCGCGATACCAACCGGGTTGTTCTGTCAGCTGGTCGTGCTGCCCGCGCTGGGCGATGTGCCCGTGCTGCATCACCAGAATTTCACTGGCTTCGGTCAGCGCCGACAAACGATGCGCGCTAATGATCACCGTACGCCCTTCGCCCCACTGGCGCAGGTTGTGCAGGATCTGATGTTCAGTACGGCCATCCACCGCCGAAAGCGCATCATCCAGGATCAGGATTTCAGCGTTCAGCAGCAGCGCGCGGGCAATCGAAATACGCTGTTTTTGCCCACCGGACAGCATCACGCCACGTTCGCCCACTTCGGTGTCATAGCCCTGCGGCAGACGCAAAATATCGTCATGAACGCTGGCAAGACGCGCGACATGTTCAATCTCTTCCTGCGTCGCCGTTGGGTGGCCGAGAGCAATGTTATTCGCCACAGTGTCAGAGAATAAAAACGGTGTCTGGCTGACCACCGCCAGGCGGCTGCGCCAGTCGTCCAGCAGCAGGCGCGTCAGCGGGATATTGTGGAAGCGAATATCCCCCTGAGTCACATCAAAGTGACGCTGAATAAGCGAAAGCAGAGTGCTTTTGCCGGAACCCGTCGGGCCGCAAACGCCCAACATCTGGCCCGGTTGCAGCGTGAAATTGACGTTTTCAAGCACCGGGTGTTCCGTTTGCGGGTAGGAAAACGAACCGATATCCGCTTTCATTATCCCGCGCCCTTCCGGCACCGTTTCACTGCCGTCGTTAACCACTGGCGCTTCGGCCAGCATGGCGCGAATGCGGCTGTAGGCAGCGCTGCCTCGCTCAACAATGTTAAACATCCAGGCCAGCGCCAGCATTGGCCAAATCATCAGCCCCAGATACATCGCGAAACTGGTTAACTGGCCAAGCGTCATCATGTCGTGTACCACCATCCAGCTACCGCCGCCGATAGCCAGCAGGTTCGCCATACCGATAGCGATATAAATCGTCGGGTCAAAACGCGCGTCGATCCGCGCCACCCGCATGTTTTTCGCTCCGGTATCCGCCGCATCGGCAGCAAACAGCGCGGACTGTCTGTCTTCCAGACCAAAGGCTTTGATCATGCGGATACTGGTCATGCTCTCCTGGGTGCGGTCGTTGAGTGATGAAAACGCCGCCTGCGCCAGTTTGAAACGCTCATGCAGTTTTTCGCCGTAGCGATTGATCGCCAGCGCCATCAGCGGCATCGGCAGCAGAGCCAGCAGCGTCAGTTGCCAGCTGATTTGCGTCGACATCACAATCAGTACCGCGCACCCCATCACCAGAGAGTCCACCAGGGTTAACACCCCTTCCCCGGCGGCAAACACCACACGGTCAACGTCGTTGGTGGCGCGGGCGATTAAATCCCCGGTACGGTGACGCAGGTAAAATTCGGGATGCTGGCGGCTCAGCTGGCGGTAAAAGTCTTCACGCAGCTCAACGGCGAGCTGATAAGACGCCCCGAATAACAGGACGCGCCAGACGTAGCGCAGCAGGTAGACTATCACCGCTGTCAGCACCAGCGTGCCAATCCACATCAACACCCGTGCGGTGGTGTAATGCTGTTCGGTGACGCCATCCACCACATATCCCACCACTTTGGGCGGGATCAGTTGCAGAATGGCAATGATAATAAGCAGGCAGACTGCGCCGAGATAGCGTTGCCACTCCCGACGAAAGTACCAGCTTAGTTGGGCAAATAATCGCACGCGGTATTTTCCTGAAGGTATTTTACGAAGTTATTCAATAGGTAATGCTGTGGTGTATTTTATTTGTTCCATAGCGAAGCTCGATGTGACGTCCGACAAGCCCGGTACACTGTTGACCAGTCGCTTATAAAAATCATCGTAACGCTTCATATCGGCCACCTGGACGCGCATCAGATAGTCATATTCCCCTGCCATGCGCCAGAACCCGAGAACCTCCGGCATTTCAGAGACCTGAGTGACAAAGCGGCAATACCAGTCGCTGCTGTGATGCTGCGTTTTTATCAGGACAAATGCGGTCAGTCCAAGCCCCAATTTTTCGGGATCTAAAAGTGCAACACGCCCCAGCAAAATGCCGTCATCTTCCAGCTTTTTGAGGCGCTTCCAGCACGGTGTGGTGGTCAGATTAACGGCATCTGCCAGCGCCTGCAAAGAGAGGGTGCAGTCGCTTTGCAACAATGAAAGAAGCTTGCGGTCAATTTTATCTAGCATACCCACCTCGCAGAGAAAATTTTTCTCCCTTCATTCTATTTTAAAGGTCAGATAGCAACAATTTTTTCTGTGCTTTTCGCTATGCTGGGCACAAAATGACAAACGGATACATACGATGAATAGCACCTGGGTCAAACATGCCATCAGCGAAATAAATGCCGACTATCAGCGCTCGGCAGATACCCATTTAATCCGCCTCGCTCTGCCTGGATTTGCGGGCATTCAGCTCTACCTGAAAGATGAAAGCACCCATCCTACCGGTAGCCTGAAACATCGCCTGGCCCGTTCGCTATTCTTATACGGTTTGTGTAACGGCTGGATTAAAGAAGGCACCACGATCATTGAATCGTCATCAGGCTCCACCGCGGTATCCGAAGCCTATTTTGCCCGGCTGTTAGGCCTGCCGTTTATCGCCGTCATGCCCTACTGCACGGCCAAACGCAAAATTGAGCAAATTGAGTTTTACGGCGGGCGTTGCCACTTTGTCGAAAGCGCCTGCGAAATTTACGCCGCTTCTGAAATGCTGGCTCGCGAGCTGAATGGTCACTATATGGATCAGTTCACCTTTGCCGAGCGAGCGACGGACTGGCGCGGGAATAACAACATCGCGGACAGTATCTTCCGCCAGATGACGCACGAACCTCATCCCGTTCCTTCATACATTGTGATGAGCGCAGGCACGGGCGGTACGTCGGCCACCATTGGCCGCTACATCCGCTGCCAGGGTTACGACACACAGCTGATGGTGGTTGACCCGCAGAACTCCGTATTTCTCGACTACTGGCAAACCCGAGATGCCGCACTGCGTAGCCCGGTGGGGAGTAAAATTGAAGGTATTGGCCGCCCGCGCGTTGAGCCCTCGTTTATTCCCGATGTCGTCGACGAAATGCTGCGCGTACCTGATGCAGCAAGCGTTGCGACAGCGCACTGGCTGGAAACACAGCTCGGCCGCAAAGTGGGTGCCTCTACGGGCACAAACATGTGGGGCGCGTTGCAACTGGCCGTGCGGATGCGCGATGAAGGTCGCACCGGCTCTATCGTTACGCTGCTGTGCGACAGCGGCGAGCGTTATCTTGATACCTATTACAACGCAGAGTGGGTGCAGGCGAATATCGGTGATATTGAACCCTGGAAGGCGCAAATCGCGCAGCTGCTGAAATAAAAAAAGCCAGACCGAAGTCTGGCTTGCTGGAAGGGTCTCACTATTCGGGGGAATATGGGAGGTTGTTTTTGTCCAGCCAATGAGTCAAAAAGTGGGACACCGCTTCGTTACGGCAGTGTCCAATAACGGGCAGATGAGGTAGCTCCGCTTTAAGCTGCGGCATCGCATTCCCCATAATCAGACCGCGGCCGACGCTTCCCAGCATCTCGCGGTCGTTCATGGCGTCGCCAAACGCCATACAATCCTGCATCGTGAAGCCCAGATGGTTGCTCAGTACCGCCAGCGCCGAGCCTTTATTGCAGCCCACTGGCAGCACCTCCAGGCAATCAACCGCCGAGAACGTCAAATGTGCACGGTCGCCTAATGCCTCATTAAGCTGAATGCGCAGACGGCACAGATCGTCATGATCGCCGCAGAAACAGATTTTCGTCACCGAGTGCGCGGGAATACGGCGCAGATCGATTAACTGATATTTAAAACCGCTATAGACATGTGCGTGCAGCATTTCCGGTATTTCTCGCCCGGTAAACCACCCTTCGTCATTAAAGACATGCACGCTGGCCTGGGTATCCCAGGTACTGTGCAGCACAATATCCGCCACTTCCGGGCTGAGATCCTGACGATGCAATACATCCCCTTCAACGGAGTGAATTCGCGTCCCGTTGCCGGTTATCAGAAACGCATCCAGCGAAAAAGCCCCGAGCAGATGGCGCATTTCCAGCACATGGCGGCCCGTGGCAAAAGTCAGGGTAATATCATGCTCATGCAGGCGCTTCAGGGTATTCAGGGTTTTATCGCCTAAACGGTGATCCGGCATTAACAGAGTGCCGTCCATATCAAATGCAGCGAGCCTGGCCATGATTACTCCCGAAAATGTGATGCGTTTAACTTGTGCATCAGTATTGCCTGAGATATACGGAAGTAATAGTGAATAGATGGAAATTATTGTTCCGGGTTTATCATGCGCCAGCTTAATCGCCTCAATCAGTATCAACGCCTGTGGCAACCTTCAGCAGGTGCGCCGCAGCAGGTCACCATTACCGAGCTCGCCAGCCGCTGTTTTTGCAGTGAGCGGCATGTGCGCACACTCCTGCGCCAGGCACAGGAGGCAGGCTGGTTAAGCTGGCAGGCCCAGTCCGGGCGCGGTAAGCGCGGCACTCTCACGTTTCATGTCACGCCAGAATCGCTGCGTAATGAGATGATGGAAGAGGCACTCAAAAGCGGGCACCAGCATAACGCGCTGGAACTGGCGCAGCTTGCGCCTGAAGATTTGCGCGCGCTGCTCCACCCTTATCTGGGCGGGCTTTGGCAAAATGACACCCCGACGCTGCGGATCCCCTATTACCGCTCCCTGGATCCACTTGTCCCGGGCTTTTTACCCGGGCGAGCTGAGCAGCACCTGGCAGGGCAAGTGTTCTCCGGGCTGACGCGTTTTAACGGCACCAGCAGCGAACCCACGGGCGATCTTGCTCACCACTGGGAGGTATCAGCCGATGGGCTACGCTGGGATTTTTACATCCGCTCCACGCTGCACTGGCACAACGGCGATAAAGTCGAAACGGTGCAGCTACAGCAAAGTCTGACAGCACTGCTGGCCTTACCGGCCCTGCGTAAACTGTTCCAGAGTGTCTCGCGCATCGACGTGACGCATCCCCAGTGCCTGACCTTTATTTTGCATCAGCCGGATTACTGGCTTGCGCACCGGCTGGCGACGTATTGCAGTCGCCTGGCGCATCCTGAACAGGCCATGACGGGCAGCGGGCCGTTCCGTCTGACCGTGTATGATCCCGATCTGGTTCGCCTGGAGAGTCACGAGCAATATCACCTGAGCCATCCCCTGTTAAAAGCGATTGAGTTCTGGATAACACCGACACTCTTTGACTATGGGCTGGGTACAAGCTGCCGTCATCCCGTGCAAATCGCCATTGGGGAGCCTGACGAACTGGCCAGCCTGCGTCTGGTGAGTAATAGCACCAGCCTGGGCTTTTGCTATCTCACCCTGAAACAGAGCCCACGATTAAGCGAAATGCAGGCAAGACGGCTGATCAATATCATCCACCTCACTGAACTCTTGCATACGCTGCCGCTGAACGAGGGGCTGATTACCCCAACGCAGGAAATGCTCCCCGGATGGAGTATTCCGCAGTGGCCGGCGCTCAGGGATGTTCAACTGCCGAAAACGCTGACCCTGATTTACCATCTGCCCGTCGAGCTACACACGATGGCGAACCAGTTAAAACAATATCTTGCGCAGCAAGGATGTGACCTTACGGTGATATTCCACGACGCGAAAACGTGGGATGGCTGTCTGAGGCTTGCAGATGCGGACATCATGATGGGTGACAGATTAATCGGCGAAGCACCGGAATATACGCTTGAGCAGTGGCTACGCTGCGATGCGCTCTGGCCGCATCTGCTGAGCGCCCCTCAGTTTGCCCATTTGCAGGCTACACTGGATGCCGTTCAGACCCAGGCCGATGAGCAAGCACGGCATATCGGTCTTAAAACTATATTCACTGGATTAATGGAGAGCGCAGTGCTGACGCCCTTGTTCAACTACCAGTATCAAATCAGCGCCCCTCCGGGTGTGAACGGTATCCAACTGAATACCCGTGGCTGGTTTGATTTCACGCAGGCCTGGTTGCCAGCACCGAAATCGTGAAGAAGCTGGTCGCCGTCGTGGTCAGGCGGTAACATGACGCTTTACCGTCACTGTCGAGATAATTTATGAAACGTGCCGTCGTCGTGTTCAGCGGAGGACAAGATTCCACTACCTGCCTGGTTCAGGCCCTTCATCAGTATGATGAAGTTCACTGTGTAACTTTCGATTATGGCCAGCGTCATCGTGCTGAAATCGACGTTGCCCGCGAACTGGCGCTGAAACTGGGGGCGCGTGCGCACAAGGTACTGGACGTTACGCTGCTAAATGAACTGGCCGTCAGTAGCCTCACCCGCGACAGTATTCCTGTTCCTGACTACGAACCTGATGCCAGCGGCATTCCGAATACCTTCGTACCAGGCCGTAACATCCTGTTCCTGACCCTGACTGCGATTTACGCCTATCAGGTAAAAGCCGAAGCCGTGATCACCGGCGTCTGTGAAACCGACTTCTCCGGCTACCCGGACTGCCGCGATGAGTTTGTTAAAGCGCTCAATCACGCGGTAAATCTGGGGATGGCGAAAGATATCCGCTTTGAAACGCCGCTGATGTGGCTCGATAAAGCAGAGACCTGGGCGCTGGCCGACTACTGGGGCAAACTGGATATGGTCCGCAGCGAAACCCTCACCTGCTACAACGGCATTAAGGGCGACGGTTGCGGCCAGTGCGCGGCCTGTAATCTGCGTGCGAATGGGCTGAACCACTATCTGGCTGATAAAGCTGGCGTGATGGCAGCCTTGCAGAAAAAGACCGGGCTGAAATAAGTTACTTCGCCGTGCTGTCGAACAGTTTTACGCCGGCAGCACGGGTGACTTTCACCAGCGTTGTCAGCGTTGGGTTGCCGTTTCCTGACAGGGTTCGGTAAAGCTGTTGACGGGAAAGCCCTGCTTTTGCAGAGATTTCGCCAATACCGCCCTGGGCTTCAATGACTCGCCTTAACGCAATTAAATATGCCGGGATCCCCTGGTCTTCGTAAATCTCCTCCAAAGCAACCTGAAGGTATAGCTGAGCGTAAGACGGATTTTCTCGAAGCATCTTAACGACGGCCTCATCATGGCTGACGGAAGCAGGATAGTTTCGTTCACTTTTTCTCATCCGGTTTATCCTTTTGATAGTCTTTCCAATAGCCTATTGCCAGTTTTATGTCCGATGATTGGCCCTTTTTGTCACTGCCAACTAGCAGCAACAGGACCTCCCGATGTTCAACAGCAAAATAGACTCGATAACCGGGACCAAAATCCATTTTCATTTCCCAGACGCCGCTTCTCAGATAACGATAATTCCCGAAATTGCCTTTTTCCGCCCGGTCTATTCGCAGAAGGATCCGAAATGCTAACTCCGGATCCTTCTTCTGCATTTTCGTTACCCATTCCTCACACGGAATTTTCCCATCACGGGTCTGGTAACGTACAACGACGTAGTCCCTGTCCATTATTCTATCCCTGACAAAACCTTTTGTCTTTTATAAAAGACAAAAAATCTACACGATCATCAACTCCAGCTTTTCACGCAGTTCACCTTCCAGCGGCAGCGCTTTCTGGGTTTTAAGATCAATACAGACAAAGGTGATCAGCGCATCGGCAACCACCTGCCCTTCAGGATCAAGTGTTACCACCTGGCTTAACACACCACTTTTCCCGTTTAGCTGCTGAACCTGGCTGGTGACGGTAAGGACATCTCCCAACACGGCCGGACGACGGTAGTTGATATTAATATTGACGACCACGAATGCGATGTTGTGCGCGGTCAGCCACTGAAAGCTTTCGCTGTTTTCCAGCCCGTCCCAGCGAGCCTCTTCAAGAAATTCGAGATAGCGGGCGTTATTCACATGCTGGTACACATCGAGGTGATACCCGCGGACTTTGATTTTTGTCTGCATAGCGCAATAGCCTTTACTGTTGTTATAGGATTAGAGGTCATAACTGGTATGACCTCTTTATCCTGGCAAATTTTTGCCGCTGTGCAAGTAATTGCGTGATTACAACGTCAGGTGTGAGAGATTGCGCTCAACCAGTGAACTGCCCATGCCCGGAACTTGCTTAAGATCGTCGATGGTTTTAAAAGGACCATACTCTTCACGGTAGCTGACGATAGCCTGCGCTTTTTTCAGCCCGACACCGTTCATTGCGCGGGCGAGATCTTCCGCAGAAGCTGAGTTGATACTGACTCGCGTACCGTCATCATTTACGCTTTTGGCGCCAGGCACTGCTTTTGATGGAGAAGCCGTCTGCCCATTTACCGATGACTCGGCTTTAGTCTGCACAGCCGGTGTTTTATCAACTGCCGTGGCAGCATTTGCCACCTGTACAATCCCACCACTGGCAAGCGCCAGAGTAATGAAGAGCGCTTTGATTCCACGTTTCATGCTGTTATCTCCTTGTTTGTTGACAGCCACGTCACGATAGCCGCGCCGCAAAACAGGTACAAACAGCAGATTGCAGAAATGGAAAAGGCCGCGAAAGCGGCCTTTAGATATTGCAGTACGTTACGAAAATCTGCGAGCAGATACGTAATTATTGCTGCTGAGTAATGATGTCACCCAGCTTGATTTTGGCTTCTTTACGCAGGTTGCTCATCATTGCTTCGAATGCGATCTGGGCATTGTTTTGCGTAATGCCCTGAACCATCGCTTTCTTCTGCGCTTCTGGCATGGTGCCTGCTTTCACTTCATCCAGCGCCAGCAGAACAATGTTACCCTGCATGTCGGAGGTTGTGCCGAAGCTTGGCTTATCTTTCGCAGGCAGGCTAAGACCAAATGCCGCCTGGCTGACAGGATCCTGACCCGTGCGGCTCAGCGTTTTCGCCTCACCGAAGCTCAGACCCGCCGCTTTCAGCGCATCATCTTTACCTGCTTTCAGGTCGGCCAGGATCTTCTCAGCATCCAGTTTCGCCTGCTGCTCTGCTTTGTTGTGCTTAACCTGTGCGACAACCTGATCTTTCACTTCTGCCAGCGGTTTTACCGCCTCTGCTTTGTGCTCGGTCACACGCAGAACGAATGCGCGGTCGCCGTCTACGGTAATGATGTCAGAGTTGCTACCCGGTGTGCCGTTCTCGCCCACCAGACCACCGTTGAAGATGGCATCAGAAACCGGTTTAAAGTTCAGCTCTTCCGGCAGGTTGTCGTGACCAAACCAGCCCGTCTCAACCGCTTTCGCGCCGGCAGCCTGCTCTGCACCCGCCAGTGATTCGTTGTCATTGCTGGCAGCGTCACTCACTTTCTGCTGCAAGGCATAGAAGGCATCCAGCGCTTTTTCCTGTTTCACTTTCGAGGCGATATCGTCACGAACGTCAGCCAGTGGTTTGGTTTTCGCCGCTTCAATGTCGTCAAGACGTGCAACCAGGAAGCCAACGGAAGATTTGATAACACCAGACAGCTGGCCTTTCTCTTTCAGGCCGGCGTTTTTCAGTTCATCCGGAGTCGTTGCGTCTTCCAGCCAGCCCATATCACCGCCATTTTTTGCGGAGATAATGTCAGTGGATTTTGCTTTGGCTACTGTCGCGAAATCAGCACCTTTGTTCAGCTCATCCAGCACGGCTTTAGCATCAGCTTCAGTTTTGGTCTGAATCACGCTGTAACGGTTACGCTGAGGCTGAGTGAACTGATCCTGATGCTGATCGTAGTAAGACTGAATGTCCGCGTCAGAGGCCGTTTCCTGCAACGCAGCAGCATCCAGTTTGATGTAGCTTACACGGAACTGTTCTGGCGCAACGAAGGCGTTCTTGTTCTGCTCATAGTAAGCGTTAACTTCGTCATCGCTCACCTGCTGTTTCGCAGCCAGGGCAGCAACATCAATGGTTGCTTCACGGACAACACGCTGCTGAGACACCAGTGCAGCCAGCTCGTCAGTTTCGCCTTTGAGCATAAAATCAGTACCCACCACGGCATTGATCAGCTGCTGAGTTGTCAGCTGATTGCGCAGCGCCTGGGCGTATTGGTCAGCAGTCATGCCCATCTGATTAACGATGCTGTTGTAGCGTGCGTTATCGAATTTGCCGTTAGACTGGAATGCCTGCGTAGAGAAAATGGCTTTTTTAACCTGCTCGTCGCTGATACCCAGACCCAGATTCCTGGCATACTGGTCAAGCAACGCTTCGTCAATCAGGCGGTTCAGCGTCTGCTGACGCAGAGTTTTCATGTAACCTTCATTTGCCGCCAGCTCTGAGAACTGATCGCCCAGCTGTTGCTGCATACGGTTACGTTCACCCGCGAAAGCGTTCTCGAACTGTCCACGGCTGATTTCCTGGCCATTCACTTTTGCGGCATAGTTGGCGCCAGCGCCGATAAGGTAACTGCTCACGCCGGTCAAAATGAACGACACGATAATGATACCGAAAATAATCTTGAGCACGAGACTGTTAGCAGCCGTGCGTAAGCTGTCCATCATGGTGTAACAACACTCCGCTGTAGGTGACTGGTTACCTGACGCTGACGGAAAATCCTGACCGTCGCGCGTAAAGTCGTATTGTGACAAGAAACCGGGGCAATTGTCAGCCCACAACTCGCATAAACTCGAACAAATCAGGTCTGGACAAACAAAAAAGGCACATCAAATGATGCGCCCTTGTACTTTTCAGCTTCCCTGAAACGAGAAAGCAATCAGTTTACTGCGTCTTTCAGCGCTTTACCGGCACGGAAGCCCGGCACTTTAGCAGCAGCAATGGTGATCTCTTTACCGGTCTGAGGGTTACGGCCAGTACGGGCAGCACGCTCTTTAACCGCAAAAGTACCGAAACCTACCAGTGCAACATCGTCCCCAGCTTGCAGAGATTCAGTAACAGAAGCAATTAAAGCATCTAACGCACGTCCAGCTGCAGCTTTAGAAATATCAGCACCCGCAGCAATTTTGTCAATCAGTTGAGATTTATTCACTGTTCTCTTCCTCTCTTTATAATTTATATCGCACCTGAATCCTTCACAGCGCGACCGCGCAGCAGTTATATCAGGCCTGCCATGACCTTACAACACCCGTTGTTGATGGCTAGCCCAATCAGCAATCTAAATTAGCTATACAAAAAAAGGCTGGCAAGTCCGAAATGACTTACCAGCCTTGTTTTTATTGACGCTCTTTGCGCGAGGTCACTATTTTGCAGTTACAACCTGCATTCCAGAGGGTTCATTCTGCAATGCGAGAGTCAGAACTTCCTCAATACGCTTCACCGGATGGATGTCCAAATCGGCAATAACGTTGTCCGGAATCTCTTCCAGGTCGCGCTTATTTTCGTGCGGAATTAATACGGTTTTGATCCCACCACGGTGTGCAGCCAGAAGTTTTTCTTTCAGACCGCCTATTGGCAGAACCTGACCACGCAGCGTGATTTCGCCCGTCATCGCCACATCGGCACGCACCGGGTTCCCGGTCAGACACGAAACCAGTGCCGTGCACATGGCAATACCGGCGCTTGGGCCATCTTTCGGTGTTGCACCTTCAGGTACGTGGACGTGGATATCGCGTTTTTCGTAGAAATCCGGGTTGATACCCAGTTTTTCCGCGCGCGCGCGCACCACAGTCAGCGCAGCCTGAATGGACTCCTGCATCACTTCACCCAGGGAGCCGGTGTACGTCAGCTTACCTTTGCCCGGAACACAGGCGGTTTCGATGGTCAGCAGATCGCCGCCCACTTCCGTCCATGCCAGACCGGTAACCTGACCTACACGGTTCTCGCTGTCCGCACGACCGTAGTCGAAACGCTGAACACCCAGATATTCGTGCAGGTTGTCGCCGTTAATCTCGATGTGCTTCAGGGTTTTATCCAGCAGCAGCTGTTTAACCGCCTTACGGCACAGTTTAGAGATTTCACGCTCAAGACTACGGACACCCGCTTCACGCGTGTAGTAACGAATAATGCTGATAATGGCACTATCGTCAACCGTGATCTCGCTATCTTTCAGTGCGTTACGCTCAATCTGCTTAGACAGCAGATGGCGTTTGGCGATGTTCAGTTTTTCGTCTTCGGTGTAACCGGACAGACGGATCACTTCCATACGATCCAGCAATGGAGCCGGAATGTTCATGGAGTTAGAGGTCGCTACGAACATCACATCGCTCAGATCGTAGTCAACTTCCAGATAGTGATCGCTGAATGCAACGTTCTGCTCTGGATCCAGCACTTCAAGCAGTGCTGACGCAGGATCGCCACGCATGTCAGACGACATTTTGTCGATTTCATCGAGCAGGAACAGCGGGTTTTTAACCCCCACTTTCGCCATCTTCTGAATCAGTTTGCCCGGCATTGAACCGATGTAAGTACGACGGTGGCCGCGGATTTCAGCTTCATCACGCACGCCGCCAAGCGCCATACGGATGTACTTACGCCCGGTCGCTTTGGCAATAGACTGACCCAAAGAGGTTTTACCTACCCCTGGAGGCCCTACCAGGCACAGGATTGGGCCCTTCAGCTTATTCACACGGCTCTGCACCGCGAGATACTCAAGGATACGGTCTTTGACGCGCTCAAGGCCGTAGTGGTCGGTATCGAGGATTTCCTGAGCCTGACGCAGGTCTTTTTTGACCTTGCTGCGGGCATTCCACGGAACCTGAACCATCCACTCAATGTAGCCGCGGACAACGGTCGCTTCAGCCGACATCGGAGACATCATTTTCAGCTTTTGCAGTTCTGCTTCCGCTTTTTCTTTCGCCTCTTTCGGCATTTTTGCCGCGTCGATCTTACGCTTCAGCGCTTCGTTTTCGTCCGGAGCGTCGTCCATTTCGCCGAGCTCTTTCTGAATCGCCTTCATTTGCTCGTTCAGATAGTACTCGCGCTGGGATTTCTCCATCTGCTTTTTCACGCGGTTGCGAATGCGTTTCTCAACCTGGAGCAGATCGATTTCGGATTCCATCATTGCCATCAGATATTCCAGACGTTCATTCACGTCGGACATCTCCAGCACAGACTGTTTATCTGCCAGTTTCAGCGGCATGTGAGCAGCGATGGTATCGGCCAGACGTGCAGGATCGTCAATGCTGTTCAGCGACGTCAGCACTTCTGGTGGGATTTTCTTGTTCAGCTTGATATAGCCTTCAAACTGGCTAATGGCCGTGCGCACCAGCACTTCCTGCTCACGTTCATCAAGCTGTGGCGAATCGAGGTACTCTGCTTTTGCAGAGAAGTGTTCGCCATTGTCAGACAGAGTGGTAATACGCGCACGCTGCAAACCTTCGACCAGCACTTTGACGGTGCCGTCTGGCAGTTTCAGCATTTGTAAAATAGAGGCCACGGTCCCGACGGTGAAAAGATCGTTTACACCCGGCTCATCCGTTGAAGCTTCTTTCTGCGCAACCAACATGATTTTTTTATCATGATCCATGGCGGCTTCAAGGCAACGGATAGATTTTTCCCGCCCTACAAATAAGGGTATGACCATGTGCGGATAAACCACCACATCGCGCAACGGCAATACGGGGATTTCAATGCGTTCAGAACGCTCAGGATTCATAGAGCTCTCTCTTAGTTTAGTGTCCGCCAGGTAATCAGGTTGTGTAACTGTGCTTCACACAACCATTAACATGTAAGCAGTATATGGGGATGTTTCCCACACATTCAACGCCATGAATACGGAAAAAGTAAAGGGGGGATAAAATCCCCCCTTTTTTAATAACTGCTTGTATGATTTGGTGAATTATTCGCCAGATGCCTGCTGTGCTTCAGGCTTACCGTAAATCAGCAGCGGCTTCGTTTGACCACCAATGACTGACTCATCAATAACCACTTTTTCGACGTCTTCCATAGAGGGAAGATCGTACATGGTATCAAGCAGCGCAGCTTCAACGATGGAGCGCAGACCACGAGCACCGGTTTTACGCACCATTGCTTTTTTCGCAATGGCATCCAGCGCTTCGTCACGGAACTCCAGCTCAACACCTTCCAGATTGAACAACGCCTGATACTGTTTAGTCAGTGCATTTTTCGGTTCTTTCAGGATCTGAATCAGAGCGTCTTCGCTCAGTTCGTTCAGCGTTGCAACAACTGGCAGACGGCCGATGAACTCAGGGATCAGACCAAATTTGATCAGATCTTCGGGTTCAACCTGCGACAGCAGTTCGCCTTCGTTCGGTTTTTCAGACGTCGACTTCACCGTCGCGCCAAAACCGATGCCTGAGCCAGTTTCAACGCGGTGTGAGATAACTTTGTCCAGACCCGCAAACGCACCACCACAGATAAACAGGATCTTGGAGGTATCCACTTGCAGGAATTCCTGCTGCGGATGTTTACGACCACCCTGCGGTGGAACAGCAGCAACGGTACCTTCGATAAGCTTCAGCAGTGCCTGCTGCACGCCTTCGCCCGACACGTCACGCGTAATGGATGGGTTGTCGGACTTGCGGGAGATTTTATCGATCTCATCGATATAAACGATCCCACGCTGCGCTTTCTGCACATCGTAATCGCACTTCTGCAACAATTTCTGGATGATGTTTTCAACATCTTCACCCACGTAACCGGCTTCGGTCAGCGTGGTGGCATCAGCCATCGTGAACGGAACATCCAGCAGGCGAGCCAGCGTTTCAGCTAGCAGCGTTTTACCGGACCCGGTAGGGCCGATCAGCAGAATGTTACTTTTACCCAGTTCTACGCCATTGCTGGTATCGCCGTTACGCAGGCGTTTGTAGTGGTTATAAACCGCCACCGCCAGCACTTTTTTAGCTTGTTCCTGACCGATGACATAGTCGTCAAGGTGATGACGAATCTCATGCGGGGTTGGCAACGCGCTACGCTCACGGTGAGGTGCTACTTCTTTAATCTCTTCGCGAATGATGTCATTACATAAGTCGACACATTCGTCGCAGATATACACGGACGGCCCGGCAATCAGTTTACGCACTTCATGCTGGCTTTTGCCGCAAAAAGAGCAGTACAGCAGTTTGCCCGAACCATCTTTGCGTTTATCTGTCATGAGTCCAAACCTCTTTTTAAGTTCTTTGTGCCGCACATGACGACGCAAATGCCATTCTCAGACGCAAGCTGCTATCAAGCAGCGTGCCGCCCTACCTTAGTATAGCGGCACACTCGCGTCGCGGGCATCAATTACGATGGGTCAATACGGAGTCGACTAAGCCGTACTCAACTGCCTCTGGTGCAGAGAGGAAGCGATCGCGCTCGGTATCGCGCTCGATCTGCTCAAGGGATTGACCCGTATGCTGCGCCATAAGTTCATTCATGCGCGCTTTTACTTTCAGAATTTCGCGGGCGTGGATTTCGATATCCGTCGCCTGGCCCTGATATCCGCCCAGCGGCTGGTGAATCATCACGCGGGAGTTTGGCAGGCAGAAACGTTTACCTTTCGCACCTGCGGTTAACAGGAAGGCACCCATTGATGCCGCCTGTCCCATACAGATGGTGCTCACATCCGGCTTGATGAATTGCATGGTGTCGTAGATAGACATACCCGCCGTGATCACGCCACCAGGTGAGTTGATATACAGGTAAATGTCTTTTTCCGGGTTTTCCGCTTCCAGAAACAGCATCTGCGCGACGATCAGGTTAGCCATGTGGTCTTCCACCTGGCCGGTCAGAAAGATAACGCGTTCCTTGAGCAGACGGGAATAGATATCAAAAGAACGCTCACCACGTGAGGTCTGTTCAATAACCATTGGCACCAGAGCCATATGGGGTGCAAAGTTGTCTCGTTCGCCACTGTATGACATTTCCGTCTCCTGGATCAAAATTGAAAACACCTGCTGTACTGATTGTAACCTTATGGACGGATTATCAGCCAGTCTCATTCATCGTGATTACATACTTATGGGGTTCGCATCGCCCTATTTCAAGCATAACAACCTTTTGTTGTTACGCTAACACTGAAAGGGCGTTTTAGCACTCTTCCTGGGCTATTGGTGCGATAAAAAAAACCCGTCGCCGGAAGGCAACGGGTTTTTTGTTCAAACTTTAAACCGTTGAGACGAAATTACGCCTGCTGGTTCATCAGTTCGTTGAAAGAGGTCGCTTTTTCGGACACTTTAGCTTTCGCCAGTACCGCTTCAACAGCCTGCTCTTCCAGCGCTACGTTGCGCATGTTGTCCATCAGTTCTTTGTTGCTGCCGTAGAACTCGACAACTTCTGACGGATCTTCGTATGCAGAAGCCATCTCTTCGATCAGGCCTTTCACACGCTCTTCGTCAGCTTTCAGTTCGTGGGTACGAATCACTTCGCCCAGCAGCAGGCCAACAACCACACGGCGTTTAGCTTGCTCTTCGAACAGTTCGCGCGGCAGTTCCATCGCTTGTTGCTGGTTGCCACCGAAACGCTGAGCAGCCTGACGGCGCAGAACGTCGATTTCGTTGTCAATCAGTGCAGCTGGAACGTCGATTTCGTTCGCTTTCACCAGGCCTTCGATCGCCTGAGATTTCACACGGTTACGCACAGCGCCGTTCAGCTCGCGTTCCATGTTTTTACGTACTTCGGTACGCAGACCAGCTACAGAACCATCTTCAACGCCGAAACGTTTGATGAATTCTTCAGTCAGTTCTGGCAGTTCGCGCTCTTCAACTTTCTTCAGGTTGATAACGAACTTCGCTGCTTTACCTTTCAGGTTTTCAGCGTGGTATTCTTCCGGGAAGGTCACGTCGATAGTGAACTCTTCGCCAGCTTTGTGGCCTTTGATACCGTCTTCGAAGCCTGGGATCATACGACCCTGGCCCATTGCCAGTACGAAGTCAGACGCTTTACCGCCTTCGAACTCTTCGCCGTCTACAGAACCGGTGAAGTCGATGGTTACACGGTCTTCCGCGTCAACAGCGCCTTCTTTATCTTTCCAGTTCGCCTGCTGCTTGCGCAGGGTGTCCAGCATCCCGTCTACGTCTTCGTCGGTAACGGAAACGATCGGTTTTTCAACTTCGATAGATTCCAGACCTTTCAGCTCAACTTCTGGGTACACTTCGAACTCTACAGAGTAGGTGAAGTCTTCGCCCAGTTTGTATTCGCCTGGAACGTAGTTCGGCGCGCCAGCTGGATTGATTTTTTCTTTGATGATCGCATCGATAAAGTTGCGGCTCATCAGGTCACCCAGCACATCCTGACGCACGGAGGCGCCATAACGCTGAGCAACAACATTCATCGGTACTTTACCCTTACGGAAGCCGTCAATACGTACTTTTTTGGATACGTTGACCAGCTCGCTTTTCACAGCAGTTTCGATGCTGTCAGCAGCGATAGTAATCGTTACACGGCGGCCAAGGCCTTGAGTGGTTTCAACTGAAACTTGCATCTTGTTACCTCAAAAAAATCACAGTGCTCGGTCAACTCTGAATCTGTCTCGCAATACCGGGATGCTCTCTATTTAGCAGATTCACATTCCCTGTCGCCAGAATCATCCCGAAGACATTCATTAAGACGCGGCATTATAGCGGCATCACTTAGGTGAGTCGAGAACGGTTAGGGTATGTTGCTGCGGCTTTTTTCACACTTTAAGGCTATTTTTAGCCTTAAAAACGCACCATACGCTCAAAACTCAGACAAAACAAAACGGCCCGAAGGCCGTTTTGACGTAATCTGCTAGCAACATACTGGAAAAACTCCAGCGGTTGCAAATACGATTTTTCAGGCGATGGTGCCTGCACCACGACAAGGTGGCGATGCAAAAACCGTATCTTGCAAGCCTTCCCATTCTTTGATGGTGTAAGTATGAAGCGCCAGTGCATGAACCGTTGCCGAAAGTTCTTCAGTTAACGTGCCGTAGATCATACGGTGTCGATTAAGAAAACGCTCTCCAGCGAAGCGGTCACTTACCAACACCACTTTAAAATGACTTTCAGACCCTGCCGGTACGTTGTGACGATAGCTTTCATCGACGACTTCGAGGAAAACGGGGTTGAACGCTGCCCTTAATTTGTCTTCTATTTGCTCACGTATCATCATGAAATTACTCCTCCGACAACGCTAAGATGTCACCCATCCCTTTAAATGTTAGCCGCTTTTACCGGTTCCATTACAACAACACAACAAATATTTAGCTTTCGTCTGATTTTCTCAGCCAAACGAATGAAGTTCACTGTGAGGCTCATACGTTTTGTCATTCACAGGCGGAGAAAAACAGTAAGCTGGTCAGTTTTCAGACAAGGCGATGAATTTACATGCGTTGACCACTTCCCCTGGCCGTTGGCGATGTTATGATGGCGGCAATTTTTCTCTCTATATGCTTACGATTCGTTGAGAACCTGAAAATGTTAAAAAAAATCTTCTTTCCGTTGGTAGCACTTTTTATGTTGGCAGGCTGCGCTACCCCGCCAACAACTATTGATGTCTCACCAAAAATCACCCTGCCTCAGCAGGATCCTAGTCTGATGGGCGTGACCGTGAGCATTAACGGCGCTGACCAGCGTCAGGATCAAGCACTGGCAAAAGTGACCCGTGACAACCAGCAGGTAACGCTGACCGCCTCACGCGACCTGCGCTTCCTGTTGCAGGAAGTGCTCGAGAAGCAAATGACCGCACGCGGTTATATGGTTGGCCCAAGCGGCGCTGTTGATTTGCAGATCATCGTGAACAACCTGTACGCAGACGTTTCCCAGGGTAACGTGCGTTACAACATCGCCACCAAAGCGGATATCGCCATCATTGCTACCGCGAAAAACGGTAACAAGATGAACAAAAACTACCGCGCCAGCTATTCCGTTGAAGGAGCTTTCCAGGCCTCCAACAAAAATATTGCTGACGCTGTTAACAGCGTGCTGACCGACACCATCGCAGATATGGCTCAGGACACCAGCATCCACGACTTTATCAAGCAGAACGCTCGTTAATCCTGCTTCCTGACCCGGCGCTTCGCCGGGTCAGCGCTATAGACTCATGTCCAGTCACTACTTACGCATTTTCCAGCAACCGAAATCAGCCATTCTGCTGATCCTCGGCTTCGCCTCCGGTTTACCGCTCGCGCTCACCTCCGGCACGCTTCAGGCCTGGATGACCGTAGAAAACATCGATCTTAAAACCATCGGTTTCTTCTCTCTGGTGGGGCAGGCTTACGTTTTCAAATTCTTGTGGTCACCGGTTATGGACCGCTACACCCCTCCGTTCCTGGGGCGTCGGCGCGGCTGGCTGGTGATGACCCAAATTCTGCTGTTGCTGGCAATTGCCGCTATGGGGTTCCTTGAGCCAACGTCCCAGCTGCGCTGGATGGCGGCGCTGGCCGTGGTGATCGCATTCTGTTCAGCCTCTCAGGACATCGTGTTTGATGCCTGGAAAACGGACGTTCTACCCGCAGAGGAACGCGGTGCTGGCGCGGCTATCAGCGTGCTGGGCTATCGCCTGGGCATGTTGGTTTCAGGCGGGCTGGCGCTGTGGCTTGCCGACCGTTACCTCGGCTGGCAGGGCATGTATTGGCTGATGGCCGCCCTGCTTATCCCGTGCATTATCGCCACCCTGTTCGCACCAGAACCGAGCGATGTGATCCCCGTGCCTCGTTCCCTGGAACAGGCGGTAGCCGAACCCCTGCGTGACTTCTTTGGCCGCAATAATGCCTGGCTTATTCTGCTGCTGATTGTCCTTTATAAGCTTGGCGATGCATTCGCCATGAGCCTGACAACCACCTTCCTGATCCGTGGCGTCGGGTTTGATGCGGGTGAAGTCGGCGTGGTCAACAAAACGCTGGGCCTCTTTGCCACTATCGTCGGCGCGCTTTACGGTGGTGTGTTGATGCAACGGCTGACGCTGTTCCGGGCGCTGCTAATCTTCGGTATCTTGCAGGGTATTTCAAACGCCGGGTACTGGATGTTGTCGATTACCGACAAGCACATGATCAGTATGGCCACCGCCGTTTTCTTTGAAAACCTGTGCGGCGGCATGGGAACTGCGGCATTTGTCGCGCTGCTGATGACCTTGTGCAACAAGTCGTTTTCCGCCACCCAGTTTGCCCTGCTCTCGGCGCTTTCGGCCGTAGGGCGTGTTTATGTTGGCCCGATTGCAGGCTGGTTTGTTGAAGCACACGGCTGGCCGACATTCTATCTTTTCTCTGTCGTCGCTGCGGTGCCGGGGATCTTATTGTTACTGGTTTGTCGTCAGACGCTGGAATATACGCAGAAAACCGAACATTTTATGCCGCGCACCGAATATCAACATGCCTATCGATTTGCTTTACGCCTGTTGATGGTGGGTTGCCTGGCGCTGGCATTATGGCTCGTGGTGTTAATTATTAATGCAACAACCCCTCTTACGCTTCCCTTCGAAGCCCTTCTGCTCGACGCTGGAGCCCTGCTGGCTATCGCCGGGATCCTGACTGGCGGCGCGCTCGATTTCCTGGCATTACGTAAAATGCCCACAACCTGAAGTAAAAAACGAAAGGTTATTTCCCGTTGTAATCACTAAGCGAAATTATAACGGTGAAATAACCGCCAGCCGGCAAAAAAAATATTTGTTGTTTTGTGCGGGATAGAATTTGGAAATTATTGGAGCCCATTACGCTGCGCTATTTTTCATTAAACGATTCAGCATTTGAAAGATTGAATTTTCGTTTTTCAGTTGTCTTTTTATTGATAATTAATTGTTAATTATTTGTATATTTTTGATAATGGTTATACCAATTGCCCCTTTTAGGGTATGCTTGGGGGTCCTTTCGTTATAACGCCCGTGCCGCGCGGCTTTCGCCTTAAAAACCGACATAATTTGCAACACTTGTGACATGTGCGGCAGAACCCGGTAACACCTTCCTGACACAGGCCTAATGATGTTTACAGTAATGTAACCTTCCCGTAAAATGCCCCCACACTTTAAACGCCACCAGACTCCCGTGGAATTGAGGTCGTTAAATGAGACTCAGGAAATACAATAAAAGTTTGGGATGGTTGTCATTATTTGCAGGCACTGTATTACTCAGTGGCTGCGATTCTGCACTACTTGACCCCAAAGGACAGATTGGACTGGAACAACGTTCATTGATTCTGACGGCTTTTGGCCTGATGATGATTGTGGTTATTCCTGCCGTTTTGATGGCTGTTGGTTTCGCCTGGAAGTATCGTGCGAGCAATAAAGATGCGAAGTATAGCCCTAACTGGTCACACTCCAATAAAGTGGAAGCTGTGGTCTGGACAGTGCCTATTCTGATCATCCTGTTCCTTGCCGTGCTGACATGGAAAACCACTCACTCGCTTGAGCCAAGCAAACCGCTGGTTCACGATGAAAAACCGATTACCATCGAAGTCGTCTCCATGGACTGGAAATGGTTCTTCATCTACCCGGAACAGGGCATTGCTACCGTGAATGAAATCGCCTTCCCGGCGAACACTCCGGTTCAGTTCAAAGTGACCTCCAACTCCGTGATGAACTCCTTCTTCATCCCGCGTCTGGGTAGCCAGATTTACGCGATGGCTGGGATGCAGACGAACCTGCACCTGATCGCGAATGAAGCAGGCACCTACGATGGTATCTCCGCCAGCTATAGCGGCCCGGGCTTCTCAGGTATGAAGTTCAAAGCTATCGCGACGCCAGACCGTGCCGCATTCGACCAGTGGGTTGAAAAAGCGAAGCAGTCTCAGAACACCATGTCTGACATGGCGGCGTTCGACAAAGTGGCTGCACCTAGCGAATACAACAAGGTGGAGTACTTCTCTAACGTGAAACCAGATTTGTTCAAAGAAGTTATTGGCAAATTTATGGATCACGGCAAGAGCATGAATATGTCCCAGCCAGAAGGCGAGCATAGCGCGCACGAAGGTATGGAAGGCATGGACATGAGCCACGCGGAAACCGCTCACTAAGGGGCCGAGGAAGAAAATGTTCGGAAAATTGACACTGGATGCAGTGCCCTACCATGAACCCATTATCGTGGTTACGGTGGCTGCAATTATCATCGGTGGTGCGGCCTTACTGGCCTTAATCACTTACTTCGGTAAGTGGAGCTACCTGTGGAACGAGTGGCTGACTTCGGTTGACCACAAAAAACTCGGCATCATGTACTGCATCGTCGGTATCGTCATGTTAATTCGTGGCTTTGCGGATGCTATCATGATGCGTAGCCAGCAGGTGCTTGCCTCTGCGGGCGAAGCGGGCTTCCTGCCGCCGCACCACTACGATCAGATCTTTACCGCTCACGGCGTTATCATGATCTTCTTCGTGGCGATGCCGCTGGTTATCGGTCTGATGAACGTGGTTGTGCCGCTGCAAATCGGCGCGCGCGACGTTGCGTTCCCGTTCCTGAACAACCTGAGCTTCTGGTTCACGGTTGTCGGTGTAATCCTGGTTAACCTGTCACTGGGTGTGGGCGAATTCGCACAGACCGGCTGGCTGGCCTACCCGCCGCTTTCAGGAATTGAATACAGTCCTGGCGTAGGTGTCGACTACTGGATTTGGGCGCTTCAGCTCTCCGGTATCGGTACAACCCTGACCGGTATTAACTTCTTCGTGACCATTATCAAGATGCGTGCCCCTGGCATGACCATGTTCAAGATGCCAGTGTTTACCTGGGCATCTCTGTGCGCAAACATCCTGATTATTGCTTCATTCCCGATTCTGACTGTCACCATCGCGCTGCTGACCCTGGACCGCTACCTGGGCACCCATTTCTTCACGAATGATATGGGTGGCAACATGATGATGTACATCAACCTGATTTGGGCCTGGGGTCACCCTGAAGTGTACATCCTGGTTCTGCCTGTGTTCGGTGTGTTCTCCGAAATCGCAGCAACCTTCTCGCGTAAGCGCCTGTTCGGTTACACCTCTCTGGTGTGGGCAACTGTGTGTATTACCGTTCTGTCGTTCATCGTTTGGCTGCACCACTTCTTCACTATGGGTGCCGGCGCGAACGTAAACGCCTTCTTCGGTATTACCACCATGATTATCGCAATCCCTACCGGGGTTAAGATCTTCAACTGGCTGTTCACCATGTATCAGGGTCGCATCGTGTTCCACTCAGCAATGCTGTGGACCATCGGCTTCATCGTGACCTTCTCCGTGGGTGGTATGACCGGCGTACTGCTGGCTGTACCGGGTGCTGACTTCGTTCTGCACAACAGTCTGTTCCTGATTGCGCACTTCCATAACGTTATCATCGGTGGTGTGGTCTTCGGCTGCTTCGCTGGCGTAACCTACTGGTGGCCAAAAGCGTTTGGCTTCACGCTGAACGAAACCTGGGGTAAACGCGCGTTCTGGTTCTGGATCATCGGCTTCTTCGTTGCATTTATGCCGCTGTACGTGCTGGGCTTCATGGGTATGACCCGTCGTCTGAGCCAGCAGATTGATCCGCAATTCCACCCAATGCTGGTTGTTGCAGCATGTGGTGCGGTGCTGATTGCCTGTGGTATCGCGTGCCAGCTGATTCAGTACTACGTGTCTATTCGCGACCGCGAACAGAACCGTGACCTGACCGGTGACCCATGGGGTGGCCGTACGCTGGAGTGGGCGACCTCTTCTCCACCTCCGTTCTATAACTTCGCCATTGTGCCGCAGATCCATGAGCGCGACGCATTCTGGGAAATGAAAGAAAAAGGTGAAGCGTACAAGCAACCTGCTCATTACGAAGAGATCCACATGCCGAAAAACAGCGGCGCGGGCATTGTTATTGCCGCCTTCGCAACGGTATTTGGTTTCGCAATGATCTGGCACATCTGGTGGTTGGCGATTGTTGGCTTTGCCGGCATCCTGATCAGCTGGATTGTGAAGAGCTTTGACGAGGACGTGGACTACTACGTACCAGTCCGTGAAGTCGAAAAACTGGAAAACCAGCATTTCGATGAGATTTCTAAAGCGGGGCTGAAAAATGGCAACTGATACTTTGGCACACTCAACTGCCCACGCGCATGACCATGCGCACCACGATACAGGGCCGACGAAAGTATTCGGTTTCTGGATCTACCTGATGAGCGACTGCATTCTGTTCTGCTGTCTGTTCGCGACGTATGCCGTTCTGGTGAACGGCACTGCTGGCGGCCCGACCGGTAAGGACATTTTTGAACTGCCGTTCGTCCTGGTAGAAACCGCACTGCTGTTATTCAGCTCCATCACCTACGGCATGGCGGCTATCGCCATGTACAAAAACAACAAGAGCCAGGTTGTCTCCTGGCTGGCGTTGACCTGGTTGTTTGGTGCTGGATTTATCGGGATGGAACTCTATGAATTCCATCACCTGATTGCTGAAGGTATGGGCCCGGATCGTAGTGGCTTCCTGTCTGCGTTCTTCGCACTGGTAGGTACTCACGGTCTGCACGTGACCTCTGGTCTTATCTGGATGGCGGTACTGATGTTCCAGGTATCCCGTCGCGGCCTGACCAGCACTAACCGTACCCGTATCATGTGCCTGAGCCTGTTCTGGCACTTCCTGGACGTGGTATGGATCTGCGTGTTCTCTGTTGTCTATCTGATGGGGGCGATGTAATGAGTCATTCAACCGATCATGGCGCTTCCCACGGTAGCGTAAAAACCTACATGACAGGTTTCATCCTGTCGATCATCCTGACGGTTATCCCGTTCTGGATGGTGATGAGCGGTTCTGCTTCTCACGCGGCGATTCTGGGCACTGTCCTGGTCACCGCAGTGGTACAGATTCTGGTGCATCTGGTTTGCTTCCTGCACATGAACACCAAGTCCGATGAAGGCTGGAATATGACGGCCTTTATCTTTACCGTGATTATCATCGCTATCCTGGTAGTCGGTTCCATCTGGATTATGTGGAACCTCAACTACAACATGATGGTTCACTAAGAGCGGCGAGTATGTTTAAGCAATACCTGCAAGTAACGAAACCAGGCATCATCTTTGGCAACCTGATCTCCGTGATCGGAGGGTTCCTGCTGGCCTCTAAGGGCAGCATTGATTACACCCTCTTTATCTACACGCTGGTCGGTGTGTCACTGGTTGTTGCGTCCGGTTGTGTATTTAACAACTACATCGACATGGATATCGACAAGAAGATGGAAAGGACTAAAAATCGGGTGCTGGTTAAAGGCCTGATCGCCCCTTCCGTCTCGCTGGTGTACGCCACCTTGCTGGGTATTGCTGGCTTTATGCTGCTGTGGTTTGGTGCTAACCCTCTGGCCTGCTGGCTGGGGGTGATGGGGTTCGTGGTTTATGTGGGCGTTTACAGCCTGTATATGAAACGTCACTCCGTCTACGGTACGCTGATTGGTTCTCTCTCCGGCGCTGCGCCGCCGGTGATTGGCTACTGTGCCGTCACGAACGAGTTCGACAGCGGTGCGCTGATCCTGCTGGCTATCTTTAGCCTGTGGCAGATGCCGCACTCCTACGCCATTGCCATTTTCCGCTTCAAGGATTATCAGGCAGCGAACATTCCGGTACTGCCGGTCGTGAAAGGCATCTCGGTTGCTAAAAACCATATCACGCTGTACATCATTGCCTTCGCAGTAGCGACGCTGATGCTCTCTCTGGGCGGTTACGCTGGATACAAATATCTGGTGGTGGCAGCCGCAGTAAGCGTCTGGTGGCTCGGTATGGCTCTGCGCGGTTACAAAGTGGAAGATGACAAAGTCTGGGCGCGCAAACTGTTTGTGTTCTCAATCGTTGCCATCACCTCGTTGTCCGTAATGATGTCTGTAGACTTTATGGTGCCAGATTCTCACAATCTGCTGACTTACGTCTGGTAAGCCATAGCAAGTGAATAAAAAAGGGGTGCTTCGGCACCCTTTTTTATTCACTAAATCTATTAATAGCGCATGTAATATTTGTTAAATAACCCTTTATTTACCCCGCCCCTTCCCCGCACTACACTATGGCCTGCTTTTGAACTGAGGTGGTAATGAACGATAATAAAATGACGCCAGGCGAATTGCGCGCGACCTGGGGTTTAGGGACTGTTTTCTCGCTGCGGATGCTTGGCATGTTTATGGTCCTGCCTGTTCTGACCACGTACGGTATGGCACTGCAAGGCGCCAGCGAAGCGCTGATTGGCCTGGCGATTGGTATCTATGGTTTAGCGCAGGCAGTATTCCAGATCCCCTTTGGCCTGCTTTCTGACCGCGTAGGTCGTAAACCACTGATTGTCGGCGGGCTGCTGGTCTTTGTGCTCGGTAGCGTAATAGCCGCCCTCTCCCACTCTATCTGGGGCATTATTCTTGGCCGCGCGTTGCAAGGTTCCGGGGCGATTGCCGCCGCGGTAATGGCGCTGCTGTCGGATTTAACCCGCGAACAAAACCGCACCAAAGCCATGGCGTTTATTGGCGTAAGCTTTGGCGTGACCTTTGCGATTGCAATGGTGCTCGGTCCGATCATTACGCATCAACTGGGTCTTCATGCCCTGTTCTGGATGATTGCCATTCTGGCGACTATCGGCATTGCGTTAACGCTGTGGGTCGTACCGGACAGCAAAAACCACGTGCTGAATCGCGAGTCTGGCATGGTCAAAGGCTGCTTTAGCAAAGTCATTGTCGAGCCGCGCCTGCTGAAGCTGAATTTTGGCATTATGTGCCTGCACATTCTGCTGATGTCGACCTTCGTTGCCCTTCCCGGCCAACTGGCGGCAGCGGGTTTCCCGGCGTCTGAGCACTGGAAAATTTATCTGGTGACAATGCTGATTTCGTTCGTCTCCGTGGTGCCGTTTATCATTTACGCCGAAGTGAAGCGCAAGATGAAACGCGTATTTCTCGCCTGCGTTGCGCTACTGCTGATTGCGGAGATCGTATTGTGGGGTTCCGGCCCTCACTTCTGGGAACTGGTGGCGGGCGTTCAGCTCTTCTTCCTGGCATTTAACCTGATGGAAGCCTTGCTGCCTTCGCTTATCAGCAAAGAATCTCCGGCGGGATATAAAGGCACGGCAATGGGTATTTACTCCACCAGCCAGTTTATCGGCGTCGCTATTGGCGGCTCGCTCGGCGGCTGGGTGGATGGCCTGTTTGATTCGCAAACCGTGTTCCTGGCGGGCGCACTGCTGGCAATGGTCTGGCTACTGGTCGCCAGCACCATGAAAGAGCCGCGCTATGTCAGCAGTCTGCGTATAGAAATCCCGGATGACGTTGAAATTAGCGATGCGCTGAAGCAGCGACTGGAAGCCACAGACGGCGTGAATGAAGTGATGATTGTGCCGGATGAACGCAGTGCGTATGTCAAAATCGACAGCAAAGTGACCAACCGCTTTGAAGTCGAGCAAGCGTTGAAAGCCTGAAAAAATGCCCGGTAAAACCGGGCATTTTTGTCTTAATCGCGGAAGTTTTTAAACTGGAACGGTTGTCCCAGATCGCCGCCGCGAACCAGCGCCATAACGGATTGCAGATCGTCACGGGATTTCCCGGTCACACGGATCTCTTCACCCTGAATCTGCGCCTGCACTTTCAGCTTGCTGTCTTTGATGAGCTTAACGAGCTTTTTCTGCACCGCGCTCTCAATGCCCTGCTTCAGTTTGGTTTCAACAAACCAGGTTTTACCGCTATGCACGAACTCTTCTGGTACATCAAGAGACGCGCCTTCAATGCCGCGTTTCAGCAACTTGGCACGCAGAATATCAAGCAGCTGATTGACCTGGAAATCAGACTCGCTCAGAACCTTGATAGTCTTATTTGCATCGTTCAGCTCAAAAGTCGCCTCTACGCCACGAAAATCAAAACGTGACTCAACTTCACGGCTTGCGTTATCAACGCCGTTACGAACTTCCTGGATATCAACTTCGGAAACAATATCGAAAGATGGCATCTTTTCTTCTCCCTTCATTTTTGTTGCGTTGCATAATACCCGCAACGAGGCATAACGAGAAGCTTAGCTGACGGCGCTATACTTAGGCCGTAACACCTGGCGCAGTTGCAGGTGAGGAGGAACAATGAAAATTACAGTGCTCGGATGCGGAGCCCTTGGTCAATTATGGCTGACGGCACTATGCAAACACGGACACGAGGTACAAGGTTGGCTGCGTGTGCCCCAGCCCTACTGTAGTGTAAACCTGATAGATGAAGACGGAAGCATCTTTAACGAATCACTCACTGCAAACGATCCTGATTTTTTGGCGCAAAGCGACTTACTGCTGGTCACGCTCAAAGCGTGGCAGGTGTCGGATGCCGTGAAAGCGCTGGCGGCGCAACTGCCCCCGACATCCCCCATCCTGCTGCTGCATAACGGCATGGGAACCATTGATGAGCTGAAAAGCATCCCGCAGCCGCTGCTGATGGCGACAACCACCCATGCTGCACGGCGTGATGGCAATATCATTGTGCATGTCGCCAGCGGTGTTACCCATATTGGCCCGGCCCGCGAACAGGATGGTGATTACAGTTATCTGGCTGATGTTCTGCAAAAGGTGCTGCCAGATGTCGCCTGGCACAACAACATTCGCCCTCAGCTGTGGCGCAAGCTGGCAGTTAATTGCGTCATTAACCCACTTACTGCGCTGTGGGATTGCCCTAACGGCGAGCTAAAAAACCATCCGCAAGAGGTCGCCACCCTCTGTGCTGAAGTGGCCTCTGTGATCGAACGTGAAGGCTTACACACGTCGGCAGACGATTTACGCTATTATGTTGAGCAGGTTATTGATAGTACGGCAGAAAATATCTCTTCGATGTTGCAGGACGTTCGGGCGTTGCGCCACACCGAGGTAGACTACATCACCGGCTATCTGTTAAAGCGCGCCCGCGCGCACGGTATTGCCGTACCGGAAAACGCCCGCCTGTATGACCTGGTTAAACGTAAGGAGAGTGAGTATGAGCGCGTCGGCACTGGTATGCCTCGCCCCTGGTAGCGAAGAAATGGAAGCCGTCACCACCATCGACCTGATGGTGCGTGGCGGTATTAATGTCACCACCGCGAGCGTTGCCAGCGACGGTAATCTGGCTATCACCTGCTCACGAGGGGTGAAAATCCTTGCGGATGCCCCACTGGTACAGGTGGCTGACGGTGATTACGACATTATCGTTCTGCCCGGCGGCCTGAAGGGCGCAGAGTGTTTTCGCGACAGCCCACTGCTCGTCGAAACGGTCAGGCAGTTTCACCTCTCTGGCCGTATCGTCGCCACAATTTGCGCCGCAGCCGGAACGGTTCTGATTCCTCATGATATCTTCCCCATCGGCAATATGACCGGTTTCCCAGGGCTTAAGGATACGATCCCGGAAGCGCACTGGGTGGATAAACGCGTTGTCTGGGATCCGCGCGTCAACCTGCTGACCAGCCAGGGGCCTGGAACTGCGATTGATTTTGGCTTAAAGATCATTGACCTGCTGGTCGGGCGGGAGAAGGCGTACGAAGTGGCGTCGTCGCTGGTCATGCCTGCGGGAATTTATAACTACTATGAAGAATAGTGCATAGAAAAGCCGGGTGGCGCGAGGTAAAAGCAAAACGGCAACCAAAGGTTGCCGTTTTTAATGTTTGCGCCCTCTCCCTGTGGGAGAGGGTCGGGGTGAGGGCATCAGGCCGCACTTCCCTACGGGCGATACACCTTCACATTAGCAAAGCCCTGCTCGCGCAGATACAGCGCCTGCAAGCGGCTCATCACCCCACGTTCACACCACAGCAGATACGTTTTGCTCTGGTCGAGGTCACCAAACTTCGTGCTCAGCTTGTAGAACGGCAGGGAAACCACTTCCACACCGTCAACTTTCAGCGGCTTATCATCCTGCTCATCAACAGAACGGATATCCAGAATCGCATCGTTGGCGCCAAAACCGCTGACGGTTTCAACTTCAACCACTTCCTGCTGGGTCTGCTGGGCAATCTCGCGGATATCGATGTTGGACGCTTCCGCCACCACCTTCTCCAGAATAGCGAAATCGAAGTTCTCTTCTTCCGCTTCGATCTTCGCCTTCACCGCTTTTACCGTTGGGCTTTTTGAGATAACGCCACAGTATTCCGGCATAGTGCGGGCAAAATCTTCGGTGCCGATTTCGCGTGCCAGATCGATGATGTGTTCTTTATCGTGAGAGATAAGCGGACGCAGGATCAGGGTATCAGACACATTGTCGATAAGACGCAGGTTGGTCAGCGTCTGGCTGGACACCTGGCCCAGCGCTTCACCGGTCACCAGCGCCTGCACGCCATAACGCTCCGCCACTTTGGACGCTGCGCGTACCATCATACGCTTGAGCACCACGCCCATCTGGCCGTCGTCCACTTTTTCGAGGATTTCGCCAACCACCGGCTCAAAGTTGATCGCGACAAAACGCACACGATGCGAGCTGCCGAAGCGGTTCCACAGGTAATGCGCCACCTGACGGACACCGATTTCATGCGCCGCGCCGCCCAGGTTAAAGAAGCAGTAGTGAACGCGGCAGCCACGGCGCATCAGCATGTAGCTGGAAACACCGGAGTCAAAACCGCCGGAAATCAGGGACAGCACATCTTCCTGCGTCCCGATCGGGAAGCCGCCGATACCTTCGTAGCGGCCTTTCACCAGCAACAGGCGATCGTTTTCGATCTCCAGGTTAACGGTCACGTCCGGGTTGGTCAGGCGCACGCGCGCAGTCTCAACGTGCTGGTTCAGACCACCGCCCACGTAACGTTCCACTTCAATGGAGCTGAATTCGTGTTTGCCACGACGCTTCACGCGGACACAGAAGGTTTTGCCTTCGATCTGGTCGCGGTACTGCACCAACGCTTTTTCGAAGATGTCGTGCATATCGGTGAACGGGACATCTTCCACTTCCAGAATATGGTGGATCCCCGGGATACGGGTCAGCGCATCGCGGATATCAAGACGTTTGTTTTCGTCTTTGGCGCGAACTTCAACGTGATCCCAGTGACGAACAACGGCCAGCGTTTCGTCATAATGCTTCAGAACGTTACGGATGTTCCCGGTCAAAATTTTAATAAAGCGCAAACGCACAGATTGGCTTTTGATAGTGATTTCAGGGAACAATTTAATGATAAACTTCATGGCGGCAATGTTTCTTAGGCAAGCTTATTAAGGCTTGTAATGGAAAAGTACAACAGCCCCTATACCGAAGGCTGCATCCAGGCGCGCAAGTATACCACCATCGCGCGGCTCCTGTGCACATTGCGCGTTATTTGCTTATCCGCCCGAGTCCGTTACCATGACAGGGCAGAAAATATGAGAGTCAGACATTCACTATGCCGAAGAAAAATGACGCACCGGCCAGTTTCGAAACTGCGCTGAGTGAACTGGAGCAAATTGTCACCCGTCTTGAGAGTGGCGATCTGCCGCTGGAAGACGCACTTAACGAATTTGAACGTGGGGTGCAGCTCGCACGCCAGGGGCAGATTAAATTACAGCAGGCTGAGCAGCGCGTGCAGATCCTGCTCTCCGAAGCCGAAGATGCCGCGACAACACCTTTCACACCGGACGCCGAGTAAATGGATTTTTCCACACAGCTTCAGGCGTGCGTTGTGCGTGCCAACGATGCGTTGCGCCGCTTTATTGAACCGCAGCCTTTTCAGAACACTCCACTGGTTGAGGCCATGCACTATGGCGCACTCTTGGGTGGAAAGCGCCTGCGCCCGTTCCTGGTCTATGCCACCGGAAAGATGTTTGGCATCAGCGAAAACACCCTGGATGCTCCGGCTGCTGCCGTTGAATGCATCCACGCTTATTCGCTGATCCATGATGATTTGCCGGCCATGGACGACGACGATTTGCGTCGTGGTCAGCCAACCTGCCACATCAAGTTTGGCGAAGCGAATGCCATTCTGGCGGGCGATGCCCTGCAAACGCTGGCATTTTCGATTTTAAGCGATGCGCCAATGACCGAAGTGGCCGATCGCGATCGCCTGGCAATGGTTTCCGAACTGGCCATGGCCAGTGGCGTTGCAGGGATGTGCGGTGGACAAGCGCTGGATCTTGAGGCCGAAGGACGTCAGGTTAATCTGGAACAGCTTGAGCGTATTCACCGCCACAAAACGGGTGCGTTAATCCGCGCTGCCGTTCGTCTGGGCGCGCTGAGTGCGGGTGAACAGGGACGCAAAGCCCTGCCGATTCTGGACAGATACGCAGAAAGTATCGGTCTGGCGTTCCAGGTTCAGGATGACATTCTGGATGTGGTGGGCGATACTGCAACATTGGGTAAACGTCAGGGTGCCGATCAGCAGCTTGGCAAAAGCACCTATCCCGCCCTTCTGGGCCTTGAGCAAGCCCAACGAAAAGCCCGGGACCTGATTGATGATGCCCGCCAGTCACTGAATCAACTGGCCGCGCAATCACTGGATACCTCGGCACTGGAAGCGCTAGCGGACTATATAATCCAGCGTGATAAATAAACTATATATCTCGATGAGCCTTTGATGAGTTTTGATATTGCCAAATACCCGACACTGGCGTTAGTTGACTCCACTCAGGAGTTGCGCCTGTTGCCGAAAGAGAGCCTGCCGAAATTGTGCGACGAACTGCGTCGCTACCTGCTCGACAGCGTTAGCCGCTCCAGCGGCCATTTCGCCTCCGGGCTTGGCACGGTTGAACTGACCGTGGCGCTGCATTACGTCTATAACACGCCGTTTGATCAGTTAATCTGGGACGTGGGTCACCAGGCATATCCGCACAAAATTCTGACCGGCCGTCGCGATAAGATTGGCACTATTCGCCAGAAAGGCGGCCTGCATCCGTTCCCGTGGCGCGGAGAGAGCGAATTCGATGTATTAAGCGTCGGCCACTCTTCTACCTCCATTTCCGCGGGTATCGGTATTGCTGTCGCTGCCGAAAAAGAGAACAAGCAGCGCCGCACCGTCTGCGTGATTGGCGACGGGGCGATCACCGCCGGTATGGCGTTTGAGGCCATGAACCATGCGGGTGATATCAAACCGGACATGCTGGTTATCCTCAACGACAACGAGATGTCCATCTCGGAGAACGTTGGCGCGCTGAATAACCACCTGGCGCAGTTGCTCTCCGGCAAGCTGTACTCCACGCTTCGCGAAGGTGGCAAAAAAGTCTTCTCTGGCGTTCCGCCTATCAAAGAGCTGCTCAAACGTACCGAAGAACATATCAAAGGCATGGTTGTGCCTGGCACGCTGTTTGAAGAGCTGGGCTTTAACTATATCGGCCCGGTCGACGGCCACGACGTTCTGGGGCTGGTGTCCACACTCAAGAACATGCGCGACCTGAAAGGCCCGCAGTTCCTGCACATCATGACCAAAAAAGGGCGTGGTTACGAACCTGCGGAAAAAGATCCAATTACCTTCCACGCGGTACCGAAGTTTGACCCAACCAGCGGCTGCCTGCCAAAAAGCAGCGGCGGGATGCCGAGCTATTCAAAAATCTTCGGCGACTGGCTGTGCGAAACGGCGGCCAAAGATAACAAGCTGATGGCCATCACCCCGGCCATGCGCGAAGGCTCTGGCATGGTGGAGTTTTCGAAAAAATACCCTGACCAGTATTTCGACGTTGCGATTGCGGAACAACACGCGGTGACGTTCGCGGCAGGGCTGGCGATCGGCGGCTACAAACCGGTTGTCGCGATTTACTCCACCTTCCTGCAACGCGCCTATGACCAGGTGATCCATGACGTCGCCATCCAGAAACTGCCGGTGCTGTTCGCCATCGACCGCGCAGGGATTGTTGGGGCCGACGGGCAGACGCATCAGGGGGCATTTGACCTCTCCTTCCTGCGCTGCATCCCGGACATGGTTATCATGACCCCAAGCGACGAAAACGAATGTCGCCAGATGCTGTTTACCGGCTACCACTATCAGGATGGCCCAAGTGCCGTTCGCTACCCGCGCGGCAACGCAGTGGGCGTGGAGCTGCAACCGCTGGAAAAACTGACCATTGGCAAAGGTCTGGTGAAACGTCGCGGTGAAAAAGTGGCGATTCTGAACTTCGGTACGCTGATGCCGGAAGCTGCTAAGGTTGCCGAAACGCTGAATGCCACCCTGGTGGATATGCGTTTTGTGAAGCCGCTTGATGAATCTCTGATCCTGAGCATGGCTGAAGGCCATGACGTGCTGGTGACGCTCGAAGAGAACGCCATCATGGGCGGGGCTGGCAGTGGCGTGAACGAGGTGCTGATGGCACACCGTAAAGCAGTTCCAGTGCTGAACCTCGGTCTGCCGGATCACTTTATCCCGCAAGGGACGCAAGACGAAGCCCGTGCAGCCATCGGCCTTGATGCCGCAGGTATTGAAGCTAAAATCCGCGCCTGGCTGGCATAACACCTTCCCCACTGCTCCTGTTAGACTTATTTTGTTAGCGGGAGCAGAGCGGAATTAATCAAGCCGTTGAACACATCGCCAAAGTAGCATTCAGTACCGCTCTTTAGTTATCGAACCATCTTTTTTATCCATAATGTACTTATTATCACCGATAATAAAATTAATTTTGTTTTCATCAGAAAACCTGGCATCAACCTTAAGAAGATTATTTTTTTCAATACAGTTTTTCTCTGATGTCATATCAGGAAAACAAAAATAATCCTCTCGCGGAGAGTCCCGCAGATACCCGTCCCCCACATCCCAGACCATCAAAACAAATTCCTGCCCGGAGGGGATGTTATATTTATTCTTAAGCATATCCCGCTGAGATAGCCACCAGTTAATTCGCCCCCGATCCGTTAATGGGAAATGGTCAACGATAATGTCATCATAATCAAACTTATCAGTACTGCGATGGACATCAATGATTTTTACAGGGTAAATATCATTCCAAAAACTAGAAGCAATCACAACCAGCGCAATCGCCAAATAAATAAACCAGGATTTTTTCATATCATTATCGCTCCGATAATTCGATACTGCCCAATCACGGTTTTTAATACCGAGCCTTAGTCATCGAGCCATCTTTTTTATCCATGATGTACTTATTATCACCGATAATAAAATTAACTTTGTTTTCATCAGAAAATCTGGTATCAACTGCAAGGAGTTCGTTTTTTTCAATACAGTTCTTCTCTGATGTCATATCAGGAAAACAAAAATAATCTTCTCGCGGAGAGTCCCGCAGATACCCCTCCCCCACGTCCCAGACCGTCAAAACAAATTCCTGCCCGGAGGGAATGTTGTATTTTTTCTTAAGCATATCCCGCTGAGACAACCACCAGTTAATTCTCCCCCGTTCCGTTAACGGGAAATGGTCAACGATAATATCATCATAGCCAGAGTGATCAGTACTGCGATGGACATCTATGATTTTTACAGGGTAAATATCATCCCAAAGACTAAAAGCAATCACAACTACTGAAATTGCCAGATAAATAAACCAGGATTTTTTCATAGCATTATCGCTCCGATAATTTGATACTGCCCAATCGCGGCTTTCAGTACCGCTCCTTAGTCATCGAACCATCTTTTTTATTCATAATGTATCGAGTACCACCAACGATAAACCTGATCTTATTACTTTCAGGAAATCTGAAAGTAACCTCAAGAAGTTCATTTTTCTCAATACAATTTTTCTCGGCTTTCATGTCAGGAAAACAGAAATAATCCTCTCGCGGCGAGTCCCGCAGATACCCGTCCCCCACATCCCAGACCGTCAAAACAAATCTCCGCCCGGAGGGAATGTTGTATTTTTTCTTAAGCATATCCCGCTGAGATAACCACCAGTTAATTCGCCCCCGATCCGTTAACGGGAAATGGTCAACGATAATATAATCATAGCCAAAGCTATCAGTACTGCGATGAACATCAATGATTTTTACAGGATAAATATGATCCCAGAAACTAAAAACAATCACAGCCAAAGCAATCGCAGCATAAATAAACCAGGATTTTTTCATATCATTATCGCCCCGTCAGTTTTACAGAAGCATTGAAGTTCGTCACAAAAGGTTTAAATGAAAAGCAGTTGTATCGCTGAAGAACAAACCATATCCGAAAAAACCTGAAGCTTTGGTATAGTTTTTTAGTAATATCTTCTCGCCCCAGGCCAAAATGATCCTGCGCTTCAAATAATATATCCGCCTCCCACCCTATCTGGTATCGTCTAAAATTAAGCATAACAATTCTCTGGAAATAGATATCATGGACGGCGATCCCCATTCCGTTGAATCTGTCTTCGAAATCATTAAACTTAGGCAATTTCTTCCCTAATATTTCTTTTCGTACATCCCATATGAAATTCTGACTACCAACTTGTTTACGCCTGTCACTGACATAATCATTAATTACATCTCTGATAACACCGAGCGTAGTTTCTTTATATTGCTTTGCCCTGAGAAGATCAGAAAATGCTCCGTTGAGTAACGCGTTATAGCCAAAAGGTCTGCCATTTCCATGTTGAAAATGGTTAATCATCTCTCCAATTAAATGTTTATAACTCCCAGAAGCAAACAATCCAGACAACTCTCTCATTTCATCAAAAAGAATACTGACACATTCATCATGAGTAACGCTTTGATCGTCTTTAAAGGAATACCCTGTAATAAATGGATAGTTAAGGTATTTAACAGTGTTATCTTTGAAGGTCATGCTATAGGGATCAACTATAGTCGAAACATCGTTTAACCCTAATGATTGCAGTTCTAAAGCAGACAAATCACTATGCCGCATATCATCTGTACTTGCATCATTAATTCTATTTTCTGTCTGAAATAGTAACTCGCACGGAAAATTCATACTATACATATTCGTCCCTCAGAGTATACGAACCAACAATCCTGTAAATTATGCCCTCACGCCAGGAACATCATATGCCACACATCAAGATAAAAACAGAGTAAACAAATCAAACAGAGAAATTATATCAACGACATTCACGCAATGAATAACACCCCTCTAATAAATCCAATAACCTAATTAAACTTTGCGATCCGTTTTTAAAAAAATATAACTTCATTACCTTACAACCCTAACCTGAATCCGATAGCGTGAAAGTGGAAGTTAATGAACGTGCATACCCGGAACAATCGTTATTTCAGTAATCCGTGTTTATTCAGAGATGAAATCTGCATCTTGAGGTTACGTGGGGATGTATTAAGCAGGACAAGCTCTGATTTATGCAAAGTGATCAAATCCTTTCCAGTCAAGTATTACCGGAGCACATTCCCGGGCAATCTTCAGCCCTTCGCTCTCCGGCACGCTCTGAGCGATACAGGTAAACTTCACGCCTGGCTGGCCTAAACCCTCCCCTTTCCGCTCCTGCTATGCTTAAAGGTAACGCTTTACGCAATCAGCAGGAGTGGAACCATGCAATACAATACATTAGGAAAAACAGACCTTAAGGTTTCCCGACTATGTCTCGGCTGTATGACATTTGGCGAGCCTGACCGGGGAAATCACGCCTGGACACTACCGGAAGAGAGCAGCCGTCTTATCATCAAACGCGCTATCGACGGCGGCATTAATTTCTTTGATACCGCCAACAGTTACTCAGACGGCAGCAGTGAAGAGATTGTCGGGCGCGCCCTGCGTGACTTTGCCCGCCGCGATGACGTGGTGGTGGCGACAAAGGTCTTCCATAAGACTGGCGATTTACCGGAAGGGCTTTCACGCGGGCAGATCCTGCGTTCCATTGATGATAGCCTCAGACGCCTGAATATGGATTACGTCGATCTTCTGCAAATCCACCGTTGGGATTACAACACGCCTGTTGAAGAAACGCTGGAAGCGCTTAATGATGTGGTCAAAGCTGGCAAAGCACGGTACATCGGCGCCTCTTCCATGCACGCAGCTCAGTTTGCTACCGCGTTAAACCTCCAGGCACAGCATGGCTGGGCGCGCTTTGTCACCATGCAGGATCACTACAATCTGATTTATCGCGAAGAAGAGCGCGAGATGCTGCCGCTCTGCTATCAGGAAGGCGTCGCGGTTATTCCATGGAGCCCGCTGGCTCGCGGACGTTTAACCCGCCCGTGGGGCGAAACCACCGCCCGTTCAGTGTCGGATGCATTTGGTAAAACGCTGTATGACGCCACAGAGGCCAGCGATGCCCTTATTGCCGAACGTCTGGCGGGAATAGCTGACGATACCGGGGCTACACGAGCTCAGGTGGCGCTGGCGTGGTTGCTGAGCAAGCGTGGGGTTGCGGCACCGATCATTGGTACATCGCGGGAAGAGCAACTGGACGAGTTGCTCAATGCCGTGGATTTAACCCTGACGCCGGAGCAGATTGCCGAGCTGGAAACGCCGTATGAGCCGCATCCGGTGGTGGGATTTAAATAAACAAACGCCGGGTGGCGGCTTCGCTTTAGCTGTTTTGTAGGCCGGGTAAGGCGAAGCCGCCACCCGGCAAGAAACTTACGCGAAGTGATCGTATCCTTTCCAGTCGAGCGTGACCGGCGCGCCTTCACGAACAAACTGCATCCCTTCACTTTCAGGAAGGATCTGTCCGATGCAGGTAAACGGTGCACCAAGGTGACCCAGCGCCACATCCAGCGTACCGCGATTCAGTTCCGGGACGGTAAAGCACAGCTCATAATCTTCGCCACCAGAGAGCGCCCAGCGCAGGGCCTGCTCGGGTTCGACATGGCGACGGATCTGCGCTGAAAGCGGGAACAGATCCAGGTCAATACGCGCACCTGTTCCGCTGGCCTTCAGGATATGACCCAGATCGGAAATCAGCCCGTCAGAAAGATCGATGGCCGAGCTCGCGCGCTCGCGCAGTGCCTGGCCGTGAAGAATTCGCGGCGTTGGGCGCAGATGACGTTTCACCAGATAGTCTGCGTCCTCGGCATCGTCAACCGTTAAACGATCCTGAAGAATAGCCAGCCCTGCGGCGCTATCACCCGGCGTACCGGTGACGTAGATCCAGTCACCCGGTTTTGCTCCCGAGCGCTTAAGCGCTCGCCCAACAGGCACATAGCCGTGGATAGCCAGCGTCATCGACAGCGGACCCGCAGTGGTATCACCGCCAATCAGCTGCATATCGTAATAATTGAGTTGTTCAAACAGCGCATCGCTGAACGTTTCGAGCCAGGCTTCATCCACATTCGGCAGAGTTAATGCCAGCGTTAGCCACGCAGGATCGGCACCCATTGCCGCCAAATCGCTCACGTTTACCGCCAGCGCTTTATAGGCCAGGTCGGCAGGATCGATATCGGGTAAGAAATGACGTCCGCACACTAAGGTGTCGGTGCTGATCGCCAGCGTCTGTTTTTCGGGAATATTGAGAAGTGCGCAGTCGTCGCCGATTCCAGTTTCAACATCAAGACGAGAGGTTCTGACACGGTCGAAATAACGGGCAATCAGGGAAAATTCTCCACATGCCATGCGTTATGCCTCAGCAGATAAAAGAAAAAACCGGAGCCGCACTGCCGGCAAGGCAATGCGAAGCTCCGGTTTGCGGATCACTTTTTGTGGGGACGGATCGCAGGTGCGGCTTTATCCAGCACGCCGTTTACAAATTTGTGGCTGTCTTCAGCACCGAAGGTTTTCGCCAGTTCGATGGCTTCGTTGATGGCCACTTTGTACGGCACATCATCACGTTTAGACAGCTCAAACAGCGCAATACGCAACACTGCTTTTTCAACCTGACCCAGCTCGTCGAGCAGACGAGACAGGTATGGCTTCATCAGACCATCGAGATACGCGCTATTAGTCGCCACTCCCGACAGCAGTTCACGGAAGTACAGAACATCAACGTCTTTCACGTCTTGCTCTGACAGGAACTGGTATTCAACATCAGCGATGTCGTTCTGGGACAACTGCCAGGAGTAAAGTGCCTGGACGGCACATTCACGGGCGCGGCGACGAGCAGCAGGTTTCACGGAATTCCCCTTACAAAAAAATCAGGCCTTGATGGCTTTCAATACATTGATCATTTCAAGCGCGGTCAGTGCAGCTTCTGCACCTTTGTTACCGGCTTTGGTGCCAGCGCGTTCGATGGCTTGTTCAATACTTTCGGTGGTCAGCACGCCGAACGCGACAGGAATTTCAGCATCCTGCGCTACGTGTGCCAGACCATTGCTTGCACCGCCCGCAACGTATTCGAAGTGCGCAGTGCCGCCACGAATAACAGTACCCAGTGCAATCACCGCGTCGTATTTACCGGTTTTTGCCAGCGCGCCTGCTGCCAGTGGCAGTTCATAAGCACCTGGAACCCAAACAACGGTAATGTTGTCATCTTTAACCTGGCCGATACGTTTCAGGGCGTCAATTGCACCTTCCAGCAGGCTGTCGTTGATGAAGTTGTTGAAACGCGCAATGGTGATGGCGACGCGAGCGTCCGGGGTAGCTACAGCAGCTTCAATAATGTTCATACTCTTCCTTTACGGGTTCATTTGGCCCCGCAGGGGGGCGGATTTTATCATAATACTTTGCGCACTGCTTCCCTATTTCAGGTGCAATTACGCTGTCGTTAAATGGAGGCAGACATCCGGACCCACCGGACGAATCTCGCTGAATTTGAGTTGTGGGGCATCGGCCAGTTTTTCAAGGCCAGGCAGCACAAACAACCCGCGCGCAGCATTTCCTAACAGTTTAGGTGCAACATAGACAATCAGTTCATCCACAAGCCCAGCCTGGAGCAGCGCACCGGCAAGCGTTGGGCCCGCTTCCACCCAGATGCTGTTCACCTGTTGTTTGCCAAGCAGCATCATCAGCACCACTAAATCGAGATGCCCGTTGTGCTCCGGCACCATAATGCTGCGCACGCCTTCCGGCCAGTTACGATCGTCTGCTTTGGTCCGGGCAAACCAGGTTTCACCTGGCTGCTGGACGATACGGTGCTCAGGCGTTACGCGATTCTGGCTATCAATCACAATACGCAGCGGCTGGCGCAGATTTTCCTGCGGATACAGCTCCTGAGTATCGGCATTCAGTTCATCCCAGCGAACCGTCATCGCCGGGTCGTCAGCCAGAACGGTTTCACTGCTGGTGAGGATAGCATGGCTTTGCGCGCGCAGACGTTGCACATCGCGCCTTGCTTGCGGTGACGTTATCCACTGGCTTTCACCGTTCGCCATCGCCGTACGGCCGTCAAGCGAAGCGCCCAGCTTCAGTTGAATATACGGGAACCCCGTACGCATACGCTTAAGGAAACCCTTATTAATGGTTTCGGCATCGTGCATCATCAGGCCATGGCTGACGTCGATGCCCTCTTGTTGCAGCCGGTAAAGACCGCGCCCGGCAACCTGTGGATTGGGATCCTGCATCGCCGCGACGACTCGCGAGACGCCCGCGGCAATCAGCGCTTCGCAGCACGGTGGGGTACGCCCGTGGTGGCTGCAAGGCTCAAGAGTGACGTACGCTGTCGCGCCACGCGCCTTTTCACCGGCCATGCGCAGGGCATGAACTTCAGCATGAGGCTCACCGGCACGATAATGGAAACCCTCACCGACAATTTCGCCATCTTTCACAATGACACAGCCGACATTCGGGTTGGGATGGGTGGTAAAACGCCCGCGCTGCGCCAGTTTCAGCGCTCGCGCCATGTAAATCTCATCCTGCATGAGCTTAATCCTGTAGGCGGGCGATCTCTTCGCCGAACTCTTTGATGTCTTCGAAACTGCGGTACACAGAGGCGAAGCGGATATACGCGACTTTATCGAGCTTTTTAAGCTGCTCCATCACCAGGTTGCCGATCATTTTGCTCGGCACCTCACGCTCCCCTAAACCACGAAGATAGGATTTAATGTGATTTAACGCTGTTTCAACGTCATCTGCGCTGACTGGCCGTTTTTCCAGTGCTTTTAGCATCCCGCTGCGCAGTTTTTCTTCGTTGAATGGCTCACGCACGTCGTTGCTTTTCACCACGCGCGGCATCACCAGTTCAGCCACTTCGAAAGTGGTGAAACGTTCGTTACACACCAGACATTGCCGACGACGGCGTACAGACGAGCCTTCGCCCACAAGACGAGAGTCGATTACTTTGGTATCCACGGCGGAGCAGAATGGGCAATGCATACGGTGTCCTGACTATGCGGTTAACTTTCCTCTATTTTACCCTGATCTGGGCTGACAACAAAGGAAGAGCTTTTTGAGACAAAGGATCTATACCTGACGGTAAGATGCTGGCTACCATTACGGTAATCCGTTATTTCAAGGAAATTAACGCAATGACAAGACGTTACATAAGAATTTTCCTGGTGGGAAGCCTCTTCACACTCAGTGCCTGTGCACAGCAAACTGAAGTTCACGAGATGAAACAAAGCGTGAGCACGCTCAATTCAGCCATGGATAAGCTGAATAAAGAGACGGTGAAGATCACTCAACAAAACGCACTGAATGTGAAATCCACCAGCGGCGTTTATCTGCTGCCAGGGGCAAATACCCCTGCCCGGCTCAATAGCCAGATTGGCACGTTGAAAATGTCGATGGTCAACGTGGCGGCCAATGCAGATGGTACGCGAGTAACATTGCGCATTCACGGCGAGTCCAACGATCCGCTGCCTGCATTTAGCGGCACTGTAGAGTGGGGTCAGATCCAGGGCACCACCGAGAGCTACCAGGAAGTGAACGTGAAGAACCAACTTTTCACGGCCCCCGCCAGCACACTGGCGCCGAGCGATGTTGATATTCCGCTTCAGCTGAGCGGTCTTACCCCGGACCAGTTAGGTTTTATCCGCATTCACGATATCCAGCCCGCCGCGCAATAACCCTCCTTTTCAGCGGGGTGCAATGTCACTCCGCTAACATTTACATTTCGTATGGATTGGCAACATAAATGTTTGCCGTTACAATCCCGGCCGTTTAAAGTACGCAAACGTGAACGCAATCGATTACGCATGTGAGAGATATGTGAAACAACACATATTTTTGTGAGCAAGGATTCCTATAATAGGCTCCGCAGAAACACGAAATATTTTGAAACGCAAATCGCGCATTTTTCACTCCCGGAAGGGAATTTCAATCAGTGGCATGATTATGAAAAAAACATTACTTGCAGCCGGCGCAGTACTGGCACTTTCCTCCTCTTTCACTGCTAACGCAGCGGAAAACGACAAACCACAATATCTTTCCGACTGGTGGCACCAGAGCGTAAACGTGGTAGGCAGCTACCACACCCGTTTCGGACCGCAGATCCGTAACGATACCTACCTTGAGTACGAAGCTTTCGCCAAGAAAGACTGGTTTGATTTCTACGGTTATATGGATGCGCCTGTATTCTTCGGTGGTAACACCGATGCGAAAGGTATCTGGAACCACGGTTCCCCGCTGTTCATGGAAATTGAACCACGTTTCTCCATTGATAAGCTGACCGGCACCAGCCTGGCGTTCGGTCCATTCAAAGAATGGTACTTCGCAAACAACTACATCTACGACATGGGCCGCAACAAGTCCGGTCGTCAGAGCACCTGGTATATGGGTCTGGGTACCGACATCGACACCGGCCTGCCGATGAGCCTGTCCATGAACGTCTACGCGAAATACCAGTGGCAGAACTACGGTGCCGCGAACGAGAACGAGTGGGATGGCTACCGTTTCAAAGTGAAATACTTTGTGCCAATCACCCAGCTGTGGGGCGGCAACCTGAGCTACATCGGCTTCACCAACTTTGACTGGGGTTCAGACCTGGGCGACAACGACTTCCGTGACCTGAACGGTAAGAAAGCGCGTACCAACAACTCCATCGCTTCCAGCCACATCCTGGCGCTGAACTACGATCACTGGCACTACTCTGTTGTTGCGCGTTACTGGCACAACGGTGGTCAGTGGAACGACGACGCCAGCCTGAACTTCGGCGACGGTGACTTCAGCGTTCGTTCTACCGGTTGGGGTGGTTACCTGGTGGTAGGTTACAACTTCTAATCACTGCGGGATTGTGCGGGCTGATGCCCTCACCCTGCCCCTCTCCCACAGGGAGAGGGAATAAACACTAAAAACGGCAACACACGTTGCCGTTTTGCTTTTACCTTGCCACCCGGCTTTTTTACTGCTTAACCTTACGTAAAAAATCCGCCAGCGACCTGTCCGCACTCTCGCTAAACCGCCGTTCTGTCTGCACAATGTTAAGACACCTGTCGAGCCGGAAGCAGCGATAGTCATCGCGCCGCTCACACCAGGCTGCCAGCAGCCAGCGTTCCCCCCAGAAGAACAACCCCAGCGGCTGAACCTCACGCTTTGAGAGCTGCCCGGCTTCATCCCGATAATGCAGTGCCAGAACCCGCTGGGCAGATATCGCCTGATGAATCACATCGAAGTGATTGCGGGAATGGTTTTGCAGGGCAATATCTGGCGCATAAATTCGCGTTTGCTCCGCCTTACGACGACTCTCTTCCGGCAGGATCGCCAGCACCTTTTCCTGGGCCGATTCCAGCTCACGCGACAGTGACTCCCCGCCCCAGGTTTTCAGCAGTCGGATGGCCACCATTAGCGCTTCAGACTCTTTGTTTGTCAGCATCAGCGGCGGTAAATCAAAACCAGACATCAGACGATAACCGCTCCCAGCCTCACCCTCCACCGGCACACCAGAAAGGGAAAGGTCGCGGATATCGCGATAAACGGTTCTCTCAGAAACCCCGAGCCGCTCTGCCAGATGCGCTGCCGTCGTCAGACGCCTGCCCCGCAGGATCTGCACAATCTGAAATAAACGGTCAGCGCGTCGGGTCATAGTCTCTTCAGCTCTCAGGCAGGTTGATGGAGGCCAACCCGGTTATCTTCGCTGTCGGTAAACAGGGCAATGGTGCCAATACCGCGTGGCAGCTCTAGCGGGCCAAACACGCATTCACCGCCCGCAGACGCGATCCTGTCGAGCGTGGCGGCCAGATTGTCAGTATGCAGATAAATAATAGCGCCCTGCTGTGAGGGTGTAATGCCATCAAATTTAGCCAGCGCGCCGCCCGTCGCCGGGTCTTCATGCGGGAATACCGCCAGCTCTGCACAATCCATTTTTTCACGACGCAGCGCGACCTGCATGACCGGCTCGTAGAATTTGACGGCACGATCCATATCTGCGACGGGGATTTCAAACCAGTTAATGACACTTTTCATACTTCCTCCTGCCTGTTGTTTGGGTTCAGAAGGAGTGTATGACAGCCCTCCTGACAGCATACTGTCAGGAGTGTTTGTCAGCAGCAGATAAAAAAAATCCCGGCCAACAGACCGGGATTTTTATCACGCATAAGACCATGTCTTACGGCAGAATTGACGGCTGATCCGCCCCTTCTTTTTCGACTTTCTGCTGGAGCAGGTGCTCGCGCTTCATGCCAAGTTTCAGTGCCAGAGCGGATGCAACGTAAATAGACGAAGCAGTACCGATAGTCACACCAATAAGCATGGTCAGTGAGAAGCCTTCCAGCACCGGGCCACCGAAGAGATACAGCATCAGGATAACCATCAAGGTTGTACCGGATGTGATCAAGGTACGGTGCAGCGTCTGGGTCAACGACACGTTAAAGATTTCGTACGGCGTACCGCGACGGATCTTACGGAAGTTTTCACGAATACGGTCAGATACCACGATACTGTCGTTCAGTGAGTAACCGATAACGGACATCAGGGATGCCACGATAGTCAGGTCAATCTCAATGTGGAACAGAGACAGTACACCCATGGTGATCACCACGTCGTGCGCCAGTGCGATAACCACACCAGCCGCCAGACGCCATTCGAAGCGGAAACCCACGTAAACCAGGATGGAAATCAGCGCCACCATCAGCGCCATTGCACCGGTTTGCGCCAGGTCAGCACCGACGCTTGGGCCCACGAACTCAATACGCTTAACCGCTGCGTTCTGGCTGGTCGTTTCGTTAATCACGCTAACGACCTTGCTGCCCAGCTCCTGGCTGCCGTTGGCATCGTGTACCGGCGGCATACGCACCATGATGTCGCGGCTGCTGCCGAAGTTTTGCAGCAGCGGCTCTTCAAAGCCCGCTTTCTGCAGCGATTCGCGCATCTGGTCCATATCAATCGGTTTTTCCAGGGAAATTTCAATTACCGTACCGCCGGTAAAATCGAGACCCCAGTTAAAGCCTTTCACACCCATAATGACGATGGACAGAATCAGCAGAAAACCTGAAATGCCGAAGGCCCAGTAGTCCCAGCGCATAAAGTCCCAGACTTTACGGCCGTGGTTTAATTGTTCAACAGTATATTCCTGTGCCACAACGCACTCCTCAGATAGACAGCTTTTTGACGCGCTTGCCGCCGTACAGCAGGTTCACGATGGCACGGGTGCCGACAATAGCAGTAAACATCGACGTTGCAACACCGATACCGGTAGTAATCGCAAAGCCTTTGATCGCGCCAGTACCCACTGCATACAGGATAAGAACCTTAATCAGTGTTGTTACGTTCGCATCGAAGATAGAGCTGAAAGCGCCTTTATAGCCTTCTTCAATCGCCTGCTGCACAGAACGACCGTTGCTCAGTTCTTCTTTGATACGTTCGTTGATCAGTACGTTGGCGTCGACCGCCACCGCAAGGGTCAGAACGATACCCGCAATCCCCGGCATGGTCAGCGTTGCACCCGGCAGCAGGGACATGATGCCGATGATCAGCACCAGGTTAGCCAGCAGCGCGGACGTCGCAATCAGACCAAACTTCTTATAGAAGAAGATCATGAACAGGATAGAGACCACCAGACCGGCCAGACACGCTTCCAGACCCTGCTGGATGTTTTGCATACCCAGAGTAGGACCAATGGTACGTTCTTCAACAATCTGGATTGGCGCAATCAGCGCACCGGCACGCAGCAGCAGAGAGAGCTGACGTGCTTCGTTCGGGTTGCTGATACCGGTGATACGGAAGCTATTACCCAGACGAGACTGGATAGTGGCGACGTTAATCACCTCTTCCTCTTTCACCAGCACGGCACGGCCGTTGGCATCTTTCTTACCGCTGTCTTTGTACTCCACGAACAGGGTCGCCATCGGTTTATTGATGTTGTCCTTGGTGAAGTTAGACATGATGTTACCACCCGCGCTATCCAGCGAGATGTTAACCTGCGGCTGGTTGTATTCATCCTGGCTTGAAGTGGAGTCGGTGATATGGTCACCGGTCAGGATCACGCGTTTGTACAGCACAACTGGCTGGCCTTCACGCGTCTGTTTCACTTCAGAGTCGCCCGGGATACGGCCCGCGGCAGCAGCGGACTGATCGACGTTAGAGTTAACCAGACGGAACTCAAGCGTTGCAGTCGCACCCAGAATCTCTTTCGCACGCGCAGTGTCCTGGATACCTGGCAGTTCAACCACAATACGGTCAGCACCCTGACGCTGTACCAGTGGTTCAGCCACGCCCAGTTGGTTTACACGGTTACGCAGAATGTTGATGTTCTGCTGAACCGCGTATTCACGCGCTTCGCTCAGACGTGCATCCGTCATCACCGCACGCAGCTGGTTGCTGCCCTGAGAGGTGATCACCAGATCACGGTGACGTTGAGACAGGTAAGTTACAGCCTGGTCGCGTGCCGCGCTGTCGCGGAACGTGATGCTCATGCCGTAGTTATCTTCTTTACGCACGGTGGTGTACGCGATGCCTTTATCACGCAGATCGCTGCGCAGGCTGTCGATATTCTGTTCCTGCAATTTGCCCAGTGCGGTGTCCATATCCACTTCCATCAGGAAGTGAACACCACCACGCAGGTCAAGACCGAGTTTCATTGGCTCTGCGTTTAATGCAGCCAGCCAACGCGGGGTTGCAGGAGCAAGGTTCAGCGCCACGACATATTTATCACCCAGCACGCCCATCAGCGCTTCACGAGCGCGGAGCTGCGTGTCGGTGGTGTCGAAGCGAGCAAGAATAGCGCCCTCTTCCAGTGCCACAGACTTAGCGGTAATTTTTTCTTCTTGTAACGTTTTCTGGACCTGGATCAGCGTTTGCTCACTGGCGGCGACACCGCGCGCGCCAGTGATTTGAACGGCCGGATCCTCACCATACAGGTTGGGAAGCGCGTACAGCAGGCCGACGAGAATCACGACGACCAGCATGATGTACTTCCACAAAGGATAACGGTTTAACACGGCAGTTCCCTTTGGGAAAAGTTGGGATTACAGCGCCTTCATGGTGCCTTTCGGCAGAACGGCAGCTACGAAGTCACGTTTGATAACCACTTCAGTGGTGTCGTTCAGTGCGATAGCAATGTAGCCGCTTTCAGCTACTTTGGTTACGCGACCCACCAGGCCACCGTTGGTCAGTACTTCATCGCCTTTCGCAATGGAGTTCATCAGGTTTTTGTGCTCTTTGGTGCGCTTCTGCTGTGGACGCAGGATCATGAAATAGAAGATCAGGCCGAACACAACCAGCATCAGAATCAGAGACATTGGGCTGCCCTGCGCTGGAGCACCTGTTGCTGCTACCGCATCAGAAATAAAAAAGCTCATTCAAATTCCCTCATTATTAAAATTAATCAACGTTCAAAGGTGGAACATCCCGACCCTGACGTTGGTAGAAATCGGTCACGAAGCTCTCTAATTTACCCTCTTCGATAGCCTTACGTAAACCAGCCATTAAGCGCTGATAATAACGAAGATTATGAATGGTATTGAGACGCGCGCCCAAAATCTCGTTGCAACGATCGAGATGATGCAAATATGCGCGGGAATAATTGCGACAGGTATAGCAATCGCACTCAGAATCGAGCGGGCTGGTGTCACTCTTATGCTTCGCGTTACGGATTTTCACCACGCCATCGGTAACAAACAGATGACCGTTACGCGCGTTACGGGTTGGCATGACGCAGTCGAACATATCAATGCCGCGGCGCACACCTTCAACCAGATCTTCTGGTTTACCCACACCCATCAGGTAACGTGGTTTATCTGCCGGGATTTGCGGGCAGACATGTTCAAGAATGCGATGCATGTCTTCCTTTGGCTCACCCACAGCCAAACCGCCGACAGCGTAGCCATCAAAACCTATCTCTACCAGACCTTTAACAGAGATATCGCGTAAATCTTCGTAAACACTGCCCTGGATAATGCCGAACAGCGCGTTTTTGTTTTCAAGAGAGTCAAAACGGTCGCGGCTACGCTGCGCCCAACGCAGAGACATCTCCATGGAACGTTTCGCGTAATCCCAGTCCGCCGGGTATGGCGTACATTCGTCGAAGATCATCACGATGTCGGAACCGAGATCGTACTGAATCTCCATCGATTTTTCCGGATCGAGGAAAATCGGATCGCCGTTGATCGGGTTACGGAAGTGAACGCCCTTCTCGGTGATCTTGCGGATATCACCGAGGCTGAAGACCTGGAAACCACCGGAATCGGTGAGGATTGGCCCTTTCCACTGCATGAAGTCATGCAGGTCGCCGTGCAGCTTCATGATCTCCTGACCAGGACGCAGCCACAGGTGGAAGGTATTGCCGAGGATAATCTGCGCGCCAGTGGCTTCAACTTCTTCCGGCGTCATCCCTTTTACGGTGCCGTAGGTGCCCACAGGCATAAACGCGGGGGTTTCCACCACGCCGCGATCAAACACCAGGCGACCGCGACGCGCGCGGCCGTCGGTGGTATCGAGTTCAAATTTCATTTTTATTCCTCTGTGCCAGAAAAACAGTCCGACACATTATTCTGGTGCCGCGGACTTATTCCCCGACACGCTCATTCAAAGCCTGCGGATTGTACGTGATAAACATCGCGTCCCCGTAGCTAAAAAAGCGATATTTTTGTTCTACCGCAGACTTGTATGCGGTCATCGTGTGCTGATAACCCGCAAATGCGGAAACCAGCATAATCAGCGTGGATTCAGGCAGATGGAAGTTGGTCACCAGCGCGTCAATCACCTTGTACTGGTAGCCCGGGTAAATAAAGATCTGCGTATCGCCAAAGAACGGCTCGATCAGGCCATTTTGGGCGGCCTGCGCGGCGCTTTCCAGCGAACGTACTGAGGTCGTCCCTACAGCAATTACGCGGCTGCCGCGGGCTTTCGCCGCCAGCACCGCATCAACAACGTCCTGCGGCACTTCAGCATATTCGGAGTGCATGATGTGGTCTTCGATGCTGTCGACACGAACCGGCTGGAAAGTCCCCGCGCCCACGTGAAGCGTCACAAACGCCATCTCAACGCCTTTTGCGCGCAGTTTTTCAAGCAACGGTTCATCAAAGTGCAGGCCCGCCGTCGGCGCGGCTACCGCACCAGGCTTCTGGCTGTAGACGGTCTGGTAAAGCTCGCGGTCGGCCTCTTCGTCCGGGCGCTCAATGTACGGCGGCAGCGGCATGTGGCCGATGGTGTTCAGAATATCGAGCACCGTGCGTTCGTCGTTGAACTCCACTTCAAACAGCGCATCGTGGCGCGCGGTCATGGTCGCTTTAATGCTCTCGTCGTCGCCCAGCAGCAGCTCGGCCCCCGGCTTCGGTGCTTTGGATGCGCGAATATGTGCCAGAATACGTTTATCATCGAGCATACGTTCGACCAGCACTTCAATCTTCCCGCCGCTGGCTTTACGGCCAAACAGACGCGCCGGGATCACGCGGGTATTGTTAAAGACCAGCAGATCGCCAGGGTTGAGCTTGTCGAGCAAATCGGTGAAAGTACCGTGCGTCAGCGCGCCCGTTGGCCCGTCCAGTGACAGCAAGCGACAGCTGCTGCGCTCAGGCATTGGATAGTGAGCAATCAGGGAATCAGGTAGTTCAAAGGAAAAATCGGCGACGCGCATGACGTATACTCGTGACTTAAAAACAGGCGGCATAGTCTAGTGCTCACACTCTTTTGCTGCAACAACTAGCCGCCACCGGACAAATAAAACGCATGAATTTTCTCGCTCACCTGCATCTCGCTCATCTCGCTGACAGCTCTCTTTCCGGCAATTTGCTGGCCGATTTTGTCCGTGGCAACCCTGCCGAGAACTATGCTCCAGAGATAGTCGACGGGATTTTTATGCACCGCCGTATCGACGTGCTGACTGATAATCTGCCCGAAGTGACGGAAGCCAAAGCCTGGTTCCGCCCCGAAACGCGCCGCGTTGCGCCGATTACGCTCGATGTCATGTGGGACCACTTTCTGTCGCGCCACTGGGCACAACTCTCGCCGGAGATGCCATTGCCGGAGTTTGTGCACTATGCCCATCAGCAGGTTTCTCTTATTTTGCCAGAGTCGCCGCCGCGCTTTGTGAATCTGAATAATTACCTGTGGTCTGAACGCTGGCTTGAGCGCTATCGCGAGATGGACTTTATCCAGAACGTGTTGAACGGCATGGCGAGCCGTCGCCCGCGACTGGATGCGCTGCGTGATTCCTGGCATGACCTGGACGAACATTACGATGCGCTGGAAACGCGTTTCTGGCAGTTTTATCCGCGCATGATGGCCCAGGCCAAAAGTAAGCAACTTTAATTAAAGAATGATTGATAGGCGAAAGCTTGTGGAACGATTGTCACCACCTCTTTGTCTTATTAGCGGGCACTCTCTATACTGGCCCGCGTTGCGTTCCAAATAACCTTAGTATCTACAGGAGAATCATATGGTTCTGGTAACTCGTCCGGCTCCGGATTTTACAGCTGCAGCAGTTCTGGGCAACGGTGAAATCGTTGAAAACTTCAACTTCAAACAGCACACCAACGGTAAAGCGACCGTTCTGTTCTTCTGGCCAATGGACTTCACTTTCGTTTGCCCGTCTGAGCTGATCGCGTTCGACAAACGTTACGAAGAATTCCAGAAGCGTGGCGTAGAAGTTGTTGGCGTCTCCTTCGACTCTGAATTTGTACACAACGCATGGCGTAACACCCCTGTCGACAACGGCGGCATCGGTGCGGTGAAATACGCAATGGTTGCGGACATCAAACGCGAAATCCAGCAGGCTTACGGTATCGAACACCCGGACGCTGGCGTTGCACTGCGTGGCTCCTTCCTGATCGACGCGAACGGCATCGTTCGTCACCAGGTTGTGAACGATCTGCCACTGGGTCGTAACATCGACGAAATGCTGCGTATGGTTGACGCGCTGCAATTCCACGAAGAGCACGGTGAAGTGTGCCCGGCTCAGTGGGAAAAAGGGAAAGAAGGTATGGCTGCATCTCCAGAAGGTGTTGCTAAGTACCTGACCGAGAACGTATCCAGCCTGTAATTGGCACGGTTTACGAAAAAGGCCCGCTAATGCGGGCCTTTTTGTTTTCTCCCTCTCCCACGGGGAGAGGGCATCAAACCGCACAATCTAAAACGCGAAGCAAGAACAGCCCAGCACGCCCCAGAACGCCCGATCGTCCGACACCGGAATATCCGACTGGCGGGCAATGCCGTGCGCGTGCCCATGCACGCCGCAGCTCCCAATACACTGGTGCATCTGCACCACTGCGCCCACCTTGCTGGCCGCAGGCGGAGCTGAACGGTAATGTCCTGGCACCTTAACTACCGGCGACCATTCTGGCACAACCGGGATTGGCGGAGGTGACAGCGGGCTAAAGTGCCCGGCGGCGTACACCACCTTGCCATCCACTACCGTCAGCACCGACTCAATGCCTTTAATCTCTTCTTCCGACACGCTGAAGTAGTCTTTCGAGAGCACCACCAGATCGGCGAGCTGACCTTCAACCAGACGGCCTTTCTTGCCCTGCTCGCTGGAGAACCACGCGCTACCCGCGGTCCACAGCTCCAGCGCGACATCGCGCGGCAGACGGTTGTTGTCGTCATACATCGCCAGCCCGCCCACGGTACGCCCGGACACCAGCCAGTACAGCGCCGTCCACGGGTTGTAGCTCGCCACGCGGGTCGCGTCCGTCCCTAATCCTACCGGTACGTCCAGCTCCAGCATCTTCGCCACCGGCGGCGTATGTTTCACCGCCTCTTTACCGTAACGATCAACAAAGTATTCCCCCTGGAAGGCCATACGGTGCTGTACCGCAATCCCGCCACCCAGTGCTTTCACGCGTTCGATATTACGCTCGGTGATGGTCTCTGCGTGGTCAAAGAACCAGTGCAGCCCGTTGAACGGGATATCGCGGTTCACCTTCTCAAACACATCCAGCATCCGGCTGATGGATTCGTCATAAGTCGCGTGCAGACGGAACGGCCAGCGGTTTTCCACCAGATGACGCACCACGCGCTCCAGTTCGTCTTCCATACCTTGCGGCAGATCCGGGCGTGGCTGGAGGAAGTCTTCAAAATCCGCCGCCGAGAAGACCAGCATCTCGCCTGCGCCGTTGGCACGGTAGAAATCCGTCCCCTGCCCTGGCTTGAGCATATCGGTCCAGCGTTCAAAGTCTTCCAGTTCTTGTTTTGGACGCTGGGTAAAGAGGTTATAAGCAATACGCACCGTCATTTGCTCTTTGGCGTGCAGTTGCTCGATTATCTCGTAATCTTCCGGGTAGTTCTGGAAACCACCGCCGGCATCGATAGCGCTGGTCAACCCCAGCCGGTTCAGCTCGCGCATAAACTGGCGCGTAGAGTTCACCTGCATTTCAAGCGGCAACTTTGGCCCTTTTGCCAGCGTTGCGTAGAGGATCATCGCGTTCGGTTTGGCGATCAGCAGCCCGGTCGGGTTGCCGTTGTTGTCACGCACGATTTCGCCGCCCGGCGGGTTTGGCGTCTCTTTGGTATAACCAACGGCTTTGAGCGCGGCGCGGTTGAGCAGCGCGCGATCGTAGAGATGCAGCACAAACACCGGGGTATCCGGAGCGGCCTCGTTAAGCTCTTCAATGGTGGGCATCCGGCGCTCGGCAAACTGGAATTCACTCCAGCCGCCCACCACACGTACCCACTGGGGTGATGGCGTACGGTCGGCCTGATCTTTCAGCATTCGTAGCGCGTCTGCCAGCGAAGGTACACCTTCCCAGCGCAATTCGAGGTTGTAGTTCAGCCCGCCGCGGATCAGGTGCAGGTGGGAATCATTCAGACCGGGGATCACCGTACTCCCCTGCAAATCAACAATTTGCGTACCCTGCGTTGCGTAACTCATGATGCGATCGTGATTTCCGGTCGCGAGGATCTTCCCGTTAGCAATCGCCACCGCTTCCGTCAGCGGGTTTTCGCGATCGAGGGTATGGATCTTACCTTTGGTTAAGATCAGTGAGGCAGTTTGAGACATAACGTACTCCTTTGAACCGGATCAGGCTTTTTTCAGCCATCCGGCAAACAGACGGGTCACGATGGGCATCCACAGCCAGACAACCAGCGCGACCACACAGGCATCGTTAATCAAATGCAGCAGTAAAGAGCCTTTCAGGCCAGGAAGCAGCGCGCCCGTCACCAGCGGCACCACATTGGTACTGGGGAAGATAACCAGCAGGGTGATAAGAAACTGTTTCCACTGCTTTGGTTTACGCACGTTTGTCTCTGGCGGAGTGAACCAGAACGCCGCCTCGGTGCGTACTTCCGTTTTATCGCCTTCCGCCAGCAACGGTTCAATCTCTTTCACCAGCACATTACGGGTATCAGACTGCGTCCAGGCATAAAGGTGCTCAATGGTGTCGAAACGGATAATCACCGTCCACAGGCTCTGTCCTTCGGACGGGCGGATAACGTTCGCCCCCAGATGTCCGGGGAATTCAGCCGCGATGGGCATGATTTTGCCAAGCCACTGTTCGTATCGCTCAGCTTGCCCCGGGAGTAACGTATGAGTGATCACCAGCGTCACATGTGATGTTTGCGCCATAAAAATTTCCTGGTCATTGATGGGCGGGAGAACCCCGCCCTGAAAGGATTACGCTTTGCGCTCTGGCGCACCGTGAACGAGGGTATAGGCATAATCAACGCCCATGCCGTACGCCCCGCTGTGCTCACGCACCAGATCCATCACCGCGTCATAAGTGCCTTTACGTGACCAGTCACGCTGGTACTCAAGCAACACCTGCTGCCAGGTCACAGGCACTGCACCAGCCTGCACCATACGGTCGATAGCGCGTTCGTGCGCATCAACAGAGGTCCCGCCGGAGGTATCTGTCACCACATACACTTCGAAGCCTTCATCCAGCGCCATCAGCGCCGGGAAGGTCAGGCATACTTCTGTCCACAGGGCAGAAATGATGAGTTTTTTGCGGCCCGTAGCTTTAACTGCCGCAACAAACGCGTCATCTTCCCAGGAGTTCATCGAGGTACGCTCAATAGGTTTTACATCAGGATGGACGGCCAGCAATTCAGGCCAGATATAGCCGCTGAAGCTTTTTGTTTCTACAGACGTATAGATAACCGGTACATCAAAAATTTTGCCTGCTTTCGCCAGTGCGACCGTATTATTTTTCAATAACTGACGGTCAATGTTTGCCACGCCAAAGGACATCTGCGGCTGGTGATCGATAAAAATCAGAGCGGAATTGGACGGGTCAATCAGTTCACGAATAGACATAAAAGTACCTTTTAATCAATGTGTTAAAAGCCAACGTTTTTGTGTGCTAAATGAGAAAGGGCCCTGTCTGATAAAGCAAATTGAGTATAGCGAGAATTGATTTAGACGATATTAAAGAAATTTGTCCGCTCTGTTTAATTTAACCGAACGACTTAGGGGAATATTCTGCAACCGGCGTAATACACCGGTTGCAGAGGAGGGGTTAATTACCGAACCAGACGCAGGCCGAAATCGCAGGCAGAGACAAAATGCCCTCGTGCAGGTCGCCTTTGCCCTCTTTCAGCTGCCATGCCTTCACCCTGAGCAGCGGCGAATCATCCAGCACCACTTCACAGGCCTCACCCCGGTTAATGGCCACCAGCACACGCTGCTGGTTATAAACACGGGCAAACACCACAACGTTATCGTGGGCGTAAACCACCTGGCAACCGCCGTAGCGCAAAGCCTGGTTCTGTTTACGCAGCTTCGCCATACGCTGATACAGGCTGAACAGCGACACATCCTGTTTTGCCGGATCCCACGGGAAGGTCTTGCGGCAGAACGGATCGTTATTGCCGTCCAGCCCCACTTCATCGCCGTAGTAAATACACGGGATCCCAGGCCAGATGAAGAGCCAGGTGACCGCCAGCGGCAGGCGCGCCACGTCTTTGCCCAGCAGCGACTTGAAACGCGCGGTGTCGTGGCTATCCAGCTGGTTGAACATCCTTAGCTGCTGCTGGTGAGACAGGCTGGCGCGGTAGTTATCCATCCACGCCATGCAGGTTTCGGCGTCGATATGCTGCGGATCGTAAGAGATATCGGTATTGGCCAGGAATCCCCACAGCGGGAAAGTGAAGCCGCGATAGTTCATCGCCGCGTCTTCGGCATCGGCCTGAAGCCACTGACGCGCATCACCAAAATGCTCGCCAAAGACAAACGCTTCAGGCTGAGCGACTTTTGCCGAGCGGGTAATCCCGGCGACGTGCTGAATATTGTTACGCGCCCCACCCGCTTCGCCGAGCATATGCACCACGTCCAGACGCCAGCCATCCATGTTCCACGGTGCCTTTAGCCAGTGGCGCACAATGCTGTCATCATCGCCGTAGATCTCGTTTATAAGCGTTGGTGACTGAAAATCGAGCTTAGGCAGGCTGGCATAGCCTAACCAGTCCAGAGCTCGTCCTTCGTCATTAAAGCTGTACCAGTCGCGCTGGGGTGAATCCGGGTTATGACACGCGCCGCCCATAGACTGATTGTGACGATCAAACCAGGCGTGGGAATCCCCGCTGTGGTTGAACACGCCGTCCAGAACCAGGCGCATTCCTTCTTTTTGCGTGTTTTCCCGCAGACGCAGCAGCGCAGCATCACCGCCAAACTGCTCATCAACGTGGCGATAATCTTCGGTATCGTATTTATGCACGCTTGGGGCTTTAAAGACCGGGTTCAGGTACAGCGCTGTGACGCCCAGTTTTTTCAGGTACGGCAGTTTTTCGCTGATCCCGTCCAGATCGCCACCGTAAAACGTCGATCCCCCTGCCTGCGCCGTCAGCGGCTCATCCCACGCTTTAAAGATAATGTCGTGACCTGCGGCGTGGTGGTAATAGACCTTATCCTGCTGCGGTGTGCGCTTCTGGCTGCGAGCAAAGCGGTCAGGGAAGATTTGATAAAAGACCTGATCGTTGACCCACTGCGGACCATGGTCCGGGTAATCGACGGCAAATTGCTCCAGCCGCGCGGGTGGAAAACGGCTAAAGCCTTGCGGGGTAAACCACAGCTGACGGTTATTCCACAGCAGCTTGAAGCTGTAGCGACGTCGCGGCTGCCCGCTGCTGAGGTCGATATTCGCGCGCCATGCCGTCACGCCAGGCTGCGGCTGGCTGCGTTGCTTGTGCATGGTCAACGCGGTTTCTTCATTATCCACTTCAGCGCGTAGCATCACGCGGTCGGGCTGTTTTTCCCCTGCCAGCCAGAGCGTAATCACAAGGTTGTCTTTGTTTTGCTTAACAAATGGGGCAACCGGAAGGTGCCAGGCGTTCAACATCACGAATCCCCTTTGATGAAATTGACGTCACCTTGCCACAGGGTCGTTAAGGTTAGCTCATCATGATGCAGTTTATTGGGGGAGGAGGACGGGGGAGGAGCCATCAGTGCAGCCTGATGCCTTCACCCTCTCCCACCGGGCTGATGGATCCCCAGTAATGTTTGTCTTTATTCAGCGATAACATTACGCCATTGAAATAAAAGACTACTCGCGGTTCCATGGTCCGGCTGAAAATCGCCGAAGCGTTTACGGAAGGCCGGGGCGACGCGCATGGATGCGCGGCGAGGGCGGCTTTACAGGGACGTTTCATCCGCCCGTCCCCGATTAGCCTGGAGCAAACGCTGAGGGTCACCGCGAAGCGGCGATTTTCTTGCCGGGAGCCCGGGTCGCCAGGGTAGCGGCGGTGAGCTACCCTGGCACGTTCACGGGTATTGTGGTGACAGAGTAGCAAGGAACATAAAGTGAACGGAATAACCACTACAGCCGTATGTTCCCCCTCACCCCAGCCCTCTCCCCAAAGTGGAGAGGGAGTCGTCCGTGCTCGTATTTTTTGTGGGGATCCCTCTCCCACCGGGAGAGGGTGAAAAAGGATTACTGCGCTTGCGCCAGCTGGCGGTCGCGGCGGCATTTAAACATCCAGCCTGCCAGCAACAGAACAATCCACGCAAAGCCCACGTACAGGGAAATACGGGTATCCGGGTGATAGCCAATCAGCCCGATAATAAAGACCAGGAAAACCAGCCCAACAATGGTCGTCACCACACCACCCGGCACTTTGAATTTCAGCGCTTTCACCTCTTCCGGTGGCAGACGGCGGCGGAAGGCAATCTGCGACAGCAGGATCATAATCCACACCCACACGGTCGCGAAGGTCGCCAGCGATGCAATCACCAGGAAGACGTTCTCAGGCATGATGTAGTTGAGGTACACCGCGAACAGCAGCGCAATGGTCATCACCATCACCGTCACCCACGGAATACCGCGACGAGAGGTTTTCGCAAAGACCTTTGGCGCGCTGCCCTGCTCTGCCATCCCGTGCAACATACGCCCCACGCCAAACACATCGCTATTAATGGCAGACAGCGAAGCCGTCAGCACCACGAAGTTCAGAATACTGGCCGCAAACGTGATCCCCAGATGCTGGAAGGTCAGGACAAACGGGCTACCATCGGTGCCCACCTGGTTCCACGGGTAGATAGACATGATGACAAACAGAGTACCCACATAGAACACCAGAATACGCATCGGCACGGAGTTGATCGCACGCGGAATGGATTTTTCCGGGTCTTTCGCCTCACCGGCGGTGATGCCGATAATCTCAATCCCGCCGTACGCAAACATCACCATTTGCAAAGACATCACCATGCCGAGCCAGCCGTTGCTAAAGAAGCCGCCGTTGCTCCACAGGTTATGAATACCGGTTGGCTGACCGCCGTTACCGATACCCCAGATGATGATGCCGAAACCGGCCGCAATCATGATGATAATGGTGGCGACTTTAAAGAAGGAGAACCAGAACTCCAGCTCACCAAACACCTTCACGCTCATCAGGTTGATGGCGCAGATGATCAACACCACGCTTAGCACCCAAATCCAGTGCGGTACGGCCGGGAACCAGACCCCCATGTAGATGCCGAAGGCGGTGACATCAGCAATCGCCACAATCAGGATCTCAAAACAGTAGGTCCAGCCGGTGATGTAGCCTGCCAGCGGGCCTAAGTTATCTTGCGCGTAGCGAGAGAAAGAGCTTGCTGAAGGGTTATGCACGGACATTTCGCCCAGCGCACGCATGATGATATACGCCGCCACACCACCAATGATGTAGGCCAACAGAACGCTTGGACCGGCCATTTTGATGGCATCTGCCGAGCCATAAAAAAGACCGGTACCTATAGCTGAACCCAGCGCCATAAAGCGGATGTGGCGGGTGCTCAGTCCACGTTTGAGTTTGTTAGTGCTTTCCATTTAAATCTTGCCATTCAACACGAAAAAAACAAAAAACCACGGGGCCTTAAGCCCCGTGGTTAAACAGTTTGTTGCCGTTGATTAATGCGCGTTAGAGGTAACCTGACGCCCTGCTGCACGGTCCCAGATAATGGCCAGAACCAGCGCTACAACGGTAGGCATCAGCCATGCCAGACCTTGTTCGGACAACGGCAGACGCTGTGTCCAGGCTGGCAGCATTTCACTGAATGCTGATGCTTTGATTCCGTCAAGGATACCAAAAAGCAGGCTGATAAACATGGCTGGCGCAATAATTCGGGATGAATTATTCCACCATGGGCGGGTAAAGCTCAACACCACCAGCACGATACATGGCGGATAAATGGCCGTCAGCACCGGAATGGAAACCTGAATCAGGTGGCTCAGACCCAGATTCGATACCGCCATCGAGAAGATGCCCAGAATAAACACCAGCGTGCGGTAAGAGAGCGGCAGATACTGAGCAAAGAACTCAGCGCACGCACAGGTCAGGCCAACAGCCGTCACCAGACACGCCAGGAAAATCAGCACCGCCAGCAACATGCTGCCCGCACCACCGAAGGTGTGCTGAACGTAGGCATGAAGGATAGCCGCACCGTTCGCGTTCTGATCAACCAGCATGGCGCTATCGGAACCCAGGCGGAACAGCGCCAGATACAGCAGCGTCAGGCCCACACCGGCCATCAGGCCAGCCCAGACGGTATAGCGGGTCAGCAGACGCGCTTCGGTCACGCCACGGGAACGCGCCGCGTTCACGATAACGATACCAAACACCATCGCGCCCAGCGTATCCATGGTCAGATAACCGTTCACAAAGCCGTTGGAGAACGCCGCATTTTTATAGGCGTCCATGGCATCGCTGATAGGGCCAGCCGGCCAGATGATAGCCGCAACGGCCAGCACGATCAGCGCCACAATTTTCATTGGTGCCAGGAAGTTCCCCACGGTATCCAGCAGTTTGCCCGGATAGAGAGAAACCAGAATAACAATCGCGAAGTACACCAGACTGTAGATAAACAGCGGCATCGCACCGTCGCCGGTCAGCGGGGCAATCCCCACTTCAAAGGAAACTGTTGCCGTACGCGGGGTTGCAAACAGTGGGCCAACAGCCAGGTAACATACCGTCGCCAGCAGAACGCCTGCCACTTTGCCAATCGGTGTGCTGAGGCTATCAACGCCGCCGCCGACTTTCGCCAGCGCAACGATGGTCAGTACCGGTAGGCCCACGGCAGTAATCAGGAAACCAAACGCAGCAGTCCAGACGTGTTCACCCGCCTGTAAGCCGACCATTGGAGGGAAAATGATGTTGCCTGCGCCAACGAACAGCGCAAATGTCATAAAGCCCAGCGCGATGATGTCACGCGATTTTAAGTGATGGGTCATAAAACCTTACTGCCTGTGGATGTGGTGTTGAAAACGTTGAGATTTTCGCCATCCCTGACGGGACAATACAGCGGAAAATTTGCTCAATTTCAGCGGGATATTCTCCCGTCCTGGCGTGGAGAAGAATAGTTTTTCGATTTACCACGCAAATACAGTCAGTCCGACAGTATCTGGGGGGCAATTTAAACGCTTATAACGTTTAAAGGCAAGGTGGGATCGCAAAACCAGAACAATATGCCAGCATGAAAAAACAGACCAGCACAATACGCTATTTATAAGAAAAACCCATGGCTAATCATGCGAACAAAAAAGCATCAGACGTATAAAATTCATTCGGGTTTCACTTGACCGCAAAGCAAACGGGCCAGCAATCGCTGGCCCGTGGAAAGGAAAAATGACACGCCTGTTATCAGGCGATTTTTTTGGCAATTAATCGTTCCGGGATAACGAAACTGAAACGGGTTCCCTTTCCCAGCGTGCTCTGAATATCGAGACGGCTTTCATGATGATTGAGCGCATGTTTCACAATCGCTAACCCCAGACCGCTTCCACCAGTCTGTCGCGAGCGCGCTTTATCCACACGGTAGAAACGCTCGGTCAGACGAGGGATATGCTCCGGCGAAATGCCCGGCCCGTTGTCCTCAACGCTAAATTCGGCACCTGTCGGGGTATGTTGCCAGCGCACCACAATATGCGTCCCTTCCGGCGTATGATTCACTGCGTTATAGACCAGGTTAGAAATGGCGCTACGCAGTTCATCTTCGCTGCCCAGCACTTTCAGGCCATTATCAACCTCAAAGGTCAGTTGATGTTTTTTATGGCTTAAGGTCTGCGCTTCACGCTCAACGACGCGCAGCATCATCGGCACATCGATGGTGTCATTCAACGCAAGCGTCGGGGCGGCCTCTATTTTCGATAAGGTCAAAAGCTGTTTCACCAGCCCTTCCATCCGGTGCGTTTGCTCACGCATGGTATGCAGCGCTTTCTCACGTGGCGCGCCTTCCAGCGTTTGCTCCTGCATCATCTCCAGATAGCCCTGGAGCACCGTTAACGGCGTGCGCAATTCATGGCTGACGTTGGCAAAGAAATTACGTCGCGCCCCTTCCAGCTGGTGCATCTGCGTGACGTCACGCGCCACCATCAACCATTGCTGATCGCTGTAAGGCATCACGCGGATCTCAAGGTGACGACCATTGTTCAGTTTCAGATTATGCGGGCGGGTAAAGTCACGTTTTTTCAGATACAGCGTGAATTCAGGGTATCGCAGAAGGTTAAGGATGTTCTGGCCATTATCGTCCGGCCAGCGCAGCCCAAGCAGCTGTTGCGCCAGGCCATTACACCAGAAGATTGTCCCTTCTTCGGTGGTCAGAATGACCGCATCCGGCAGCGACTCCGCGCCACTGCGAAAACGTTTGATCAGGCTACCCAGCTCACGACGGCGCTTTTTATTACGCATCTGCATCTGATGCAGGCCGTAGAGCAACGGCTCCCAGCTTCCGCTTCCCGGCGGAGGCGTCATACTGCGGTCAACCCACAGCCACCAGGAAAGACGCAGTAAGTTCCAGAAATGCCAGATCAGCAGCCCGGTAACCGCAGCCAGTAAAAACCACGGCAAATGTCCAACAAGCGCCCCCAGAATGAGGGCCGGGATACAACAAAGAATGAGTTCAAAAACGAGCCTTTTCCATGACAGACGTTCCAGCACGCGTCACACTCCTGTCATTGTTCAGAAACGGGTCGAAAAACGATAACCCGTGCCGCGGACCGTCTGCACCATACGATCGTGGCCGCTCAGTTCCAGCGCTTTACGCAAGCGGCGAATATGGACATCAACCGTCCGGTCTTCGACATAGACGTTAGTCCCCCAGACGTTATTCAGCAACTGCTCGCGGCTGTAGACGCGCTCTGGGTGGGTCATAAAGAAATGCAACAGCTTGAATTCGGTTGGACCCATATCGAGTGGGTTTTCGCCGGTCATTACGCGGTGTGACGTTGGATCAAGACTTAAGCCCTGCATCTCAATCACCTCTTCCACCGCCATCGGCGAAATACGGCGCATCACCGCTTTAATACGGGCAACCAGCTCTTTAGGTGAGAACGGTTTAGTGATGTAATCGTCAGCGCCCGTTTCCAGACCGCGCACGCGATCTTCTTCTTCACCGCGCGCCGTGAGCATAACAACCGGAATATCGCGGGTCATTGCTTCACGTTTAATGTGTTTGATGAACTGCAATCCCGAGCCGCCAGGCAGCATCCAGTCCAGCAAAATCAAATCAGGCCAGGGTTCGTTAAGTTGATTCACCGCGCTGTCATAATCTTCAGCTTCTACCGGCTGAAAGCCATTTTGTTCGAGCACGAAGCACACCATTTCACGGATCGGAGCTTCATCTTCTACGACCAGAATACGTCTCGCCATACTTTGCCCTGTCTTATCTTATTTAAGTTACAAGTTTGTAATGCGGCGTCATTATGCGTCAGATTTATGACAGATTTATGAAAAACATTACCACTATAAATGGCAAACTGTTGTTTTATTACAGCGGTTATTTTCCGTTCTCTGAAAGTTTATAATCCTATCTTCTTTTTTTTGCCACGGAACCGTTATGCGCATACTTCACACCTCGGACTGGCATCTGGGTCAAAATTTTTACAGCAAAAGCCGCGCCGCAGAACATGAAGCCTTCCTGAACTGGCTGCTGGAAACGGCTCAGGCGCATCAGGTTGATGCCATCATCGTTGCCGGTGATATTTTTGATACCGGGCAGCCGCCAAGCTATGCGCGTGAGCTGTATAACCGTTTTGTCGTTAACTTACAGCAAACCGGTTGTCATCTGGTGATTGTTGCAGGTAACCACGACTCCGTGGCAACGCTGAATGAATCCCGCGACATCCTCGCGTTCCTCAATACGACGGTTGTTGCCAGCGCCGGGCACGCTCCGCAGATCCTGAAAAAGCGCGACGGAACGCCAGGAGCGGTGCTTTGCCCGGTGCCGTTTTTACGTCCGCGAGATATCGTTCAGAGTCAGGCCGGGCTTTCCGGCGGTGAGAAGCAGCAGCACCTGTTGCAGAGCATCACCGACTACTACCACCAGCAGTATGAAGAAGCCTGCGCCCTTCGCGGTGAACAGGCAATTCCCGTGATTGCCACCGGGCATCTGACCACCGTCGGGGCGAGCAAAAGTGACGCGGTACGTGACATTTATATCGGCACGCTTGATGCTTTCCCGGCGCAAAACTTCCCGCCAGCGGATTACATCGCACTGGGGCATATTCACCGTGCGCAAATGATTGGCGGCAGCGAACATATTCGCTATTGCGGCTCCCCGATTTCCCTGAGTTTTGACGAGACGGGCAAAGCCAAATCCGTGCATCTGGTGACGTTTACCGCTGGCAAACTCAGCGCCGTCGATACGCTGGACGTCCCGGTCACCCAGCCGCTCGCGGTGCTCAAAGGCGACCTGACGGCCATTACCACCCAGCTTGAGCAGTGGCGCGGCGTCGCACAAGAACCGCCGGTCTGGCTGGATATCGAAATCACCACCGATGAATATCTGCATGATATGCAGCGTAAAATTCAGGCCTTAACGGACGATTTGCCCGTCGAGGTGCTGCTGGTGCGCCGCAGCCGTGAACAGCGCGAGAAAATCCTGTTGAGCGCTCAGCGCGAAACGCTCAGCGAGCTGAAGGTCGAAGAGGTTTTTGAACGCCGACTGGCCCAGGAAGAGATGGACGAGGCAAAACGCGCCCGGCTGAACGAGCTGTTCACCCATACGCTGCACGCACTGAATGACGAGGAAGAGAACGCATGAAAATCCTGAGCCTGCGTCTGAAAAACCTCAACTCACTCAAGGGTGAGTGGAAAATCGACTTTACCGCTGAGCCTTTCGCCAGCAACGGTTTATTTGCCATTACCGGCGCTACCGGAGCAGGTAAAACCACGCTGCTGGATGCCATTTGCCTTGCGCTGTACCACGAAACGCCACGGCTGCAAAAAGTTTCTCAGGCACAAAATGACCTGATGACACGCGATACCGCCGAATGCCTGGCGGAAGTGGAGTTTGAAGTCAAAGGCACGGCTTACCGCGCTTTCTGGAGCCAGAACCGGGCGCGTAACCAGCCGGACGGCAACTTACAGGCCCCGCGCGTGGAGCTGGCGCGCTGCGAAGACGGTAAAATCCTTGCCGATAAAGTAACGGACAAGCTTGAACAAACCGCTGCCCTGACCGGCCTGGATTACGATCGTTTTACCCGCTCGATGCTGCTCTCTCAGGGGCAATTTGCTGCCTTTCTTAATGCGAAACCCGGCGATCGCGCCGAGCTACTGGAAGAACTCACCGGCACCGAGATCTACGGCCAGATTTCAGCACGAGTATATGAACAACACAAAACGGCCCGCAGCGCCCTGGAGATGTGCGAGGCCCAGGCCGCTGGCGTGGTGCTGTTGAGTGAAGAGCAGCAACAGCAGTTGCAGCAAAGTTTGCAGGTACTTACTGACGAAGAGAAAACCCTGCTGGCACAACAGCAGAGTCAACAGCAAACCTTTCAGTGGCTTACGCGTCACGACGAACTGCTGCGCGAGCAACAACGCGCCACGGCTTTGCAGCAGCAGGCGCAGCAGGCACTGGCTGATGCAGGGCCAGATCTGGCAAAACTTCAGCTGGCGCAGCCTGCCGCCGCGCTGCGTCCGCTCTGGGAGAGCCAGCGCGAGCAGACCGCTCGCCTCGCGCAAACACAGCAGCAGATTGTTGAAGTAAATACTCGCTTACAGGCAAGAAACGCACAGCGGGCGCGGATCCGCAACGGCGCACTACGTACTCGCGAACAACTGCAAGCCGACCTGACGATGCTGGCACAGTGGCTTGCCGGACATGAACGTTTCCGCCAGTGGGGCCAGGAAATTGCCGGATGGCGCGCCCATTTCACCCAACTGAACCGCGATAAAAATCAAGTTGTTGCACTCACCGCCCGTCTTGCGGAACTGCGTCAAAAACTGGCCGTTTTGCCGGTAAGCAGCCTGATGCTGACGGCGGAAGAGGTTGCGGTGGCGATGGAGCAGCAAGGCCGGTCGCGCACCGCGCGCCAGCGCCTGACGACGCTCCACGCACGCTATCAGCCACTGCAAAAACGCCTGGCGCAGTATGGCGAAAGCGTGCAAAAAGCCCTGGCTGACCAGGCGAAACTCAACGACACCCTCGCGCTGCGCAGGCAGCAATACAAGGAGAAAAACCAGCACTATCTGGATGTCGAACAGCTTTGCAGACAAGAAGAGAAAATCAAAAGTCTGGAAGCCGAACGCGCCCAGTTGCAGGCCGGGCACCCTTGCCCGCTGTGCGGTTCAACAACGCACCCGGCGGTGACGGAATATCAGGCGCTGGAGCTCAGTGCCAGCCAGCGTCGCCGCGACGAGCTGGCAAAAGAGGTCGCGGCGCTGAAAGAGGAAGGCTTGCTGGTTCTGGGGCAGGTTAATGCCCTGACCCAGCAGATCCAGCGCGAATCAGCTGAGGCGCTAACCTTATCTCAGGAAGAGCAATCACTTACTAACGAATGGCAAGAAGTGTGCAGCTCGCTGAATATTTATCTGAATATTCAGGATGATATCGCCCCATGGATGAACGAGCAGGAACACTACGAGCACCAACTTTATCAGCTGAGCCAGCGCCTGACGCTGCAAAACCAGCTCAACGAGCAGGAAGAGCAGCAGCGGCAGTACCAGCAACAGTGGTCTGCAACCCGCCAGACGCTGGAAAATATGCTGAGCGCGCTGTCGCTGACCGCACCTGAAGAGGGTGCTGAAGCTGCCTGGCTGGCAGAGCGCGAAAGCGAATTGTCGGTATGGCAGGAAAATCAAACCCGACACAGCGCCATACAGGAGCGTATTAACGCCCTGACGCCACTGCTCGATACGCTGCCAGAGACAGATACCGCAGAGGCCGAAGCCATTATCCCGGATAATTGGCGCGAGATTCACAATGAGTGTGTCTCGCTGCAAAGCCAGCTTGCGACGCTCCAGCAGCAGGAAGGGCTGGAAAGTGAGCGTATGCAGCAGTCGCAGGCTCAGTTTGCAGCCGCACTGGCAGCAAGTACCTTTGCCGATCAGGAGGCATTCCTGGCCGCGCTTCTGGATAACGACACGCTTCTTCGCCTTGAACAACTGAAACAGACGCTGGAAAACCAGAATCAGCAGGCAACAGCACTCTTTGGGCAAGCGAATCAGCAGTTGCAAGGTCACCTGCAACTGCGCCCGGAGGGGGCTGACTGCGATGTCCCTACCTTACAGGCGCAACTGCAACAGCTGGCGCAGAGGCTACGCGACAATACTACCCACCAGGGTGAGATCCGCCAGCAGCTTAAGCAGGACAGCGATAACCGTTTGCATCAGCAGGCGTTGATGCAGCAAATCGATGAGGCCGCGCGTCTTGCAGAAGACTGGGGTTATCTCAACGCGCTGGTTGGCTCCAGCACCGGCGACAAGTTCCGTAAATTTGCCCAGGGGCTGACGCTGGATAATCTGGTCTGGCTTGCCAACCAGCAACTTAACCGCCTGCATGGCCGCTATTTGCTCCAGCGTAAGGTGAGCGACGCGCTGGAACTGGAAGTGGTTGATACCTGGCAGGCTGACGCGGTGCGTGACACCCGCACCCTTTCAGGTGGCGAGAGTTTCCTGGTCAGCCTTGCGCTGGCGCTGGCGCTTTCTGACCTGGTCAGTCATAAAACGCGTATTGACTCTCTGTTCCTGGATGAAGGGTTTGGCACGCTGGATAGTGAAACGCTGGATACGGCGCTGGATGCCCTCGATGCGCTGAACGCGACCGGAAAAACCATCGGTGTGATTAGCCACGTTGAGGCGATGAAAGAGCGAATTCCGGTGCAGATTAAGGTGAAAAAGATTAACGGACTGGGGTATAGCAAGCTGGATAAGGAATTTGCGGTGGAGTGATGGTGGGGTAATTCAGTGCGGTCTGGTGCCCTCACGCCGGCCCTCTCCTGGTGGGTTGAGGGATCCCCACAAAAAATACGAGCACGGACGGCTCCCTCTCCATTTTGGGGGGAGGGTTGGGGTGAGGAGGAACATACGGCTGTGGTGGTCATTCCGTTCACTTTATGTTCCTTGCTACTCTGTCACTACAATACCCGTGAACGTGCCAGGGTAGCTCACCGCCGCTACCCTGGCGACCCGGGCTCCCGGCAAGAAAATCGCCGCTTCGCGGTACCCTCAGCTTATTCCTTCCGGCTTTCGGGTCGGGCGCGATGCAGCGTCCATGCAAGTCGCGCCCTCTCGGCGCATCCATGAGCCTCGCCCCGGCCTACAGGAAACGCTTCGGCGATTTTCAGCCGGACCATGGAGCCGCTAGTAGTCTTTTATTTCAATGGCGTAATGTCATCGCTGAATAAAGACAAACATTACTGGTGATCCCTCAGCCCAGGGGGAGAGGGTGCAAACACTAAAAACAGCAACGTACGTTGCTGTTTTGCTTTTACTGCGGCCACAACCATGCGGCGCCGCGCACACCGCTGGAATCCCCGTGCACCGCTTTGCGGATCGGGGTTTCACACTCGCCGCCGAACACCCACTGTTTCACCAGGACAGGAACTGTGGCATACAGACGATCAACATTGCTCATTCCTCCCCCCAGGACAATCACATCGGGATCGAGAATATTCACAACATGCGCCAGTGACTTCGCCAGCCGCATTTCGTAGCGACTCAGGGCCAGTTCCGCCACAGGATCGTGCTCCTCAACCAGGCGCATGATCTCGTTGCCCTTCAGCGGCTGCCCACTGAGGCGATGGTAGTCCTTCGCAAAACCGGTGCCGGAGATAAACGTCTCAATGCACCCTTGTTTGCCGCAGTAGCAAGGCACTTCAGCGCGATATTTCAGCTCGTCTTCGTCCATCCAGGGCAGAGAATTATGCCCCCATTCGCCTGCCGTACCGTTACCGCCAATGTGGGAACGGCCATTAAAAGCCACGCCTGCGCCACACCCTGTTCCGATAATCACCGCAAACACCGTTTGCGCACCTGCGGCCGCCCCATCGATGGCCTCCGAAACCGCCAGGCAGTTGGCATCATTCGCCAGACGCACTTCGCGGTTAAGGCGCGCGCTCAAATCTTTATCAAAAGGCTGGCCGTTGAGCCAGGTGGAGTTAGCGTTTTTCACCACGCCGGTGTACGGCGAAATCGAGCCGGGAATGCCCATTCCCACGGTACCGATTTGCCCTGTCGCCTGCTCTGCCATGTCGACCAGATGCGCGATCGTCTCGATGGTCTGGTGATAGTCATCACGTGGCGTAGGCAGACGGTGGCGAAACAATTGCTCCCCCTGCTCGCTCAGCGCGATGACTTCGGTTTTGGTGCCGCCCAAATCAATCCCAATACGCACAAGACACTCCTCATTATTTTGATTATCAACAGAGTAGAAGCCGGTAACCCGATTAGCAATGCAAGCACTGCGACAATTCGTTATCATGCCCGCTGATTTAACGACAAGGCCGTGGAAATTATCATGCTGTGGTTCAAAAATTTGATGGTTTACCGTCTTAGCCGCGACGTTTCGCTGCGTGCTGAAGAGATGGAAAAACAGTTAGCCGCTTACACCTTCACCCCTTGCGGTAGCCAGGATATGGCAAAAACCGGTTGGGTTCCTCCGATGGGTTCACAAAGTGATGCGCTGACCCACGCCAGCAGCACGGGTCAAATCATTGTCTGCGCGCGTAAAGAAGAGAAGATCCTGCCCTCACCGGTGGTGAAGCAGGCGCTCGAAGCGAAGATCTTCAAGCTGGAAGCCGAACAGGGCCGCAAGCTGAAAAAAACCGAAAAAGATTCACTCAAGGACGAAGTGCTGCACTCTCTGCTGCCGCGCGCGTTTAGCCGTTTTAGCCAGACGATGATGTGGATCGATACCGTAAACGGGCTGATCATGGTTGACTGCGCCAGCGCCAAAAAAGCAGAAGATACGCTGGCCCTGCTGCGTAAGAGTCTGGGTTCCCTGCCGGTGGTTCCTCTGGCGATGGAAAACCCGATCGAGCTGACGCTGACCGAATGGGTGCGTAGCGGCGCGGCGCCACAGGGATTCCAGCTGCTTGATGAAGCAGAATTAAAAGCGATCCTCGAAGATGGCGGCGTGATCCGTGCGAAAAAACAGGATCTGGTATGCGATGAAATCGCGGTCCACATCGAAGCAGGCAAGCTGGTGACCAAGCTGGCGCTCGACTGGCAGCAGCGCATTCAGTTTGTCATGTGCGATGACGGCTCCGTGAAGCGTCTGAAATTCTGCGATGAACTGCGCGATCAGAACGAAGATATCGACCGGGAAGATTACGCTCAGCGTTTTGACGCCGACTTTATCCTGATGACAGGTGAGCTGGCAGCGTTAATTCAGAGTCTGGTGGAAGGCCTCGGCGGAGAAGCGCAGAGGTAATCTCCCCTCACCCTAACCCTCTCCCCAAAGGGGAGAGGGAAAAAAATCATTTCAGGTAGCGGCACAGATAAGAGGTAGGCTCAGCAACCTGCAAATGGAATTCGCTGTGGCCAGGGACGTTGAATACTTGTCCTGCGGCAAACACTTTCCACTCGGTTTCACCTGGCAGTAATACATTCAGCGCGCCGCTGACCACTGTCATCTCTTCGGCTTCAGCCGTGCCAAAGGTATATTCCCCTTCAGCCATTACGCCAACACTGGCGCGGCCAGTGCTGCTGCTGGTAAAACCAATGGATTTCACTTTACCGGAAAAGTATTCGTTACTTTGAAGCATGAACTGGCCCTTATATTTATCGATAAAAATCCACTATAGGGGCCATGCTCATAGCCTGTCACGCAAAATCATTACGCCAGCAGCTCTGATGCCAGACGCGCCATCAGTACGTTAGATAACAGCACCGGTACATCAAGGGCTTTTTGCAGAAGATCCCGGTGATGCTGATGAAAACCGAGACAGTCCAGGATCAGGACATCCGCCCCTTTATCAAGCAACGCCTGCCCGGATGCGATAAGTTTTGCCTCGCTATCCGTGATGGGGTTTGCCAGAGCATACAACGGCGTTCGCTCAAGCGCGCTCCATTTCGCCTCCTGGTTTTCCAGCAGCTCCTCAATGGGAACAATCACCCCCACCTGATGGCCGTCAACAATCGAGGCCACCAGCGGCGGAATAATCCGCATGGGTTCCAGCAATATGGCATTACGCGCGACAAGCCCCTTAATCGGAGCCGTACTCATCAGTAAAATAACGTCATAACCCTGATTATCGAGCACTTCGATGACACCCTGAAGCGAGCGCTCGATTTTCTGACGTGACACATTCGCCAGTTTACCGTCACTTAATAACGTCGGCAGGAGATCCTCTCCCTCTTCAACAGCGTAGTCTTCCATGACCTCTTCCCGACTCATCTTACCCAACAGACTAAGATGGGTGATTTGTTGTTCAGAGACATGCTCAGTTAAGAGCGGTAATACTTCGCTTACAGGCACCACACCAATGGTGAGGATCGCCAACGTCGCCTTCATTTTGTTCGCCTTCCATTACTACCACAGCTGCCACACAGGTACAGACTCACTTCGCTGCACAGTTCGTTTTTTCAACAAAACAGCACCAAGCGTAGCAGCAGATCCTTACGCTGAAATGTAAAGATCTACTGGCCATTCTGAATCCGTCTGTAATAACTTAACTTTAACCTCTGCTTAACATTTCCGATGAGTGAAAAGTGTGATTCGGGCACGGTAATGTGCAGTTTGAGATTTTATTCAGGATTTTTCGGGATCTTCGTAGCGCTGCTTGGCATCCAGCGCTTCTTGCTCCGTCTCGTGTTCACTGATTAACGAATCTGCATTGGGGTAATCGGCACGCAGTTGAAACCAGGTCACGGTATGCCCCGGATGACCTTTTTCAACGGTAACAACGCGTGCGAGACGAGGATAAGGAGGTCGGTTTGGCATAGTTCATCCGTAAGTCAGGGGAGTGAACTATAAGTATAGTCGCCCGCTAACTGGCGCACGCCAGACGCAGCGCTGTCACGATTGAATTGACAACCTGTTCAGGGGATAAAGAGGCATCGACAACATGATGCGCCGTCTCGCGGTATAACGCGTCGCGTTCTGCCAGCACTTCGCTCACCTCTTCGCTTATCGGTTTGCCGGTCAGGGTAGGACGCTGCCCCTCTTCCGGAAACGCCTCCAGGCGCCCAACCAGAGTAGAAACGGGCGCGCAAAGATAAATCACAATCCCTTTTTCGCGCATAAACTGACGATTATATTCCGCCAGAATAATGCCGCCTCCCGTTGCAATCACCGTTGAAGGCGCCGTCACCGCTTCAAGCGTTGCAGTTTCGCGTGCGCGAAAACTGGCCCAGCCTTCCTGCTCGACAATCTCCGCAATGCTTTGTCCGGCATGAGTCTGTAGCCAGTGATCGGTATCGACAAACTGACTGTGGCACACGCGCGACAGTTCAAGACCAACGGTGGATTTCCCACAGCCACGGGGGCCAACTAAAAAGATGGGTTGGGTCATAAAACGGTGTTCCCCTTGATGCCGGATGGCTGAAGACTGTAAAGAAATGATTGCAGAAGATGTTGCGTTAACTTTACTGCAAAGCGGTACGTGATGACAACCCTGTGGATGCCACACTGTACCACAAATTGACAATGGTTATCATTACGCGGTGCGGCGCTTCACTTCCAGCAGCCATTTATCCAGCTCCGCGGCAAACTGCTGACGGTCGCGCTGGGACAAACTGTCCGGCCCGCCGGTCTGCACGCCACTGGCTCGCAGGGTATCCATAAAATCGCGCATCGTCAGCTTTTCCCGAATGGTTGCCGGCGAGTAGCGTTCACCACGCGGATTGAGCGCCGCCGCGCCTTTCTCCAGCACTTCAGCGGCCAGCGGGATATCCGCGGTGATCACCAGGTCGCCCGGGCTGCACAGACGCACAATCTCATTATCTGCCACATCAAACCCGGCAGGCACGCGCATGGCGCGAATGAACCGGGACGGCGGCACGCGAATATTTTGGTTTGCCACCAGCGTTAACGACATCTGCACGCGATCGGCGGCACGGAATAAGATCTCTTTGATCACGTTCGGACAGGCGTCCGCATCAACCCAAATCGCCATATTGTCTCCTCATAATGACATTGCCGACTATTGTCCCCTGCTTTTCGTTGTTAAGCTATAACGCAACGCTATCGATCATAAACAACAACGCATAAGAACGGAGAGGCATGATGGAGAAGAAAATCGGTTTTATCGGCTGCGGCAACATGGGCAAAGCGATCCTTGGCGGTCTGATCGCCAGCGGTCAGGTGTTGCCAGGGCAGATCTGGGTCTATACCCCATCACCGGATAAAGTCGCCGCTCTGCGTGATGAGTACGGCATCAATGCCGCTGAAAGCGCGCAGGAAGTCGCCCAGGTGGCTGATATCGTCTTTGGCGCCGTTAAGCCAAACATCATGATCAAAGTCCTGAGCGAGATCACCTCCAGCCTGAATAAAGATACCCTGGTGGTGTCGATTGCCGCGGGCGTCACTCTGGACCAGCTGGCCCGTGCCCTGGGTCACGACCGTAAAATTGTACGCGCCATGCCAAATACCCCATCGCTGGTTAACGCCGGTATGACATCGGTCACCCCGAACGCCCTGGTCACCACGGAAGATACCGCTGATGTGCTGAATATTTTCCGCTGCTTCGGTGAAGCAGAAGTGATTTCCGAGGCGATGATCCACCCGGTTGTGGGTGTAAGTGGTTCTGCGCCTGCGTACGTCTTTATGTTTATCGAAGCGATGGCAGATGCAGCCGTGCTGGGCGGGATGCCGCGCGCTCAGGCTTACAAATTTGCCGCTCAGGCCGTAATGGGCTCAGCCAAAATGGTACTCGAAACAGGGAAACATCCGGGTGAGCTGAAAGATATGGTGTGCTCACCTGGCGGCACAACGATTGAAGCTGTGCGTGTGCTCGAAGAGCGCGGGTTCCGTGCTGCCGTCATCGAAGCGATGGCAAAATGCATGGAAAAATCAGAGAAACTCAGTAAGTCCTGATCCAGCTTGCCGGGCGTCAGGCCGCCACTTCAGTGCGCCCGCGTCCGGCATTTTTCGCTTTATACAAGGCGACGTCCGCCGCTTTCAGCCATTCACGATAGTGCCCAAACTGCGGCCCCCAGGGCGCGACCCCGACGCTGATTCGCAACCGTGCGGCAGGCGCGCCGCGTAATGATAATTTGGTCAGACGCTCATGCACCCGGGACATGGCCGCAATGGCGCTCTCAGACGTTGTACCCGACATAATCACCGCGAACTCATCGCCGCCAAAACGGCCGATATAATCACCCGCGCGCAGCGTCAATTGCAGCTGACGTGTGATAGCGATAATTGCCTCATCCCCCACATCATGCCCCCAGGTGTCATTAACGCTCTTAAAGTGATCGATATCGATGAGCAAGATTGTCGCGGTGCGCTGGCTTCGACGGCAATGTTCAAATTCGTTACGCAGCAGCGTTTCCCAGTGGCGACGGTTAAACACGCCGGTCATGCCATCACGGGTACTCATCAGCTCCAGTCGCCTCTTATGTTCGGCGAGCCGGATTGCCGTGCGATGGCTGACCCAGGCAAAAAGCATGGGATAAAGCACCAAAATGGGGAGCGTCAGCCACCATTCCAGTGGCTGAGGGGCAAAGGTGATCACAAGACCGGTGACTTCCAGTGTGGCCAGCGCCGTCAATACGGTCATTGCCACCCCCGCAAGGAACAAGCGGCAGCCGCCAGAGCCCATCATGTTCATTCCGATCATCATGACCAACGCCGCCGTGGGCAATGCGTTCACGCCCATCAGGCCAATCCATACCCCTGCGATGATGGCATCGACCTTCAGGTTATACATTTCACGGTTAAACGGGTCGGGGGAACGGCAGGCTATTTGCCAGGCAAGATGCGGCCAGACAAAGGCCCAGCCAACCAGCAGTAGCCACCAGCCGCCAGAAAGAGAATGGGTTACCAGAACGCCCGAGATGGGGAAAAACATCGCCCCCAGCCCCACCATGCGCGCCAGTCTTACCCGCCGGGCAAACTGGATGCCGGAGCTGTGAGGGTCATCCTGAGAAAGGTTTTGATGCCACTCTTCCCGAATGTTTTCGTTATTGTAAAAATTTTCGTCATTCATCATTTTTGGGAATATTCTGAAACATTTTCCCAAATTATAGAGAGGGGTATTCCGGGGGAAGTATGAATTTTCGGGTGAGCCGTAACGGCAACTCACCCGTAAGAACTAGGCTTTTTTCTTCAGACAGCCGCTCATGAATTTATTACGATCGTCGCCCTTAAGCGATTGCTCGGTTGCCTGGACGTTGCACTCGCGCATTCTCTGCTGTTGTGGCGTCAGACTTTTTTCCTGTGGCTTTGATGCACCATTTTTGAGGCAATCACTCATATACGTCTTACGCGCATCACCTTTGAGAGTCTGCGCCGTCGCCTGTTGGTTACAGGTCGTCATGCGCTGCTGTTGAGGAGTTAAGGTTTTTTCTGCCGCGTTCGCCGAAGCCATCAGGAACACACCAGAGAGCAGGGTAACCAGAAATGTTATTTTCATTGCACCATCCTTTTGTGAACATTCACAGTAAGTCTGGTTCGTGGTGGGAAAAAAACCACCCGGCAGAGGTGTTTTCTGCCGGGTGTGTCTGTTATTTCAGACCGAGTGCTGCTTTCATGGTGTAGAACAGATCGGTTTGATCCGTCAGCCCTACCACGTTTGCCGCATGTGGCCCGTACGCGGCAATACGCAGCTGCGTGCCGGTATGTTCCATCGACTCTTCTTCAGAGTTGCCGTAGCTCATCACCATCACCGCGCCATCTTTGGTGTTCAGCGCCTGAGTCAGACCAGGTGCTTTGGTTTCTGGCGGAATAATCTGGCTGGCGTGCGCATGGTCAGCCGTCACTACCACCAGGGTATTGCCGTCTTTTTTCGCAAATTCCAGCGCCTTCTGTACCGCTTCGTCCAGATCAACCGTTTCGCCAATCTGACCACACGGATTCGCCGCATGATCTTGCTTATCGATTGATGCACCTTCTACCTGCAAGAAGAAGCCTTTTTCACTTTTGCTCAGCAGGGAAATGGCTTTATCCGTCATGGCCGCAAGCGTCGGGATGCTGTCGTCGCGTTTAGGATTCGGCATACAGGTCACCGCAGGTTTGTCGATGTTGCCGTGGTAAGAGGCCTTCGGGCCTTCCCAGCGTACCGGCATGTTGCCATCCGAGAACAGACCCAGCAGCGGTTTATCCTGATTTGCCTGAGTGATAGCCGCCAGAGAGGCCGCATCGCTTACCAACTGGTAACCACGGGCTTGCGCCTGTTCACGCAGCGTTTTGCCCTGCCAGTCGCCCGCAGTTGCCGTTTCAGCGAAGGTTTTTGCCCCGCCACCCAGCGTCACATCCGCACGGGCGTTCAGCAGCTGTTCGGTAATCGAACCTTTTCCGCCTTTTTCCAGCGCGTTAGTCGGGCATTTTTCGCTGGTCACAGACGGGCCGTAGCATTTACGCGAGGTAACATGTGACACCAGCGCTGCCGGGGTAGCATCCTGGAGTTCAGCAGTTGAGACGTTACCGGTTGCCAGCCCCGCCGCTTTTGCCATTTCCAGAATGGTTTGATGATCTTTTTCGTGGATATCCACACCCAGCGCACCGTTATAGGTTTTCACACCGGTTGACCATGCTGTTGCCGAGGCAGCAGAGTCCGTAACGTAATCCGGTTTACCAGTTTTTTTATTCAGTGCGTAATGGGTGTATTGCCCGGTCAAGGGTAAGGCATCAATACCCTTGAAGAAGCCACCCGCACCTTCAGCATAATTTCGCGCAGCGGTAATTTCAGAATCACCCATACCGTCGCCAATCAGCAGAATTATATTTTTGGCCGGCTTCTCATTCAGTGAAGCACGAATGGCCGCGGTCTGGTCTTCTGACAGACGACGAGCGCCACCAGGCTGGGTGATATCGCCCTGAGCGGCGCGATTATCCAGTACGCTGGTACTCGTGGTTTCAGCATGAATAACAGGGGTAAATAACAGGGGTATTAATGCAATGAAAAGTGCGCTCTGTTTCAATTTATTTTCTCCATGTACAAATACATAAAAAATAAAACAGAGCGACTATAGGCATCCTGCATGACATTTCTATGACACGCCGTCAGGTTTGATGACGGTTTAACTGCGTGGATGCCTTAATAGCTTCTTTACGTATTGCTGAAGCAATTGCGCATCCTGTACCGGGACCAGTGGGTCAGGCCGGGCATTCTCCAGCGCCACTTCAACGCTGTTAATCAGGGCCTGCTGATCGTTTTGCGCCATCTGTCTTAGCAGCGCAGTGACTACAATTTCCAGCGCTTCAACCTGAGCGACCAGTTCTTTGGACTCTTCTTCCTTTTGTGCAAGCTTGACCAGCAACTCAGCAATGAGATTTTTCATTGTGCTATTTCCTTATGTCATTTTTTCTGAACTTATCATTCCGGACCAATAATGCAAAGCGGTGTTGAGTATTATCTTATGCAAAATTGATTTTATAGCCAAAATAAATGACATAACTTATCAGCGAAACGTTTTTCTATTATTAAAACCCATCAAGACGAAGCGGGAATATCACAAAAAGGCAGGTCGCATTTCGTTATATAAAAATGCGACTGCCATAAGAATATATAATGTATATCGCGGCGTATTAGCGCGACGATTTTGCCTGCGCTATTTGCTGGCGACGACGAAGCGCAAAAGCCAGCTGGATGATATTCACCAGGATAACCACGGCCGTGGCGGCAAATACCCAACGGAACCCCGCCATCGCCGAAACAGACGCCCCCATCAGCGGGCCGGCGACATTCCCCAAATACATAAATGACTGGTTATATCCAAAGATACGTCCCGTAACTTGATCGCTGGAATATTTCACCAGCAGCGTTTGTACCGCAGGCAACATGGCGCCATCGGCAAAGCCCAGCAGGAAGCGTAACACCCCGAGCTGGAGCGGCGACGTGACAAATGACATGGCAAAAAACAGCACAACGGCAAAAATCAGCGTGCCCATTAATATGCGCGCCGTGCCAATCCGATCACCCAGTTTCCCCAGACGCGGTGCGGAAATCAGCGCCGAGACGCCCGGCACCGCGGCAATCATCCCGCTGAGAAACGCAATGTTGTTGCTGTCTGGCTCCATCGATTTGATAAACAGCGCAAGGATCGGGCCGACCGAGCCATTACAAAGCTGAATGACCATCGTGGTGACGAAGAGGCTAATCATCAGGCCTGGATAGGGTAACGTGGCAAACACGGCTTTCCCGCTCAGGCGTTCCGACTTGCTGACAATCGGTCGCCCACCCTCTTTGATCAAAAACAGAGTGACCAGGAAGCTTATTACCAGCAGGGCTGCCGTAATAAAGAACACCGCCCGCAATCCCACGTTATCGGCCAGGAAGCCGCCCATCAGCGGGCCGCCAATCACACCGCTTATCTGGGCAGTTGAAAGGGTGCTCAGCGCCCAACCGCTACGCTCACGTGGCACCTGAGATGCCACCAGCGCCATGGCATTGGGAATATACCCGGATGTCAGCCCCATTAAGGCTCGCAGCACAAACAGCTGCCAGACGTTTGTGGCAAAAGCCTGGAGCAGTATTGCCACCGCCATCCCAAGCGATGCGCGCAGCAGCATCAGCTTGCGCCCTTTGCGGTCTGCCAGGCTGCCCCACATGGGCGAGACAATGGCAGAAACCAGAAACGTGACGCTGAACACCAGACCCGACCACATCGAAAGCGCTTCATGGGAGGAAACACCCAGTTGTGAAACGTACAGGGGTAAAAACGGTAAAATCTGGCTAATGGCAAGTCCGGTAAAAAAACAGCCAAACCAGACCGATATAAGGTTAACTTTCCAGGATTCCATAACAGACGCAATCTTCATTTTTAGGCGAATTCGCCTACAGATTAGCAAGTTACGTGCATTCACGTAGCGCCAGAGATGCGGACAAGGATGACTTTGGTGTTTTATCTTCCCAGTCATCATATTTGTGAAATATGTCACAAATTATCCGTTAGCAGGCGGTGATTTATGCTTTAAAAACCACACCCAAACATTATGGCAGAAGGCCGGGAAACCCGCAGGGCATCGTGGTATGTTATAGGCTTTTCGTCAGACTGGAAGAGAGTGAAATGGCTAAGCAGCGGGTGGGTATTGTCTTTGGGGGAAAATCAGCAGAACACGAGGTGTCATTGCAATCGGCAAAAAATATTGTCGATGCGATTGATAAAAACCGCTTCGAGGTTGTACTGCTGGGCATTGATAAACAGGGTCAGTGGCATATAAACGATGCCAACCAATATCTGTTAAATGCTGACGATCCGGCACATATCGCGCTTAATCCATCAGAAATCAGCGTTGCCGCTGTTCCGGGCAACGTGCAGGGGCAGTTTATCGACGCAGGCAATGCGCAGGCACTGACGCAAATCGACGTCATTTTCCCGATTGTTCACGGCACCCTGGGTGAAGATGGTTCCTTGCAGGGGATGCTGCGCATGGCAAACCTGCCGTTTGTCGGCTCTGACGTGCTGGGCTCCGCCGCCTGCATGGACAAAGACGTCACGAAACGCCTGCTGCGCGATGCCGGGCTGAACATTGCGCCATTTATTACCCTCACCCGCGCCAACCGCGACAAACACAGCTTCGCCAGCATCAGTGCTCAGCTTGGCCTGCCGCTGTTCGTTAAACCTGCCAATCAGGGCTCCTCTGTTGGAGTCAGCAAAGTGAACAGCGAAACGCAGTTCACTGAAGCCGTTCGCCTGGCTTTCGGGTTCGATCATAAAGTGGTGGTTGAGCAGGGCATCAAAGGCCGTGAAATTGAATGTGCGGTACTGGGCAATGATTTCCCGCAGGCGAGTACCTGTGGCGAAGTGGTGTTAAACAGCGATTTCTACTCTTACGACACTAAATACATCGATGACAAAGGCGCGCAGGTCGTGGTGCCAGCGGATATCGATCCGGCCATCAACGACAAGATCCGCGCGATCGCCGTTGAAGCGTATCAGGCTCTGGGCTGTGCGGGTATGGCGCGTGTCGACGTGTTCCTGACACCAGAAAATGAGGTAGTGATTAACGAGATTAACACGCTGCCTGGCTTTACCAACATCAGCATGTATCCAAAACTGTGGCAGGCGAGCGGCATCAGCTACCCAGAGTTAATCACCCGCCTGATCGAGTTGGCGCTGGAGCGTCACGCTGCCGACAGCGCCCTCAAAAGCTCAGTAAACGGTTAATCGGCCTTCTTTACCGTGTCCGTTGTATCCGCTGTCGCCTCTTCAGGTCGACGGCGGATTATTAATCCCGCCAGCCAGAAACTGATCACCCACGTCACCATGCCAACGGCATAGGTTTGCCAGCCCTTAGCGTCAAATCCCAGCAGCCCCACAACGCCATTGAGAATAAAAATAAGACCGATAGCAAAGGCATAATAATGCCAGTCACGGCGTAGTTTGGAAGTGAGCTTCATGGGGACTCCGGTAGAAAAAAAGACATCCTCTCACAGTTTCGCGGGCAGGTCTGTGGCGGGATGCGGGAATTCTTAAACACGTCGCAATTTCACTTAAGTCACAAAACTGTGATGTGATGCAGAAATCGGCATTCCAGGAGAATTCCTTAGGGCAAATTACCACGATTCTGATATTGACAAATGCTATGACCTGTCAAACTCCACCTGTACGACGCGTTTCTGAGCAGAGTGATATTACGGGAGGTCTTTATGGCTGATTTTACATTGTCGAAACCGATTTTTGGCGGCAAACAACCAAAAACCTCGACGGCTGGCAATATCGCCTATGCCCTGTTTGTACTTTTCTGCTTCTGGGCAGGCTCACAGCTTCTTAACATGCTGGTCCATGCACCAGGCGTCTATGAACACCTGATGCAGGTTCAGGATACGGGCCGCCCTCAGGTGGAAATAGGTTTTGGGGTCAGCACGGTCTTTGGGTTAATTCCTTTTCTCACCGGCTGCATGATCCTGGGCGTGGTCGCCCTTGTGCTGCGCTGGCGCCGCCACCATCGTTAAAGCGCCATACAGTGAGCCCGACGCTCATCCACGCGTTTTGCAAACCAGGCGGTTGTGAGATTACGTGTGATCTTCGGGCTCTCAAGCTGGATACCTGGCAGAATGGCTTTCGGTAGCGCCTTGCCACTCTTCTGCTCTGCAAGCTTAAAGACCTGCTGATACAGTTCCGTTTTCTCAAACGCCAGACTATCCCCTTTCTCAAGCTGACGGCGGATCTCGCTGTTGCTCATCCCCAATTTTGCAGACAATTTACGCACAGCCAGCTCAGTGGTGCCCGCTTCGCTGCTGCCATAAGCAATGAGATCGCCATCCAGCGCCAGTTTCACTCCGCTGGCGCGGCTCACGGCGCTCTGGAACGCGGCATTACGGCTGGCGTACCAGCCTGCGTTAAAGTCAGCAAAGCGGTACAGCGGCTCGCTGTAGTTGGCCGGATAGTTCAGCAGATGATAAGTGCCAAACCAGAGTCCACCCCGCAGGGAGAACACTTCCTGGCGCACCGTGCCGTCGATTTTCCACGGATAGCCGTCGGTGTGTTTTTCTGCAAACGCGATGCTGACCTGCATTGGCCCGCCGGTATGGACCGGGTTAAGCGAGCCAAACAGCTTCTGCCCCATCGGCACCATGCTGATGAAATCATCAAAAATGGCGCTCAGCTGTTTCTCGGTTTTCACCGTGTCCAGCCGTTCGCTGTAGGTTTTGCCATTTGGCGAGGTGATTTTGAGTGCGGTATGCACCAGGAATACCGGGATATGCATTGACTCAGCACGGCGGTCGATCTCTTTCCAGGCAATCTTGTTCAGCCCCGGCACCGCCGGGTCGGACTGGTACATCGACTCCTGCTGAGCAACAGCCAGCACCGAGCAGATATTCTCCTCGGTGGGGGCAATCTTCTGGCTTTCAAAGGTTTTGGCTAATGCATCCGCCCACGCATTGCGATCCTTCACGCTGGCGGGCATTTTTTGTCGCACAACGCTTGCCACATCCAGTGGTTTTTCACCCTCTTTAAGCGGGGCGGCCCCTTTTTCGGCGCAGCCCGCCAGAACGAAGGCGGACAGTAAGGACAACGGTAACGCGCGTGGTACGGCAAATGGCATAGCAACTCCCTGTATTAGCTAAATGTATTGGTCACTTCCTGAAGATCACGATCGTCAAGCTCACGCTCGAAGCTGCGTAAACGCTTGTAGATAGACATCAGCTCAACCAGCGTGGTCCAGGAACTGATCAGATACTGGAACGAACCACGAACCTGACCAAAGACGTTGGTGATTTGAGTCATTAGACCGAGCGTAATCGTACCCGCAACAATAGACGGGAACAGCAGGAACAAACCGAAAACGTTATCGACCTGCAAATAGAGAATACGGGCAATGTTGAAATACATGTAATGGAAATAGAGGCGGAAATAGTTACGGCGCACCGCGCCAAACAGCTCGCGTACGGTCGGCGGCGAGGCGCGGTTCACGTCGTCTTCACCATAAACCAGCTCTTTACGGTAGGCCGCTTCCACGCGCTGGTTTTTAAACTCAAGCCCTGGCAGCTTGATCCCGACGACTGCCAGCAAGCCCGTTCCCATCAGCGACCAGACAATCGCAGCGATCACCAGGCCGTACGGCAGATGCCCGACAATCGGCAGGTCGGGAACATGCGCCGAAAGGGTGACCAGCACCGGCAGGAAGGCAATCAGTGTCATAATGGCGTTGATAAAACTCACGCCCATGTCTTCAAGCGTGGAGGCAAAACGCATGGTGTCTTCCTGCACACGCTGTGCAGCACCTTCGATATGACGCAGATGTTGCCAGTGCGCCATATAGTGTTCGTTCATCGCGGTACGCCAGCGGAAAACGTAGTGGCTGACAAAGAAGTTGTTCATCACCCCAATCACTACCGCAATCAGCGCAATGCCGAGGAAGATCCCGACCTCATGGTAGAACTGATTAATCGTCACCTTATGCGGCGCACTCAGCGCGGTCTGGATCAGATCGTAGAATGGCGCGTACCAGGCGTTAACCGCCACGCCCACTTCCACCAGGAACCAGGTGACGAAGATGATGAGCGAGGTTCCCAGAATCGACCAGTTTTGCCAGCGATGCGGAGAGTAGACAAACCAGAACAGCGCAAACAGACCAACGCACACGGCGTAGTAGGCGTAAAACAGCAGATAGCTCAGCGACCAGAAGCGTGCCGCGCTAATGGGTACCTCGCCCGTTGCGCCCACGATGCGCGTTAACCACGCACCGCCACCCGCCTGCCAGAAAATGACAGCGATCAGTGCCCAAATAAATGCCGACAGGAAAAAAGGCCCCGGCTTTGGGAAAAAAGACTTAAACATAATGCTTCCTTCTTGTTGTTATGGCTGTTGCTGTGTTCAACACATTACCAAACGAAAACGCTGCTACGGGCCAGCGTGCTGGCCCGGGCAAAAAGGTCAGACCCGATGGATTATTATTAGTTCGCTTTCCAGTTTTCGAGAATTGTTTCGGTGAGTTTCACCTTCGGTGGGTTCAGGGGGGCAATAAAGTTACGCCAGACATCGTTATGGTGGTTAATCAGGATTTGCGCCTGCGCCGCCGGGCGGTTTGCGGTGGTGTGGGCATCTTCCGCGACGGTAATGTGATAGCCGCGGCTCACGCCGTTTTTGATGGTGGCATCGACACAGTAATCGGTGGCACAGCCGCAAATGACAAATGCATTAATATCCTGCTCGCGCAGCAGCGCTGCCAACCCGGTGTTATAGAATGAATCACAGGCAGTCTTGGTGACATAGAATGCCCCCGCGGGTTGTTCTACTTCCGGCAGCAGCGCAAACCCTTCACTCTCCTCTTCCAGCCCGCCGGCTTCGGTATGTTGAATAAAAATGACCGTGTCGGCAGCCTTCGTGAGTTGATTGATGCGGGAAACACACTGTTCGCGCTGATGACGCGGCGTTTCAAACACGCCTTGTTGCATATCGACAACCATAACTACACGCTTCTCAGACATAGCCCTCTCCGAAAGATTGAGTGAGATAAACGACTATCATAAGCCCGATGTCACAAAATGGGAGACTGAGTTCCACGAAATTGTTCTTATTTACCCGCGGTTACGTTTTTCTCGCTATCGTTATGCAATTCGACCCATTGCACCGCGCCGTTTAGTAGTATAAATACGCATTAATTTCTTCATTCACTTCATGGATGCATTTCGTTGAAACGTTGTCTGTTATCTTTCGCCGCGCTGTGTGCGGTGAGTCTGTCTACCGCCCAGGCAGCCCAGCCGCTGACAGCCCCTGCTTTTGCCTCAGATATTGCTGACCGCTACGCTAACCTTATCTATTACGGCAGTGGTGCAACCGGCATGGCGCTGGTGGTTATCGACGGTAACCAGCGTGTGTTTCGTAGTTTTGGTGAAACGCGTCCAGGAAATAATATCCACCCGCAGCTGGACTCGGTTATCCGCATCGCCTCATTAACCAAGTTAATGACCAGCGAAATGCTGGTGAAAATGCTCGATCAGGGCGTGGTTAAACTCAACGATCCACTCAGTAAATATGCTCCGCCAGGCGCACATGTTCCCACTTATCAGGGTGCCCCGATCACATTGGTGAATCTGGCCACTCACACCAGCGCCCTGCCGCGTGAACAACCCGGCGGCGCGGCACACCGCGCGGTGTTCGTCTGGCCAACACGGGAACAACGCTGGAGCTACCTGAACACGGCGACGCTGAAATCCGAGCCGGGTTCACAGGCCTCCTATTCCAACCTGGCGTTTGATCTTCTCGCCGATGCGTTATCCACGGCATCCGGCAAGCCGTATCCGCAGCTGTTTGAAGAACAAATTACGCGCCCGCTGGGCATGAAAGACACCACGTTTACCCCTTCACCCGACCAGTGCGGGCGCCTGATGGTGGCGGAAAAAGGGGCAAGTCCGTGTAATAACACCCTGGCAGCTATCGGGAGTGGCGGCGTTTACTCTACGCCGGGCGACATGATGCGCTGGATGCAACAATTCCTCTCTTCCGATTTCTACGCACGCAGCAACCAGGCCGACCGGATGCAAACGCTGATTTATCAGCGTAATCAGCTGCACCGTGTGATTGGCATGGACGTGCCGGGCAAAGCCGATGCGCTGGGTATGGGCTGGGTCTACATGGCACCGAAAAATGGTCGCCCGGGGATCATTCAGAAAACCGGCGGCGGCGGCGGCTTTATCACCTATATGGCGATGATCCCGCAGGCAAACGTGGGTGCGTTTGTGGTTGTGACCCGCTCGCCGAATACCCGTTTCGTCAATATGAGTGACGGTATCAATAACTTAGTTGCCGAGCTGAGCGCCAATAAAGAGAAGGTCGTTCCGGCTTCGTAAAGTGACTAATATTCCGCGGGCAAACGGTTGATACTGACCAGTTTGCCCCGGCTCATATTGATGTAATTCCCCTGCCGTAACGCCGCCAGCACCTCCGCGACGACCGAACGCGAGATGCGCGTGCGCCGCTGAATGTAGTTCATCACGCCGACCCGCGAGCGCAGCGTTTCGTCCCACTCCGCCATGACCAGCAGCGTCGAGCGGATCTGGCTGTAGGAGTTATTCCCCACCAGTTGCCCGTCACGGGACTCCATCATTTTGTGGTTCCACGAAAGCCAGCAGAAGGCATCACGCCACAGATGCGCTTGCTGAATATAGCTGCGGGTGGCGTCAGCCGGAAGATAGAAGCCAGAGCACGGGGTTTGTGCAATCAGCGTATATTGCGACCCGCAGCCTGCCATGCCGGCATTCAGGCCCAGGATAAACGGCGCGGTAATAATCTCGACCAGCAGATCGTCCTGCTGGCGGTTAATGGTCAACGTGCCGCTTTGCAGAAACAGGGTGTAGTGGTCATCGTCGTAGCAGTCGCTAAAAAGAGTTTGTTCCCCGGAAAGATGAAAAGGCTTGCTGTAAGGGGCCAGGCATTTTTCAAGCCGGGTAAATTCGGGAAGTGGTTTTGCGTAATGGTCCATGCCAACCTCAAGTCGTCCTTGCCTGATGGCGCTTTATCGCTGTCATTTTTGCTATTTAAAGTCCGGGGAGGCGAACCTCCCCGGACAAATCGTATTACCAGGTGTACTTCACGCCCACATTGGCGCCCCAGTTCTGCTCGACGTCGCCGCCGCCCAGATAGGTTGCATCTGAATAAGCACTGAAGTTTTTAGTGAAGCTGAACTGTGTACCCAGACCTACACGTACCGCAGAGCCTTTCACACCGTTATCAATACTGTCACCGTTCACATCGGCGCTGTTGTCAGCGTCGTCATACACGTATGCCAGTTTGAAGTAAGGCGTCAGCGCCTGATCGGAGCCGTAGCTGAAGGTATAACCGGTATCAACACCCACTTCATAACGCAGGCTGTCGTAGGATTGATCGCCCACCTTCATGTCGTTGCTCAGCTGGTAGTTGTCGCCAGACTGGAACAGCCCGGACACCGCTGCATATGGCGTCACGTAGCCAGACTCGTTAACTTTCCAGTCGTAGCCCAGTTTCATGCCAAAACCCCAGGCATCAGTGGTGGTGTTACCATCCACATACTGACCGTTGCTCATGGTGGCGGAGAGATCGTTATTGAAGCGTGAGTAGCTCAGGGAAGCATCAATAAACACATCGCTGGCAAACTTCGCGGAGGAGTAAACCATTGCCGTCTGGCTGTCCTGATCAACCTGACCGCTGCGATCGCTCAGATCGCCTTTTGCGAAACCAGCAGCACCACCGACCAGCCATTTTGCGTCATTGCCGTCGATGTGCGTATCCACACCGACCATAATGCCGCTGGCGTCCTGGTCGTAGCTGATGATCCCGTTGTCACCATCAAGATTTCCACCGAAGAAGCTCACCCAGGCACCACCGTTATCCGTCAGACCATGGCGGCTGTTGGTGATACGTGTGCTCAGCGTATCCTGCTGGAGATTCCAGATGTTGGCATTTGCAGAAGGGATGCTCAGCGCCATATTCGCGTAGTCGGTCAGCTCCTGCTGGTGCAGAACGACGGTATCGCCTTGTTGCAGCGCTTTATAGGTATACGCACCTAAATCCGCTTTGTTTGCGGCAGTAAAGGAGGCTTTGGTATCCGCGTTATTGTCATAGATGCGGATAATTTCGTTGTTTTTATAATCAGCAACGGCGCCGGCGCCGGTGGCGTTATCAATACGTACCTTGTAGTTGCCAGCAACTTCACCGTTCACGGCCAGATGACCGTCGGCATTAAGCGCAACCACACCATAGTCATAACCCGTCGCATGACGATCGTTGGTGATATAGCGGGCGTTGTTCAGATCGCTGTTCAGCACGTAGTCGCGGCTGGCAACATTCAGTACACCGCCGTCAGTCAGGACCATGTTGTGGGTGTCAACCTGGCCCAGGCCAAGCGCCAGCTCAGCACCGTTATCCACGGTGATGGTATTGGCGTACAGCCCTGCGGTTTCTTCCGTCAGTGTTGCACGGCTAGCGCTGTCCAGATAAAGGCTGTCGGTCGCAACCCCACCGCTGTCTCCGATATTCAGCGAGGACGCATTGGTCAGAGTGATTGAATCTGCCAGCAGGCCTGAGTTTTCAACATTCACCTGCGACTGGTTGTTCACTGCCAGCGTGTCGATGTTAGAGAGCTTGCGGGTGTCCCACTCGGAGCCGTTGTCCAGCGTCACGTTAAACAGACCGCTCTGATAAACCTCTTCGCCTGCAACGTGCCCGTTGCTGTCGTAGGTGGAATCAGGCCAGATGCTGTTAGGAGAGAGCGTGCGCCAGTCTACATCGCTGTAGCCCTCACCGTACATCTGCGCAGTGCCGATGGCTTCAACACTGGACTGCGCCGCACCTACCCATTTGCTGCCGTTGGTCAGGGTGACATCTAGTTTATCGGTATCGTCCCAGCCATTGGTGGTTGGGTTATACACGCCGTCATCGGTGGTATCCGTTGCCGGATCGCCATTCATGTAGAAATTGTTATCGAAGGTGCTGGAGAAAAGGATATCACCGGTCACGGTGGAGTGATCAAACGTCGCGGTCGTCTGCATCGCGTTATCAGACGCGCTGGCAGCCACGATCAGCGCTGCATCATCCGCCGCGGTGGCGTTAGTTTCACCGTAGTCGCTCGGCTTCGCGGTTTGACCGTAGAAACCGCTGGTACCCAGGTCGCTGTAGGCACCCGAGGTCAGTACAGAATCTTTGACAACCAGCGTATCCGTGAACACGTTGGTACTGTTGGCAACGCCTTCAACGCCGTCATATGGGGTATTATCCAGCTCCTGATAACCCTGAGTCAGCGTAATACCCGCCACGTGGGAGTTATTCTGGATAACAATATCAGACTCCACGTCCAGCGTAATCGCATTACCCAGGCCGTAGGTATCCAGATAATGGGGTTCAGAGGTCTCGCCATTCACAACGTCGTACGCGTAATGCTCGTAGGTGTCGTTGATGGTGGTGTTATCGACGGTAAGACTAAAACGGTCATACTGGGCATGAGTCGTACCATCCGTATCCACGCCCTCGGAACAGGTCGTGGTCATACATTCAGAGGTGATCATGCCATTGATAGTGCTGTTCGAAATGCTCAAAGCATTCGCCCGGCCATTGACACCGTCATCCAGATAGTAGGTTGAAATAACACCATTTACCGTTGATTTGTTAATCACCGGATAAATATCACCATCGTGGGTCGCATCTGTATAATCCCAGTCTGCATATCCATAATACCAGGGAGCAGACGCTGTATTATCATATCCAAAAGTATTATATGTCGTGCCGGAAATATCCTTCGCATTGGCCTGAGAAGCGATAGCCAGAGTACAGGCTAATGCAAGTTGAGATACAACCAGTTTCTTTTTCCATGTTTGCATTGGGTCATCCCTCCTCAGGGACGTAAGCAAGTTTGTCCATCAAATCATTTGGCAATATTAATTGCGCAGAGAATTATGCAGCTCCATTTAGAAAAGGTTCAATGAATGATTCAATTAAGTCCGTATCCAGACAAACACCCAGAGCCAGACAATATAAAAAGTGAATCAATAATTAATGCTATAAATAACATTAACTTAAAATAAAATCACGCAAGCGACGATAATATAATTAAGATAAATAGATTGCTGTTATTTATATATCCAAAGCAATGCAGAAAAAAAGCCAATAATTCAAACGCGCGTCTTCTTAGACCCGTGAACAGCATATATTACTCCACAGCTAACTGACGCATGCCGCTTTGGTTTAATCAAAATGCCCACTTTAGTAAAACACCTAACCCTGCTTTCGGGTACACTGTGCCCCATTGTTCCTCAACGTCAGGCATATCATGACCGATTTAATTGCTCGTCCCCGTCGCCTGCGCAAGTCACCGGCACTGCGCGCTATGTTTGAAGAGACAACACTGACCTTAAACGATCTGGTGTTGCCGATTTTTGTTGAAGAAGAGATCGATGATTACAAAGCCATCGATGCTATGCCGGGCGTCATGCGCATTCCGGAAAAGCATCTGGCACGCGAGATCGAACGCATTGCGAATGCCGGTATCCGCTCGGTCATGACCTTCGGCATTTCCCACCATACCGATGCCACCGGCAGTGATGCGTGGAAAGAAGACGGCCTGGTCGCGCGCATGTCACGCATCTGCAAAGAGACCGTGCCGGAAATGATCGTCATGTCCGACACCTGTTTCTGTGAATACACCTCCCACGGCCATTGCGGTGTACTGTGCGATCACGGTGTGGATAACGACGCCACCCTGCTGAACCTGGGTAAACAGGCCGTGGTTGCCGCTGCTGCCGGTGCTGATTTCATCGCCCCTTCTGCGGCGATGGATGGCCAGGTCCAGGCTATCCGTCAGGCGCTGGATGCCGCCGGTTTCACCGATACGGCAATCATGTCCTACTCCACTAAATTCGCGTCCTCTTTCTACGGCCCGTTCCGTGAAGCCGCTGGCACAGCGCTGAAAGGCGATCGTAAAACCTACCAGATGAACCCGCTGAACCGCCGCGAGGCGATCCGCGAATCTCTGCTCGATGAAGCCCAGGGCGCAGATTGCCTGATGGTGAAACCGGCTGGTGCGTATCTGGATATCCTGCGCGACATCCGCGAACGTACCGAATTGCCGCTGGGTGCCTACCAGGTGAGCGGTGAGTACGCGATGATCAAATTCGCCGCGCAGGCGGGTGCGATTGATGAAGAGAAAGTGATCCTCGAAAGCCTGGGTGCGATCAAACGCGCGGGCGCGGATCTGATCTTCAGCTATTTCGCGCTGGATCTGGCCGAGAAGAAAATTCTGCGTTAATCCGCATAGCCTCTCTCCCCCGGGGAGAGAGGCGTCTGGTGCAATAACTTCACCAAACTGCAATACAAACGACATCTCCCCCTTCTACTGTCTGGGCAAGACGGCAGGAGGAGTTACCATGTTTAGTCTCGACAGCGTTCTCGATGACCTTTGGCCTCAGGCGAGGCCCGCACCCTGGCAAAAAAGTCTGTTAAAAAGACTGTTCTACGAAGAAGAATTCCAGCAGTTTGCAGCAAACCACCGCCACCTGAAAGGGCTGGATATGGTGGAGCAAGTCCTGGAGCATCTCGATATTCTCTGCACCGTTTCCGCCCGCGATCTCGAACAAATCCCCGAACATGGCCCCCTGGTCATTATCGCTAACCACCCTACCGGCACCCTTGACGGGCTGGCGCTAATGTATGCCGTTTCGCGCGTACGCCGCGATGTGAAAGTGGTAACCAACCGGATGTTGACGCACCTGGAGCCGCTCAGCTCACTGTTTATTCCGGTGGACAACATGGGTGGCAAGACGGCGAAAACATCGCTGTTGCAGATGGAACAACATCTGCAAAACGCCGGGGTGCTGATTTTCTTCCCGGCGGGAGAAGTCTCGCGCCCGACGCGCAAAGGTATCCGCGATAAAAAATGGCACTCTGGCTTTATCAAGTTGGCCAGCAAACTGCGCGCGCCGCTGTTGCCGGTACATATTCAGGCGCATAACAGCCTGCTATTTTATGCCAGCACGCTGGTATCGCCGACACTCTCCATGCTGCTGTTAATGCAGCAGATGTTCCGGCGCCGCCACAGCCAGTTGCCGATTAAAATTGGCCAGCAGATTGGATGGGATAACTGGTTTAGCACCACGCTTTCACCGCGTGAGATGGCCGAGCAGTGCCGTCAGCACGTGATGCGTCTTGGCAAGGGACTGCCTGGCGTATTCAAAACCCAGTGCGCCATTGCGCGCCCGGAAGACCGGGCCACTCTGAAACGCGAGCTGGCGCAGGCCGAGTGTCTGGGGAAAACCAGCGACGGTAAGACGATCTATCTGTGGCAACGCAATGCGCAGGAAGATGCCCCGCTTCTGCGTGAATTGGGGCGTCTTCGCGAAATTGCGTTTCGTGCCGTGGGGGAAGGCAGCGGCAAACGCCGTGATACCGACAGCTACGACGACGATTACTTGCACCTGATCCTGTGGGATGACGAGGATCTGGAAATTGTCGGCGCATATCGCTTTATGCCAACGGCAATACAGGTCGACAGACGCGGCGTGGATGGGCTGTACAGCTATAGCCTGTTCCACTACGACGACAAAATGCAGGATGTGCTGGAGCACGGTATCGAACTGGGACGCAGCTTTATTCAGCCGCGCTACTGGGGACGCCGTGGGCTGGATTATCTGTGGTCAGGGATTGGTGCCTATCTGGCGCGTTATCCGCACTATCGCTATCTGTTTGGCCCGGTTTCCATTTCCGGCGGCTTACCGCCTGCGGCGCGGGATCTGCTGGTGGCGTTTTACCGCCTGTGGTTCCCGGCAAGCCATCCGCTAGCGGCTTCGCGTCAGCCTTATCCGGCATCACTGCCGGACGTGCTGGCCCAGTTTGGTGGGGTCGATTACGTGGATGACCTGACGAAGCTGAAATCCCTGCTCGGAAATCTGGGTTGCGGTATTCCGCCACTCTACAAACAGTACTCTGAGCTGTGCGAGCCAGGCGGGGTGCAGTTTATCGATTTTGGCAGCGATCCGGCATTCAACAACTGCATCGACGGACTGGTGCTGGTGGACTTAACGTATCTCAAAGCGAATCGCTATCAGCGGTATATTGAGGCACATTTAATACCCTCACCCCTGCCCTCTCCCTGAAAGGGAGAGGGTGAAAAACGCACCGGTCAGTCCCCTCGCCCCTTTGGGGAGAGGGTTAGGGTGAGGGGCTCAAACCGCACGATAAAACGGCTTATCTCCCAAAATTGTCGCACGCTGCATGATCCGCCGCTGCGGCAGGTAATCCGCATTGGCATAATGCTGTGTGACGCGATTATCCCAGATGGCGAGGTCATTCTCCTGCCAGCGCCAGCGCACCTGGAACTCCGGTTTGGTGATATGGGCGAACAGGAAACCTAACAGCGCTTCGCTCTCTTTCTCTGACACATCCACAATCCGCGTGGTAAAGCCTTCATTCACGAACAACGCCTGTTTGCCCGTCACCGGATGCGTACGCACCACCGGATGCAGCAGCGGCGGATGCTTTGCGACAGCCTCCAGCCAGCGCTGATGCTCCTCTTCGCTTTTACGGTATTTGTACTCCTGGAACGATTTCTTAAAGTCATGCTCTGCCCGCAGCCCGCTCAGCAGCGTCCGGAACGGTGCAGACAGCGCCTCAAACGCCGCTATTCCGCTTGTCCATAACGTATCGCCACCCGTCTCCGGCAAAAGCTTCGCCGCCAGGATCGCCCCGGCTGGCGGGGTTTCAATAAAGGTCACATCCGTATGCCAGTTGTCATTATCCGGTGGGTTATCGTTGTGGGTATCCAGAACAACAATTTCCTCCACACCTTCGGCGTGAGGATAAACAGGATGGATATGCAGATCGCCGAAACGCAGTGCCAGCGCACGCTGCTGGTGCGGCGTGATCGCCTGCTCGCGCAGGAATACCACCTGATGACGCAGCACCGCGTGGTACAGCTGCTCAAACTGGTTATCGCTCAGCGGACGGGTCACATCCAGGCCCGACACCTGCGCGCCAATGTACGGCCCCAGCGGGGTAATGATCAGACGTTCACTCATTGTATTTCTCCATGCCAGGGTGTCAGGCGGCGCTGTAGCGCACGCAGCCCCAGTTCTAATCCAAAAGCAATTACGGCGATCACCGCAATCCCTGCCAGCACCACGTCAGTCGCCAGGAACTCTCCGGCCGACTGCACCATAAACCCCAGGCCGCGGGTTGCGGCAATCAGCTCCGCCGCCACCAGCGTTGACCAGCCCACCCCAAGCCCGATCCGCAGCCCGGTTAAAATCTCCGGCAGTGCGCCGGGTAAAATCACAAACAACAGCACCTGCGTACGGCTGGCGCCAAGAGACTGTGCGGCGCGAATGCGCACCTGCTGGGCACTCTTTACCCCCGCCAGCGCGGACATCGCCACAGGCGCGAAAATCGCCAGATAAATCAGCAAGATCTTGGAAGTTTCGCCAATACCAAACCAGATAACCATCAGCGGCAGATAGGCCAGCGGCGGCACAGGACGATAAAGCTCAATCAACGGGTCGAGAATGCCGCGAACCGTGGGGCTCAGCCCCATCGCTATCCCCACCGGGATCCCGATAATCACCGCCGCCAGCAGCGCCACCAGAATACGAGCCAGGCTCGCTGCCAGATGCTGCCACAGCGTGGCATCCATAAACCCCTGCGGCCCGGCAATGGTGATAAGTTTTGCCAGCACTTGTCCCGGCGGCGGCAGGAACAGCGGGCTAATCCACTGCTGGGCGGCAACTACCCACCACACCGCCAGTAACACCAGCAGCGTACTGACGCTCAGCGTGAGCTGACGCGAGAACGGCCAGCGTAAACTCAGGCGAGGACGACGTGTTTTTTCACTGAAGACAATGCTCATGAGAACGCCTCCCGTTGTTCAAATACGCGGCTCAGCACATATTCACGTTGTTCGATAAACAGCGGGTCGGATTTAATGCTGCGCACCGGCTCTCCCGCCACATAACGACGGGCGAAATCGAGCGGCAGGCGTTCCAGCACGCGCCCCGGCCCTGGCGATAACAGCACCAGTTCGGTCGCCATAAACACCGCTTCTTCGATGTCATGGGTGATAAGCAGCACCTGCTTACCGGTTTCATGCCACAGGCGCAGCAGCAGGGTTTGCATCTGCTCGCGGGTAAAGGCATCCAGCGCGCCAAACGGCTCATCCAGCAATAACAGTTGCGGATTGGCCGCCAGCGCCCGGGCAATCCCGACCCGCTGACGCTGGCCGCCCGAAAGCTGCCAGATAAAGCGTTTTTCCGCCCCTTCCAGCCCCACTTTTTTCAGCATCTGCCGTGCGACATCCAGCCGCTGTTCGCGCCCGACGCCCGCCAGTTGCAGGCCAAATGCGACGTTTTCCTGCACATTACGCCACGGCAGAAGCCCTTCATTCTGAAAGACCACGCCGCGCTCAGCGCCGGGGCCGTCCACCCGTTTCCCTTCCAGTTGAATAGCGCCATGCTGATAAGGGACAAACCCGGCAATCAGGTTCAGCAGCGTGGTTTTACCGCAGCCGGATGGCCCCAGCACTACCAGCAGCTCACCGCTGTCCAGCGTCAGGTTGATATCTTCCAGGGCCGGTTTTCCGCCATAGCTGGCGTGCAGGTTTGTAATATTCAGCATGACTGCCTCCTTATTTCACGAAGCGATCGGTCACGTACTGGCTGTAATCCGCCGAGACCGCAGGCACTTTGCCCTGCTCTTTGAGGAATGTTGCGGTATCCACAATCGCTTTGTTCACCGGCCCCGTCAGCTGCTGAACCTGCTGCGCCGGCGTGAGGTAGGTATTCCCTTTCACCAGCCCCGGCACATCGGCTTCTGGTACGCCGCTCAGACGCGAAAGTTTTTCCAGGTTAGCGGGCTGCTTGAGCCACTCATCGGGGTTGCTGATGTACGGCTGCTGCGCATCGATGGCGCTTTTCGCGAAGGCTTTCACCACATCAGGATGTTTTTCCGCGAAATCTTTACGCACGACCCACACATCGAGTGTCGGTGCGCCCCACTGCCCCACTTTTTCAGAGTCGGTCAGTACCGTGCCCTCTTTTTCCAGCTCGTTCACCGCCGGTGCCCAGACGTATGCACCGTCAATATCGCCACGCTGCCAGGCCGCAATAATCGCCGGAGGTTGCAGGTTAATGATTTGCACCTGGCCCGGCTTAATCCCCCAGTGTTTCAGGGCGGCGAGCAGACTGTAGTGAGTGGTGGAAATAAACGGCACGGCAATGCGCTTGCCAATCAGATCTTCTGGTTTAGTAATGTTTTTCTTCACCACCAGCGCTTCAGAGTTGCCTAGCTGAGACGCCAGCAGGAAGACTTCAATCGGCACCTGCTGGCTGGCCGCGACCGCCAGCGGGCTTGAGCCGAGGTTACCAATCTGCACATCGCCAGAGGCCAGCGCACGCACGATGGCCGCCCCGCTGTCGAATTTGCGCCAGTCCACTTTCGCACCGCTCTCTTTGGCGAAGGTGTTATCTGCCTGCGCGACTTTTGCCGGCTCCGCAGAGGTTTGATACGCGACGGTGACATCCACCGCCTGCGCCTGAAATGCCCACAGCGCCAGTGCGCCGAGTAAAGTAATACGCGATGAAATTGCCATACTGTCTGCTCCCCTTGTCGTTATGGAGGCAGTATTTCCGGCAGCCGATTTTTGATAAAGGAATAAAAAGGTATCGCTAATACCAAATTGTTTTTAGATAAAAAAGTGCAAAGCAAAGTTAAAAACCATGAATGCCATTAAGCACGTAACCAGGTTTCCGGAAGCGTGTAGTTTTGGTTCAGTAACCCGTGACGAAAAATATAAATGCAGGCAGTATAAAAGTGTTTCATTTTCATCCGCTGGCAGACCTTATCTCTAAGTTTATAAACCTGTTTTTGCGAGCAATAAAACATGTCAGCAATATCCTCTATTTGCATTCCGCTCAGAAAGGCATTAATCAATGCCATTTCCTGTTCATTCATTTCTATTTGTACGGACTGACGCCACTTATCCGGCATCACAATTTCAGCCTTATGGTAAATCGTGGGGATCAAACGCCCGACAACGGCGCTCATGTCGATAGTATGATCGTTCGAGTCCGCATCAACTGGTGGGGAGGCCGGTTCATTCATACAGAGGACCACCGCCCGCGTTCGCTCAAAGCGGCGGGAGATTGCACGCCATTGGCGTTCCAGAATATTCAGTGGCATTCTGCTGTCAATCAGGATAATACATTCCTGATGATGCTCACCTGTCTGTTTCAGGTCGCGGATATGTTTTAAAGAAATATAATACTGCAACCCCTGAAACAGATAGTTATCATGGGTAATCAGAACAATAAGGGACATTAACAAAAACCAGCCTTCAATAAAAAAGGAAAGGGAGCCCAACCCCTTATTAATTAAGGGGTGGAATAATGTATTTAATACTGAAAAAATTAATCTGTCTTAGCGCAAATTAATACCGTGCGGCGTAAATCACTGATACTCCAGATCCCATCACGCAATTTCCTGACTTTGAATAGAAAGACTTTTTGCGCTGAGGTGAGTTTTTCTGACAGAGCATCAGGTAATGTTTCGGCACTGTTTTTATCAATCCCCTCGCGTTTAAATTCAATAAAGGAGTGGCGATTATCGTCGGAGTAGCGCAGCCTGGCGTAACGGTCAACGATATAGCGTTGGTTGTTGTAAGTGACTACGCCATATTCGGTAATATAGCTAAGTTCATTGGGTACAAAGTGAACAACAAGATGGATTCTGGCTACGATCTTTTCATCATCCTTTCCGAGCTCAAGATTCATATCCGATGTGCAATCCACCACACTGGTGTTTTTAGGTACGTAGAGCAATGCACTGATGAACAGAAGACCCAGGAGCACGACAAGGCTACCCCACTTTAGTCGTGACGAAGTTTTTACACTCACCGGGATCCCCTTCACTATTAACCATGCATTGTGCAACAAAGATTTCCAGAAGATCGGTTTTCTCATGTACCTTACTGTCATCGTAATAAATATAAGAAGGACGTGAACACTTCTCCAGCAACTTCTGACCCTGCCCATGAGAGAAATAGCTTTCAACCCGTTTGACGTTCACATTGTTATGGTAATAAATCTTGCATTGTTCAACCTGCTTATATAATGACATATCATTATGTTGATCAAAAAAATTGAGATATAAAGCGATTACCGCAGCAATAATTGTGAACAACAATCCGCCCCATCGAATCAACCTTGTCTTATTTACATTCGTTTCTTTATCTGGTTGAGAAATCGCTTGCATTACCATATAGTCCCTGGACTTCTCATTAAATTGCAGATCATCAAGGGCAAGTTCAAAGCCCTGTTTCGGTATCGTTTTTAGCGCATCATGAATGTCAAATTCGGCTAAAATCTTACGCAATATGCTGACATTATTGTTCAGACTGTTACTTGACGGGGTCAATCCAAAATCACCCCATACCTTTTGCAAAAGGTCTTCGCGTGTCATCAACCTGTTATTATTCTCAAGCAAAATCAGTAGTAGCCTGCATGATGGATTTGAGAGCACATGTTGCGTTCTCTCATCCGATACTGTCCTTTCCGCAACGTTAAAAGAGACTTTATTGTTTATTAGAAAATACATAGCACTGTCACCGACTCCAATATTAACCCACACTTTTTTAATGGCATTAATGCCAGTAACTATTTTAGCGTATCGGGATAAAGTGACAAAACATCAATTTAGCCGTTCAATATACCTCCAGAACATTTCCGCCTGCATTAGACAATTATTTCCCAGCAATCAGAAAATCCCATAAGTTTATAAAGGAAATAATTTATTCAACCACCAGAAAATCCCGCAACTGGGTTTTACTCAATGCGCAGGAAAACAGATGCCCCTGTTGAACAGTAATTCCGATATCAGAGAGGATCTGCGACTGTTGGGTTGTTTCGACTCCTTCCGCAATGACATTCAGCTTATAGGCTTTTGCAAGGCTGGCTATCGCCGGAACTATTGCACCCGACGGCGAATCAGAAGAAAGACCCGCAACAAATAAGCGGTCGATCTTCACTCCATCCACGTTGAACTGCTCAAGACAGTTCAGGTTGGCATAACCTGTACCAAAGTCATCAAAATAGATACTGACATCCGCCAGCTGTAATTTAAGAAATGCCCCCCGGACTTCCGGCGTATTAGCCAGGGGCTGCTCTTCCGTCACTTCAACCACCAGCCGGTATTTCTCCAGTGGCAACATCGCCAGAAAAGAGAGGGTGTCGAAGACAAATCCCGGTGCCGCCACCTGCGATGGACTGACATTGAAAGAGATATGTAGCCCGGTCGGCAGCAGTGCATTCAGCTCATTGATATCCCGTGCAACCTGGCGCAACAAGTGCTGCATCATTTCCGGTAGTAGCCCACTCTCCTCAAATGCCCCGATTAGCGTAGCAGGCGTTGCGTTTTCGCCGGCAAGCGACCAACGCATCAGCACTTCAAGCCCATAAAGCGACTGGGTTCGGATGTCGATTAATGGCTGATAGAACGGAACAATCTCGCCCATCATTAAGGAACAATAGAGATCGATATTGTTTACAGCAGACGTTGTCATCATCATCACTCCACTGTAATCAGCATCACGGTTGAGCCTGAAAACTCACCGGCTGCTACGCTGCCGTTAGTACGCAGAATCGATTTCACGGTCACATTTTCTTGCTCGGCAACATCCAGAGTGAAACCGGCCGTACCGAGTACGTTGTCATTCATATACAGTTCCGAATAGAGGCTCCCATCATCACGCAGCTGCACGTTATCCGCAGAGTAGATAAACAGTTTCAGCGTTTGCGACGTCGTACAGCTAATACTTACCGTTTCACTCACTTCATGGCCTTCCAGCTCCTGACGGGTTAGCGTGCCATGATTCAGATTCAAAACATCCTGATTAAAATCACAGCTGCCGCTGGGCGCAGGGGCAGCACCGCAGATGCTGCCAGGCATAAGCGGGTAGCCGGTGAAACTGCTGTTACTCACTTCCGAGGTATTTGTCCCTAAATTTTTCCCCGCAGCATAGAAAATCCCGACACACTCTTCAGTAGCCACAGTGCTTCCACTGTGGCGTGTGGAAGAGGAGTAAGGCAGAGAGAAAATGGACTTAAACGATTTTGCCAGTTCACCCATCGTTTCTGCTGTTGTCAGAAAGGAATAAGTTCCCGTTGCCCATGATCTGTTCGTTCTTGGCCCAGATGTGCCTGCCGCGTTATGTCTGTGTCCAATGAATATTGTGCAGGCTGTTAGCCCATAACAGGGATTGGGTGTAGAGTCCTCTTCATCCCAATCTGCAATGGTGAAATTATATTCATAACAATAGGTTGCTGAGGCAGAGCATGTTTCAAGCGTGTCAATCCAGCTCCAGATTGACGCCGCAGAGGTTTGGCTGAACATCCCCCCGCCCAGTAGCAATAAAGCGCAGAGCCATTTTTTCATTGCATTGTTCCCTTATTGATACTGGATCTTAAGTGTCGCAGAGGCGCTAAACACGCCGGTTTCCACTTCAGCTGCATCATCTTTAATCGGCGCAGCCTGGAGCACCGGCACTTCCGGCCAGGTAAAGGGCATCCAGGTATTCATTGGCATAGACTCCCCGTTCATATACAGCTTGATCCCCATCCCCTCGCGGTCGGTGGCCAGATAGTCATCGCTAAACGAGGTCGCCGTACCTTCAAATTCCATCTCAAGGTCATTGGAGGTCAGATCTTCACAGACCAGCGAATAGTCGATGGTTTTCATAAAGTTTTCGCCGTTGATCAGGCGCGACTGTAGGTTGCTGCCAAAATCCACATAAATGGTTTCACCGTTGTTAATTTCACACACACCTTCCACCACCACGCCGGTGACATTCACCGTCAGGGCAGACCAGGAAACAGGCGTCAGCAATATCAGGGCGATAAACAGGAAAAAACGTGAACTAGTCATAATTCAGCCTGAAGTGAATAAGCGCCTGCCACGCCCCCGCCGCCAGCGGCGCAGGTGTGCGTTCCGGCGCAATGTAATAAAAGAGCACGTTATTCCCTGGCTCCAGCAGCAGCGGATGCCCTTCCCCGTTCAGACGCACAGAACGATGCAGCCTGTCGGTCAGGCGCAGCGCCAGCCCACTGGCACCCGTCACGCGAACAAGCCCCGGGTTTAACAGCTCGCCTGGTGCAACAAAACTGACCGTGACCGAGGGTTGATCCCGGCTCCAGAGCAAATCTCCACTCCAGGCATCCCGTACTGAGGTGGGTGACGGGAGGCAGTCTTCAAGGCGGATCTCAACCCGTACCGGCGTTCCCTGATCGCCTGGCTTTTTCAGTGTTCCCGTTGCCGTGGAACCCATGTCCACCTCCTGCCATGCGGAGTCCATTGCCAGACGGCAGGCGCTTTCCGTCAACGCACCGTGCACATGCAACAGGCCATCATTGCCATCCACCCGTTCATCTGCCGCGTTAAGCTGCCCTGCCATCAGCAACAGCGCGAGCCATCCACTTTTTCTCCAGCACGCGATATTCATTTCACTCTCCTGGTTATTTTTTCTTTTCCTGCGGTACGGCTTTGCACTCACTGCCGCCACAGCTAAACACCAGCTTTGCCCGCCCACCAAAGTCGTTAACGTAAGTCAGTACCGGCGCGCCTCCCAGAGCAGAAGCCGACGCAGCCAGCACCAGTTGGCCCTTTGGCTCCACCATGATCGGTTTGAAGCCTGCCGCCGCTTTACCGGTGAGTGTCGAAGAAGCATTCACCAAAGAGATGTAATACGGCGTCGGGTTGTTCACGCGATACTTGTCACCTTCACGCATCAGGGTCAGCTGTTCCTGGAACGGCGTAGCGTAATCGACACGTTTTACTTCAATGGCTGCCGGGCGATAGAACAGCTTGATCCGGGTCTGGAGCGCCAGTTGCAGGGTATTGGGCTTGCTGCTTTTGGGCGGGATCTCGCGCAGGTTAAAGTAGAACAGCGACTCCCTGTCCTGCGGTAAACGCTGGATCCCGGCCGTGGACTGGACTTTAATCTGGCTCTGCTCGCCAGGCTCAATGCGCTGAACCGGCGGTAACAGCACCAGCGGATCGGTTATCTTCTTGCCCTGCGGATCTTCCACCCATCCCTGCGCCAGATACGGCAGCGTTTTGTTTTCGTTGGTCAGTCGCAGGCTGACGGACTTCGCGTCCCCGTCAAAAATCACCCGGGTTCTGTCCAGCGATACCGCAGCCGTTGCCACACCGGAAAACATCAGAGCCATGCCCGTCAGGGCGGAAATTCGCACAATTGTCATCTTGATTAACTCTTCTCGTATTCAGGCCGGTTATTCCGGCGCACAGGTTAAAAGCAGGTTCTCCAGCACATCCGGCAGTACGGCGGGCAGATGCACCACGCAACGGGCTTTTCCATCCCATTTCACGGTCATTTTTCCATCCGGCTGAATCCCACTTAGCCAGACACTTCCCTCGTCGTTCACAACACCGGTTTCCTGGTTTTTATCGTTTACAACGGAGGCCCCAAACGGCGGGAACGTGCCGTCGGCTTTGCGAATAAAGGCCATCGCCTTCCCTCCGGCAATCACGTCGAACTGGCGATAGCCAATCGCGCCTTCGGTGAGCGTGGCCTGGGAAACCGATCGTGTGACGTCGGCGTTGTCATTCAGCTTGTCCACATCAATACGGATTGGGTTGCGGTAGTAGCTGTTCACATCAGCAATCACGGCCTTGCCAAAGTGGTTGGTCTTCACCGATGCCCCAAATCCCTTGATTGGCACACCGCTCACACCTGCGGTATCCACCAGCACGCGGCTGCCGCCACGGGCGTTAGAGCGATGCGCCGCGCCCCCTTCGGTGGTCATGGTCAGGCCACCGGTCAGATTCATGCCCAGTGCACTGTAGCTGCCGGACTGGTAGCTGGCATTGGCCTGAACCTGAGAGCTGTCGCCCTGCCAGGTGTAATAGCCGTATGCCGTTGGGCCGCTGCGGGAAAGCCCGCTACTGACCTGGAAGCTGTTGTGTTCATCTACCCGGCCGTAATAGCTCACGCGATGGGTGTTATCGGTGCGGTTAATGGTGGCGCCATAGCTGAGCGAGGTGCCGTTGCCAATCGGTAATGACAGTGAGATGTAAGCCCCATCGTCTTTCAGGGAGTAGTACTCGCTGCGATAGGCCGTGAGCGAGACGCTCATGTTCTTAAACGGGCCGATATCGATATAGCGCGAAAGCGACAGGCTTAAGCGGTCGTTGTCTGCACTGTTCCAGTAGGTCTGGTGGCTGTAGTTGAGATAGGTACTCAGCCCTAAATCACGAAAGCGTTTATTAAACGACACCGTGTATTTCTCTTTCGGGCTGTGGGATGTACCGCTGCCATAGCGGGTATCGAGGTACTCCGACATGCTCATAAAGTCGCGCTCGGAGAAACGATATCCTGCAAAGGTGACCTGACTGTCGTACTCGTCGAAGGTTTTGGAGTAACTCACGCGGTAAGAGGTACCGGACAACGTCCCTTCAGACGGCAGTGAAGCCCGTGACTGGGTGACATCGAAGGCCAGCGCACCCAGAATGAAAAGATCGCGCCCGATACCAGCCGACAGGGCGTTATAGTCACCGCCAAGTACCGAGCCGCCGTACAGTGTCCAGCCATTCGCCACGCCCCAGGAGGCTTCACCGGAGGTGAACACTGGCCCGGTCATGCTGTGACCCCATTCAGAGGGTTTACCTGCCGCCAGCTTGTAGCGCACGGCGCCGGGGCGGGTCAGATAGGGAACGGACGCCGTTGTCACCTGGAAGACCTGCACGCTGCCGTCCAGCTCTTCAACGCGCACATCCAGGGTGCCGGAGACGGCATCATTCAGCTCCTGAATACGAAATGGCCCAGCGGCGACCTGTGTTTCATACAGCACGCGTCCCTGCTGGCTGATGGTGACCTTGCCGCCGGAGCGGGAGATCCCTGTCACTTCGGGTGCATAGCCGCGCAGACTCGGCGGTAACATACTGAGATCCGAATTCAAACTCACACCGCTAAAGCGGAAGGTATCGAAGATGTCGGAGCTGAGGTAATCCTCCCCCACCGTCAGCTTCGCCTTCAGCGAAGGAATGGCGCGATAGAGATAGTAACGGCTAAAGGAGAAATCCTTGTCGGTATTACCATCACGCTTGTTCCAGTTAGTCTGCCAGTCGGCACGGGCACGCCACGGCCCCAGGTTGGCGCCAAACACACCGGTTCCGCTGATACTCTGGGTGTCAGAACCGGTCTGATTTTGCTGCGCCTGCATATTGAGGTTGTAGTCGGCAATCACCCCAGGAATACCGTCATCCCAGCGCGAAGGCGGATCCCAGTTTGGCGCGGTGTACTCTAGCCACGCCTGCGGGATCGCCAGATAGAGCGTGTCCTTTGCCAGGTCGACGCGCATGTCCAGTCCTTCAAGACTGGATTTGTCAAGGCACTGGCCATCGCGCAGCCAGCGCAAATCATCCATCACGCTGGTTTTCAGATTGAAGCGGGAAAGTTGGTCCGGCGTCAGACAAATCAGGCTCTCTTTACCGTTTTCCCCTTCGGCGTACACCATGATTTGCTCTTCACGCAAAATGTCTTTATTCACCATAATGGTGAAGGTGTAGTCGCCTGGCATGACGTAACCACGACGCGAGAAATGGCTGAGGTCGATATTATTTTTATCCTGAGTATCCAGCACGTCGGTATTAAACTGGATCTCATCATCGGCCCGGCTTTTCGTCACCGGCATCATCAGCCCCAGAATCAACACGCTAAGCGTTGAGCGGCGAAATATCCGTATTGTTTTTTTCATCTCAGTAGTAATCCATTCTGAAGCGGATCAGAGACTGGTAATCACCGGCTTTAAGTGGTTGACCGTTGCTGACAAGCTGAAGTGAAAAATTCAGGTTCATGCTTCCGGCAGTCACCTCTTTGGCGGGGAAAGCCACTCCGGGCTGTGCGCGATAACCCTCGGTATCGCGAATTGCCAGCTCAATGCCTTGTGCCTCACCGCGAATAGCAAATCGCTCCGAACCGGTTATAGGTTCGAACGTAATCTGGTAATACTCGGAGTCGTATTGGTTATGGCCTGGCTTCGGCAGCATCAGGCAGTTAATTAAGCGAACGGAAAATTCGCGGGTCGGCCCATAGCCTTTGGTCGCTATTTCGGACACGGGCGTATCGCCCATATCAATCGTCTGGTCGCGGCTATCAAGGTCAATTGCACAAGGGGTATAAAACACTGCCCCCTGAATAAGGACGGCGCCCTCGCCCTGGCTTGCAGCAATAAGTGGCAGGCAATAACCAGACAGGAGAAAAGGGAATGCTTTCATGATGTTTGTGGCTCTGGAAAATAGAAAACGCATATCAACCCCTTTTCACTTATTCGGTCGGTATCGAATATCAGACGGCCCGTTTCGGCCGTCTGAATGGATTAACGGAATAAGGTCAGTGCTTATTCGTACGCCAGGGTCCAGTTAGTGACTGCGGTGAAATCACCTTCGGTTGGCGCTTCGCCACCGATGATGTACGCGGAATAAGTGAGAGTGTTGTCGCCGTTAACCACATTCTGGCCAACAGTGGCTTCGCCCAGGGTGATGGTGTTGCTGTCGCCGTCGGTCATGACGACGCCAACGTCAGTGGCATTACCGGTCACGCCCAGTACCGCACCGTCAACACTGGAGTCAGAGCCAGAGAAGGTGGTGGTGACGGTAGTTGCCGTTTCAACGGAGCAGTTTTCCAGGTGGATGTAGAATGGAACCGGAGTAGAGGTACCGCCGTTCGCCACAGCAGAGCTGGATACCTGGCCCAGGCTGATGGTCTGATCTTCATCGCCTGCCGCAATTGAGCATGGCGCATCAATAACGGAACCAGTGAAGGTCACAACACCGCTGCCCTGATCTGCCTGAGCACCAAAAGCAGCCATACCAGAAGCCAGAACCAGTGCAGTAAAGAGTTTGTTCATTTTCATAAAAATCGTCCTGTAAATTAAGTGAATGACACACAAATGAGATTTCCGATGGCTGATTTTTGGCAATATGTGCCCCGCCCAAAAATAGGGAATTAAATAAAAAGTCAGCAATCGAATAATCTCTTAAACATCATCATCAGCAAATTCAGTTGAACTTACGCATATCTCCCTGCGCTTCGCTGATGCAATAAATAGTAACTTGAAGATGAAAAAACAAAAGGTGAAATACCCCACCAGGACAAAAAGAAAATTCATCCTTAAATAAGAAGATTAATTAGAATAATAAAAATCCATTTCAATATGATTAGGTTTTTATACTTTAGAAAAGAGGTTGATTAGATTATCAACCTAAGACTTAATTTCAAACCGCGATTTTGCAGTCATAAATCCAGTACCGCTGTGAGAGTAGTTGTTACCAGGGTGTGAACGATAATGACATTATTTCAAATATCGGCCGCATTTAGACACAATTATGTTCGCACACGAACTTATATTCTACTCTGTTTCGTCGCTTCTGATGTTTTACGGAAAGGGGATATTAAGACAGGAAGAGATATTTTACCCGGCCAGCTTGTGCGGCTAGCCGGGTCGGGGAATTATCGCCGGGCGTTCAGCTCAGCAATATCTTTTGGCGTGGTGCGACAGCATCCACCTATTAATTTTGCGCCTGCCGCCAGCCACTGCGGTAAATAACCCGCCAGCGTTTCACAGGCTTCACCGTGGTGGTGCCAGGTTTTCGTCACTGCATCATAGTGCTCACCGGAATTGGGATAAACCACCAGCGGCAGCGACGTCAGGCTTTGCAGATAGTATAGCGCCGCCGTGGTGTTCTCCAGCGCGATGCAGTTAATACCCAGCGCCACAATCTGCGGGTAGTGCGCCAGCTCTGTAATCACCTCGCGCAGCGGTGTGCCATCGCTTAAATGCTCGCTGTCACGTAGGGTAAAAGAGAACCACGCGCGGGCGCGCGGATACTCACTCAGCAACGCGGCAAGAGCTTTGCTCTCCGCAAAAGAGGGCAGCGTTTCACAGGCCAGCAAATCGGCCCCGGCATCCAGCAGCGCTTCCACGCGTGGACGGTGGAACGCAGTGAACTCTTCTGCGCTACGCACATAGTCACCACGGTATTCTGAGCCATCGGCCAGATACGCGCCGTATGGCCCTACGGAGCCGGCCACCAGCAGCGTGCCGGCGTGCGGGTTTTCAGCCAGGTACGCTTCGCGTGCTTTACGTGCCAGCTCCACGCTTTTGCCAATCAGCGCGCGGGATTGCGCGTCATCCAGGCCGCGCGCCGCAAAACCTGCGGGTGTTGCCTGGTAACTGGCGGTAATCGCCACCTGCGCTCCGGCGCGGAAATAGTCGAGGTGCACTTCACGAATAAGTTCCGGGTTTTCTACCAGCACTTTGGCCGACCACAGGCTATCGGCAAGGTTACAACCGCGCGCTTCCAGCTCCGTTGCCATCGCCCCGTCGAGAATGACAAAGGGTTGTGTTTCAAGGATGGCGCTCAGCGGATTATTCTGCGACATGTTCAGGCTCCTGCGTTGTCAGGTTTCGGGTCAGGTAGTACGCACCATAACACAGCGCGACAAAGGGTATGCCGCAGTAAAGAGCGATTCTCTGGCTGGGGTCAAACGCCAGGCCAACGCAGGCCACCACGCACAACACAAACCCGAGCACCGGCACCAGCGGATACCACGGCGCGCGATACTGCAACGCAGACAACGGTTGGCCGGACTGCACATGGCGACGGCGGAAAACAAAGTGCGATGCGCAGATGCTTATCCACACCGCCACCACCGCAAAGCCGGAAATCGCCGACAGCGCCACAAACACCGTGTCTGGCGCCACCACGCTTGAGAACAGTGCCAGCACGCCGCCCAGCATAGAAACGGAGAGCGCCGTCAGCGGTACGCCGTTTTTATTGACGCGGGCAAAGCAGCGCGGCAGCGTTTTCTCGTTCGAGAGCGACCACAGCATCCGGCCCGAGGCATACAGCCCGGAGTTGGCCGCCGAGAGAATCGCCGTCAAAATCACAAAGTTAAAAATGTCTGCGGCATAAGGAATGCCGACCTTTTCAAACACCAGCACGAACGGACTTTTTTCCACACCCGCCTGCTGCATCGGAATAAGCGCCGCCAGCACAAACACGGTGCCGATAAAGAAGATAATCAGGCGCGCGATGGTGGTGCGGATAGCCACCGGGATCACCTTGTGCGGGTTTTCCGTCTCACCGGCGGCAATGCCGATAAGCTCTGTGCCGGAGAAGGCAAAGTTCACCGCCACCATGGTCATCAGGATTGGCAGGCCGCCGTGCGGGAACCAGCCTTCAGCCGTAATATTCGTTAAGCCCGGCGCAGGTGAACCGTCCTGCATCGGGATAAAACCAAAGATTGCCGCGCCGCCAAGAATAATAAAGGCGATGATGGTGATCACTTTAATCAGCGAGAACCAGAATTCCCCTTCGGCGAAGAAGCGCGTGGAGATCACGTTCAGACCAAAAATCACCGCGCAGAACACCACGCACCACGCCCAGACGGGCACCTGCGGGAACCAGTACTGCATACAGAATCCGGCAGCGGTAAAGCTCGAACCGAGCGCCACCGTCCAGGTGAGCCAGTAAAGCCAAGCCACAGTGTAACCGGTGGCCGGGCCAAGATAGCGGGCAGCGTAAACGTGAAACGCGCCGGTTTCTGGCATCGCGACGGAAAGCTCGCCCAGACACTGCATCACCAGCCAGACCACCAGCGCACCAATCAGGTACGCCAGCAGCGTTCCTGCGGCCCCGGTTGTCGAAATAATGTATCCGGTATTAAAAAATAACCCTGTGCCAATCACGCCACCCAGCGAAAGCATAATCAGGTGGCGTGTTTTCATGGTGCGCTTAAGCTGCCCATTTTCTTGTTGTGTTTGCATATTACCTTCTATACGTATGGACATCTAAACATCCAAAGAAGGTGTGTTATACCGCGAATGTTAACAAAAAGCTAGCCGTGTACCAGGCGCAGCCGGGCACGCCGCGCGCTAAGACGGGGATGAGTTGTCAGGATCACATAGAGAATGGGTCGCCAGGCCATAAGCACCTCCGTAAGCAGATACCTAGAGCATGGCGCGAGAGACTGAAATCCTCGGTCAGTCGAAAGTGGGATCTGCTGGCTACCAGCTAAACCGTCGGCAGGCTTCGCGCAGGCGAATCAAAAACTGGCGGGCATTGGTGGTCATCGCCGATTTTTGCGACCACACCGCACAATACTGAGCCGAGGGCAGCTGGGTTATCGGCAGCGCCACCAGCCTGTCGTCAAGCTGCAACGGCTGGCACATCGCCCTGGCGACCACGGTCAGGTAATCGGCGTTGAGCACCATATTCAGCCCGGTGATCACGGAGTCCGTGCGCAGCGGGGTGACCTCTACCTGGCGGTAAAAATGGCTCAGCTCATTTTGCAGTTGCTGGTAATACCCCATAGAGGACTCTGGCAACAGCCATTTGGCCTGGCGAAGTGCCAGCAGATTATCGGCGTTCGCCAACGGGTGTCCTTTGCGGGCAATAATACAAAACGGCGAGGTGAACAGCGGCTCGATCATCACCCCTTCCGGCGGTGCCATGGGATCAACAGAGCCAATGGCGATATCGATTTCGCCGTTACGCACGCCCGGCAGCAGCGAAGAGAGCTGCCCCTCTTTAACCGTCAGCAACACCTGCGGCAGCGTCTGTTTAAAGGCATCGGCCACACCGGGAAACACGGTCAGGGCAATCAGCGAAGAAAACCCCACCGTTAGCCGCCCGTGGGTATAGTGGTTAATCTGCTCCACCTCTTCAGCGGCGCGTTTTAGCTCTTCAAGCACCCATTCCGCCCGTTGCGAAAAGGCGATCCCCGCTTCCGTCAGGACAATGCCCTCTTTACTGCGTAACAAAAGTTGTGTGCCTAAAGTTTGCTCAAGCTCACGCAAGGTACGGCTCAAACCGGGCTGCGAAACGCCCAGCTCACGCGATGCCGAACGAATACTGCCGCTACGTGCGACCTGACGAAAGGCCTGAAGATGGCCAATTTTTGGCAAATATTTCATCACTTACCCTATAACAAAAAAGCATCACCTATAGAAAAATTATATCTTCCCGCCTTTTCGGTAAACCCCTAGATTCAGAGGGCACACAACCTCTCTCATCGCACTCTGACGCCAGGCGGAAAACATAATGAAAAGCCAGTCACAGATGATTTTTTTACTCTTTATCGGCTATGTCGTGGTGTATATCGATAAAACCGTGATGGGCTTTGCCCTGCTGCCCATCGAAAAAGAGTTCGGGCTAAGCACCGCGCAGCTTGGCTACATTACCGGGATCTTCTTTCTTGCCTATTCGCTGTTTCAGGTGCCCGCAGGCTGGCTGAACGACAGGCTCGGCTACAAACCCATGCTGATCATGTCCCTGTGCGCACTGGGGATCTTCGCCCTGTGCTTTGGCGCGCTGGGGATGAGTTTTGGCCTGCTGCTGGTGTTTCGCTTTCTATCGGGCGTGGGGCATTCCGGTTACCCCTGCTCGTGCGCCAAAGCGGTAGTCAGCAACTTTACCCTGGAAAAACGCACCTTTGCCCAGTCGGTGCTGCTCTCTTCCGCAGGGCTGGCGATGACCGTCGGGCCGATTGTGGCCGTCTCGGCGCTGGAACACCTGGGCTGGCATCTCTCCTTTGTCTCGTTAGGGATCGCTGCCTGCGCCATCGCATTGCTGATCACCCTGCGCGTGCCGTATCACAAGCCCGCACCACGGCCGCAATCACAGGAGCGCAGCGGCGCGCTGTGGAGTAACCCCACGGTACTGCTGCTGTTTGTCTCGGTGTTTTGCGTCAACATTCCAAGCTATGGCCTGATGGCCTGGCTGCCAAAATTCTTCGTGCAAAGCATGGGGATGCCGCTGGAGGTGTCGGGCTACATTGTGGCCGCAGGCGGCGCGGGGATTTGGCTCTCTTCGCTCTGTACCGGCTGGCTGGTGGGCAAGTATTTCCACAACCGCGAGCCGCAGGTGATTTTGGTCTGCGCGCTGATCAGCGCCGCCGCTATTCTTGGGATTTTCCATACCTCGACCGCGCTCTCCGCCAGCGCCCTGCTGTTTGTGGGGGAGATCTTCCTGATGGCGACCTTTGTGACCGCCTTTACCCTGCCGATGAAGCGCCTGCCGGAAAGCACCATGGGCTCGGCGATTGGCCTTATCAATACTGGCGGCACGCTGGGCGGTTTCGTTTCCCCGGTGGTGATTGGCTATCTGGTCGGGCAAAGCCACAGCTATGAAAGCGCATTTATTTTCCTGTCACTGGCGATGGTGTGCGCCGGCGTGGCAATCACGCCGTTAATCAAAAAAACCGCGACTTCGCAACCCGTGACTGACTGAAGGAGACTGTGATGAAAAGTACGATTGAAAACCTTATCCGCGACGTCAATGAAGATGTGATCCGCTGGCGCAGACATATTCATGCCAACCCGGACCTCTCTTTCCAGGAGAAACCGACGGCCGATTATATCGCCCGTGAACTGGCAACCCTGCCGGAGCTGGAGCTTAGCCGCCCGGTAGAGAACAGCGTCATTGCCGTACTGCACGGTGACAAACCCGGCCCCATGTGGGCGCTGCGTGCGGATATCGACGCCCTGCCGTTACAGGAAGAGAGCGGCGAAACCTTCAGCTCAACCCGACCCGGCGTGATGCACGCCTGCGGCCACGATGCGCACACCGCGATGCTGATGGGCGCGGCGAAGGTCCTGTGCCATCTGCGCAGCCAGCTGCACGGCAGCATTAAGTTTATCTTCCAGCCAGCCGAAGAAGTGCCGCCGGGCGGCGCGCGTGAGCTGGTCGAAAAAGGTGTGGTCGATGATGTGGAGAAGATCTTTGGCCTGCACGTTTTCCCGACTAGCCCGACCGGCAAAATCACGCTGAAAGAAGGGGTGTATGTCGCCTCCAGCGACAACTTCGATATCACCATTTATGGTCAGGGCGGCCACGGCTCGATGCCGCAGTTTTGTATCGACCCGGTGGTGATCGGTGCCGAAGTGGTCACCGCCCTGCAAAACGTGGTGGCGCGTAATCTCGACCCGATCAACGCCCCGGTACTGACCATTGCCACCTTCCAGGCAGGTGACAGCTATAACGTTATCCCGGACAGCGCCCGTCTGGCGGGCACCGTGCGTACCCATAACCAGCAGGTGCGCGAACAGGTGCCGCAGCTGATGCAGCGCATTGTTGAAGGCGTAGTGAGTGCCCACGGCGCACGCGCGGAGATCCGCTGGCAGCAAGGTTATGCCGTTGGCAATAATCATGCCGACACCAATGCCATCGCCAGAGCGGCAATTGCCGAACACTTTGGCGACGATACCCTGCAACTTGCCGACCGCGCCCTGTTTGGCAGCGAGGATTTCTCCTCTTATCAGGAGAAAATCCCCGGCACGTTCCTGTTTATCGGCTGCGGCAATCAGGAGAAAGGTGCGGTGTGGAACGTCCACAACCCGCACTTCCGCATTGATGAGGCCGCGCTGGCTGTGGGCGTGAAGGCGCATATTGCGCTGGTCAGCTCGCTGTTTGAGGGTATCTGACTATTTTTTCTGCGCCAGCAGCATGGCGAGAGTAGCAAACAACGCGATGATCCACGCCATTGTCCACGGCGTGCCATCGCTCAGTGTCGCCAGCAGCAAAGACGAAACAATGCCGCTGCCGTATTGCAGGGAGCCAATCAGCGCCGACGCCGACCCTGCGTTGCCTGGCACCGCATCCAGCGCGGCGGCGGTGGAGCTGGCAGCAATAATGCCGTTCATCGAGAAGAAGATAAAAATCAGCACCACAATCAGCGCAATGCCGCCCACATGGAACCAGACGCTGGCAGCCATCGCCACGGCGGCAAGCGCCGCGACGCTTGAGGCATATTTCAGCAGTATCTCAAGCGAATAGCGATTCACCAGCCTGCGGTTCACAAAACTCATGCTCATCACGCCCACGATATTAATGGCGAACAGCCAGCCGTAATATTGCGGGGCGACGCCGAAGTAGCGGATATAGACGAACGGCGAACCGGTAATAAACGCGTAGGCCGCCACGTAGTAGCTGGTCAGGCTGAGGGTGAACTGCATAAATTTACGGTTACGCAGCAGCGCGGCATAGTTTTTGAACGCGCCTTTAACCGATGCCTTAACGCGTTTCTCTTCCGCCAGCGTTTCTGGAAGCCACCACAGCGAAGCAAACATCAGGATGCCAATCACCACCAACAGCCAGAAGATGCTGTGCCAGGAGGTGAATTTGATCATCTGCCCGCCAATCAGCGGCCCGGCAATCGGGGCAATGGCCATCACAATCACCAGCGTCGACAGCATTTGTGCCGCGCGGGTACGGCTGAACAGGTCGCGGATCATCGCTCGCGCCAGCATCGGCCCGGTGCAGGCGCCTAACGCCTGAAACACCCGCCAGAAAACGATATGGGTAATATCGGTCGCCAGTGCGCAACCCGCCGAGCCAATCACAAACAGCGCCATGCCGATAAACAGCGGAATGCGGCGACCAAGGTGATCGCTGATGGGGCCCCAGATTAACTGAGCGATAGCAAAACCAATTAAGAAACCGGTGATGGTCAGTTCGGCATTGCCGTGAAGATCGGCCGTCATCACCGGCATAGCTGGCAGGTAGATGTCAGTAGAAAGTGAGGTGAACGCCATTAAGGCGCTCAGGATCAGCACAAAGGGTAAACCAGTGGTTTTGGGGGAGGTCATAGCATTCCGGGTATTATTGCGTTGGGTGATAATAATAATCGCAATGGAGTGATGAATAATCAGGGGTAAATGGGATGTGGTTATGAATGGTATTCATAATTTGTTTATCACGTGCCGTTATGGCTGGCCGGGCCGCTCAAGCCCACTAAGCCGGTTTACGAAACCGTGCAATCAGCCAGTCAATAAACACCTGCAACCGCGCATTCTGATGACGGTTTGGTGGATAGAGCACATGCACCGGCAGCGCCGGGCGTTGCCACTCCGAAAGGATCGCCACCAGACGCCCGTCTTTTAAATCATCTTCGACATAGCATTTCAGCGGCTGCCCGATCCCAAGCCCGGCGCGCATCATGGCAATGATCCCACTGCCGCCATTGGCAGAAAACGCGCACCGATCGTAAAAATAGCGCTGTTCACCTTTGACAAACGTTAGCCCTTCAGCGCGGCCGCTTCCGGCTGAAAAGTAGCCCACCAGCTCATGCCCCACGCTTAAATCCTGGGGTGTATGCGGGATGCCGTTGGCGGCAAGATAAGCCGGCGTCGCACAGGTAACATATTCCATATCAAACAGCTTGCGCCCAACCATCGACATATCGAGCAGCTCACCGATACGAATAACGCAGTCGACAGCTTCGCTCACCAGATTGATGGTCCGGTCGTTCACGCCCAGCGAGATGGCAACATCTGGAAACTGACGATGAAAATCAGGAAGCGCGGGGATCAGTAAGGACTCCGCAAACACGGCAGGAACATCAATGCGGAGCATTCCCCCGGGGTTGGCCTTATTACGGCGAACGATAGTGTCGGCCAGATCCAGATCGGCAATCAGCCGCACGGCATATTGATAATATTCCTTTCCTTCCGGGGTGACGGCAAGCGAGCGGGTTGTCCGGTGCAGTAACGTAGTCCCCAGGTGGCGCTCAAGATCGGTGACCAGTTTGCTCACCGTCGAACGGGGCATCCCGAGCTGATCGGCTGCCCGGCTGAACGAATCCGTGTCTACCACCCTAACAAACGCGCGCATTGCCAGAAGCTGATTCATTTTCATCATCCCATTATCCATAACAGTGAACAATGATGTCAGGTTTTGCGTCTTGTTACGACATGACGTTGCTTTATTCTGATCCGTTATTCCACGCTTCTCGCGCACGGAAAAAATAAGGAGATACCATGAGCAACGACCTACGATTGATCTTCCCGCTCTGGCTGGGCGGCAACCTTCGTGAATACCATTTTGGCGCACAGATGCTGGCATGGCTGACACCCGAAACCGCCTCACCTGTTGAACATGTTCCCGTGACACCGCTGGATGAACAGCCGGGTATTGAAGAAGGCATTCTTGGGCGCAGCAAACTGATGCAAGATTTGGACAATGCCTCTGCCATCATTCGAAAACACCAGCCAGAACGCATTACCGTTCTCGGGGGCGATTGCCTGATCGACCTTGAGCCTTTCGCCTGGCTCAGCGAGCGCTATGGTGATGGGTTGGGTATTTTGTGGATAGATACCCACCCGGATGTGATGACTCCCGCGCAATACGCAAATGCCCATGCGCATGTTCTCGGCGCGTTGATGGGTAACGGCGACAGCGATCTTACTCGCCGCGTCCCGCGTCCTGTTCCGGCCAGCCGGGTAATGATTGCCGGTCTTCATTCACCGAATGCCTGTGAAGCCGATTTTATTCGTACAAAGGGGATCCGGACCGTCTCGCCCGAGGCCATCCGCGCAGGCAGTCAGGACATTGCCAACTGGATCGCCGAAGAGAAGATCACACACCTGGCGATCCACTTTGATCTTGATGTTCTTGATTTTCATCAGTTCCGCGCAGTGATGTTTGCACGCCCGGACGACGCGCCGGGGAAATGGGATTGCGTAGCCAAAGGCAAACTCACGCTTGCCGAAGCGGCGGCGGTAATTGCACAGGCAGACGGTGCTGCTGACGTGGTCGGTTTAGGGATTGCGGAACATTTACCCTGGGATGCCATCAACCTGAAAAACCTGCTGGCAACGTTACCGCTGCTTCGGAAGGCGTAAAAAAAGCGGCGAGTCATCGCCGCTTATATTCAGAGTTGAACCACAATCGACCCGATGGCCTGCCGGGAGGTTAAACGCCGATAACCGTGTTCAAAATCAGCCATCGCCACGCGGGTATCGATAACGGGTTTTAGCTTACCCTCTTCCACCAGTAGCATCATGTCCTGCAAGGCAGAATAAATGTCATCATCTTTTTCTGCGTGCAGGGCATAGCCCACCAGCGTTTTTTCTCCGGCAATAATGTCGAAAGCATCGACGGCCAGAGACTTACCGGCGGTAAAACCAAGCGATACCACGCTGCCGCCGGCACGCACACTCTGAAGAAGCTGCCCGGTTAACGCACCACCCACCGGATCAAAGGCATAATCGGCCCCTTTTCCGTTCGTCATCTGGCGAACTTCTGTCGCCAGCTCCTGGGTTTCCTCTATGACGATAACCTTCTCTGCGCCCGCCTTACGGGCGGATTCAGCTTTTGCCTGGGTAGAAACCAGGGCAACGGGAATAGCCCCAAGCGCCAGCGCAACCTGTACCAGCGCATGACCCACCGATCCCGTTGCCCCGGAAATCAGCACATACTGACCTTTTTCAACCTGCACCGATTTTGTCATCGCCCGGAACGCGGTCAGGTAGTTGACGCTCAGGGTGGCTGCCTCATCAAAATCCAGAACATCCGGCACGGCAAACAGCCGCCTGTCTTCCACTAACACCCACTCGCTGAACAACCCATCCTGCACAATCCCCAGCGTATTGCCGCCGTAGATCCCCACTTTAGTGCCGGGTGCGAAAAGGGTGCTCTCTTCAATTGTCCCAGCCCCCTCGTTGCCCAATATCAGGGGCGCTTTTGTGCCGCCGATGCCCTCCTGGCGAATGAAATTTGAAAGTTGGTTGATGGTGGCGGCACGCATTTTAACGACGCTATAGCCGGGTTTTGCCGCCGGTTTTTCGCGTTCTTCGATTCCCATCTCAGGGGGCAGGCCAAATGCCCGGGTGACAATTGCTTTCATCATGTTCTCCACGTCTTAGCTCTTCAGTACGCAAATCATGCCGCTGAAAATTAAGACTGAGAAGCACGCCGGGCTGCCATGACTATCCATATTGATGGACAATCCAGACAGACGGCATTGGTAAATCCCGGAAACGGTTCTATAGTCGAGACTGTTTCTTAGTTACAGGATCAACTGATGCGATTTAACGGACTGACCAAAGGCTTCTTTCTTTTCATTCTCGCCCTTGTCACCTGGGCTTTCTTTGATGTGCTGTCGCCCTACTTTTCTGCGATCCTCTGGGCCGCGATCCTGACCATCATCTTTAACCCGGTAAAAAACAAGCTGCGCGCCGCGCTGGGCGATCGTAACGGGCTGGCGTCGCTTTTGACCATTGGCCTGATTTGCCTGATCGTCTTTATTCCATTGATGGTGATCCTCTCGTCACTCGCTATCGAGCTGAACGTGGTGTACACCAAGCTTCAGCAAAACAACACGCAGTTCCCGGAAGTGGTTGCCAGCCTCTTTGCGCACCTGCCGGGGTGGGCCAGCGGTTTCCTCGCCGATCATAATCTGGATAACGCAGCGCAAATTCAGAAAAAACTCTCTGATGTGGCCTTGCAGGGCGGGCAGTATCTGGCGGGGAGCGCATTCCTGATCGGCAAAGGCACGTTCGGCTTTGCTATCAGCTTCGGCATTATGTTGTACCTGCTGTTTTTCCTGCTCAAAGACGGGCCGTATCTGGTACGGCAAATCCTGGATTCTCTCCCACTGACGGATTTTGCCAAACAACATCTGTTCGCCAAATTCGTGGGCGTGTCGCGCGCTACGGTGAAAGGCACAGCGGTTGTGGCGGTGGTTCAGGGGCTGCTTGGCGGCATTGCGTTTGCAATTGTGGGTATCGATGGCAGCGTGCTGTGGGGCGCGCTGATGGCATTCCTTTCCCTTGTGCCTGCCGTGGGTTCGGCCATTGTCTGGGTACCTGCCGCCATCTTCCTGTTTGCCACCCACCAGCTGTGGCAGGGGCTGTTTATTGTCGGTTTCTTCGTGATTATCGTCGGGCTGGTGGATAACATTCTGCGCCCGCTGCTGGTCGGTAAAGACACCAAAATGCCGGACTATCTGATCCTTATCTCGACACTTGGTGGCATGGAGCTTTACGGCATCAACGGTTTTGTCATTGGCCCGCTGATTGCCGCCCTGTTCCTCGCCTGCTGGAATCTCTTCTCCGGTCGCGACCATGAGGGCAACGCCGAGGAGCTGGACGCTGACTTTATCGAAGAGGGGAAAACCCCTCCAGATTTATAGTGTACTGACGATAACAATCACACCAGACGGCTTCGCGCCGTCTTTTTTTTCGCGAGAAATCAGCCGTTTTCTATAATTTCAAAGATGCTATCCCACTAAAGTCGTAAAAGGATCTAACCGGTGAGAATTGCCACGATCACTAACTGGGCATACGGTGCAACGGTATGCCTGACTATCGCCTCTGGCATCGTCATGCTGATGGCTTCAAACGCAGACACTGTCGAGCGTCAGGCCGTCCTGCAACGACAGGTTTTTGATCAACTCACCGAAGATGTTGAAACAGATGCCTGGGCGTTATCCGACTTAGCCCGGCTGTATGTCGTCAAAAAAGAGCCGCAAATGCTCAGTGAATATCGCCAGAAAGAGGGAGCGTTACAGTCCATCGATACCCGACTGTCCAGGCTGAAAGACAACGGGGCAACAGACGAGGAGCTGGCGGTATTACATGAAGGGCTAAAGATAATTGATGAGCTACAGGACGAGCAGCAATCAGCGATAGCCAGCGTGGCGCGTGATGAAGCCCCGCAGGCCGTTGCGCTGTTGTACAGCGATCCGTATGAGCAGGAGCTGGATCGTGTTCAGAGCCAGATTGACCATTTCCGCTTGCTGCTGGACAAGCGTGCCCGCGCCGCCGTCACCGATGCCACCAGAACATCCAAAGCCCTGCGCACGCTGTCTGAAATCATGGTGGGCACCACCGCCCTGCTGTTTTTGTTTGTACTCGGGTTCATTTTAAAGCGCCGCGTGCTGCGCCCGGTTGTGCGTCTGAGCGATGTGGTGCATCGCCTGGCATCGCAAGATTACGCCGTCGAAACGCCTAACTTTAACCAGATTGATGAGATTGGCGATATGGCGCAGGCCATCCGCATATTCCGGGAAAACGGCCTGGCCCGACAACGGCTGGAAAAAGAGCGTGATGCCGACTGGGCCATCCGTGAACTGCTGGCACGCATGACGCAGCGGCTACAAGGCTGTGAGAATTTCGCCGATGTGATAAACGTCGCGGAGCTGTTCGCCCCGAATATTGCGCCGGGCATCGCCGGGCGGTTATACATCCTCGATCGCGATCCGTGGCAAATGCGCTGCGCGGCCGAATGGCTGTCGCCCGAGGGCAAAAATACACCGTTCCACCCGGATGAATGCTGGGCCGTGCGCCGTGGTCAAAGCCATCCGCCGGTGAATGGTGAGCCGGATATCGCCTGCTATCACCTGCCGGAGTCCAGCCTGAATAACACGCTGTGCGTACCGCTTATCGCCCAGGGCGAGGCTATTGGTTTGCTCTCTTTCCAGAACATTACCCCGGAAACCGCCCCTTCCCGGGCGTATCTGGAGCTGATGGCCGAAGCGCTTGGGCTGGCGCTGGCAAACCAGCGACTGCGCGATGCCCTGCTTGAAAAAGCGTTATTCGACCCGCTGACGGGCTTACGTAACCGCCATCATCTGGAAGACACGCTGCGCACGCAGATGGCACAGGCAATGCGCAACCACGAGCCGGTAAGTTGTCTGATGATTGATATCGACCACTTCAAGAGCATTAATGACCGCTTTGGCCACGAGGCGGGAGATCAGGTGATAAAAAGCGTGGCATCGATTGTTCAGCGTGCCGTGCATGACAGTGGGCTGGCCTTCCGCTATGGTGGGGAAGAGTTTCTGGCGATCCTGTCCGGGGCGAATGAAGATGTGGCGCAAGCCTGCGCAACGGACATTTTCAATTCCGTGCATGAGCTGTCACTGCGTTACGGGCTTTCTGAAATTGGCCCGGTGGATGTCTCTATCGGCATCGCCAGTTATCCGCAACATGCCCAAAGCGACAGCCTGCTGCGCGCGGCGGACGTGGCGCTATACCGCGCGAAAGAGCTTGGCCGCGCCCGGATTGTCAGTTTTGGAATGCTGGAGACGGGCTGAGTGTTTTCAGGAGAGCCCTGCATGAACCGTCGCCATTTTCTGATGGGACTAGCCGCCGCCGCAGCCCTTCCCCACCGGGCGTTTGCCGCGTTATCGCCACAACCGTTTACCCAGATCCCTCTCTGGAACGGCACACCGCCTGGCGGCGGCGGCCCAACAGGGCTGCGGATTGCATCGCCTTCTGGCGCAATTCGACACATTTCGGAGCCGGATCTTAGCGTACTGACACCGCGCGCGCCCAACGGGCATGGCGTGCTGATTGCCGCAGGCGGCGGCTATAAACAAATTCAGACCGGTAAAGAAGCCCTTCCCGCCGCGCAATGGCTGGTCGCGCGAGGCTATACGGCATATATCCTCACCTATCGCCTACCCTCAGAGGGCTGGCACGATGGGGATCGGGTCGCTTTGCAGGATGCCCAGCGGGCGCTGCGCATTATCCGACAGCGGGAGAAACAGGTCAGCGTGCTCGGGTTCTCCGCGGGCGGGCATCTGATGGGCATGGCGGCTACGCGACCAGACTTTCGTACTTATCCCGCCCGGGACGAGATTGATGAGCAAACGGCCAGACCCGATCGCGCCGCGCTCATCTACCCGGTTATAACGCTCGAAAAGCCGTACACCCATACTTCAACCCACAAAATTCTGGTTGGGCCGCACGCCAGCGCCACAGAAGAAGCCGCGTGGTCGGTACAGAACTTTGTCTCACCCGATACGCCGCCCTGTTTTATTGTGCAGGCGAAAGACGACCCGCTTTCCGATCCGCACAACTCTCTGATCATGTATGACGCCTGTGTGGCAAACCATGTCCCGGCAGAACTGCATCGCTACCCGACGGGCGGTCATGGCTTTGGGATGGGGCGACCGGGAACAGAAACGGTTGCATGGCCGGGAGAGTATGCGCGCTGGCTGGGCAGGAAGCCGGTGTAAAGCATCGTTTTTTCTCGCATCCTCACCGAAATATTGCGCTTTCTTTTCTCAGGGAGATTAGAAGCAACACATTGACCGCTCTCGATAATTTTCTTTAAGAAATACCCCCTTGTTGCCGATACCTGAATCTCCAGGCGGCAAAGTCCTGCTCCTGGTCCTTTCTGACATGACCTGTCAGGAAGCGAGAATAACCTTAAGGAAAAATTGTCAGGGGAGCACGCATGAGCGGACACGAGGTCATGGTTCAACGGATAACCGTCATTATTTCAGCGCTGTATCAGCACGGTTATGTCTCACGCCAGAAATTGCTGGATGAATTCAATATCAGCGAGCGTACGCTGTATCGTGATCTTAACCGCCTGGGCGACCGAATCATTCATGATGGTAACGGTATTTACAGACTGTCCCCCGCGTATGCCAGACCCCAGACGCTTAAAGAGTTGCAGAACCTTATCGGTCTGCTGGGCATGGAAGAGTTAATTCCTGCCAATAAGCTCATTCTCAAGCCTGATTTATCATCACTCAGCATCCGCTCTTTACCCGGCGATCCTGACGCTAAACGAGCGCTGGAAAATAACTTTAGTCTGTTTGATAAAGCCATTCGCCAGAACAACATCTGCGAATTCCACTATAAGAATACGCTGCGCACCGTTGCCCCTTATCAGCTGATTAATATCAAAGGCGTGTGGTATCTCGGTGCGGTCGAAAATGGCAACGTGAAGGGATATCAGCTCAGCAAAATCCGCTGGCTGAATCTACGAACTGAACATTTCACCCCAGAGCCGCACATCGCGAAATATTTCGCCGAAGAAGATGACGTGTGGTTTTCCCTGGATAAGCAGACGGTACACATCAAAATTGCGGCAGAAGTCAGTTACTACTTCCAGCGCCGCAGCGTGCTGCCCGCGCAAAAAATTATACGGCAAGAGCCGAACGGCGATTTGATTGTGCAGACCGAGATGGCGCATGAAAACCAGCTATTTCCGTTACTTCGGTACTGGTTCCCGAATCTCACCATTATTTCTCCGGTTAGCCTGCAACACCATTTTATCCAGAAGCTTTCTCAGCAGATGGCGGAAATGGAATCGCAGAGCAACGGGACACATTTAGACCACACAGAGCAGGAATAAATCATGTTACGCGGAACAGAAAAAAAAGAAGCATTAGAAAGCCTTTCCCGAGCCAGAACGCGTTATGAATCACAGGCAACAGATACCCAGACTGCCATCACCGACCTGTTTTTACTGCGCCAGAAGTGCAGCAAAGATCTGATTGCGCGAGGCGAGCACTTCATCAACCGCCTGGCGAATACGCCGAAAGAGTTCGATAAATCCTGGAGCGAGCTGAAAGCGGAAATCGCTGAGTTCGACGATGTGGTCGAAAAACTGGAAGAAGAGTATCGCGCCTCCCACGTGGGTAAAGGTACCGCCGCGGCGGGTGTTGCCGTGGGTGCGGGCGTGGCGGCGTTTGCCCCGACTGCTGCCCTGGCGATTGCGACCACCTTCGGCACCGCCTCTACCGGCACGGCCATCGCTACCCTGAGCGGGGCTGCGGCAACCAATGCCGCGCTGGCCTGGCTGGGTGGTGGTGCGCTCGCGGCGGGCGGCGGCGGGATGTCTGCGGGAAGTGCGCTGCTGGCGCTCGCAGGGCCGGTCGGCTGGGGGATCGGCGCAGTGGGTATCGCGGGTGGCACCTTACTGGCTCGCCGTAAAAACGGCAAAATCATCGACCAGGCTCAGACCGAAGAGCGCGAAGTGCGTTCGCAAACCTCAAAACTGCGCATCGTGGAACGCAGCGCCGAAGAACTGAAAACGCTGACCTCGGAACATTATCAGGGCACTGAAGGTATCGTGGATGTACTGGAAAAAACCGCCCCGCGTGACTTCAGCCAGTTCAATGCGAATCAGAGAGAGCAACTGGGTGCATTGATTAACCATATCAATGCCTTGTCAAAACTGATCAACAAGAAAATCCAGTGATGAGCGGGATGAAAAGTCATACCCCGGTGGGCGATCAGCTCATCGGGAGTGCGGTTAATGCCCTCAACCAGGCGCGTATTAACGATGAGATTTTAACGCTCTCTCGACAGGATATTGCGTTTGATCTGGCTCGTGAACAAATGCAGAAGGTGCGTGATTTTGTCGCCTCGCCGGGCAATATTCTCGGCAGCATGAGCACCAAACATGGAGAAATCGCCGAGCAGGTTGAGGTGGCAGTGCGCAATTCTGAGCAGGCCATTGAAGAGAGGCTACAGGATGCCTCCACCTTTCGCGCCACGTTTGAGGGAGTGGGTCGCACCGCTTCGCAAGATTATCTGATTGATGGCCTGGATGTTCAGTCCAAATTCATTAACGGCACCAACAATAACCTGATGCATGTCCTGAAGCACATGGAAACCTACCCCAATTTCGGCAAGGATGGGTCGTTCTACCATATTCCGAAAGATACCTGGCAGGAGATTCAGGACGTTCTCGACGGCAAACCCGTTGAAGGACTTAAATCGAGCACAATTGAGGCGATTAAAGCAAAAGTCGATGAAATTGAAAGGCAAACGCAACGTCCTTTTGCCGACGTAGTGCGCCCGGGGGTCTCTGACTACAAGGATGTGCAGCTGGGTAAAATCGACGAGACGCTCGACAAGCACGATCAGGAGCTGGCCAAACAAAACGACGCGAAACGCGCTGAAATCATCGACGACCATCAGCCTTCGCTGGCCGAAGGGATGCGCGCAACGGCGATGGGGGCCGCGGTGGGTGGCGCCTTTGCCCTCGGCACCGGGATATACCGTAAATACCGCGACGGCAAAAATATCTTCCGTGGCGACTTCAATGCCCAGGACTGGCAGGACGTTGGGCTGGACTCGCTGAAAGGCGCGGCTGTCGGTGGCGTATCCGCCGGGGCGATTTATACCCTGACCAACTACGCGTCGATGGGCGCCCCTTTCGCCAGCGCGCTGGTCACCGCGACTAAAGGTGTGGCAAGCCTTGCGCACTCTTATCAGCGCGGGGAGATTGGTCTGGATGAGTTCACCGACCTTGGGCTTATCGTCTGCGCAGAATCGGCCATCGTCGGTGCCATGACCGTCGCGGGACAGGCGTTGATTCCCGTGCCGGTGCTGGGGGCGCTCATTGGTTCGATTTCCGGGAAGTTTATGGTCACCGTTGCCAAAAGTCTGGACGGTAAAGCGCGTCAGGCGTTGCAGGCACGCATGGATGAATTTTCCCGCCGGTTAGATGCTATCGAACAACAAGTGCTTAACCGTATCTTGTCTGAATTTGCCGCTCTGGGCGAACTGACAGCGGCGGCCTTTAATGTCGAAAATAACCGTCAGCTGCTGGAAGCAAGCATCACGCTTGCACAGGCACATGGCGTTGATGACGATAAAATCATTAAAAATGCGGATGATCTGGATGCGTTTATGACGGCGTGATGTCGGGATAAAGGTGTTTAAATTAAACATCCCCATTTGTAAGAATGGGGATGTTTTATCTAGAAATTAAAAGTGGACAGGCGTAAATCCTCGTCATAAATTTTCCATCACCTGAAAGTACTATTTCCAGGCGTAAAAATTGATTATAACGAGAGGCTTTTATACTGACAGGCTTAATTGAAGGGATAAATCGTATTATAAACAGGTTAGATGCTAATACATTTTCATTACCAACTATCCCCCTAACAAGTTAGATATGTTTTTCCATGCCGAATAATTACAAAAAATTACGTTCACATCAGGGCTAAAAATATATCATGCATCATTTATGAAAAGTGTGATTATTCAGCCACCTGCCCCGCATGAAACATCACCAGCCACACTGATTCGGCGCTCTCATGCTAATCATGTTGCGCTACACCCCGAATCTGAACGCCACCTCTTTGTGTATACTGTTGTGTAAGCCTGTCGTTATTGGTATGTTGCTTATTATATGCAGGACGCGTAGCCGTTTGAACAGTCGAATACGGATAATGACATCGTTGTTGTGTACCTGTTCAATGAATATATAGAAATCGAATGAATTTCCCCTGAAACAATTATGGGGTGGTCATTAAGAATATAATTTTACATTTGAGATTTTCGAAATCGCTTTTTTGCCATTACTTGTCTTTATGTGGTTGAAATAATTCAGAATCGGTCGTTGTCGTACGGCTTACAAAGCGTATGAACTTAGCTGTACTTTCTGGGGCGACGTGTTAAATGGATGATATATCCTGTACACGATCCGCTAAGTCCACAAAACAATAAAATTGTTTACGAACAATCAAGGCAAGCGCAATGAAAATTTTATTAGTGAATAAGTTCTTTTTTATCAAAGGCGGTGCGGAAACCGTTTATTTTCAGGAGCGCACCATGCTGAAACATGCGGGTGTCCAGGTGATTGATTTCTCCATGCAGCATGAAAAAAACATCCCTTCTGATTATTCGGATTATTTCATCAGCAATGTCGATTACCATCAGGAGAGTAATCTGATTGGGGGGCTCAAAACGGCGGTAAATTTTATTCACAACAGCCGGGCCTGTAAAAAGATGCAGGCGCTACTGGAAAAAGAGCGACCGGATATCGTCCACTTCCATAACATTTACCACCAGATGACACCGTCGCTTATCAAAGTGGCGCGCAATTTTGGCTGCAAGACGGTGCTGACTGCGCACGACTATAAGATTGTGTGCCCCGCCTACTCCATGCTGCGCGAGGGTAAGGTCTGTGATGCCTGTATCACCGGGTCGGTATTCAATGCTTTTAGGTATAAATGCCAGGGCGGTGCGGCCTCAAAGAGCTTGCTGCTCTCGTTAGAGGCGACCTGGCAATATATTGCCCAAAATTACCAGGCTCTGGATGTGATTGTTTCACCCAGCGCCTTTTTACGTGGCGTGTTACTGCGTACTCTGCCTGATTCGCGTATCGATGTGATCGTGAATGGCGTTGATGATAGCCATCCCGTTGAGGACGTGAGCGATGACGGCTATATGCTGTACTTTGGTCGCCTGAGCCATGAAAAAGGCGTGGCAACATTGCTGGCGGCGCATCAGAAAATGAAGAATAAGACCCCGCTGAAAATAGTGGGCAATGGCCCGTTGTATGACAAGCTGGTTGCTCAGTACCCGGAGGCTGAGTTTTTAGGGTATGTCCAACAAGGTGATGCGCTCAATTCGCTTATTCAGCGAGCCCGGGCGGTGATCCTGCCTTCGGAATGCAATGAGAACTGCTCTATGGCGGTGTTAGAAGCGATGTCTTTGGGTAAACCGGTGATTGGGTCACGGATTGGCGGGATCCCTGAACAAATTCGTGACGGGATTGAAGGGATCTTATTTGAACCCGGCAATGCACAAGATCTGGCAAATGCGATGGATACGCTGGCCGATTGTCAGGAGAAAGCGCGGAATATGGGCTTGCAGGGGCGCAGACGTTTGAGTGAAGTGTACTCCCTGAACAAACATATGGATTCATTAATGACGTTATATACAGAACTTCTGAGCAGTCCGCAGCCAGATTTTAGACCTGGCGGCCTGGTGCTCGCGAACAACTCTGAAAGACCATTGTTATGAGCAGACCTGTGGCGGGCGTTGCGGCAGACAGTAGCAGCAAGGAACCTGGAAACCAGACTCCTTGCTGCTAAGCATTACACTTTATAGCCATCAGGATTATTTTTTTGCCAGTTCCACGTGTCACGCATCATCTCATCAAGACTGTGTGTCGCCACCCAACCCAGCTCTTTACGTGCCAGAGACGGGTCAGACCAACACTCAGCAATATCTCCCGGCCTTCTTCCGACAATCTTATAGCTAATCTTCTTTTGTGACGCTTTTTCAAAGGCTTCAATAAGATTAATAACGGAATAACCGATACCGGTACCGAGATTAATGATCTTATATGCCGCACCTTTATCTACAGAATCCAGCGCCGCTAAATGGCCGGTTGCCAGATCCATCACATGAATGTAATCACGCACACCTGTACCGTCTGGGGTTGGATAGTCATTGCCGTATACCGACACGCTCCCCAGCTTCCCAATTGCCACCTGGGAAATATAAGGAACCAGATTGTTAGGGATACCACCAGGATCTTCGCCAATTCTGCCTGAGGGATGTGCGCCAACAGGGTTAAAATAACGCAAACAGGTAATGCGGAACTGGGGCTGTGCGCGTGAGAAATCCGCCAGAATCTTTTCAACCATCAATTTTGACGTGCCGTACGGGTTAGTGCAGTCACCTGTCCGGGATTGTTCACTTAACGGAATTTTTTCCGGGTTACCGTACACCGTAGCGGAAGAACTGAAAATAAAGTGCTTCACCCCAGCCGCTAACATCTCATTGAGTAAAACCTGGGTACCCGTGACATTATTTTCATAATAGGCAAGCGGTTCTTTGATTGACTCGGAGACCGATTTTAATCCAGCAAAATGAATAACATCGGTGATGTTATGGCTGGAGAATATGGTTTTCAGCGCGTCTCTGTTCAGTATGTTATCAATGTAAACCACAGGCTTTTTCCCGGTAAGCTCTGCGACCCGGTCCAGCGATTTTTGTGAGGAATTCGAGAGGTTATCGATGACAACAACGTCATCCCCTCTCTCCAGGAGAGTCAAAACGGTATGTGAACCAATGTAGCCAGCTCCACCAGTAACAAGAATTGCCATACAGTCTCCAAATATATTTGGTGTAAACAACTATTGATTTACCAATGCTACTGTTATTAACGGATTATATTAACGCTACCCTGCAAGCGCGTTTTTTCTGGATTTAACCTTCAATTTATAGTTAACTTTTTTCAGCGCTGAAAAAAGACTGAATTTATTGATTTTACTATCATATACAATGAAGTTATCTGTGAAGTTCAACGTATGCACGCCGTCGCTCTGATTGATGCCAGAATTTATCTGTTCAATAAGATTCTCAACAAAGTTGTGAGCGTTAAGCGTGACTAACTCTTTTATATAAACTGACTTACCGTAGCTTTCCGGGGTGCACTCCTGAGTAAAGAAGTACGTTTTACCATTTACCCTACAAGGTGCGCCTGCCCCGCGATGATACGGATTCGAAATATGTAGCTCTGGGGTTATTTTTTGCCACGGCCCCGTAATATCATGGGCTGTATGGATAACCAGCTCATCATCCATCGTTGTGGATGCCAGATACAAAACCCCATTCAATTCAAAAAGAATGTTATCCGTTAAGGCGATATCAGAGATTAAAACCTTGACCTGGCGCCAGTGAACAGGGAAATCCGTGGACTCGAATAAAATAACCTCTTTTCTTTCTGATGATTCAGGGATCATGAAAAGCTTATCATTACTTTGATATAAAAAAGGAAATGATAAATGGCACTTTATGTTATCGAACCCTTCGAGTTTTACATCCTCAAGCTCATCAAGTTCGGCATTAAGTATCCGGCAGCGTAATGTTCCCTGCGAATCCCGAAAGTTCATCGCTTCATAAAAAACGTAGACTTTATCGTCTTTTTCAATAATGAAAGGATCGGCCTGAAACGTATATTTCTTTTTAAGCTGTTTAGTCCTGGCATGACTCAGAATGTCCAGAGTGTTAGCAGGAAATGCATGTGAACGGTTATTTTTAGCAATCAAAATATCCCAGGTTTCATGGAAAAAAAGGGATTTAATCAATCGTTTTGCTTTAGCTTGCATTCGCGCCTGCACCTTTATCCGTTTCGCTATAGGTGATTCTTGTACGCCAACATTGACAGCCATTTTAAAACATAGTCATCAGTTCATTTTTTGTCCAATAGTAAAAATAGATGTCGGGACGTGACAGCGCCAGCGTGGGGTTGCTCTAAGGGATTGGCGCTGGCAAGAGATGCACTAAAAGGGGGCGTTATGGGGTGACAGTGTGTTGAATATAGTGGCGAGAGTAGATTTTGCGTGGAAGGTTGGGACTTCTCAGCAATCAATAGAATAGCTTGAGACGGAAAGTCCAAGCGCCCTGAATTTTTTACCAGAACTTGCTCCAGATCTGGGCGTTAATGTCGATTGGTTATTGAAAAGTTCCCCGGATTCGAACATAACTTATGTTGCCCCAAACAATCCTAAAGGAAAGTATCCGCCGATAAGCCTGGTTAGCACTGGCGTATGCTCGGAAGCTTGTGAGCCGTACTATCTAAAAGCTATTGCAGAATGGTACCGCAGTGATAACCATTGTCATGGAGATGGTTTCTGATTCCAGATTGAAGGTGATTCTATGGCATCTCCTGTCGGGTCAGACATTCCTGAGGTAGGCACAGGAAGAGGAACAATTAATGGAACCTTAGTGGTTACAAATCTGATTGATGCGAACGAGGCGTCTTTCACAAAATTGGTAATTGATGGTGGTCAGAGGTATTTATAAGGATCTTATTCCTTTGTGGCCGATGATTCCCATTAATGGTAATGGCAAGATTATTGGTGTTGTAGCTGAAGCCAGGGAGAAGTTCATATGAGACGCTCTATAATTGCATTCATACTTATGTCTTTGCCTTTAATGTCCTATGCAGACTGTTGGATCATTTCAGGCCTTAAAGGTAAAGCTTCATTTAGCCAGGACGAATATGAATTTATTGATGACCAGATAACGGGTGCTTCTTTCAAGATGATCATTAATGACGATAAGGCATCAGTAACAACTCTCTCAGGCGAACCTCTCTCAGATATGAGGTATGTCCCACTCTCAAGCAACACCATCGTAGGTAGCTATCAGGCAGGTGGTGGCATCACTGTTGAGACATGGTCTGTCACAACAGATAAAAAAGTAATGTATACAAAGGTTATGAATATTCCTGCTTTTCAGCAGATAACATCGACGAAGTCTTTCATTGGCGATATAGCTGGAAAATGCGATAAGTAGCCCCTTCCGGTCAGTTCCATCATTTTTCAGGTCGAATTTCTTACCGAGCACACGAGCAAAGTTGACGCGATTATTGGTCGGAATGTCACAAATACGGCGCAAGAGGAGAATGTGATCTACTTGGATGTTAGGTAATCACTTGATTTGAGATGGTGCCGATAATAGGAGTCGAACCTACGACCTTCGCATTACGAATGCGCTGCTCTACCAACTGAGCTATATCGGCCCTGAAAGGCCGGTTACGAGCGTAACCACGGGGCAAAAGAGTAGATCTAACAGGGTGGTGCGTCAATGGCCTTGCGAATCAAACGGCTATTTTTGCACCACCCACGCTTATTTACGCACGAATCGTATCATCACCGAAACCGATCCACTTGTAGGTGGTCAGTGCTTCAAGCCCCATCGGGCCGCGCGCGTGCAGCTTCTGGGTACTTACGGCAACTTCAGCGCCCAGACCGAACTGGCCGCCATCGGTGAAGCGGGTTGAAGCATTCACGTATACCGCAGATGAATCCACTTCGTTCACAAAGCGGTCGGCATTGCGCAGCGTGCGGGTCAGGATCGCGTCAGAGTGCTGCGTACCGTGTTCACGGATGTGCGCAATGGCGTCATCAAGATCGGCTACCACCTTCACGTTCAGATCCAGCGACAGGAACTCATCGTCATACTGCTCTGCTTTTACCGGAACCACTGTCGCAGGGCCCTCTTTCAGCAACGCCAGAGCGTTAGCTTCGGCGTGCAGCGTGACACCACTGTCCGCCATCTGCTTGCTCAGAGCAGGCAGGAAGGCATCCGCGATCCCCTGATGAACCAGCAGCGTTTCGACCGTGTTACAGGTGCTTGGACGCTGCGTTTTCGCATTCACGATGATTTTCAGCGCCGGTTCAATTTCGGCGCTGTCGTCTACAACGATATGACACACACCGATACCGCCGGTGATAACCGGGATCGTCGACTGCTCACGACACAGTTTGTGAAGGCCTGCACCACCGCGAGGGATCAGCATGTCGATGTATTTGTCCATACGCAGCATTTCATTCACCAGCGCGCGATCCGGACTTTCAATGGCCTGAACAGCGCCTGCGGGTAAACCGCACTCTTCCAGTGCCTGCTGGATGACTTTTACCGTTGCGGCATTGGTGCGCCAGGTCTCTTTTCCACCGCGCAGGATGGCCGCGTTGCCGGTTTTCAGGCACAGAGAAGCCACATCCACGGTCACGTTCGGACGCGCTTCATAGATAACACCGATAACGCCGAGCGGCACGCGACGGCGCTCAAGACGTAAACCGCTGTCGAGCAGCCCGCCATCAATCACCTGCCCTACCGGGTCAGCCAGGTTGCACACCTGACGCACATCGTCAGCGATACCTTTCAGGCGTGCCGGCGTCAGCGCCAGGCGGTCGAGCATCGCTTCGCTCAGCCCATTTTCACGGGCTTCAGCTAAATCCTGTTCGTTGGCTCGCAGAATGTCAGCAGACTGTGACTCCAGATAATCAGCGATTTTTTCCAGCACGCGGTTTTTCTCGCGGCTGGAAAGGAGCGCCAGTTTGTACGAGGCGGCTTTGGCAGCTGCGCCCATTTGTTCCAGCATGTTCAGGCTCCTTAACGAATAATCATGTCATCACGATGCACGGCAACCGGGCCATATTCATAGCCCAGGATCGCATCGATCTGCTGGGAATGGTGCCCGGCAATACGGCGCAGCGCATCGCTGTTATAGCGACTGACACCGTGCGCGATGTCGCGTCCTGCAAGGTTGCGGATACGAATCACTTCACCACGGGAGAAGTTACCTGTCACGCTTTTAATTCCTTTTGGAAGTAATGAACTCCCTCTTTCCAGAATTGCGGAGGTCGCCCCTTCGTCTACGGTGATTTCACCTGCCGGAGGCGCACCAAAAATCCAGCGCTTACGGTTTTCCAGTGGCGATTCCTGCGCGTGGAAGCGCGTCCCTACGGAGAGGCCTTCCATCACATCGCCAATCACGCCAGGACGGCTACCGGCCGCGATAACGGTGTCGATGCCTGCACGACATGCGACGTCCGCCGCTTGCAGTTTGGTCCCCATACCACCGGTACCAAGGCCAGACACGCTATCCCCGGCGATGGCACGCAGCGCATCATCAATACCGTGAACATCGGTTATCAGCTTAGCGTCTGGATTGTTACGCGGGTCGGCGGTAAACAGCCCTTGCTGATCGGTCAGCAGCAGCAATTTATCCGCCCCGGCCAGAATGGCGGCCAGCGCTGAAAGGTTATCGTTATCGCCCACTTTGATTTCAGCGGTCGCGACGGCGTCGTTTTCGTTAATGACAGGAACGATATTGTTGTCGAGCAACGCACGCAGCGTATCGCGGGCGTTCAGGAAGCGTTCTCTGTCTTCCATATCCGCACGCGTCAGCAACATCTGGCCGACGTGAATGCCGTAAATAGAAAACAGTTGTTCCCAGAGTTGAATGAGTCGGCTTTGTCCCACGGCGGCCAGCAACTGCTTGGATGCTATCGTCGCGGGGAGTTCGGGGTAGCCCAGGTGTTCACGCCCGGCAGCAATTGCCCCGGAAGTCACAATCACAATTCGATGCCCTGCGGCATGTAACTGAGCGCACTGACGTACAAGCTCAACAATGTGGGCGCGATTTAGGCGGCGCGATCCGCCTGTTAAAACACTGGTACCGAGTTTTACCACCAGCGTCTGGCTGTCACTCATGATTCTCTGCCGTTCAACAATAAGGGAAAATGATGTCAAACGAACGTTTTAGCAGGACTCAGCCCCGTTGCCAACTGCCTTCGCACAATGTGGAACACTTTGTTGCGCGGGATCAGTAAGCGTAGCGGCAGATTTTGACAATTTTATTACTGAAATAATAAATCACAGTTTTTTAAATTAATTCTCAAATTGTCATAAAACTTTAATTCCAGAACGTTAAAACCCTTCCTGTTTTTCACGGGGCAAGAACAGGTGTTCATTGCTCAGCGAATTTTAGCGCGTTTATAAAACTCAGGATTGAAAATGAAAAAGAGTATTCTGGCATTAGTGGTAATGGGCGTTGTTGCTTCCGCATCTGTACACGCAGCCGAAGTTTATAATAAAGATGGCAATAAACTGGACGTGTACGGCAAAGTAAAAGCCATGCACTATATCAGTGATGATGCCTCTAAAGATGGTGACCAGACTTACGTACGTTTCGGCTTCAAAGGTGAAACTCAGATTAACGATCAGCTGACCGGTTACGGTCGTTGGGAAGCTGAGTTTTCTGGTAACAAAGCAGAGAGCGATTCTTCACAGAAAACCCGTCTGGCGTTTGCTGGTCTGAAACTGAAAAACTTCGGCTCCTTCGACTACGGTCGTAACCTGGGCGCCCTGTACGACGTTGAAGCCTGGACAGATATGTTCCCTGAATTCGGCGGCGACTCTTCTGGTCAGACCGATAACTTCATGACCAAGCGTTCCAGCGGCCTGGCAACCTACCGTAACACCGACTTCTTCGGCGCGGTTGATGGCCTGGATGTGACCCTGCAATACCAGGGTAAAAACGAAAACCGTGACGCCAAAAAGCAGAACGGCGACGGTTTCGGTACTTCTGTAACGTATGACTTCGGTGGCAGCGACTTCGCCATCAGCGGCGCGTACACCAACTCTGACCGTACCAATGATCAGAACCTGCTGACCCGCGGTCAGGGTGACAAAGCGGAAGCCTGGGCAACCGGTCTGAAATATGACGCCAACAATATTTACCTGGCGACCATGTACTCCGAAACCCGCAACATGACCCCAATTTCCGGTGGTTTTGCGAATAAAGCGCAGAACTTCGAAGTGGTTGCACAATACCAGTTTGATTTTGGTCTGCGTCCGTCCCTGGGCTATGTTCAGTCTAAAGGCAAAGATATCGAAGGTATCGGCGACGAAGATCTCGTGAAATATATCGATGTGGGCGCGACCTATTATTTCAACAAAAATATGTCAGCGTTTGTTGATTATAAAATCAACCAACTGGATGACAATAACAAACTGGGTCTGAGCAGCGACGACATCGTTGCGCTGGGTATGACTTACCAGTTCTAATAATGTAGAAATAAAAAAAACCGGCTTTTAGCCGGTTTTTTTTATTTGCCCGGTGGCGCTGCGCTTACCGGGCCTACGATATAGTGCATTTTGTAGGCCGGGTAAGGCGAAGCCGCTACCCGGCACTGTTTCATCATCAAGCCGTTAGCTTCACCGCTTCGCTGGAAAAGTCATCTGCGGGTTCAAGCTTCAGATCCAGCGTCGCCAGCAATGCGCTTGCCTTGCCGAGGTACTCTTTCAGCGTGTACTCCAGGCGATCGATCACTTCCTGATCTTTGATTGGCGCAGCTTGCCAGTTACCGTCTTTGTTAAACAGACCAAACTGATAGCTGTAAGTAAAACGTTTTTCCTCGGCTTCCATTTCCATCCACCAGCCCCAGAATTCACGTTTTTCGGGTGCAGGCTTCACATTGACGCATACAGCCAGGCAGTCGAAAAAAAAGCGATTCTCTTCACACTGCTCTTCTCGAATATACGGGCCAAGAGCCATGAACTTCTTAATCAGTCTACTTTTCGGGTGTCCACTCGGTAACGTCATTGCGATCTCCTTTTGTGAAGCCACTGTTTTACCAAACCATCAAAATTTAGCAATCTCTTAACACAATCTCTGCGTGATCCAGCGCGTAATCTCTTTTAGCGCTTTGTCAAAATTCTGATACACCGGGCTGAACGGTACCTCAAGCAGTTTGCCATCCGCAGATGACGATGTGATTAAGCGCGACTCTTCTTCCGGGCTGAACGGATCGTTTTTCCAGAAACCGGACAGCATCGGCGTCGGACAACGCCTTCCCAGCAAGCCCTGCATTTTTAATGAGTAACGATTCAGTTCAACGCGCAGCGCTTCATCAGATGCATCATGCATACCAAGTCGGCTGGCCAGTACGTCCAGATACATTTCCGGTACGCTCCCCTGACGAGCAGGTTCACTTAAAAGCGCATGAACCACCGGGCCAAGACAGGCAACAGCTTTAAGACGAGAAGATTCAAGATAAGCCAGACGCACCGCAACGTTCGCGCCAAAGCGGAAACCGAAAGCGGCCACTCTGGTGTGGTCAACCCACGGGATATTCTCCAGCGCTTTTAACGCGTGCTGGTGCAACAGGCTCGAATCCTGGGTCAGTTTCCATTTAGAGGAGAAGCCAATAGACGGCATATCAAGTGTTAACATCGCGATCCCTTTTGGTGCAAAGTAGCGCTCAAAAAGGCTGTAATAGTCAGTCTGAAGTGAATCCAGACCACCGCACATTAACACAACAGGGAATGGACCTTCGCCATCAGGCATATGCAGGAACCCGGTCACGGGGGCGCCTCCCGGGATAGTGAACTCCAGTTCACGCATCCGGACCGGCAAACGCTGGGCGGCTTCTTCATAAGCACGGTTTGCAAGCGCCTGCGCTTGTTCGGCCAGTTCGTCGCCTTTCAGATGGGGGTAAGCAGCAATGCTGTAGAGGTTGGCTGCATGGAGCCAGTGCTGGCCGCTCAGAGTGGCATCCTCTTCCTGGCTGGCCTTCTGTTGCCAGAGCATCGCCTGTTTAGCCCATTCGTATATCCAGTTTCCACCACGATAACCGACCACGGTGTCGTAGAGTTCGCTGTCAGTCCGTTCGGCGTCGCTCATCACGATACGCGCCTGCACGTCGAGGATTTCGCGGGGATCGATTCCGCGCCAGATCCACATCAGGCGGTTAATCATTCGATACCAGTGAGGCACATTTTTGCCGTCTAATGCAGACTGTACTGAAGGCATAGCGCCCTGGTTAAACCGGCGCACCAGCGTCGACGTTTCAGGGTGTTTAAAGCGGGGTTTGAATAGCGTTTCGCTAAGGTTTGCCTGCGTCATTGCATTGCCTCCATGAATACATCGTATAGAGACTATTGTAACTCGCCACAAGCTAAAAAAAACAACGCCCGGCATTTCCGGGCGTTAAAATAATTTCGCGCAGGAATTAACGACCAGAGATAGGTGGAACGAAGACCACGCCCATATCCCACGGCTGCTCAATCCAGGTATCCTGAGGGATATCAATCACGTAATCATCCACCAGCGGACGGCCAGCAGGTTTCGCGAAGATCGTGACGAAGTGTGCTTTAGGGTACATTTCGCGGATCGCAACCGCAGTACCGCCAGTATCGACCAGATCGTCAATAACGATGAAGCCTTCACCGTCGCCTTCGGCGCGTTTCAGCACGGTCAGTTCACGCTGGTTGTCGTGATCATAGCTGGAGATACATACGGTATCGACATGACGAATACCCAGCTCACGTGCCAGCAGTGCGCCCGGCACCAGACCACCACGGCTAACGGCAATAATGCCTTTCCACTGCTCGGAAGGCATCAGACGCGCAGCCAGTTTGCGTGCGTGAATCTGCAACATGTCCCAGGTGACGACGTATTTTTCGCTCATGTGAAGTGTCCCAGCCTGTTTGTATACGGCTTAAAAAGTGTTCAAGGGGGAAATAGGTTGCGCGAGATTATAGAGATCTGACGCACTAAAAACCAGTGTTTAGCGCCCTGAGCCCGAGTTTTTACATGCTTTATGCTACCAGCAACCAGAGAAAGTGGTATTCTCAGTTGCATCTCGCAAGCCTGACTTGTGGTAACTATTAACCTGCTAACCCTGTGACCTGCATCAATGTTTGCAGAGCATCGACAAGGAGACTTATCGTGTCTGAACTGTCTCAATTATCTCCACAGCCGCTGTGGGATATTTTTGCCAAAATCTGTTCCATTCCACACCCGTCCTACCATGAAGAACAGCTTGCCGAACACATTATTGGCTGGGCGAAAGAAAAAGGTCTGCACACCGAACGCGACCAGGTTGGCAACATTCTGATCCGCAAAGCTGCAACCGCAGGCATGGAAAACCGTAAACCGGTTGTGCTGCAAGCGCACCTGGACATGGTTCCACAGAAAAACAACGATACCGTTCACGACTTCACTAAAGATCCTATCCAGCCTTATATCGACGGCGACTGGGTAAAAGCACGCGGCACCACGCTGGGTGCGGATAACGGTATTGGCATGGCATCTGCCCTGGCTGTGCTGGCAGACGACAGCGTTGAGCACGGTCCACTGGAAGTGCTGCTGACCATGACCGAAGAAGCCGGTATGGACGGTGCGTTCGGCCTGCAAGCTAACTGGCTGCAAGCGGATATCCTGATCAACACCGACTCCGAAGAAGAAGGCGAGATCTACATGGGTTGTGCAGGCGGGATCGATTTCATCTCCACGCTGCCGCTGTCCCGTGAAGCGATTCCTGCTGGTTTCCAGACCTTCAAGCTGACGCTGAAAGGCCTGAAAGGGGGTCACTCTGGTGGCGATATTCACTTAGGTCTGGGTAACGCCAACAAACTGCTGGCGCGCTTCCTGGCTGGCCACGCGGCTGAGCTGGACCTGCGTCTGGTTGATTTCAACGGCGGTACGCTGCGTAACGCAATCCCGCGTGAAGCATTTACTACCGTTGCAGTGCCAGCGGCAAAAGCCGACGAGCTGAAAAAGCTCTCCAGCGTTTATCTGGATATCCTGAAAAACGAGCTGTCCGTTAAAGAGAAAAACCTGACCGTGGTTCTGGAATCGGTATCGACAGATAAAGCCGCTCTGACTGCACAGTCTCGCGACAGCTTTATTCAGTTGCTGAATGCCACGCCAAACGGTGTGATTCGCAACTCTGACGTCGCAAAAGGCGTTGTAGAAACCTCTCTGAACGTGGGCGTTGTGACCATGAGCGACGACAGCGCAGAAATCATCTGCCTGATCCGTTCACTTATCGACAGCGGTAAAGAGTACGTTGTCAGTATGCTGGAATCTCTGGGCAAACTGGCTGGCGCGACAACATCCGCTAAAGGTAGCTATCCAGGCTGGCAGCCGGATGCAAGCTCACCGGTAATGGCTCTGGTGCGTGAAACTTACCAGCGTCTGTTCAACAGCACCCCGAACATTCAGGTGATCCACGCAGGTCTGGAATGTGGTCTGTTCAAAAAACCGTATCCGGACATGGATATGGTGTCTATCGGGCCAACCATCACCGGGCCACACTCCCCGGATGAGCAGGTTCATATCGAAAGCGTGGGCCACTACTGGACCCTGCTGACTGAACTGCTGAAAGCAATTCCTGCGAAGTAAAACCCTCATCACAAAGTGAGACAAGCCCGGCAAGCATAGCGCTACCGGGCTTTTTTACAATCCCAATACCAGCTGTCGCTCAAGCTGTGGATCCAGCAGCGTGACGTGTAATCCCACCAGCCGAACCCCTCTTCCACTTCGTCGTTCTTCCCAGGCTTTTTTTGCCGTCGCAATAAGATCGTCTTTATTCAGGCGCGGCCAGACGTGCTCCTGGGTAGTTTGCTGAAAATCATTGAACTTGAGTTTGATCCCCTGGCGGGCAATCAACAGGTCTGGTTTCACCTTTGCCAGGCGTCGCTCCAGCTCCGGGTAAAGTTGCCTGGTAATAATGGCCTCGCATTCAGCCCAGTCATGAATATCTTCAATGAGCGTCCGCTCCACGCCAACGGATTTACGCAGTCGCTCGTTATTCACGCTGCGCTCGTCAATGCCCTGACTGCGCTCCCACAGGACGCGGCCAAACTTCCCGAAACGCTTAAGCAGCATGGCGAGATCGCTGCACTGCACATCTTCGCAGGTCCGCAGCCCCATGCTTTCCAGCTTCGCGGCAGAGACTTTCCCGACACCGGGTATTTTCCCAAGCGGCAATGTTTTTAAAAAGGCCGGAACGTCATCCGGGGTGATGACGTACTGGCCGTTTGGTTTATTCAAATCTGAGGCGATTTTTGCGAGGAACTTCACCGGCGCAACGCCTGCCGATGCCGTTAAGTTCAGCTCACGGGCAATAGTCTGGCGGATCTCCTGTGCCATCAGCGTGGCGGAGCCGTGACAGTGGACGCTGTCAGTGACATCCAGATAGGCCTCATCCAGCGATAGCGGTTCAATCAGCGACGTGTAGCGGGAGAAGATTTCCCGGATATGAACAGATGCTTCTTTGTAGGCCTCAAACCGCCCAGGCAGAAGGGTGAGATGCGGGCAGAGCTTCAGCGCCATCGCCGTGGGCATGGCGCTGCGTACGCCGAATTTGCGCGCAGGATAATTGGCGGTGCTGATCACTCCGCGCTGGACGCGGCTACCGCCAATAGCGATAGGAATATCCCGCAGCGCCGGGTTGTCACGCATCTCCACTGCGGCAAAAAAACAGTCCATATCCACATGGATTATTTTGCGCATAGTAAGCCCTCACTCATCACTGGATAAGTATACAGTAAATTTATGAGGATTGAGAAGTGGATGTAAGAACGCCGGGCGGCGGCCCCGCCTTACCCGGCCGACAAAAACTTAAATAATGCGTTGCTGTTCGCGGGCCATCCGTTTTTTCCGCGCGTCGCACGGCTCCGGGCAATCGCAGACTTTTTCCATCCCAATTGAAGAGATGCCGCCGCAGCTGCCCTGAATGCTTTTGCGCTTAATGATCCAGCCCAGCGACATGCCAAGCACCACCAGCACAAACACCAAAAAGGTTGCCAGAAACGTCAGCATCATCAGCCTCCAAAGTCATCCAGTAAGATATTCTCATCTTCCACACCCAGATCTTTGAGCATCTTAATCACTGCCGCGTTCATCATTGGCGGGCCACACATGTAGAACTCACAATCTTCTGGCGCAGCGTGCTGCTTCAGGTAGTGCTCATAGAGAACGTTGTGGATGAAGCCGGTGTAACCTGTCCAGTTATCTTCCGGCTGCGGATCGGACAGCGCCACGTGGAAGGTAAAGTTCGGGTTTTCACGCGCCAGCTGTTCAAACTCGTCGTCATAGAACATCTCGCGCAGCGAACGGGCGCCGTACCAGAAGCTCATTTTTCGCTGGGTGCCGAGCCGTTTAAGCTGGTCGAAAATGTGCGAACGCATCGGCGCCATCCCTGCTCCACCGCCGATAAACACCATTTCAGCATCCGTTTCTTTAGCAAAGAATTCGCCAAACGGACCGGAAATAGTCACTTTATCGCCCGCTTTCAATGACCAGATATAAGACGACATTACGCCCGGCGGGGCATTCGGCACAGCCGGTGGCGGCGTAGCAATACGCACGTTGAGCATAATGATGCCCTTCTCTTCTGGGTAGTTCGCCATAGAGTAAGCGCGCAACGTCGGCTCGTTGACCTCAGACACAAAGCGGAAGAGATTGAATTTATCCCAGTCGGCGCGATATTCGTTCGGCACGTCGAAATCGGCGTAAGCAACGGTGTGCGCCGGGCACTCAATCTGGATATATCCACCTGCGCGGAAGGGTACATCTTCCCCATCCGGCACGCGCAGTTTCAGCTCTTTGATGAAAGTGGCTTTGTTATCGTTAGAGATAACCTCGCACTCCCATTTTTTGACGCCGAAAATCTCTTCCGGCAGCTCAATTTTCATGTTCTGGCGCACCGCAACCTGACAGGCCAGGCGGCAGCCCTCTTTCGCTTCACGCTTCGTGATATGCGCCAGTTCAGTTGGCAGAATGTCTCCGCCGCCCTCTTTCACAGTTACACGGCATTGCCCACAGGAGCCACCGCCGCCACAGGCCGAGGAGACAAATATCCCGTTACCCGAAAGCGTGTTAAGCAGTTTGTCACCCGCTGGAGTGCGGATCTGGTTCTGCGGCTCATCATTAATATCAATAATGACGTCTCCGGCGTTCACCAGCTTAGAGCGTGCAGCCAGAATCAGCCCAGACAGTACCAGCACAATAAGCGTGAACATCACCACGCCAAGAATAATTTCCATATCGAAGCCCTCAGAGCTGCACGCCGGAGAAGGACATAAAGCCCAGCGCCATCAGCCCGGTGGTGATAAAGGTGATCCCTAAGCCACGCAATCCTGCGGGCACGTTGGCATATTTCATTTTTTCGCGGATCCCCGCCATGGTGACAATCGCCAGCATCCAGCCAATACCGGAACCAAAGCCGTAAACGATGGATTCACTGAAGTTGTAATCACGCTGGACCATAAACGACACGCCACCGAAGATGGCGCAGTTCACCGCGATCAACGGCAGGAAGATCCCCAGCGCGTTATAAAGCGACGGGAAGTATTTATCGAGGATCATCTCGAGTATTTGTACCAGTGCCGCAATCACACCAATAAAGGTGATGAAGTTAAGGAAGCTCAGATCGACCCCCTCAACCAGCGCGCCATCACGCAGGACAAAGTTGTACACCAGATTATTAATCGGTACAGATAATCCGAGCACCACAGTGACCGCCACACCCAGACCAAAGGCCGTCGACACCTTCTTGGACACCGCGAGGAACGTACACATGCCGAGGAAAAACGCGAGCGCCATGTTTTCAACAAACACCGCGCGCACAAACAAACTCAGGTAATGAGCCATTGTCGGTTACTCCTTTTCCTGCTGTTCTGGCTTCAACGTACGAATCAGCCAGATCAGCAAACCGATAATGAAAAATGCGCTTGGGGCCAGCAGGAACAACCCGTTTGGCAGATACCAGCCGCCATTTTGCACCGTGTCCAGCACCGTGATACCAAACAGCTTGCCGCTGCCGATTAACTCACGCAGGAAGCCCACCGTCAGGAGGATGACCCCATAACCCAGGCCGTTGCCGATACCATCCATAAAGCTCGCCAGCGGCGGCATTTTCATGGCGTAGGCTTCCGCGCGCCCCATCACAATACAGTTGGTGATGATCAGGCCAACAAACACCGAGAGCTGTTTTGAGGTTTCATAGGCAAAAGCGCGCAACAGCTGATCGACGACGATCACCAGCGACGCGATGATTGCCATCTGCACGATGATCCTCACGCTGTTCGGAATGTGGTGGCGGATCATGGAGATAAACATGCTGGAAAATGCCGTGACCAGCGTCACCGCGACGGTCATCACCAGTGCAGTTTCCAGTTTCGTGGTCACCGCCAGTGCTGAACAGACGCCAAGCACCTGCAACGTAATCGGGTTGTTGGCTAAAAGTGGGCCAATGAGTACCTTTTTCACTTCTTTCAATTCACCCGCATCAGCCATTGTTCAGCGCTCCTTCACGTACATTTTTCAGGAAGGGGCCAAACCCCAGCTCGCCCATCCAGAAGTCAAAACTGTGCTGCACGCCGTTGGACGTGAGTGTTGCCCCGGAAAGCCCGTCCACTGCGAACTCATCACCTGGACGCGCCGCACCTTTCATCACTTTCAGCGCGGGCAATCCGTTATCATCGAGCACCTTTTTACCGATAAACTGCGCCCGCCAGTTAGGGTTCTCAATTTCACCACCGAGCCCCGGCGTTTCGCCCTGGTCATAATAGGTAATGCCTTTCACCGTGCGGCCGTCCGTCTCTAACGCAACAAAGGCATACATCATCGACCACAGGCCATTGCCGTAGATCGGCAGCACCAGCTCCTGCACGCGTTTTTGCTCGTCGCGTACCAGATAGATCTCCGCAAGATTGCTGCGTCGCTTAATACCGGCCGGATCTTGCGATGCCTCCAGCACAATGCTCATCTGCGGGTCTTTCAGTGCCTGTGCCTGGTTAAATTTGGCAGGGTCGCTGTCCAGCAGCTCACCTGTTTTGAGATCCACCAGCCGGGAGGAAATGCGTTCAGCAAAGATTTTTGCCACCTCATCAGCGCTCATCCCGTCCTGCATAAGCCCGGCGACCGCCAGGATGTTGCGCTGTTTATCCAGCGCGCGCTGCTCCTGCTGAAGCGGTTTTAACCCCACGGCAGAGCCCGCCACCACAATGGAGCACACCAGGCAGAGCACCAGCACCACCAGCAGCGTTTTGCCGGTGCTGTCGTTATTTTTGATATCAGCCACGCGCCTTCCTCCGCTTAATGTTGGCGCGTACCACCAGATAATCGAATAGCGGCGCAAACAAGTTGGCAAACAAAATGGCCAACATCATCCCTTCCGGATACGCCGGGTTGACCACGCGAATCAATACACACATCACGCCGATAAGCGCGCCGTAGCACCATTTCCCTTTGTCGGTGAATGAGGCCGAAACAGGGTCGGTTGCCATAAATATCATGCCAAAAGCAAAACCCCCCAGAACCAGATGCCAGTACCATGGCATAGAGAACATTGGGTTGGTGGCAGAGCCGATAACATTGAACAGCGTGGCAGTGAGCACCATACCCAGCATCACACCCGCGACAATGCGCCAGGAGGCCACTCGTCCGAACAGAATGATGGCCCCACCGAGCAAAATCATCAGCGTAGAGACTTCACCAATCGACCCCGGAAGGTTGCCAATAAAGGCATCAAACCAGGTAACGGGTTGCCCCGTGGCGTTATTAACCAGCGTTTCACCGCCGCGAGCCGCCCACTGAGAAAGCGGAGTCGCACCGGAAAAGCCATCTGCTGCCGTCCAGACCAGGTCGCCAGAGATTTGTGCCGGATAGGCAAAAAACAGGAATGCGCGCCCCGCCAGTGCCGGGTTCAGGAAGTTGCGCCCGGTTCCGCCGAAGATCTCTTTTGCAATCACCACCCCGAAGCTGATGCCAAGCGCAGCCTGCCACAGAGGTAAGGTTGGCGGCACAATCAGGGCAAACAGAATGGAGGTGACAAAGAAACCTTCGTTGATTTCATGTTTGCGAATAATAGCGAACAGGACTTCCCAGAACCCACCGACGATAAAGACCGTGAGGTAAATCGGCAGGAAGAAAACCGCCCCCAGCGTCATCATGCTTATCCAGCCAGCATCCGCGCTAAAGCTCACGCCCAGCAGATGAGCAAGACGATAATGCCAGTCTGATTGAATAACCTGTGCCAGCTGCGGCGCATCATACAGGTGGTGCAGTGCCGGGATGGTTTGCAGGCCGACGTTGTACATGCCCCAGAACATGGCCGGAAAAACAGCGAGCCAGACCAGGATCATCATCCTTTTAAGATCAATGGCGTCACGAACGTGCGTAGCGCCTTTCGTGACTAGCCCTGGCGTGTAGAAAACGGTCGCGGTGGCTTCAAACAGCGGGTAGTACTTTTCCAGCTTGCCGCCCTGTAAGAAGTGCGGCTCCATTTTTTCGAAGAGGTGTTTTAAGCCCATCAGTTATCCTTCCTGCTCAATGCGGGTTAACACCTCGCGCAACACGGGTCCGTATTCGTATTTTCCTGGACAAACGTAGGTGCAGAGCGCCAGGTCTTCTTCATCCAGCTCCAGGCAGCCAAGCGCCTGCGCGCTGTCGCTGTCTCCGGCCAGCAGATCGCGCAGCAACAGGGTTGGCAGGATATCGAGCGGCATCACGCGCTCGTAGTTGCCAATCGGCACCATTGCACGCTCACCGCCGTGGGTGCTGGTTGAGAAGTTAAAGAGCTTGTGGCGCAGGAAGTGCCCAAGCGTAGTGCGGGTAACGGAGAATTTATCCGCACCAGGTAGCACCCAGCCAAACAGCTCTTTCTCGCGCCCTTCCTGCACAAGGCTGACCTGTAAGTGAAAACGCCCCAGAAAGGCCTGCGCGCCGGTGGCCTGCCTGCCGCTGAGCACCGAGCCAGAGATAAGACGGTTTTCACCCTCTTTTGCTTCACCCGACAACAGTTCAGAGATATCCGCCCCCAGCAACGTGCGCACCAGACGTGGATTCACAGCCTGCGGCCCACCGATGGCGATCACCCGTTCAGAACACAATTCGCCCTCAGTAAAGAGCTTACCGATAGCAATGACATCCTGATAATTAAGGTGCCAGACCTGCTTCGTCAGGCTAACGGGTTCAAGAAAATGAATGTGCGTTCCGGCAAGGCCTGCCGGATGCGGGCCGGCAAATTCGTTAAAGGTAACCTGCCCTTGCGGATGACCGCCAAGCTTGCCGCCACTGCCCTGGCAGACGTGGACTTTCCCGGTCGTCAGCCGCGTCAGCAGGGTAAGCCCGGCATCAAACGCTTTACGCTGCGCAAAGATAAGAGGCTGCGGGTCTGCACTAAGCGGGTTGGTATCGATAGCCGTGACGAAGATGGCGGCAGGAACAGAACCGGGCACCGGGGATTTGCTGAACGGCCGCGTGCGAAATGCCGTCCACAGGCCGGATTCCAGCAGTTGTGTCTGCACAACTTCACGCTTCAGGGTAGCGAGATCAGCGACGTCAAACCGTGCAAACTCGCGCTGTTCGTTACCTTCAATACGGATAACAACCGACTGCAATACACGGCGTTCGCCACGGTTGATTGCCACAACGGTGCCGCTGGCAGGTGCAGTGAACATCACGCCCGGATTTTTTTTATCTTCGAAGAGCGCCTGTCCTTTGATGACCCGTTCCCCTTCCTGCACCAGCATAGAGGGGCGCATTCCGATGTAATCAGCCCCTAAAATGGCGACATGACGAATATGAGGGGCTTGTGAAACGTGCTGTTCTGGCACGCCTGCGATCGGGAGATCAAGTCCTTTTCTGATTCTAAACATGTGGTTAGCAAGTATCCATGAACAACAATCCAGAGGACCCGAAGTGTACCATTTTTCCCCCTTTCAGGGGCAGCGGAACTGCCGCCGGACGTGCCAAAATGCGAGCTATTGCGCAAAGTTCCTAACGCCAGCGCGGCCAGGATGAGTTATAAGGTAAAACTATTTTGTAAACTCGCTCGTTCACTCTTGCGAAAAACTACAGCGGTGCTAATGTGAGCGCTCCTGTCCAGAATAATCTGATTTCGGGTTTCTTTTGCCGTCCTGGCAATTTGGTCTTAGTTTTATCAAGGAACTAGTAGTATGCGTAAAATCGCATTGTTCATTGCGATGCTTCTGATTCCGTGCGTGTCATTTGCCGGGCTGCTCAGCAGCAACAGCTCCACCACGCCGATCAGCAAAGAATATAAACAACAGTTAATGGGATCACCGGTTTATATTCAAATCTTCAAGGAAGAACGCACACTCGACCTGTTTGTGAAAATGGGTGAGACATACCAGCTGCTCGACAGTTACAAGATTTGTAACTACTCCGGTGGTCTGGGGCCAAAACAGCGTCAGGGCGATTTTAAAAGCCCGGAAGGGTTTTACAACGTTCAGCGTAGCCAGTTAAAACCTGACAGCCGCTTCTATAAAGCCATTAACATCGGCTTCCCGAATGCCTATGACCGTGCTCACGGTTACGAAGGTAAATACCTGATGATCCACGGTGCGTGCGTGTCTATCGGCTGTTATGCGATGACCGACACCGGCATTGATGAGATTTTCCAGTTTGTCACGGGCGCGTTAGTCTTTGGTCAGTCAAACGTTCAGGTCAGCATCTATCCATTCCGCATGACCGATGCCAACATGGCGCGCCACAAGTACTCTTACTATGCAGATTTCTGGAAACAGCTGAAACCTGGATACGACTACTTCGAGCAAACGCATAAGCCGCCTGTCGTTTCGGTTGTGGATGGCCGCTATGTCGTCAGTAAACCTCTGAGCCACGAAGTCGTCCAGCCACAACTGGCGTCAAACTACTCGGTCCCCGAGGCAAAATAGTACCCACTCGCCTGGCATAATCTTTTGCCAGGTTTCGTTGCCCGTCAGCGGCTGCGTTGCAATTACGGTGACCACATCGTTCGGTGTGGTCTCCTTCTGAAAGTCTATCTCCACATCCTGATCGAGTAGCGTCGCAACGCCGAACGGTGCACGCCGAGTGATCCAGTACAGATTCGTCGAGCAGAATGCCATCACATAGCGACCGTCAGATAGCAGCATGTTGAACACGCCTTTTTCGCGGAGTTCAGACGCCAGCGTTGCGATGTATTTAAACACCGATGCCATGTTGCCAGGCGTGCGGGGATAGCGCTCCGTCAGCTTATGTAGCAGCCAGCAAAAAGCTTTTTCGCTGTCGGTTTCCCCGACCGGGCGGAAGTTACCGGTTTCCAGCGATTTATAACCAGAAAGCTGCCCGTTGTGCGCGTAAGTCCAGTTGCGGCCCCACAGTTCACGGGTAAAGGGATGGGTATTTTCCAGCGCCACTTCACCGCGATTCGCCTGGCGGATATGCGCGATAACAGAGCAAGACTTTATCGGATAGTCCTGCACCAGTTTGGCGATAGGTGAATTAAAGCTGGGCTGTGGATCTTTGAACGTGCGACAGCCTTTGCCTTCGTAGAAGGTAATGCCCCAGCCGTCTTTATGCGGCCCGGTTCCCCCACCGCGCTGAACCAGCCCGGTGAAACTAAAGCAGATATCGGTTGGCACATTGGCGCTCATCCCGAGCAATTCGCACATACATCACCTCCACAAACGCCTTAACGCGGGAAGGCGTAATTGTTGCAGCCAGTTTGGATTCGGACAGCGCACAGAAACCGGAGCGTACACGTAGTACGTGAGGATTTCGAGCACTGCCCGGATTCAAAATGGCAAATAAAATAGCCTTCTTACTTAACCATCTCTTTTTCAATCAACTGAATCAGGATATGAATCACTTTGATGTGAATTTCCTGAATACGGTCAGCATAACCGAAGTGCGGAACACGGATTTCGATATCCGCAGTACCCGCCATCTTACCGCCATCTTTACCCGTCAGGGTGATGACTTTCATGCCTTTTTCACGCGCAGCAGCAATCGCTTTGATCACGTTACCGGAGTTGCCAGAGGTAGAAATGCCCAGCAGAACATCACCTTCACGGCCAACCGCTTCGACGTAACGCGAGAAGACATAGTCGTAACCAAAATCGTTACTCACGCAGGAGATGTGGCTAACGTCAGAAATCGCAATCGCCGGATACCCTGGGCGGTTTTCACGATAACGTCCGGTCAGCTCTTCGGCGAAGTGCATTGCGTCGCAGTGAGAGCCACCATTACCGCAGGAGAGCACTTTGCCACCGTCTTTGAAGCTGTCGGCCAGCAGGACCGCCGCGCGCTGAATAGCGTGAATATTGGCATCATCTTTCAGAAAGTTGGCCAGCGTTTCCGCCGCTTCGTTCAGTTCGTTACGAATAAGATCCTGGTACATGAGGATAATCCTTCAGTATTGATGAAATAACACAGTGGAGTGTACCGGATAGCGATAAAAGCGAGAAGCTAAAGCCTTGCGAATCGTCCGGCGTTTTGATTTTTCGTGCCTGCTAAAACATGAACAATGTGAACCAGGTTGTAATTATTTTGTGAACGCATTGCTAAAAGAAATAACATCCACTACAACCATATCATCACAAGTGGTCAGACCTCCTACAAGCAAGGGAGCTTTTCTTTATGATGATTTTGAGCATTCTCGCAACTGTTGTTCTGCTCGGTGTGCTGTTCTATCACCGTGTCAGTTTATTTCTGAGCAGCCTGATTTTACTGGCCTGGACGGCTGCGTTTGGCGTCGCAGGTCTCTGGAATATCTGGCTTTTAGTTCCTCTGGCAATCATCCTGTTGCCGTTTAACTTTACGCCGATGCGTAAGTCGATGATCTCCGCACCGGTGTTCAAGGGCTTTCGTAAAGTGATGCCGCCGATGTCGCGTACTGAAAAAGAAGCGATTGATGCGGGCACCACCTGGTGGGAAGGCGACCTGTTCCAGGGCAACCCGGACTGGAAAAAGCTGCACAACTATCCGCAGCCACGACTGACCGCTGAAGAACAGGCCTTTATCGATGGCCCGGTGGAAGAAGCCTGCCGCATGGCGAACGATTTTGCGATCACTCACGAAATGGCCGACCTGCCGCCAGAGCTGTGGGCGTATCTGAAAGAGCATCGCTTCTTCGCGATGATCATTAAGAAAGAGTACGGCGGCCTGGAATTCTCTGCCTACGCTCAGGCTCGCGTACTGCAAAAGCTGGCGGGTGTCTCCGGTATCCTGGCGATCACCGTCGGCGTACCGAACTCTTTAGGCCCGGGTGAACTGCTGCAACATTACGGAACAGAAGAGCAGAAAGATCACTACCTGCCGCGTCTGGCACGTGGCCTTGAAATTCCATGTTTCGCGCTGACCAGCCCGGAAGCGGGTTCCGATGCTGGCGCTATCCCGGATACCGGTGTGGTTTGCATGGGCGAATGGCAGGGTGAGCAGGTGCTCGGTATGCGCCTGACCTGGAACAAGCGCTACATCACGCTGGCACCTATCGCCACCGTGCTGGGCCTGGCGTTTAAACTCTCCGACCCGGAAAAACTGCTGGGTGGTGAAGAAGATCTGGGCATTACCTGTGCGCTGATCCCAACGTCTACTCCGGGCGTTGAAATTGGTCGTCGTCACTTCCCGCTGAACGTGCCGTTCCAGAACGGCCCGACCCGCGGTCAGGATATCTTTGTACCGATTGATTACATCATCGGTGGCCCGAAAATGGCCGGTCAGGGCTGGCGTATGCTGGTGGAATGTCTGTCGGTGGGTCGTGGTATTACCCTGCCGTCGAACTCAACCGGTGGTCTGAAGTCTGTCGCGATGGGGATTGGTGCTTACGCGCATATTCGCCGCCAGTTCAAAATCTCCATCGGCAAGATGGAAGGTATCGAAGAGCCGCTGGCGCGTATCGCGGGTAACGCCTACGTGATGGATGCCGCAGCATCGTTAATTACCTACGGCATTATGCTGGGCGAAAAACCGGCCGTGCTGTCAGCGATTGTGAAATACCACTGTACCCACCGTGCCCAGCAGTCAATCATCGATGCCATGGATATCGCGGGCGGTAAGGGCATTATGCTCGGCGAAGGCAACTTCCTCGCCCGTGGTTATCAGGGTGCGCCAATCGCGATCACCGTTGAAGGGGCAAATATCCTGACTCGCAGCATGATGATCTTCGGCCAGGGAGCGATTCGCTGCCATCCGTACGTGCTGGAAGAGATGGCTGCCGCGCAGAATAACGACGTGGATGCCTTCGATAAGCTGCTGTTCAAACATATCGGTCACGTGGGTAGCAACAAAATGCGCAGCTTCTGGCTGGGTCTGACCAACGGTCGCACCAGCTCGACGCCAACCGGTGATGCGACTAAGCGCTATTACCAACAGCTGAACCGTCTGAGTGCCAACCTGGCCCTGCTGTCAGACGTTTCTATGGCGGTACTGGGCGGTAGCCTGAAACGCCGTGAACGTATCTCTGCGCGTTTAGGTGATGTGCTGAGTCAGGTGTTCCTGGCTTCTGCGGTGCTGAAACGTTATGACGATGAAGGTCGTCAGGAAGCGGATCTGCCGCTGGTGCACTGGGGTGTACAGGATGCTATGCATCAGGCTGAGCAGGCTATCGACGATTTGCTGGCAAACTTCCCGAACCGTTTTGTGGCGGGTGCCCTGCGCGTGGTGATCTTCCCGACCGGACGTCATCACCTGGCCCCCTCTGACAAGCTGGATCATAAAGTGGCGAAGATCCTGCAAGTACCGAGCGCAACCCGCTCCCGTATCGGCCGTGGTCAGTACCTGGCTCCGACCGAGCATAACCCGGTGGGTCTGCTGGAAGAGGCGCTGCTGGATGTGATGGCCGCCGACCCAATTCACCAGAAAATCTGTAAACAGCTGGGCAAAAACCTGCCGTTTACCCGTCTGGATGAGCTGGCAAAACAGGCGCTGGCGGGCGGTATCATCGATAAAGATGAAGCAGCAACCCTGGTGAAAGCAGAAGAAAGCCGTCTGCGCAGTATCAACGTGGATGACTTCGAACCGGAAGAGCTGGCGACACAGCCGGTAAAGCTGCCGGAGAAGCACCGTAAACCTGAAGCGGCATAACCCGTTTCGCACTGACAAACCCCGCCGCGTGCGGGGTTTTTTATTGCCACATTTTCTCGTAGTGTCGTGCTACAGTGTCAAAAAGCGGTCGTTTGAGGAGTCTTAATTGTGCCTGGTCTGAAGATTTCTATTTTGCAGCAACCTTTAGTGTGGATGGATGGCCCTGCCAACCTGCGCCACTTTGATCGTCAACTGGAAGGTATTACCGGGCGCGATGTCATTGTCCTGCCAGAGATGTTCACTACCGGCTTCGCGATGGAAGCGGCAAAACAGTCAATGCCACAAGAAGACGTGGTGGCCTGGATGCACGCCAAAGCGCAGCAAACCAACGCCCTGATTGCGGGCAGCGCCGCGCTGCAAACCGAACGCGGGCCGGTGAACCGCTTCCTGCTGGTCGAGCCGGAAGGTAACATGCATTTTTACGATAAACGCCACCTGTTCCGCATGGCGGATGAACATCATCACTACGAAGCGGGTAACGAGCGCGTGGTGTTTGAGTGGCGCGGCTGGCGCATTCTGCCGCTGGTTTGCTATGACCTGCGTTTCCCGGTCTGGTCGCGTAACCGCAATGATTATGACCTGGCGCTGTATGTTGCCAACTGGCCTGCACCGCGCTCCCTGCACTGGCAGTCTTTACTGGTGGCACGCGCGATTGAAAATCAGGCTTATGTTGTTGGCTGTAACCGCGTGGGCACCGACGGCAACGGGCATCACTACCGGGGCGACAGCCGGGTCATTAATCCACAGGGGGAGATTATTGCCACCGCCGAGCCGCATCAGGCAACGCGTATTGATGCTGAAATTTCGCTGACGGCGCTGAAAGAGTATCGGGAGAAGTTTCCTGCCTGGCAGGATGCGGATCCATTTAGTATTGGATAAATGTTCCCCTCTCCCAAAGGGAGAGGGGGGATAAAACATTAACTCACCAGCGCCTGCCCGTCTTTGCGGCTTTCCGTCGCGGCAACGTAGTGCCCTTCCGGCAGACGGTAAATCACCTGCGCGCCACCAAAGTTGTAATCCTGGAGTGGGTCTTCCACAACAATCTGATGCCCACGTTCGCGCAGCGCCGCAATGGTATTGCGGTCAAACGTCGACTCAACAATAACCTCTCTGCCCTGCACCACGCGCCAGCGCGGCGCGTCGATCGCCGCCTGCGGGTTTTGCCCGTGCAACATAATACGCAGCGCCATTTGCATGTGCCCTTGCGCCTGCATTGGCCCGCCCATCACGCCAAATGACATCAGCGGTTTGCCGTTACCGTCCATCGCAAAGCCTGGGATGATAGTGTGGAACGGACGTTTGTTGCCTGCCAGCGCGTTCGGGTGATTTGGGTCGAGCACAAAACCGCAGCCACGGTTTTGCAGGCTGATCCCGGTATCGGGAACCACCACGCCAGAGCCGAAGCCCATAAAGTTCGACTGAATAAAAGAGATCATCATGCCGCTGGAATCCGCTGCGGTGAGATAAACTGTCCCGCTTTGCGTTGGCGAACCGTAGGTGAAGTCAGAAGCTTTATCCTGGTCAATCAGCGCAGCACGTGATTTCAGGTAGGCATCGCTCAGCAACTCTTTAGCGGCGAACTCCATATGCGCTTCATCTGCCACATAGCGGTCGAGATCGGCCAGCGCCAGTTTCATGGCTTCAATCGACAGATGCAGCGCCTGCACGGAATCCGGGTGATGTTTTTCGATACCGCACTGCTCCAGAATGCCAAGCGCAATCAGCGTGGCGATCCCCTGCCCGTTTGGTGGCAGCTCCTGCACCGAGCCCCCCGCAAAATCACGCGACAACAGTTCAACCCAGTCAACGCGATGGTTTGCCAGGTCCTCGGCCGTAAGATGTGCGCCATGTTCTTTGGCAAAGGCGGCAATTTTCTGCGCCAGCTCGCCGCGATAAAACGCTTCGCCGTTGGTTTTGGCAATCAGCTCCAGCGAGTCTGCCTGCGCCGGGTTACGGAAGATTTCGCCAATACGCGGAGCACGTCCCTCAGGGGCGAAACAGGCACTAAAGCCCGGCTGGTCTTTCAGCTTGTTGTAGCCACGCTGCCACAGATGGCCAATCAGCGGCGACACCGGGAAACCGTTACGCGCATACTCAATTGCGGGCTGCGCCAGTGTTGTGAGCGGCAATGTGCCAAAACGTTCCGCCAGTGCAACCCAACCCGATACCGCACCCGGTACGGTCACGGCCTCCCAGCCAATTTCCGGCACTGCTGTTTTCCCGGCAAACATGTCTGCGTGCCAGCTGGCAGGTGAACGACCAGATGCATTAAGACCGTGAAGCTTCTCCCCGTCCCAGACGATGGCGAAGGCATCGCTGCCAATACCATTCCCGGTGGGTTCGACCACCGTCAGTGCCATCGCAGTGGCAATCGCGGCATCAACGGCGTTACCACCGAGTTGCAACATCCTCATCCCCGCCTGCGCCGCCAGCGGCTGCGACGTGGCCACTGCGTTGTGGCCCATCATCGGCGGGCGTCGAGAATCGTAACCGGAAGTAAAATCAAGCGCTTTGGTCATCATGACTCCTTAGTCGTGGCGCGGATCGAGCGCATCGCGCAGCCCGTCACCGAGTAAATTAAAGCCCTGTACCGCAAGGAAAATCGCAATACCGGGGAAAACAGACATCCACGGTGCCTGCTCAAGGAACCCCTTCGCGGTGTTGAGCATCGAGCCCCAGGACGGGTTCGGCGGCTGCTGGCCGAGCCCTAAAAATGAGAGGCTGGCCTCAGCGATAATCGCCGAGGCTATCGCCAGCGTGGCCTGCACCAGAATCGGAGACATCACGTTAGGCAGGATGTATTTCACAATGATCCAGCGATCCGGCAGGCCAATCGCCCGCGCACCGTCGATGTACTCTTCATTGCGAATGGCGATCACCTGGCCACGCGTCAGACGGGCGAAGATCGGCATCGCGGAAAGACCGATGGCGATCATGGCGTTGGTCAGACTTGGCCCTAAAAACGCACCCAGCGCGATCGCCATGATCAGGAATGGACAGGCCAGCAGCGCTTCGATAAAGCGCGAGATCACGCCGTCCCACAATTTCTGGAAGTAGCCCGCCACCAGCCCCAGCGGCACACCGATGACAACGGCGATCACCACCGACATGCAGCCCGCCATCAGTGAGGTTCTCGCCCCCCAGACAATGCGCGACAGAATATCGCGCCCCAGTTCGTCAGTACCAAACCAGTACATGGCCGAAGGCGCTTTACGCACCGCCAGAAAGTTAGCTTTGACCGGGTCAAATGGAGCAATCCAGGGCGCGAGCAGCGCCAGCAAAACGAAGAAGCCCACAATCACCGCACCAATCACCGCACTTTTGTTGGCGAGGAATTTTTTCAGCACCCGGTTCTGCGCGCGCGGTAACGCAGGCGCAACGGTTTGAGTCGTCAGTTCCGCCATCATTTAACCTCGCATCTTCGGATTGATAAGGACATACAGCACGTCGGCCAGCAGGTTCAGCAGCAGGAAACCGATCGCCACGATCAGCACCACGCCCTGCACCACGGCATAGTCGCGGTTAAAGACAGAATCGACGATCATCTTGCCAAAGCCCGGAATGGTGAAAACCTGCTCGGTCAGCACCGCGCCGCCCAACAGCTCGCCAAACAGCAGCGTGGTGAGGGTAATAACCGGCACCAGCGCATTGCGAAATGCGTGCTTTAAAATCACCGCTTTTGGCAGCAGCCCTTTCGCCCGGGCAGTACGAATATAATCCGCTTTCAGCACGGCGATCATCGACGCGCGGGTATGGCGCATCAGCGTGGCCGCCAGCCCCGTCCCCAGAACCGATGCCGGTAACAGCAACGTGCGCAGGTTCTGCAGCGGATCTTCACTGAACGGCACAAAACCTGAGGCAGGCAGCCATTGCAGATTGACCGAAAACACCAGGATCAGCAGGATCCCAAGCCAGAAGTGCGGTATCGAGATCCCCGAGATCGCCACAAAGTTCGCGCCATGATCCACCCAGCTGTTTTTATTGACCGCCGCCAGGATCCCCATCCCGATGCCGAACACCAGCGCAATGATCATCGCCAGCAGCGACAGCTCCAGCGTCACCGGCAGTTTGCTGGCAATCAGCTGCGTGACCGGTTCGTGAGTACGTAAGGAGACACCAAGATCGCCCTGTAGCGCGCGCGTCAGCCAGTGGAAGTACTGCACAGGAATCGGCGCATCGAGGTTTAATTCAGCGCGCAGCTGCGCAATCACCGCCGGATCGCGCTCCTCCCCGGCCATCGCGATCAGCGGGTCGCCGGGCAGCAGCTTTTGCAGTCCGAACACCATCATGCTCACCAGGAGCAGAGTCGGGATGGCCAGCAGCAGACGTTTGCAAATCAGTTCAAGCATGGTTTCTCCTCAGGGCCTTTTTTATTTCGCCAGCGTCAGACCGGCAAGACGTACGATGCCGTCCGGGTAAGGTTTAAAGCCCTGCACGCTTTTGTTCAGGCCAAAAATACGTGGCTCAAAGTAGAGGTATGCGATAGGCATATCGGTTTGCAGCTGCTTCACCACTTTGTCATACAGCGGCTGGCGTGCGGCCTGATCGGTGTTCAGACGCGCCTGAGTCAACCATTCATCCACCTGCGCATTGCTGTAACGCCCGTCGTTTAAGGTGCCTTTGCTGTTAATGAAGCCAAAGATGCTGCCATCCGGATCGGGGCGACCAGACCAGCCGGAGAAGCTCAGCTGATAATCACCGCTTTGCTGGCGATCGAGCAGCGTGGCGAACTCGGTCATTTGCAGATTAAGGTTAAAGCCAGCCTCCGCCACCATCGCCTGAAGCACCTGCCCTACCTGCTGAGAGGTTGGGTTGTTTGGCACCAGCAGGTTTACGGTCAGGGGGGTTGCCACGCCCGCCGCTTTCAGCAGCGCTTTCGCTTTGTCGACGTCGCGCGGCGGCACCGGCAGGTTGACGTGATACGGGCTGACCGGTGAAAACGCCTGGTTTGCTGGCGTGTACAGCCCTTCGAACACCACCTGATTGATGGCATCGCGGTCGATAGCCTGTGAGAACGCCTCACGCACGCGGGCATCCTTGAACGGGTCATTGGCCGGGACTTTGCCGTTATTAATATTGAAGGTAATACCCTGATAGCCAAGACCGGTGACCTTCGCCAGCGCCAGCTTGCTGTCGGCTTCCACGGTTTTAACATCGCTTGCCGCAATACCTTCGGTCAGATCAAGATCGCCCGCACGCAGGTTGGCCAGACGTACAGAGGCGTCCGGGATCGGCAGATAGATAATCTTGTCGAAGTGATAAGCATCTTTATTCCAGTAGTTATCAAAACGCGTCAGCACAATGCGGTCCTGCGACACGCGGCTCTCGAATTTATACGGGCCGGAACAGACCGGGTGAGCCGCAAAATCGGGTTTTTTGGCCGCTTCTGGCGCCATCATCGCGCCAGCACGGTCGGTGAGCTGCATTAACAGCGCGGCGTCAGGGGTTTTCAGATGCAGGGCGATTTGCATTGGGCCAGTAACGTCAACCGACTCAACCGAAGAGATCTCGCTTTTACGCAGAGAGCCTTTTAAGGTCAGGGCGCGCTCGAGGTTGTATTTCGCCGCAGCGGCATCGAATTTTTCACCATCATGGAAGGTCACCCCTTCACGCAGATTCATGGTCAGGGTTTTGCCGTCGTCACTCCAGGCCCAGTCCTTCGCCAGGCCCGGCACCACTTTCAGATGCTCGTCAACGTCCACCAGCCTGTCGCACAATGAGGCGAAAACAAAGCGGCCATAGTAGGTGCGCGCCAGATGCGGGTCGAGCATGTCCGGGTCTGCCCCCAGACCAATTCGCAGCACACTTTCTGAATGGGCGGGCAGCGCCGCGCCAAGCAACATTACACTTCCCAGTACGGTCAAAAGAGAATTACGCATTGTCATTATCATGAGTTCCTTGAAGGAAGGGAGGAGTGAGATGCCGCGTGTTCAAACAGCGCGCGGCGGCGCAGAAATGCTGCGGATGGCGGTGCTACCTGAATAACACTGCGATCGCGATTAATGTCCTGCCAGCGATGACAGGCAACCTGACGCCCGCCTTCAAGCACCTGATTAATCGGCTCAACCTGGCGGCATTCATCGGTGACATACGGACAACGGGTATGAAAACGACACCCGGAAGGCGGGTTAGACGGATTCGGCAAATCTCCCTGCAACAGGGGCGTATCGCGCTGGGCACCCGGCTGCATTTGCGGGGCAGAGGCAATCAGCGCCTGGGTATAGGGGTGCAGCGGCGCGTCGAAGATTTCATCGACCGTGGCAAGCTCCACAATTTGCCCGAGATACATCACCGCCACCCGGTCGCTCATATGACGGATCACCGCCAGACCGTGAGCGACAATCACCATCGTCAGCCCCAGTTGATGCTTAAGGCTTTCCAGCAGATTCACCACCTGCGCCTGTACGGAGACATCCAGTGCGGAGACAGGCTCATCTCCCAGCAGCAGTTTTGGCCCTGATGCCAGCGCTCGTGCAATGCCGATACGCTGACGCTGGCCGCCGGAAAATTCATGCGGGTAACGCCCGGCCCAGGCTGCCGGCAGCCCAACGGTTTTGAGCAACTCGGCAACGCGGTACTGGCGGTCTGCTTTTTTCATGTTCTGGTGCAGCCACAGCGGCTCACCCACGATCTGCTCTACCGTCATACGCGGGTTCAGCGAGGCAAAAGGATCCTGGAAGATAATTTGCAGTTCGCGCCGGAGCTGATTAAGGCGCGCGCCAGTCGCGTGGGTGATCTCCTCGCCCTGATAAAACACGCGCCCTTCGCTTGCCGCCAGCAGGCGCAGCAGCAAACGGCCCAGCGTGGATTTCCCGGATCCAGATTCGCCTACGATAGCCAGCGTTTCCCCCGGCATAACGGAAAGGGAAACGCGATCAACAGCGGTGACAAAACGCGCCGGAGTAAACAGTTTTTTCGGGCCAGGGAACAGCTTGCTGAGGTCACGGGCTTCAAGAATTGGCGTCGTCATGCTGTCTCTCCCAGCGCAATATGTTGTTCCAGCGGTACGCGGAAACAGGCCACCTGATGCCCTGCACCCAGCGTGTTAAGTTGTGGTTTTTCATCGTGACAGCGGGTCTGTGCAAAAGGACAACGGGTGGCAAAACGGCAGCCTTCCGGCATGGATTCGGGTAGCGGCACGGCGCCCGGAATGGTGGAAAGCTGGCCTTTACGCGCCCCAAGAGAAGGAATAGATCCCATCAGACCGATGGTGTACGGGTGTTGCGGGTCAGCAAAAATCGCCTCTACGCTGCCCTGCTCCACGACCTGGCCGGCATACATCACTGCCACCTGCTGCGCCACTTCTGCCACCACGCCCAAATCGTGAGTGATCATCAGCACTGCCGTGCCCGTTTCTTCTTTTAATGTGTTGAGCAATGCGAGGATTTGCGCCTGAATGGTGACATCCAGCGCGGTGGTCGGTTCGTCGGCAATCAGCAAACGCGGGTGGTTAATCAGGGCCATCGCAATCATCACGCGCTGGCGCATCCCGCCAGAAAGCTGATGCGGATACGCCTTAAGGCGCATCTCTGCCGCCGGGATCTGAACCTTTTCCAGAATGTTCAGCGCCGCGTCCATCGCTTGCGCACGCGTCATTTTCTGGTGGCGCATAACCGCTTCGCTCAGCTGGTCACCCAGGGTAAAAGCGGGGTTCAGCGAAGTCATCGGCTCCTGAAAAATCATCGCCAGCTCGCTGCCACGGAGATCGGCATATTCACGCGGGGAGAGTTTTCGCAGGTCATGGCGGCGAAACTGCATCTCGCCGCTGACGATTTGCGCACTGGCGGGTAACAACCCCATCAGCGCTAACGATGTGATACTTTTCCCACATCCGGATTCCCCCACCAGCGCCAGCGTTTCACCCGCTTTTACGGTCAGCGAAATACCATCAAGTACGCTGACGGGCGACCCCGAAAATTTAACGTTGAGGTTTTGCAGCCGCAGAACAGGAGATGCTTCCTTAAACGGGATCGTTGTCATAGCGTGAAATCGTCCTCAAGGTGAATAGCCTGAATCAGGGCTGTTTGCAGGCTGAGCAGGTGTTCGCGCATCGCGGCGGCAGCTTCATTAGGCTGGCGATGGATAATCGCTGACATGATTTTGTGGTGATGGTCGTTGTAGTTATCAACGCGTTCAGGGGTGCGGGCTAATTCGCGCAAGTGTTGCCAGCCGGGTTCGCGCCTGACCGCATCAATCGCATCGAATAATCCCAGCATCAGGCGGTTACCTGCGGCTTCCGCTATCGCGCGATGGAATGCGCTATCCCACAGTTCATTGAGATCGCGGTCATCCGGGCTGACCTTATTAATGCGTTCCAGCATACGCTGCATCAGCGCGAGGTTTTCCCTGGTGGCACGCAGCGCCGCAAGACGGGCCAGGCCGGGCTCAAGTTGCAGACGAGCTTCCATCACTTCCAGCAGATTGGTCTGTTGTACCAGCCCCTGAAGCGCCAGAGGCTCAACGGGTGCTGCCGGGCCAATAAAAGTGCCTTTGCCCTGTTTACGCCAGATCCGCCCCTCTTCTTCCAGCACGTCCAGCGCACGACGCACTTCACGTCGCCCTACGCCGAGTGTTTCCGAAAGCTCACGTTCAGTGGGCAATGGAATGCCTGGTGTTGACTCATGCTGGTTGATAAGCCCGCGCAATTGCTCGAGTGCGGTGCTGGAATTTGCCAGAAACCGTGACGGTTTTTCCATATTGGTTCGCTCGCTGTCATCATTTCTTTATTTTTATTAACAATAAGTTATGGATATGACCGATAACTTATCGTCCTAATGATTAAGCAAATAATGAACCAATAAATCATTGGTTCATGAACTTTCTGGAATGCATGGGTTAACTGAATGATTTAAAGCGATTTATTTTTACAAAATTGTTACACAAAGAAACAATCGAGAGTGAGGCGAGAGCAACGATTGCACAAAATTAGTGCAAGTTACGCACTATTATCGTGCAATTGTTAATTATTTGCACTATTTATATTGAATTTTTGTTAACTAAGAAAGAGTGTTGGATAAGATTTTTGCGGGGTCAGAAACGACGAAGGCCTGAATCATTTCTGATTCAGGCCTTCTGAATAGTGGCGGAACGGACGGGACTCGAACCCGCGACCCCCTGCGTGACAGGCAGGTATTCTAACCGACTGAACTACCGCTCCACTGTTCCCGTTTGGGGAACGAAGCGGATATTACGGATTGCCTCTGAACTCGTCAACGCTTTTTCTTAAGTTTTGAATCGTTTGCTGCAAAAATCGCCCAGACGGTGATTTTACAGGCATTCAGGCACTGTTTATGCACGCCACATGCAACTTCCGCCTTTCTTCTGCACTAAATCGAGACGGGATTCGTGGTTAAGCAGCTCTTCATCGCTGGCTAAAACAACCCGCAACCGACTGGCCTGACGCACAACCCGCTGAATACCCGCGTCACCCAGAGTTTGTTGGCCTTCATTTTCCATACTGAATGCCATCGACGTCTGGCCACCGGTCATGGTCAGATAAACATCCGCCAGGATCTGGGCATCGAGCAATGCGCCGTGCAGCGTACGCTTGGTGTTGTCTATCTCGTAACGTGAACAGAGCGCATCAAGGCTGTTTCGCTTGCCGGGAAACATCTTCCTTGCCAGTGCCAGGCTATCGGTCACCTTACAGAAGGTATTAGTCTTCGGAATATCGCGATTGAGCTTGCTGAACTCATAGTCCATAAAGCCGATATCGAACGATGCGTTGTGAATGACCAGCTCTGCGCCTCTGATGTATTCCAGAAATTCGTCTGCAACATCTGCAAAGGTCGGTTTATCCAGCAAGAACTCATCGGCAATACCGTGAACGCCGAACGCTTCCGGGTCCACCAGCCGGTCCGGCTTCAGATAAACGTGGAAGTTGTTCCCCGTAAGGCGACGGTTCACTACCTCTACAGCACCGATCTCAATAATCTTGTGCCCTTCGTAGTGTGCGCCGATTTGGTTCATACCGGTGGTTTCGGTATCGAGAACAATCTGGCGAGTAATTGCAGTGCTCATGTCGGTCATTTATGTCAGACTTATCGTTTAACTGAACGTTTCAAATACAGGAAGTCTACCAGAGATGCGTAAACAGGTAGAAATTTTCACCGATGGATCTTGTCTCGGTAACCCAGGACCTGGCGGTTACGGCGCCATTATGCGCTATCGCCAGCACGAAAAAACCTTTAGTGAAGGCTATCGCCTGACCACCAACAACCGCATGGAGCTGATGGCGGCCATCGTGGCGCTGGAAGCGTTAAAAGAGCACTGCGACGTGGTGCTGAGCACCGACAGCCAGTACGTGCGCCAGGGCATTACCCAGTGGATCTTCAACTGGAAAAAACGCGGCTGGAAAACGGCAGATAAAAAACCGGTCAAAAATGTCGATCTCTGGAAGCGCCTGGACGCCGCGTTAGGGCAGCATGAGATCAAATGGGAATGGGTAAAAGGCCATGCCGGACACCCGGAAAACGAACGCTGTGACGAGCTGGCCCGCGCGGCAGCATCAAACCCAACCCAGGAAGATGTCGGGTATCAGCCTGAATCCTGATCAGGGTTTGCGGTACTGCCGCGTTGCGCCAACGGTCTGACGGATCTGGGTTTTCGATTTACTTTGTTTCATCGGGTTAAGCGTGAGGGGAATCGTCCGCTTACGCGCCACGATAAACTGCATACAGCCCAGCGCCGGCAGATGTGTGCTCAGTAACACCCCACCCTGTCTGGCCCAGGGTAAAACCTGAAAACCACCGTAGCAGAGCACTTCAAAGTTCAGCAGTGAAAGCCAGTCCAGCTGGCGCATCAGCGTAAACATTCGGCTGTTATAAGGCGGCGTGCGGCGCAGCACTGGCACCAGTTTACGTAACCCCATCAGGCTGAGTGGATTGAAACCACTGAGGATCAGCCAACCGTCATCGATCAGTACCCGGTCGGCTTCACGCAGCAAACGATGCGGGTCACTGCACCAGGGCAAGGTATGCGCCAGCAGACAAGCATCGACGGATTTTTCCGCAAAAGGTAAATGCAGTGGATCGGCTTTAACCTGCACAGGCGATCCGCCAAGCGAAACGTTAACCTGATGTGAGATAGCACAGCCTTCGGTGTTGATTTCTGCACTGAGATTGCCAATCTTAAGCAGGTGAAAACCATACATTTTCGCAAGCCAGGGTTTAAGCTGTTGCTCTAACGCCTCGCGATAGTATTCACCCCAGGGCAATTCCGCCCAACGTTCCGGTGCTGCGACAGTCTGAGGTATCCTTGCCGGTTTCATCAAAACGCCCGCCACGTAAAAAGAGGTAATTTATGAATCTTATCAGTATTCCAGCCTTCCAGGACAATTACATCTGGGTTTTAGTTGATGACGATCGCCGTTGCGTGATTGTCGATCCCGGTGAATCTGAGCCGGTTTTAACTGCCATTGCCGAAAACGGCTGGCTGCCGGAAGCCATTCTCCTGACGCATCATCACAACGATCACGTTGGCGGTGTTCCGGCGTTGCGGGCAAAATTTCCGCATCTTGTGGTATACGGACCGGCAGAAACACAAGATAAGGGAACCACTCACGTAGTCAAAGACGGCGAAAAAGTCCTCATTCTCGGGTGGGATTTTTCCGTTTTTGCCACACCGGGTCACACTTCAGGACATATTTGTTTCTACAGTAAACCTTATCTATTTTGCGGCGACACACTCTTTTCTGGCGGCTGCGGAAGGTTGTTTGAAGGTACACCAGCGCAAATGCATCAATCTTTACAGAAGATTGCCGAACTTCCGGACGATACCCTCATATGTTGCGCACATGAGTATACATTAGGGAATATGAAGTTTGCTGCCAGCATCTTACCCGACGATCGCGCTATTCAGGATTATTACCAGAAAGTGAAGGAGTTACGTGCAAAAAACCAAAAAACACTCCCCGTAATTCTGAAAAATGAGCGTGAAATAAATGTATTTTTAAGAACTGATGACATTGATTTAATTAATAAAATTAACCAAGAAACAAATTTGCAACAACCAGAAGATTGTTTTGCATGGTTAAGGTCAAAGAAAGATAACTTCCGATAATTCTGGGTTGCCTTTTGAAAATTTCGCCGTTATCATCGCTCGTCTTTTAAGCAACTATTGACACACACATGAAGGCAAAAGCGATATTACTCGCCTCTGTCCTGCTTGTAGGTTGCCAGTCGCAAAACGGCAGCAACGTACAACAGCACGCACAGAGCCTTTCTGCAGCTGGTCAAGGGGAAGCAGGGAAGTTTACAAGTCAGGCGCGATGGATGGACGATGGGACATCATTCGCGCAGGATCAAGACTTGTGGGCCTCTATTGGCGACGAGCTAAAGATGGGAATTCCGGAAAACACCCGGATTCGCGAACAGAAACAGAAGTATTTGAGAAATAAGAGCTATCTCCACGATGTAACTTTACGGGCAGAGCCGTATATGTACTGGATAGCCGGGCAAGTTAAGAAACGTAACATGCCGATGGAGCTGGTACTCCTACCCATAGTGGAGAGCGCTTTTGACCCACACGCGACGTCTGGCGCCAATGCCGCAGGCATTTGGCAGATCATACCGAGCACAGGGCGCAATTATGGTTTAAAACAGACCCGCAGCTACGATGCGCGTCGTGATGTAGTCGCTTCCACGACTGCCGCTCTCGACATGATGCAGCGTCTGAACAAGATGTTCGACGGTGACTGGTTGTTAACAGTCGCAGCATACAACAGTGGTGAAGGTCGTGTACTGAAGGCAATGAAAGCGAATAAAGCGCGTGGAAAATCCACCGATTTCTGGTCGCTCTCACTGCCACAGGAAACCAAAATTTACGTACCGAAAATGCTGGCATTGAGCGATATTCTCAAGAACAGCAAGCGTTACGGTGTACAACTGCCAACACCAGACGAAAGTCGTGCACTGGCGCGTGTTCGCCTCAGCAGCCCGGTTGATATTCAACAGGTTGCCGATATGACGGGTATGTCGGTAAGTAAACTAAAAACCTTTAATGCAGGCGTTAAAGGCTCAACGCTGGGTGCCAGTGGCCCTCAGTATGTGATGGTTCCGCAAAAACACGCGGAGCAGTTACGTGAGTCGTTAGCTTCTGGTGAGATTGCAGCAGTTCAGTCTACGCTTGTTGCAGATACCTCATCAGTAAGCAGCCGCAGCTATAAGGTTCGTTCAGGTGATACTCTTTCAGGTATTGCATCACGTCTTGGCGTGAGCGCAAAAGACCTACAGCAGTGGAACAATCTGCGTAGCTCTGGTCTGAAAGTGGGTCAGAATCTGACGGTTGGCGCAGGTAGCAGCGCGCAGCGTCTTGCCAGAAACAGCGATAGCATTACCTATCGCGTGCGTAAGGGTGATTCGCTGTCCAGTATTGCAAAACGTCACGGCGTGAACATCCAGGATGTTATGCGCTGGAATAACGATACTGACAATCTGCAACCCGGCGATCAGTTGACGCTGTTTGTGAAAAATAGCGCAACGCCAGACTCCTGATCAGACGGTCTGAACATAAAAAAGGCACCGATTCCCCCGGTGCCTTTTTTTATTTATCCCGCTTTTTGGACTTCAGCCATGATGGTATCGCTGGTAAACGATCCATCCTCCTGCAACTCAAAGTACGCCTTCACGTCCGCAGACGCACTCTCCTGATAAAGACGAATCGCCTGGCTTAATGCTTCCGGCGTCCGCATCCGCGCAATCCAGGAGCTGAATTCGAGCGGCAAACGGTCGGTTATCAATGAGCGTGAAATCAACCCGGCCTCTGCGGTCATCTGCAACCACTCCCCACTGGAATAATTGCGGACATGCGATGTGTCGCGCAGTGCTTCAACCGTTTGCAACCAGACATCCCGTACCGGATGGCCAGGTGACATGACATCCATGATGATAAAAATTCCACCCGGCTTCAGCACACGTTTAACTTCCCGCAACGCTTGCCCGACATCGTGCCAGTGGTGCGCGGAGTAACGACTGATGACAACCTCAAAAGTCGCATCGGCAAACGGTAATGATTCCGCGTACCCCTGACGGGTAATGAGGTTTGTCAGTCCTTTAGCTTTGGAGGCTTCAGCCACAACGTCGAGCATCTGGCTGGATAAATCATATGCTGTCACCTGAGCGACCTGCTGCGCGGCAGCAAAGCTTGCGTGCCCTGCCCCACACCCTAAATCCAGCGCGTGCGCCTGCGGGAATGCCGCCAGCCGCTCGCTCAGACGCGTCAGATCGCGACCAGACGCATGGACGGCGCTGCTCAGATAAGCACTTGCCTGTGAGCCAAACTGTTTTTCTACGTTGTCATGATGGGAGTGTGTTGTCATCTTACTGTCCTTTGGTTGATAAAAAATAAAGGGCAGCACCTGCACATAGGTCTGCCCCACGGCAGACCTGACACACCATTATTTATCAGGTTTGCCGGGACTGAATTCAACTAGTAGAGGATTGTGATCGGATGCACGTGTCACCAGCACAGAGGCATCGTGAACACTCAAACCGCGATAAAAGACAAAATCGAGAGGACGACCAAAGGCTTTCTTACGCTGGTCATCGTTAAAACGCACTTCGCGCAGTGACATCTCACGCGCAAAGCGATACAGGGCGTTCATCCGCGGGCGGCTCCAGGCATTAAAATCCCCGGCCATAATGATAGGCCCGCTATGATGGGCAATCTGATCGCCAATCGGAAGTAACTGCTTGCTGTAGACATCCACACCCAGGCTGAAATTGACAGCATGAATATTGACGACCATCAGCAAACGGCTATCCGGTAAAGGGTAAACGGTAACCAGCGCGGATTTTGCCAGCCGCAGAATAGGTTCTCGCTCACGAAGTGGGCAACAATAAACGGGATGCGCCGCGGAAAGCGTCATGACGCCAGAAGGGTGTTGCGGCAGCACGAATGCAGGTACCTGATCAGCCGCAAGATAGTTAGTGGTCGCAAACCTGACCAGCTCAGGCGTCGTTTGCGCTTCTTGCAGGAGAACAAGATGCGCGTCCTTACCAAAATTTTTGAGGACAGATAACCATTCAGCACGTTGTTGCTTAAAGATATTCCACACCAGCACACGAATTTTTTCATCGCTGCTTAACGGCGTACCAGCGGGCAATGCCTGGCTGATGCTCGCGAACGAACCCGGAGGCAGTATTCTCTCCGCAGGTAATCCGGCAACATAACGCATGGCATAGGTATTTTTTCGCACTTTCGGAAACGGCCTCTATAACATGAACCAGCCCGGAAAACGGACTGGTTCTAATGTTATAGGGATTTTAGGTCACAGTTTCAACGCAATTACTGAGAAACCTTTTTTTGTTTTGTAAGCGAGCACTTACTGATATTTATCCAAGAGCCACCCTGGCAGGCTTATCAAGGCGGCCGCTCAGGCCAATCAGCAGGAAAGCGATAAGCACAATCACAGCGCCAATCCACGGTGTCTGGGTCAGGCCAAAGTGTTCAACAGTCTGCCCACCGATGATGGAGCCGAGTGCGATACCGATATTGAACGCAGCAATGTTCAGACCCGATGCAACATCAACGGCATTAGGTGTATAAAGCTCTGCCTTCTGGACGACATAGACCTGAAGCCCCGGCACGTTGCCAAATGCAAAGATCCCCATCACCAGTACCGTGGCCAGCGCCGCATACTGCACAGAAGCGGTGAACTGGAAGACCAGCAGCAGTACAACCAGGGCTGCGAAGATAAATTTCAGGGCCGGAACTGCACCGTGTTTATCGGCAAGCTTGCCACCCCAGATATTGCCAATTGCCACCGACACGCCGTAGCCCAACAAGATCCAGCTTACCGCGCTCGGTGAGAAGCCCGCCAACTCTTGCATCATCGGCGCAAGGAAAGTAAATGCGGTAAAGACACCACCGTACCCCAAAGCGGTAATCGCATAGATGATCAGCAGGCGAGGATGAGTCAGTACTTTAAGTTGATCGCTCAGGCTGGCACTCGCGCGGCCAGGAATATTTGAAGGGACCAGAAGCAGACTAGCTACCAGAGCAATCACGCCCAACAATGAGACGGCCAGGAACGTTTCACGCCAGCCAAAATGTTGGCCGATGAACGTCCCCAGAGGCACGCCGGTGACCAGCGCAACGGTTAATCCGCCAAACATAATCGCAATGGCAGATGCCGCTTTCTCTTTGGGCACCAGGCTGGTTGCAATGGTTGAACCAATCGAGAAAAACACACCGTGAGCAAGGCCTGTCAGCAAACGGGCAATGACCAGCGTGGTGTAGTCAGGTGCCTGCCAGGCCAGAATATTCCCGGCGGTGAACAAGACCATTAACGCCATCAATAACTGCTTACGCGGAAAACGTCCGGTCAGCGCCGTAAGAACCGGGGCACCGACTGCCACACCCAGTGCGTAGATAGAAACCAGCAGCCCGGCAGAAGGCAGAGAGATAGCAAGTTGGTTTGCGATCGTAGGAACCAGACCTACGATAACAAATTCGGTCGTGCCAATTGCGAAGGCACTGATCGTCAGGGCAAGTAGCGCCAGTGGCATAATATACTCCGTATCATCAGGATTAAGATGACAAGAAGTATGCGCCAGTGATTAAATAACAAAAATGGTCAAAATCTCAATAGAATTTTGCAGGTGGTGCAATAATGAAGGCAACATCAGAAGAGCTGGCAATATTTGTCGCCGTGGTAGAAAGTGGCAGTTTTAGCCGTGCAGCTGAGCAACTCGGACAGGCAAACTCCGCCATTAGCCGCTCGGTGAAAAAGCTGGAGATGAAGCTTGGTGTCAGCCTGCTCAACCGGACCACAAGGCAGTTAAGCCTGACGGAAGAAGGCGAGCGTTACTTCCGCCGCGTACAGTCCGTCTTGCAGGAAATGGCCGCAGCAGAGACAGAAATCATGGAATCGCGCAGTACGCCACGCGGGCTGCTGCGTATTGATGCGGCGACCCCCGTGGTGTTGCATTACCTGATGCCACTGATTAAACCTTTTCGTGAACGTTACCCGGAAATGACCTTGTCGCTGGTGTCATCTGAGACATTCATTAATCTGATAGAGAGAAAGGTAGATGTAGCAATCCGCGCTGGCACACTTACCGATTCCAGCCTGCGTGCTCGCCCTTTATTTACGAGCTACCGAAAAATTATTGCATCGCCAGAATATCTTGCGCAGTTTGGCCAGCCTGAAACGGTCGAGGATCTGAAGCAGCATCTGTGCCTGGGCTTTACCGAACCCGTATCGCTGAATACCTGGCCTGTCGCCTGTAGTGACGGACAGCTTCATGAGATAGATTGCGGCTTATCGTCCAACAGTGGAGAAACACTGAAACAGCTTTGTCTTGAAGGAAACGGGATTGCCTGTTTATCCGATTACATGATCGATAAAGAGATTGCCCGTGGGGAACTGATAGAGTTGATGGCTGATAAACGTCTGCCGGTAGAGATGCCGTTTAGTGCGGTGTATTACAGTGACAGAGCGGTGAGTACGCGTATCCGCGCATTTATCGACTTCCTCAGCGAACATGCGAAAACAGCTCCCGAAGGAGCTGTGTGAGGGTTTAGGGCACAGAGAGTGGGTCAATATTAATCCCAGTCAGGTGCTAAACCTTCCGGGCTTACCAGGCGATCGTTGCAATCCAGAGCAGCGATCGCTTTTTTGTCTTCGTCATCCAGCTGGAGATCCCGTGCTAACAAGTTGCTCGCCAGATTTTCACGTTTAGTTGAAGATGGGATAACGGCATAGCCCTGACCCATTGCCCAGGCCAGAATCACCTGTGCAGCCGTGGCATTGTGTTTCTGCGCAATGCGGATAATCACTTCATCTTTCAGTGCTTTACCATAGGCCAGAGTCATGTAAGAGGTGATATGGATGCCGTGCTGTTTAGCCCAGTCAACCACTTTACGGTTTTGCAGATACGGAGACAGCTCAACCTGGTTGGTTGCAATGTTTTCTGCACCCACGGCCGCAATGGCTTTTTCCATCAACGGGATAGTGAAGTTAGAGATACCAATTTCACGGGTTAAGCCCTGCTCTTTTGCTTCCAGCAGCGCCTGCATGAACTCTTCCACAGAAACGGCATCGTTCGGTGATGGCCAGTGGATCAGCGTCAGATCGACGTAATCGGTACGCAGTTTCTTCAGGCTCTCTTTCAGGCTTGGGATCAGCTTGTCTTTGCTGAGGTTCTCAATCCAGATTTTAGTGGTGATGAAAAGTTCATTGCGGGCTACGCCACTCTCTTCAATTGCCTGGCCAACGGCAGCTTCATTTTCATAAATCTGTGCCGTATCAACGGAACGATAGCCAAGTTCAAGAGCAGTTTTTACAGATGCGATAACAACGTCGTCTTTCAGGCGGAAAGTGCCCAGACCAAATGCAGGGATAGTCATGTCATTCCTCGTTAATCATATTGTGTTCGTTAACTGAGGAAGATTATCGCGATTGCCGTTATTCAGAAAAAGAGCGTAAAACGCAGAGGATTTTTGCTAATTCAGCAATAATTATACGACAGATAAGAAAAAAGCCCTGAGCGTTAGCTCAGGGCTTTCAATAAGTGGCGGAACGGACGGGACTCGAACCCGCGACCCCCTGCGTGACAGGCAGGTATTCTAACCGACTGAACTACCGCTCCACCGAAGACTTCTGTAACCACCGGATTTATGCACCGGCTTACTACTTAATTTGATGCCTGGCAGTTCCCTACTCTCACATGGGGAGACCCCACACTACCATCGGCGCTACGGCGTTTCACTTCTGAGTTCGGCATGGGGTCAGGTGGGACCACCGCGCTAAAGCCGCCAGGCAAA